>NZ_JBIAXU010000020.1:0-159772 GCF_042896985.1 Streptomyces sp. NPDC001194 | reverse complement strand
GGGGCCGGGTTGGGGGCGTACCGGGGGTCCGGGGCCCTTATGCAACCGCGCCCCGCCCCCCCCCCCCCCCCCCCCCGCCGCCGGGGGGGGGGGGCCCCCCCCCCCCCGGGGGGGGGGCGCCGCCCCGCCGCCCGCCACCCCGTACGCCCACATCTCGCGAAGGAAACACCACGTCATGACCCTGACCGACACATCCGTTCAGAGCCCCGCCCGGCAATCGCTGCCCGCCGAGGAGCGGTACGCCGCCGAACTCGCCTTCCTCGCGGCCCAGGACACCGGTCCCCGCCCGCCCGGCTGGGCGCTCACCCCGCGCGCCGTGGTCACCTTCGTGTGCGGCAGCGAGGGCGCGGAGCTGGCCCTCGCCGGCCGCCGCCCCGCCGGACTCCCGGCCAAGCTGGTGATCCCCCCGAAGTTCGTCGGCGAACGCGCCCTGGTCGAGCGCTGCGTCGTCACCCTCGCCGGGGAACGCGGCCTGCTGCTCACCGGCGAGCCCGGCACCGCGAAGTCGATGCTGTCCGAGCTGCTGGCGGCAGCCGTCTGCGGCACCAGCGCGCTCACCGTGCAGGGCACGGCCGGTACGACCGAGGACGCCTTCCGGTACGGCTGGAACTACGCCCTGCTGCTCGCCCAGGGCCCGACCTCCCAGGCGCTCGTCGACTCCCCGGTGCTCTCCGCCATGCGGACGGGACGGGTGGTCCGGGTCGAGGAGATCACCCGCTGCCTGCCCGAGGTGCAGGACGCGCTCGTGTCGATCCTGTCCGACCGGCGGGTGAGCGTGCCCGAACTGACCGCCACCGAGGACGCGGTGGTCTGCGCCGCCCCCGGATTCACGGTCATCGCCACCGCCAACCTGCGCGACCGCGGGGTCTCCGAGATGTCCGCCGCCCTCAAGCGGCGCTTCAACTTCGAGACGGTGGCCCCGATCGCGGACGCGGACGCCGAGGCCACGCTGATCCGCCGCCAGGCGGTGGCGGCCGTGCAGCGGGCGGGCGCGGCGTTCGCCGTGGACGACTCCGTGCTCGACGCGCTGGTCACGGTCTTCCGGGACCTGCGGTCGGGGCGCTCGGCCGAGGGCTGGGACGTGGAGCGGCCCGGTACGGTCATGTCCACCGCCGAAGCGGTCCAGGTGGCGGCCTCGCTGGGCGTGGCCGCGGCGTACCTGCCGGCCGGCGACGTACTGGACCTGCTGCCCGGACACCTGCTGGGCGTGGTCCGCAAGGACGACCCGGCCGACCACGGCCGCCTGCTGGGCTACTGGGACGGCCCGGTCCGCCGCCGCGCCGAAGACGGCTCGGCGATGTGGCGCCGTCTGTGGGACCTGCGCGGGAACCTCCGATGAAGGCCCCTGACGACCGCACCGGGCCCACCGCGCCCGCCGCCCCGCTGCCGGGAGCCGATCCGCGGACGGCCGTGGACGCGCTCGCCGCGTCGACGGCGCCGTACCTGCTGGGCGTACGGCACCACAGCCCCGCGCTGGCGGCGGTGGTGCCCGCGCTGCTGGACGCCGCGCGGGCGGAGGTCGTGTGCGTCGAGCTGCCGGCCGACTTCCAGCCGTGGCTGGACCACTTGGCGGACCCCGAGACCGTCGCCCCCGTCGCCCTGGCGGGCACGGGCCGGGAGGGCGGGCTCGCGTTCTACCCGTTCGCGGACTTCTCCCCGGAGCTGGCCGCCATCCGCTGGGCGCGGGCGCGCGGGGCGGAGGTCCGCTGCTGCGACCTCCCGCTGACCGACCCGGGCTGGACCGCCGCCCGGGCCGGCGACCCGGCGCCGCCGGGCCACCGTTCGTACGCGCAGGCGCTGGCCGCCTCCGGCACCGGGCGCGACGGCGACGACCTGTGGGACCGGGCCGTGGAGGTACTGGCCCCCGGCTGCGCCCCGGAAGCCGTGCGGCGGGCCGCCCTCGGCGTGGGCTGGGCCCTGCGCCAGGACGGCCCCGTCCCCGCGACCGACCTGGCCCGCGAGGCCCACATGCGCGGTGTCATCGGCGCCGCCGCGGCCGACGGCCGAAGGGTCGCCGCGCTCATCGGCGCCTTCCACGCCCCGGCCCTGCTCCGCCCGGACGCGTCCGCGCCGGCCCCGGGCGCCGTGGCCGCCGGCGCGGCCTCGGGTCCTGATCCGGCGGACGCAGGGGCGCCGGCAGCCGCCGTGCAGGCCCTCACCGCGGCCGCCGGCACGGGGGGAGCGGGCGACGGCGGCGGGGCCGTGACCTCCCTCGTCCCCTACTCCTTCGACCTGCTGGACTCCCGCTCCGGCTACCCCGCCGGGATCCGGGATCCGCTGTGGCAGCAGGCCGTGCTCCAGGCCGGTGGCGACGCCGGCGCGGTGCGCGAAGCCGCCTCCGTCGCCGTCACCGGCATCTGCCGGGAGCTGCGCCGCGCCGGGCACACCGCCGGGACCGGCGAGGCCGCCGAGACGCTGCGGCTCGCCTGCGATCTGGCCGTCCTGCGCGGGCTTCCCGCGCCCGGCCGGGGCGAGCTCCTCGAAGCCGTCACCACCGTGCTCGGCCAGGGCGAACTCCTCGGCCGGGGCCGGGCGCTGGCCCGCGCCCTGGAAGCCGTGCTCATCGGCTCCGGCCGCGGCCGGATCACCCCGCACGCCCCGCGCTCGGGCCTCGGCCCCTCCGTCGAGGCCGAGCTGGCGGAGCTGCGCCTGCCCGGCCCCGAGGACCCCGCCCCCCGCGAGGTCCGCCTCGATCCGCTCCGCTCCCCGCTCGACGGCCGCCGCGAGGTCCTGCTCCGGCGGCTGGCCGTCTGCGGGGCCGCGTACGGGGAGCCCCTCGACGTGGCCGGCACCGGCGACGGCACGGCACTCGGCACCAAGTGGCGACTGACCTGGACGCCCTCCGTCCCGGCCCGCCTCGACCTGGCCGGCGTCCGCGGGGTCACCGCCGCCCAGGCCGCCGCCGGGACACTGCGCGAGACCGCCCGGCGGGCCGCGGCGGAGGGCGGCCCGACCCCGGCCCAGGTCCTGACCGGCCTGGCCGCCGCCGCGCGGTGCGATCTGCCCGAGCTGGTCTCCGCACGGCTGGACGAGGCCGCCGGGATCCTCCCGCAGACCGCGGCCCTGCCCGAACTCCTGGAGTCGCTGGACCTCTTGGAGGGTCTCTCCCGCGGGCACTTCCCCGGTACCTCCGACGGCTCCCGCGCCGCCGCGGCCGCGCTCACCGCCCCGCTGCTCGAAGCCGCCGTACGGTCGCTGCCCGGCCTGGCCGGCAGCGAGGAACCCGCCGACGCGCGCGCCCTCGTGGCCCTCGCCGACCGGGCCGCCACCCTCCACCTGGGCCTGCGGATGGACGCAGCCCTCGAGGAACTCGCCGCCACCGCGTCGCCGTTGATGCAGGGCGCCGCGCTGGCGGTACGGGTGCTGCTCGACCTCGACCCGGCCGCCGGCCTCGGCGACCGGGCCGCCGGGTGGATCGACGGCGCCGCCACCCCCGACGCCCGGCGCTCCCTCGCCCGCCGCCTCGGCGGCGTCCTGGCCGCCGCCGGACCCCTGCTCCAGTCCTCCTCCGCCGCCCTCACCCCGGTCCTGGACCGTGTCGACGGCCTCACCGACCAGGAGTTCCTGGAGCGGCTCCCGGCCCTGCGCGGCGGCTTCGACGTACTCGCACCGGCCGCCCGCGACCGGTTGCTGGAGACCGTCACCGAGCGCCTCGGCGACCGCCTCGACCTGTCCCTCGACGCCCCGCCCCCGCTGCTCGCCCTGTGGGCCGCCGCGGACGCCGCCGGCGCCGCCGCGCTCAAGGCCCTGGAGGGGCTGCCGGTCGGCGACGCTCCGGCTCCGGGGGTCGGCGCGTCGCCGCAGGCACCCGCACCGTCCGCGGTGTCCGTACCCGAATCCGTGCGCCAGGGCGACCGGCGCCTCGCCCCCGCCGACCGCTGGCGCCTGCTGCTCGGCCGCCAGCGCGACCGCCTCCCCGCCGGCGCCCGGCGCTACGCGCACGCCCTCGACGAGCTGTACGGCAACGGCCGCGGCGAAGGCTCCGCCGACCTCGAGGGCGGCCGGGGCAGTGGCGGCGGTGGCGGTCGGGAAGCCTCGTTCCCCACGGCCCGCGAATGGTCGCAGGAGCTCGAGGCGCTCTTCGGGGCCGACGTGCGCGAGGAGGTGCTCGCCGACGCGGCCGACTCGGGCCGCGCCGACGTGCTGAGCCAGCTCGACCCGGCGGCGGTCCGCCCCTCGGTGGAACTCCTCAGCTCCGTGCTCTCGCTGGCCGGCGGTATGCCGGAGGCCCGACTCGCCCGGCTGCGGCCCCTGGTCAGGCGGCTGGTCGACGAGCTCGCCAAGGAGCTCGCCACCCGGATGCGACCGGCGCTCTCCGGTCTCGCCACCCCGCGTCCCACCCGCCGCCCCGGCGGCAGGCTCGACCTGGCGCGGACCCTGCGCGCCAACCTCGCGCACACCCGCCGCCTCGGGGACGGCCGCGTGGTCGTCGTCCCGGAACGGCCCGTGTTCAGCACCCGGGTCAGCCGCGAGGCGGACTGGCGGCTGATCCTCGTCGTCGACGTCTCCGGATCGATGGAGGCCTCGGTCATCTGGTCGGCCCTGACCGCCGCCGTCCTCGGCGGTGTGCCGACCCTGTCCACCCACTTCCTGGCCTTCTCCACCCAGGTGGTGGACCTGACCGACCGGGTCGAGGACCCGCTGTCGCTGTTGCTGGAGGTCCGTGTCGGCGGCGGTACGCACATCGCGGCGGGTCTCGCTCACGCGCGCTCGCTGATGACCGTGCCGAGCCGCACGCTCGTCGTCGTGGTCAGCGACTTCGAGGAGGGCGCGCCGATCGGCGGCCTCCTCGGGGAGGTCCGCGCGCTGGCCGCGTCCGGCGCCCACCTGCTGGGCTGCGCCGCGCTCGACGACGCGGGCGCGCCCCGGTACTCGGTCCCGGTCGCCCGGCAGCTCGTCGCGGCCGGCATGCCGGTGGCCGCCCTCAGTCCGCTCGCCCTCGCCCGCTGGGTGGGCGACCGCCTCCGTGGAGAATCCCGTTGAGCAGTGAGCCGAGCAGTGAGTCGAGTGCCGAGTTGAACACAGGTCTGCTGCCCCCCGTGGCCCCCGAGGTCCTCGCCGAGGCCGTCGAGAACCTCACGGCCCGGCTGCGCAAGAAGCTCGACGCCGCGATCGAGGGCTGCGCCGCGGGCGCGGTCCGCGGGGACGACGGGGGTGTGACCATCCGCTTCGGCGAGGACGCGCTCGTCACCCTGCGGCCGGGCCCGGAGGGTGCGGTCACGGCAGCCGGCCAGGCCACCTGCACCTGCCTGCTGGCACCGCGCTGCCTGCACCGCGCGGCGGCCCTGGGCGCGGCCCCGCTGGCCGACCCGGACCGACTGCCGCGGCCCGAACCGCATCCGGAGCCCGGTTCGGGGCCCGGTGCCGGGGCCGAGTCCGGCCCCGGGCCCGATGCCGGTCGCGCGGGCGCGGCGGCGGGCGGGTCCGATGCCGTACCCGCGCCCAAGGCAGGGCCCGCGCCCGGTTCCGGTTCCGCGCCCGGTTCCGCGCCCGGGGCGGGGGCCGTGCCCGGGGCCGAGCCCGATCGCGGATCCGAGCCCGCCCCCGAGGTGCTCACCGCCGCCCAGCACGCCGCTGCCGCCGCGCTCTGGCGGGCCGCCGCGGAGGCGCTCGCCGCCGGGGTCACGGCCGGCGGCGCGGTGGTCCAGGCCGAGCTGCTGCGGGCGGCCCACACCGCACGCCTCGCCGGACTGCCCCGCGCCGAGGCCGCCACCCTGCGGGTCGTACGGGGCCTGCGCGCCGCCCGGGAGCGCAGCGGCGGCCACCGGCTCGCCGACCTCACCGCAGCCTTCCGCGAACTCCTGCACACCGCCGCACTGCTGGCCTCCGGTGCGGCCGGCCCCGCGCTCACCGGCACCGCCCGCCGCGCCTACCGGCCCGGCGGCGGCCTGCGGGTGTACGGGCTGTGCCGGGAGCCGGTCCTCTCGGCCACCGGGTACGGGGGAGTGGTCACCCACCTGCTCGCCGCCGACGGCTCCCGCTACTCCGTCTCCGACGTCCGCCCCGGCGGCCTGGCCCGCGCCCGCGGAGCCGGATCCGCCTCCGTGGCGCTCGGCGGAGCCGCACTCGACCACGCCGGGCTCGCGCGCGGGGGACTTCGCATCGCCGGGGCCACCGTCTCCGCCGACGGCCGCCTCGGCGCCGGACGCGGGGTCCAGGCGACCCCGCTGCGCGGTGTCCCGTGGACCGAGGAGCCGGTCGCCGCGCTCTTCGCCCGACCGGCGGCCGAGGCGGTGGCCGCCCGGCTCGCCGAGCGGGACGGCGACCCGGACGCGGCGGAGCCCGCCCTGCTCGGCTGCGAGGTCGTGGTCGTCGGCGCGGCGGGGGAGGACCTCCTGGTCCGCGAGGTACGCGAGGACGCGCCCCTGCTGCGGCTGCGCGCCGCCCACCCCCATCCGGAGCTGCCGCACACGGCCAACCTGCGCCGTATCGCCGCCCACCCGGGGCTGCTGCTCCGCGTCCTGGGCCGCCCCGACCTGGACCGCGCGGCGACCCTGCGTCCGCTGGCCGTCGGGCCGGTCCCGGGTGCGCAGTACACGCTGCGCCTGCCCGAGGAGTGGCTGGGCCGCGCCGACCTCGGATACGACGTGCTCCAGGGCGGCCACTTCCCGCCCGGTGCGGCCGACGCCGGCGCGCCGGCCGCCGACGCGGGGCCGGACGTCCTGGCCGACTCACCGCTGTGGCGGGTGCGCCGACTGCTCGAGAGCGGGGTCGCGGGCGGCCGCCGCGCCGTCGCGGAGGCGGCCCGCACCACCGGGCCGGCGGCCGCGTACGGTCCCCTGCGCCGGGCGGGCTTCACCGCGGCGGCGGAACTCGCCACGGCCCTCGCCGCCGAGGCGGACCGGCGCCCGCGCGACCCCTTCGGCCGCCTGACGGATCCCTCACCCGCCGCCTACGCGCACGCCTGGCTGGCCGCTTCCACCCACCTGGCGGCGGCGGAACGCTCCCTGGTGGCCGCGTCCTGGTCCTGGAGCCGGAGCATCCCCCTCTGACCGTTGCCGATCCCGCGGCGCGGCGCCCGCCGCGGCGCGGCGGGCCCGGCCGTCAGGGCGGGGACGGCTCCGCGGGAGGCGTGCCGGGCCGGGCGGAACCCGTGCCCGTGTCGTGCCGTCCGGCGTGCGCGGGCAGGGGAGGGACGGGCGTCATGCGGTGACCTCCCGGGGGAGTGCGTGGCGGCGCAGCCATGCGGCCAGCGTGGCGAAGTCTGCCGGGCCGAGGCCGAAGCGGGGGTCCACGCGGTGGAGCAGCGCCGGGGCCGGGTGGTGCGCGCGGACCCAGGTGCGGTCGGCGGGGGTGATCTCGTCGTCGACCCAGGCGAACGGCCGTCCGGCGGCGTAGGCGGCCAGGGCGGGCGTCTTCCAGTGGGTGCGACCGTGGTCCTCCTCCTCGGACGGGTCCGGCCAGGACACCATCGGCAGGTCCGGCAGACGGATCCGCGGTGCCACCCACGCGTTCGCGTCGGCCATCCAGGTCGTGGCCCAGACCAGCTCGCACGGCAGCGCCAGGAGGCGGGGGCCGAGGGCGGGATCGAGCCTGGCGAGGAGGGGGTTCGCGTCGTGGCCCGTCCCGTACGCGGGGTAGCCGCCCGGCAGCTCGTGGGCGCCGGCCCCGAACGGGATGAGCGGTCCGTCGACGTCGAGGAAGAGGAGGGGGCGCAGGACTGGTCCGGTCATGGCGGCACCGTAGCCCGTGGGGTGGAACCGGGGGCGGTGGGATCCCCTCTTCGTGGGCAAGGGGGATGACCATGACGATGACGAGGGCAGCCGTGTCCAGGGCCGCCGGGAGAGCGGCGGCGGTGGGGTTCATGTGCGCCGTGCTGGCGGCCTGCGGTACGCGGCACGCCGGTGGCGAGGTCGCCGCGCCGGCCGCACCGGTGAACGAGACCTGCGGTCTCGACCGGACCACGGGCGGCAGCGGTACGGGCACGCCCGATCCGCCGACGGAAGAGCAGACGGGCGGCGGGTACGCCGGTCCGCCGACCGATGAGGAGACTGGCGGGTACGCGGGTCCGCCCACCGATCAGGAGACGGGTAGTTACGCCGGTCCGCCGACCGATGAGGAGACCGGCGGGTACGCGGGTCCGCCGACCGATGAGGAGAGCGGCGGGTACGCGGGTCCGCCCACCGACGGGGACATCACCAACGGTGCCGGGCCCTGCGGTGGGGCGGGGTGGTTCGACATGACGCGGGACTTCAACGCCTACTACGCCCAGCGGCGCACCAAGGCGGATCAGTTCCTCCCCGAGCGGGCCGTCGCACAGGCCCGCGTGCGCAAGGGACGGGACGCCGGGGAGGCGCTCGTGACCTTCACGACCCGGGCCGTGGGCAAGGGCCTGGCCGAGGACGGCCGTCGGGTGGCGGACGTGTTCGTGTCCTGGCGGCGGCAGGTGTACCAGGACCACGGCACCGTGTCCGTCCGCACGGGCGACGGGGAGGTCATCGCCACCTCGACGTGGTGAGGCTCGCTCACGGCCACCGGGCGTCCCACAACGCGCAGTGGTGCTCCGCCGGGCCGTCCACCGGGTGGATCCCGCCCGGGCCCGGCGCCAGGGACAGTACCGGCTCCGCCGAATCGAACCGCGGCCACGCCGGCGGCCTGCCCGTGCGGGCGAACTCCGTCCAGTCGGCCGTCATCCGCCGCGACAGCGCGCGCTGCGCGGCGGTCAGGGCGGCATCCATCGTGAACAGGTAGGGCAGTTCGAGTCCGTGCGAGGCCCCGTACGGGAAGCCCGGCACCTCCGGCAGGCCGGTGAAGTTCGGCGCGTCCCGGTCGCTGAACCGGTACGCGTACACCGGCACGTGGCGGGCCATGGCCCGGCCGTCCCGCAGCGCCGGGCAGATGAACGAGGCGTCGGACAGTACGGCGGCCCAGGCCAGTGCCGGGGTCGGGTACGCGGCCACCGGGTACTGCGCCTCGACGGCCGGCACGGCGTCGGCGCCGAAGGACTGCTCCACCCGGGCCCGGTAGGCGGCCGCGTCGGGGATGGGGAACGCACCCAGGCCCTGCGCCAGGAAGATCCGCATCTCGTCCCGGTTGACGCCCTCGATCACGGGCACCCGGTGGAAGCGGCCGCCCTCCAGGGCCCGCCGGGGCTCCTCGGGCAGCACCCCGTTGCCGTCGCCGTAGGAGACGAGCGAGAACCGCATCATCAGCTCCGGGGTCGCGAGCGCCGCCGCCTCCTTGCCGCGCAGGCACTCCAGCACGGCGGCCGGCTCCGGCCGGTCGCAGCCCAGCCCGGACGCCGCCGCGACCCCGTTCGCGACGGTGCGCGACTCGGGCACGAAGGGTTCGTACCGGGCCTGCGAGGGCAGCAGCGAGCGGGGCGGCATCGTGGTCGAGCAGGATCCGCTCTGCAGGACGGCCCGCTGGAACAGGCCCGCCGACCCCGGTGAGGTCAGGTGCGCGCAGACGCTCAGCCCGCCCGCCGACTCGCCGAACAGCGTCACGTCGGACGGGTCGCCGCCGAAGCGGGCGGCGTTGGAGCGCACCCAGCGCAGCGCCGCCCGCTGGTCGGCGATGGCGAAGTCGGGGGCCCCGCCGAGCGAGGGATGCCCGAAGAGGCCGAAGATCCCGAGGCGGTAGTTGACGGTGACGACCACGGCGCCGCCCTGGACGGCCGGCCGCTCCGCGCGGTACGAGTCGCCGGCGCCGTTGACGAAGCCGCCGCCGTGGAACCAGACCATGACGGGGCGTCCGCTCCCGCCCGTCGACGGCGTGGTGACGTTCAGGTACAGGCAGTCCTCGGAGCCGCTCGGCCCGCCCGGCCCCACCGCCGGCAGCTGCACGCAGCGCGCCCCCGGCGCCCCGGCGTCGCGTACGCCCGTCCAGGGGGCGGCGGGCTGCGGAAGCCGCCAGCGCAGCGGGCCGGTCGGCGGCGCCGCGTACGGGATCCCCTCGAAGGTCCGGTACGTGCCGTGCGCGGTGCCCCGTAGGGGCCCCCGGTCGGTCTCCACGACGGGCCGGTCCGCACCCGCCGCGGCGGGCGCCGCCGCGGCCCCGGCGGCGAGCGTCAGAAGGGCGCAGCACGCGGCGCTCCAGCGTCGTACGAAGCGGGCACGGGCCACCATCGACCGCCTTTCCTCGTCGCCCCCTGTCCTCTGCGTTTCCCGGGCCGCGCACCCCCGGGGCGACGCTATCCGCGCCGCAGAACGCCCCGTACGTACGCCGCCTGGCCGGCGTGCTGGAGGTCGTCGGAGACGATGCTGACCAGCCGTACCCCCAAGGTGACCGGCGGGTCCCAGCCCGTGTCGACCACGCGGTCCAGATCGGCGGCGGAAAGCCCCCGCACGAAGCCGGTGGTCCGCTCGTGGACGGCGTCGAAGTACCCCAGCAGCAGCTCGTCGGACCCGACCAGGACCGTGCCGACCTGCTTGGCCGTGTGCCCGTAGCCGGTGGCCTCGGCGGGCAGCGGCAGCGCGAACCGGGTGAACCACTCCTGCGCCGTCCAGACCTGCTCCAGACCCGACGCGTCGGCCATGTGGTCGTCCTGCACCCGGGTCAGGTGCCACACCAGCCACGCGATCGAGTTCGCCTCCGGGTCGATCCGCGCGTTCAACTCCTCGGCCGAGAGCCCCTCGACCACCTCGTGCACCACCTCGCGGATGCGCCCGTACGCATCGGCGAGTACCTCCGTGGCCTTCATGCACCGCCTCCTGGCGTGACGTCGTCCCACCTGACGTGCGACATCGGCCGGTGCCGCGTGGCGACCGGCCGACGGGGGAACCGGCGCGGGGCTACATGGGATCCATGCCCCGGTCGTCGATCTTGTCTTCCTTCTCGCTCTGCTCCTGGAGCCGGCGGGCCTTCTCCTGGAGCCTTCGGCGCTCTTCCGGATCGGTGGAGCGTTCGGCAGCCGTGTTCAGCTCTTGCGCCTTCTCGCGCAACTGCCGGACCCGGCCGCGGGATTCGCCTGCGCTCATGATCACTCCTCGGGTGTGCGGGGCAAGGAGGCCCGATTCAGCGAACCAGCAGCGCCGCGAGGGCGCATCTCGAACCGTCGCCCCCGCCGGACGCCGGGTGGGCGGCTCCCCCGTTTGCCCGCCCCGTATGGCGCAGCGGCGCGCGGTGCCGCTGAATGGTGACCGAGCGTGCGCATCCCATGACGCACGTTGACCGGCGTGCGATGTGTAGACCCGCGCGTCGGCGAACGGAGCTTTCCATGAACGACCCCATCACGCTCGCGGCGACGACGCAGGACGACGACCCCCGCGAGCTCCACGACCCCGATCCCACCAGCGCACCGACCCCGACGGGGACCGAGCCCATACGCACCTTGCTGGAGACGGCCGGCACCTGCCGGCCCCTCGAGGAAGTAGCCCAACTGGTGAACCTCCTCGAGGAGACCGGACAGGGCCCGGGCCACGGCCACCAGACGCTGCGGGCGGCCGCCGTCGGACGCCCCGTCCAGGACGTGGCCCTGCTGGCCGGCATCCTCGGGACGGACGAGGACCGCGTGCCGCACTCGGACCCCCCGCCGACGGCCCGGGGCCCCGAGCCCGCGCACCCCGTCCCGCCCGCGCACCCCGGCTCGACCGACCGGTCACCGGCGGCCGCCGCGCCGCGGGAGCCTGTCCAGGCCGTACCGGTCGTGCCGTCCGTGCACCCGGCCCGGCCGCCGGCGGTCCCCGCCGGCCCGGCCGAACCACGGCCGAGGGACGGCCGGCGCCGCGCCCGACGGCCCGGGCAGCCGGCCGAAGAGCCGTTCGACGACCCCTACGAGGACGAGCGGTACGAGTCCCTCGCGGAGTACCGGCGACAGCACGGGCGCGGCCCCGACGGCGGCCGGGCCACGGCGGCCCCGGCCCGCTCCGGCCCGCTGCGCCACCGGCTGCGCTGGCCCGTGGCGGCGGCGCTGCTGGTCTGCGGGGTCCTGCACCTGCCGAGTGACGTGACGGCGCTGTCGTCCGGGACCCCGACCGCGTTCCCGCCGCTCCTCGCCACCGTGCTGTGCCTCGGGCTCGGCGCGCTGATCGCGGTGCGCGACACGGCCGGAGCATGGCGGGCCGCTGCCGTGGGCGCCCTCGCCGTCGTCGCCCTGCACGTGGTCGGCGGCCTCGCGGCCTTCGACCCGCTGGAGGGTGCGGTGAGCGCCTCCCTGACCTGGGCGGGCGTCGCGGCGGTGTTCTGTGCCGCGGCCGCCGCCGTCCTGGCCGGTCTGGCGCTCGGGAACCGATCGCCGCGTGCCCGGGCGGGCGCCGGCGGCTGACCGAGCGACGGGGGCGGGACCGGTGCCACGTGCTCCGGTTCCGCCCCCGTGGCATGCGCGCGCACGGCGGCCACGCCACCGGACGCGCTACGCGAGCAGGTTGACCCCGAGCGTGAACACCCGGGGCAGCCGCGCCGCCAACGGAACGATCCGCCCCGCCAGCCGGGGCTGCCGGCGCGCCCAGAGCAAGGACGCGGTCAGGGTGCGGTAGCTGCGCGACAGCTCCCGCCAGGCCCGCTCGTACGCCTGCGGCCGGCCCTCCCGTACGCAGCGCACGAGTTCACCCGCCGCCGTCACGGCCAGGGTCAGCCCCTCGCCCGTCAGCGCGTCCACGTACCCCGCGGCGTCCCCGACGAACAGCACCCGCCCCGCGACCCGTACCCGGGCCCCCTGGCGCAGCGGTCCGGCGCCGCGCACCGCCGAGCCGGCGGAGCCGGCCAGCCGCGCGCGCAGCAGGGGGAACCGGGCCAGCTGTACGTCGAAGGGGGCGCGCTCGGTGGTGAGCACCGCGACGCCGACCCGGTCGGGCCCCAGCGGGGTCACGTACGCCTCGCAGTGCGCCGACCAGTGGACCTCGACCAGGTCGCTCCAGGGCTCCACCGCGTAGTGGCGGCGCAGCCCGTAGCGCGGCGGCCGGCCCGGGGCGGGCGGCGCCGCCAGGCCCAGACCGCGCCGGACGGGGGAGTGCAGGCCGTCCGCCGCCACGAGGTGGCGGGCGGTCAGGCCTGCCGCACCGACCCGGTCCGCGTCCTGGCGGACCTCGCCGACGCGCCGCGCGAGCACCCGTACGCCCAGCTCCTCGGCCCGCCGCGCCAGCGCGGCCTGGAGGACGGGCCGGCGGGCGCCGAGACCCGGCCCGGTGCGGAACCGCCCTTCCGCGTGCAGGCCGCTCACCCCGTCCAGATAGCGGATCCCGTGGAAGGGCCGGCCCGGCACGGTCACGCCCAGCTCCTGCAGGCCGCGTACGGCCCCCGGCATCAGTCCCTCGCCGCAGGCCTTGTCGATCGGGGTGGGGCGCGGCTCCAGGACCACGACCTCCATCCCGGCCAGCGCTCCGTGGATGGCCGTGGCCAGGCCGGCGGGGCCGCCGCCCGCGACGAGCAGGTCGATCACCGGGCCCGGCCCTCCGCCGGTACCGGGCTGCGGTGGACGGGCGCGGCATGGGCGAGGGCGTCCTCCTCGCAGCGGATGCGTACGCCGAGCAGCGCGAGGTTCAGCAGGGTGAAGGCGGCCGCCGTCACCCAGGCGGTGTGGACGAGCGGCAGCGCCGCGCCCTCCACGACGACGGCGACGTAGTTCGGGTGGCGCAGCAGCCGGTACGGACCGGCCGCCACCAGCGGTCGTCCCGGGACGACCAGGACCCGGGTGTTCCACTGCGGGCCGAGAGTGGCGATGCACCACCAGCGCAGGCCCTGGGCGGCGACGACGAGGGCGAGGGCGGGCCAGCCCAGCGCGGGCAGGAACGGGCGGTCGGCGACCAGCGGTTCCACCACGCAGCCCAGGAGCAGCGCGGTGTGCAGGGCGACCATGGCGGGGTAGTGGCCGCGGCCGTACTCGATGGCTCCGAGGGACAGGCTCCGGCGCGTGTTGCGCCGGGCCGTGGCGAGTTCGGCGAGCCGCTCGAGCGCGACCAGGCCGATGAGGAGCAGGTACGGCTCCATGGAGGGGGTCGATGTCACGGACACGGGATCACCAGCGCAGGAGGACGAGTTCGGAGGCGAAGCCCGGCCCGAAGGCGATCATCAGACCGACGGAGCCCGGTGCGGGCGGACCGGAGGCCTCGATCGTGTTCAGGATGTGCAGGACCGACGCCGAGGAGAGGTTGCCCGCGTCCGCGAGGGAGCGCCGGCTCGCCGCGAAGGCGGAGTCGGGCAGTCCCAGCGCGTCCGCCAGCACGTCGAGGACCTTCGGTCCGCCGGGGTGGACGATCCACGCGTCGACGTCCGGCGGCTTGAGGTCGTGCCGGGCGAGGAAGGTCTCGACCTCCTCGGCCACGTGCAGCCGGACCAGGGCGGGCAGTTCCCGGCCCAGCACCATCCGGAAGCCCCAGTGGCCGATGTCCCAGCCGAGGAGCCCCTCGGTGCCGGGGTAGAGGCGGCTGCGCGCGGCCACCACCGAGGGCCCCGGCCGCGTGCCGTGCAGCGGATGGCCGCGGCCCACCGCGAGCAGGGCCCCTGCCCCGTCGCCGAAGAGGGCTCCGGCCACCAGGTTCGCCACGGAGGTGTCCGAGGGCTGGAGGGTGAGCGAGCACAGCTCGGTGGACAGCAGCAGGGCCGCGTGATCGGGGCGGCCCGTCAGATGGTCGTGGAGGTGGCCGAGCCCGGCGGCGCCCGCCGCGCAGCCGAGGCCGAAGAGCGGCAGCCTCTTCACGTCCGGGCGCAGACCGGTCCGCCCGGCGATGCGGGCCTCCAGCGAGGGAGTGGCCAGCCCGGTGACCGTGGTCGACATGACGAGGTCGACCTCGCGGGCCGCCAGTCCGGCCGCGGCCAGGGCGGCCTCGACGGCCCGGATGCCGAGCTCCTCGGCGTTCTCCAGGAAGAGGGCGTTCGTCCCGCCGAAGTCGTTCGACGGACCGTAGCGTTCCAGTGGGAGCGCGAGGTGGCGGGAGTCGACGCCGACCGCGGCGTGCAGCCGGTGGAGGAGGGCGGTGTCGGCCCCCGGCGGAAGGAAGCGGGCGAGCGCCGTCGCGATCTCGGACTGCCGATAGCGGTGGGGCGGGAACACACTGCTCACGGCCAGGACACGCGTCATTGGCCCAACATAGGGAACAACTGACACTTCGTGATGAATGCGGCATACCGGGCGCGGCGCGGCATAGCGTGACCGCGTGCCCCGCGTCAGAGCCGAAGCCGCAGACGAAACCCTTCCCGCGCCCGCCGTGACGGCCGGGACCGGCCCGCCGCGGCCCGCCGCGTCCCACCTGTTCGGCCTGCTCAGGGCCTGCCACCCGGTGCCCGCCGCCGCCGTGACGCTCCTCGCCGCCGCCCTGGCCGCGGCCGTGGGCCGCAGCCTCCCCGGGGCCGCGGTCACCGTGGCCGCGGTGGCGGCGGGCCAGCTGTCGGTGGGCTGGTGCAACGACAGGGTGGACCTGCGCCGGGACCTGGCGACCGGCCGCCGCGACAAACCGCTGGTCTCCGGCGCCGTCCGGCCCGCCGCCGTGACGGCGGCGGCGCTCACGGCCCTGCTGCTCTGCGTTCCGCTGTCGCTGGCGGGCGGACGGCTCGCCGGCTGCGCGCACCTGTGCGGGGTGGTCGCCGCCTGGGCGTACAACCTGCGGCTGAAGAGCACCGCCCTCTCGTGGCTCCCGTACGCCCTCGCCTTCGGGCTGCTTCCGGCCTTCGTCACCCTCGGTCTGCCCGGAGCGCCGTGGCCGCCGTGGTGGCTTACGGCCGCGGCGGCCCTGCTGGGAGCGGGCGCGCACTTCGCCAACGTGCTGCCCGACATCGAAGACGACCTGGCCACGGGGGTGTCGGGGCTGCCGCACCGGATCGGCGCACGGGGCTCGGCGGCCGTGGGGGGCCTGCTCGTGCTCGGCTCGGCCGCGGCCCTGGTCGCCGGACCGCCCGGGCGGGTGCCGCCGTACGGCTGGGCGCTGTTCGCGGCGACGGCCGCGGCGGTACTCCTCGGGGCCGGGCGGTCGGCCGGCCGGAGCCGGATCCCCTTCCTGGCGACGATGGCGGTCGCCGGCGCCGACGTCGTGCTGCTGGTGGTCCGCGGGGCCGGCCTGGCGGGGCTGCGCTGAAGCCGTAGCCGTAGCCGTAGCCGTAGCCGTAGCCGTAGCCGGTCGCCGGCGGCTTCAGGCGGCCGCGGTCGCCGGTGGCCGCCGGGTCCGGGTCCACTCCAGCAGCTGCTCCCGGGGCCAGGTGTTCACCACCCGTTCGGCCGGCACCCCGCACTCCACGGCCCGCTCGCACCCGGTGAGCTGCCAGTCCAGCTGGCCCGGAGCGTGCGCGTCCGTGTCGATCGCGAACAGGGCCCCGGCTTCCACGGCGGACCGCAGGAGCCGGCGCGGCGGGTCCAGCCGCTCGGGCCGGCTGTTGATCTCCACGGCGGTCCCGGACTCCGCGCAGGCGGCGAACACCGCCTCGGCGTCGAACCGCGACTCGGGGCGGGTGCGCCCCGTCACCAGCCGTCCCGTGCAGTGGCCCAGGACGTCCATCAGGGGATTGCGTACCGCCGCCAGCAGCCGGCGCGTCATCGCGAGCGACTCCATCCGCAGCTTCGAATGGACGGATCCGACCACGAGGTCCAGCCGCTCCAGCAGTTCCGGTTCCTGGTCCAGCGAGCCGTCGAGGAGGATGTCGCACTCGATGCCGGTCAGCAGCCGGAAGGGCGCCCACGCCGCGTTCAGCTCCGCCACCACGTCCAGCTGCTCGCGCAGCCGCTCCGGCGAGAGCCCCCGGGCGACGGTCAGGCTCGGCGAGTGGTCCGTGAGCACGGCCCACTCGTGGCCGAGCGCGGCCGCCGCCCGGCCCATGGCCTCGATCGGGCTGCCGCCGTCGGACCACTCGGAGTGCAGATGGCAGTCCCCGCGCAGGGCCGCGCGCAGCGCGAGGGCGGCGGGATCGGCCGGCGGGCCCCCGGGGTGGGCGGCGACCTCGTCCTCCAGGGCCTGAAGGTAAGCGGGGACGGCCCCGCCGACCGCCTCCCGCACCACCTGGGCGGTTTTCGGCCCGATCCCCTTGACCGCTTCGAGGGTCCCGGCCCCGACTCGTTCCCGCACCTCGGGCTCGCCCATCCGTACGAGGGCGGCCGCGGCCTTCCGGAAGGCCTGCACCCGGTAGGTCGGCGCCTGCCCGCGTTCCAGCAGGTAGGCGATCCGCTCCAGTGCCGCGACCGGATCCATGCGGTACCTCCCGAGTGCCTCCTGCGTCCAGTGTGACCGCAACCCCCAAGGATGTCTTGGGGAGGTCATAAGCTCTGTTTATAGGGTCATAAGCGGGGGGCGGGTGCTGAGTTAGGGTTCCCTTAGTTTATGGTTTCCCGTGATCCAGTGTTTTTCGGTCGAAGGGAACCAGTCATGCCTCGCCCTCTCCGGGTAGCAATCGTCGGTGCCGGCCCCGCCGGAATCTACGCCGCCGACGCGCTGCTGAAGTCCGAGGCGGCCGTCGAGCCGGGTGTCTCCATCGACCTGTTCGAGCGGATGCCCGCCCCCTTCGGCCTGATCCGGTACGGCGTCGCCCCCGACCACCCGCGGATCAAGGGCATCATCACCGCCCTGCACCAGGTGCTCGACAAGCCGCAGGTCCGCCTGTTCGGCAACGTGGACTACCCGAACGACATCAGCCTCGACGAACTCCACTCGTTCTACGACGCGGTGATCTTCTCCACCGGCGCGACCGCCGACCGCGCGCTCGCCATACCGGGCGTCGAACTCGACGGCTCCTACGGCGCCGCCGACTTCGTCTCCTGGTACGACGGCCACCCCGACGTCCCGCGCACCTGGCCGCTGGAGGCCGAGAAGGTCGCCGTGCTCGGCGTCGGCAACGTCGCGCTCGACGTCGCGCGCATCCTCGCGAAGACCGCCGACGAGCTGCTGCCGACCGAGATCCCCGCCAACGTCCACGAGGGGCTCAAGGCCAACAAGGCGCTCGAGGTCCACGTCTTCGGCCGTCGCGGCCCGGCGCAGGCGAAGTTCAGCCCGATGGAGCTGCGCGAGCTCGACCACTCGCCCAACATCGAGGTCATCGTCAACCCCGAGGACATCGACTACGACGAGGGCTCGATCGCCACCCGCCGCTCCAACAAGCAGGCGGACATGGTCGCCAAGACCCTGGAGAACTGGGCGATCCGCGACATCGGCGAGCGCCCCCACAAGCTCTTCCTGCACTTCTTCGAGTCGCCCGCCGAGATCCTCGGCGAGGACGGCAAGGTCGTGGGCCTGCGCACCGAGCGCACCGAGCTCGACGGCACGGGCAACGTCAAGGGCACCGGCCGGTTCACCGACTGGGACGTCCAGTCCGTCTACCGCGCCGTGGGCTACCTCTCCGACGAGCTGCCCAAGCTTCCGTGGGACGTCGAGAGCGGTACGGTCCCGGACGAGGGCGGCCGCGTGATCGAAGCCGGCGCGCACCTGCAGTCCACGTACGTCACCGGCTGGATCCGGCGCGGTCCCATCGGCCTCATCGGCCACACCAAGGGCGACGCGAACGAGACGGTCGCGAACCTCCTCGCGGACCACGCGGACGGCCGCCTGCGGACGCCCGCCGCGCCCGCGCCGGAGGCCGTCGAGGCCTTCCTGGCCGAGCGGAACGTCCGCTTCACGACGTGGGAGGGCTGGTACAAGCTCGACGCGGCCGAGAAGGCGCTCGGCGAGCCCGAGGGCCGTGAGCGCGTGAAGATCGTCGAGCGCGAGGACATGCTCAAGGCGAGCGGCGCGTAACCACGGCGCGTACCCGACCGGGTGGGCGCCGCCGGCGGCGGCCCCCACCCGCATGTCCGGCGCCCGTCAGTCCGTGATGGAGAGGATCTTCCGGGTCTTCAGGTCGGCCTGGACGTGGAGCCGGGTGGTGTCGGTCCCGCTCCAGGTCAGGGTGACGGTGGCGTTGGTCTTGCCCATCCCGCTGTCCACGTGGGTGACCTTCCACTCCAGCGGCACGTTCTGGGCGCGCAGCACGCCGTCCGCGTGGTTGGTCTCCTCCCACTTCGCCAGCTCGCGCTGGAGCGCCGGGGAGAGGTAGGCGGCCCGCAGCTGCTTCGCGCGCGTGCCGTCGTTGTCGTAGACCGCGTCGACGTACGCACCGTAGAAGGTGGCGATCCGGGAGAAGGCGCCCTCCGGGCTGCCGGACACGGACGGGGCCGCGGCGGCCGCCCGGCCGTCCCGCGGCGCGTCCGCGCCGGCGGTCGCGGAGGCGCTGGTGACGAAGGCGAGGGTGAGTGCGGCCGTCGCGGCGGCGGCCGCGAGGGCGAGGGAAGCGGTGCGCTTGGCCTTGGCCGGAGACTTGGACATCGTTCGGACCTTTCGCCGTGCTCGGTTGCCGAGTAGCTGAACCCACCGACGCCGCCACCGAGGCCCGCGGTTCTCGGATCGTGCGAAATGGCCTGAATGCGACGCGTATGGCGTACAGCCGCCTATCGGGGCGAACCGAGGCAGTTCAGCGCCGCCGCCCGCAGCGCCCGTACGCCCGCCGGGAGCGCCGTGCGCACGTCCGGTGCGAAATCCGGCGCGTGGTTGGCCGGCAGGACGGCCAGCTTCTCCGCCGCGGTCCCACCCGGCGCCGCCGACCAGGCGGCCGGGCCGATCACGCCCAGCATCCAGTACGCGAGGCGCACCCCGCGCGCCCCGTGCAGCGCCCGGCCCGCGTCACCGAACAGCCCGAAGTCCTCCGTGGCCAGCGACGGGGGCCACATGGCCACGCGCTCCGCGCCGAACTCCGCCGCGTGCGCCTCCCGTACGGCCGCGGTCGTCGCCGGATCGGGGTGGGTGACGGGGGAGGAGCCGAGGCGGACGATCTCCGGCTCCCGCGGGCAGTCCGAGGCGGCGCACTCGGCGCGGACGATCCGCTCCACGGCGGCCGCCGCCCGGGTCAGCGCGGCCTCCCCGGCCGCCCGTACGGTGACTCCCAGCTCGGCCCGGTCGGGCACGACGTTCGCGCGCTCGCCCGCCCGGAACGAGCCGACGGTGACGGCCACCTGCTCCGAGGGGGCCGCCTCGCGCGCCACCACCGTCTGCAGCCGGGCCACCACGTGGGCCGCCGTCACCACCGGGTCCACGGTCAGGTGCGGGGCCCCGGCGTGGCCGCCGCGGCCGTGCACCACGATCCGGAAGGTGACGCTCCCGGCGGTCATCGGCCCGTACCCGTGCGCCACCATCCCGGCCGGCAGCGGAGCTGCGTGCTGGGCCAGCACGGCATCGGGCCGTCCGACCCGCTCGTACAGGCCGTCCGCCAGCATGGCCCGGGCCCCCTCCAGGGTCTCCTCGGCGGGCTGGCCGACCACGACGAGCGTGCCCCGCCAGCCGCTCCGCTCCCGAGCCAGCAGGGCTGCGGCCCCGGCCGCCGCGGCCAGGTGCAGGTCGTGCCCGCAGGCGTGCGCCGCGTCGCCCTCGCTCGCGTACGGCAGCCCCGTCGTCTCCCGTACGGGCAGGGCGTCGAGTTCGGCGCGCAGCAGCACCGTCGGCCCGTCGCCGCCCCGCAGCACTCCGGCGACGCCGTGCCCGCCGATGCCGCGCGTCACCGCGTACCCCTCGGCTTCGAGCGCGCCGGCGAACCGCGCCGCCGTGCGCCGCTCCTCGCCCGACAGCTCGGGATCCCGGTGCAGTTCCAGGTAGAGCGTGGTCAGCGGCCTGATCAGAGCGGAGAGCATGGACCCATGGTCGGACAGGGCCCGCGGGGCGGACGCGTCAGGGCGCTGACACTTCCTGTCAGAGAGGTGCCAGCGGTCCGGAGGGTGAGCTGACGGCGCGACCGGCTCTGATGGAGGGGCGGCGGCACACCCCCGCCCACCGACCGAAGGAGCCATCATGGAGAAGTCGCCCCTCGCCTCGCTCGCCGACGAGATCCTCGAGCTCGAATCCGAGACGTTCGAGATCTCCGACTACTCGGACGCCAGCGAGGTCGTGCTCGCCGGTTCCACGAGCTGCAGCTCGACCTCGACCTGCTCCTCCACCACCAGCACGACCTCCTGCAGCGCCTGACCCCGGGTCGGACCGCAGGCACACCGGTGCCCCGGCCCCCGCGCACTGCGCGGGGGCCGGGGCACCGTCGTACGAGGAAGGGGCGGGGTCAGGGGAACGGGTGCGGGACCATCCGGATCTCCGCCTCCGTCAGATCCGTCCTGCGCAGCCCCGCCCGGCGCGGCGCCGTCCGCAGCCGCGGCAGGTACGGGGCCCGCTGCCGCGACCAGCCGAAGTCGATCGGCAGCAGCCCGGGCACCACCGCGCACACGGTGCGCAGCCCGATCCGCAGCTGCTCGGGAGTGGTCTGGTCGACGACGATCACATCGTGCCCGGCGCCCGTCAACTCGCCGACGCAGCACAGCAGATCATCGCGGAGATCCCCGGTGGCCGGCCGTCCGGCCGAGCCCTCCGGCGGGTTCCGCCACGAACGGTACAGAGCGTCCATCGGCCGGATCCCCGCCGGCTCCGTGTAGGGCCGTACGTACGGGGCCATCGCGGGCAGCCCGTACAGCTGGGCATGGTCCTTGAGGTGGCGCACCAGGCCGAAGTCACCTGCCATCGCCTCCAGTTCGCCCCGGCGCTCCGCGACCTGCCGGGGCAGGTGCGGGATGTAGGTGAGGACCTCGGAGAGCGCTGCCTCCACCGCGGCCGCCGGATCGAGCGCCGCGCCCGCGCCGAAGGCGAACAGGCCGGGCCCGCCGTCCCGGCGTACCGCGAGCCCGGTGACCACGGGCACCGCCAGGTCGATCCGGTTGTCGAACGCGTGCACCTCGTACCCCTGGAGAGCGGCCCGGTCGGCCATCGTCCGGACGGCCCGCCCCGGTACCGAGGCCAGGTCGATCTCGGTCAGCGGCAGCCCGCCGTACCAGGCGAGCAGGAAGGCGTCCCGCTCGATCAGTTCCAGCAGCGCGCCCAGCAGCGCCTCCTCCGTACAGCTTCCGATCGCGCAGCCGTTGGAGCACTCGAAGACGAAATTGTCGGCCGCCAGCCCCGCGCTGTAGTGCACCAGCCGTGCCGGGACCAGCACCGGCCGGTCGTCGCGCAGCGAATGCCCGTACACCCACGGGATCGGCCGCTGCGGGTCGAAGGGCGAGACCAGCGGATCCTCGCGGTAGGTCCGCGGGGCGTAGAACCCGCACTCCGCCGGGTCCAGCGCCCGTTCGCCCAACTCGGCGTAGGAGGCGGTGAGCAGCCGGCTCCCGGTGCGGCGGTGGGTGCCGGCGTACCGCTCCAGCCCTTCGAGGAACGCCAGGTCGCGGCTGGCGGTGTAGCGGTTGGCCTGACCGCTCCAGGTGACGTCGGTCAGGCCCGCGTAGCCGCGCATGAAGACACTGCCGGCGACGGGCGCGGTCGTCGGCGAGGTGATGTCGGTCCAGGTGCCCCCGCCGAGGACCCCGGTCACCGGGTTGGCCAGCGCCGCGTACGGCATCGGGTACGAGCCGGCCGCGCGCAGCCGCTGTGCTCCCGGGGCGGGTTTGGGCCGCGGGACGGGCGTGAAGGGAGCCGGGCCGTCGGTGCCGCGCGGCCCGCAGTCGGGGCAGAGCGGGTCGGCGGCCAGCGGGTACGTGCGGACCTGGAGGGTCTCCAGGTCCAGCCGGCTGACCTGGGGCAGCGCCCGGTCGGCCGCCGCCGGCCCGGGGGCGCTCACGTACCCGCCGAACACCGCCTGGTGGAGCGCGTACGCGGCGTCCCGCAGGGCAGGGGTCAGCAGCGGCCACCGCGCCGCCACCGGGGTGGGCGGGCCGCTGCCGGTCTCCAGGGCGTCGCGCTCGCTGCGGCTGCGCAGCCGCTGCCAGCGCATCGCCAGGCACTGGCCGCAGGCCGGTGCGGTACCGTCCCCGCCCCAGGGGCCGATCAGCACGGCCCGGCCGCTGAGGTGGACGGTGGCCGCCGGGCGCGCCCGCGCGAACGGGTCGGCGGTGCGCGGCCCGAGGGCGTCGTGGACGCCCAGGGTGACCACCCCGGCGCCGAGTCCGGCCAGCGCCGCGGCGAGTTCGCGCCGGGTGGCCTCCAGCGGGGAGGCCGGGAGGGTCGCCGTCATGTCGGTCATGCCCGGTTGCTCCAGCGGAAGGTCTTGAGCCCGATCGCGCCGAACAGCAGGGCGAAGCCGGCCAGGGCCGCGCAGCCGGTGCCGATCGCCCCGAGCGAGCCGGAGCCGGTGAGCGCGCCCGTCGCCGCGTCGTTCAGGTAGCGCAGCGGCAGCACCCGGGAGACCGACCGGAGCCAGGACGGCATCATGTCCAGCGGCAGGAAGGAGCCGGACAGGAACGCCATCGGCACCATCATGCAGTTGGCGATCGCGGCGACCGCCTCGGGCGTGTTCGCGTACGTCCCGACGATCACGCCGATCGCCATGAACGCGGTGATGCCGAGGACCAGCGCGGGCAGCACCAGCGGCCAGCGCCCGTCCAGCACCAGCCCGAAGCCGGGCAGCATCGCGACCGCGATGAACACCGCGGCCTGGACGACGCCGACGACGAGCGCCAGCACGTACCGCGAGGCCAGGACGGTCGTCAGGGGGGTCGGGGTGAGCCGGATCAGCCGGAGCAGGTCGTCGCGCCGCCACTGCATCAGGGTGAACGCGATGCCGAACACCGCCGCGTTGGCGACGCCCCACGCCATCACGCCCGGCGCGATGTACGAGATGTACGGGCGGCCGCTCTGTTCCACGTCCTGCCCGCTGAAGATCAGGCCGAACACGACGAGGAAGAGCAGGGGGAAGGCGAAGGTGAAGAAGAGGGTGGCCTTGTCCCGGACCTGCGCCCGGTAGCCGGCGGCCGTCAGGGCCGTGTACGCGCTCATGCCTGGGACTCCGTGGTGTGGGGGTGTGCGGGGTGTTCGGGGTGGGCGTGGCCGGTGAGTTCGAGGTAGACGTCCTCCAGCGTGGCCGTACGGGTCAGCACCCCGTCGAGCCCGGTCAGCGCGTCGACGGCCTGGAGCACCTTGCCGGGCGCGGCGGTCTCCAGGACCAGCGAGCCGCCCTGGAGGCTCGCCCGGTCCACCCCGGGCAGGGCCCGGGCCCGCTCCAGCTCGATCCTGCCGACGGGCAGGAGGAGCCGGGAGGGGGCCCCGGCGGCGGTGACCAGCCGGTGCGGGGAGTCCAGGGCTGCCACCTTGCCGTCGACGAGTATGGCCACCCGGTCGCAGAGGGCCTCGGCCTCGTCGAGGTGGTGGGTGGTGTAGACGATCGTGCGGCCCTCGCTCTTGAGGACGCGCAGCACCTCCCACAGGTCGCGGCGGGCCTGCGGATCGAGGGCGGCCGTCGGCTCGTCCAGGAAGATCAGCTCCGGGCCGTGGACCAGCGCCGAGGCGATGGCCAGGCGCTGGCGCTGCCCGCCCGAGAGGTTCTCGACCAGCACGTCGCGCTGCCCGGTCAGCCCCACGGTCTCCAGGGTGCGGTCCGCGGCCTGCGGTCCGGCGCGGTACAGCCCGGCGACGGTGGCCAGGTGCTCGCGCGCGCTCTGCCGTACGAAGAAGGCCGAGGCCTGGGTCTGCACGCCCATCCGGGGCAGCAGCGCGGTGTTGCGCGGCCAGGGGCTGTGGTCCAGGACCCGGACCGTGCCGGAATCGGCCTGCCGCAGTCCTTCCATGATCTCTATGAGGGTGGTCTTGCCCGCGCCGTTGGGGCCGAGCAGTCCGAAGAACTCGCCGCGCCGGACGTCGAGGGAGACCCCGTCCACGGCCTGCCGGTCGCCGTAGCGTTTGCGTACGTCGCGGACGGCGATGGCCGAGGAGTCGGGAGGCTGGGTGCTGTCGGTCGTCATGGGCGGTGCATTCCCTCGGTGTTGTCGCGGATGCGGGGATCAGGAAGGAGAAACGGAGGAGGCGGCGGCGATCGCGTACCAGGCGGCGGCCGTCAGGGCGCAGGCCGCCAGCAGGACGAGGACGGTCGAGCCGACGGCGTAGCCGAGGTAGATCCGGCGGGCCCGCGCCGGATAGCCGGCCGCCGCGGCCCGGTCGCGCAGCCGCAGCCGCACGTACGCGGAACCGGCGGGCGCCAGCCGGGTCACGCGCAGCGCGTGGCCGAGCATCGTGTAGCCGTCCAGCGGCGGCAGCGGGACGAGGTTGACCAGGGCCTGGGCGCTGCCGAGCAACAGCAGCGCGCCGAGCACCCTGCCGGTCGCGTCACCTGGGGGCCCAGCCGTCCACCAGCCGAAGAACGGCAGCAGGAAGAGCAGGTTGGCGAAGGCCCCCGCTGCGGCGACGGCCAGCTGGTCCCGGCGGCGGCGCAGATAGCGGTAGTTGTCGACGGTGCAGTACATGATCGCGACGGGCAGCCGCCAGCGCAGCCCGATCTCGCCCACGGTCCCGCCGACGTGGCGGGCGGCGATCCCGTGCGCGAACTCGTGCAGGACCGTGCTGAGCCACAGCAGCGTGGCCACGGCCAGCAGCGGCACCGGGTGCGAGGCCAGCCACCGCAGATCGCGCAGGAGCTCACCGGCCGAGGCGGCGAGCACCCCCTCCATGGCCAGGCAGCCGAGGAGCAGCAGGCCCAGTACCGCCGGGTGCAGGGCGGGCCGCAGGAACCGGTGCAGCCGGGCCGTGGTCGCGTCGGCGTCGGCGACCAGCCGCAGGGTGCCCCGCAGCAGGTTCCCGGTCCGCGGTGGGCCGGGGGCCCGAGGCGCCGCCGGCGGCGGGCCGCCCGCGAGCAGCCGCCGGGTGCCGAGCAGGGCCAGCAGCTGCTGCCAGTTCCGTTCGCCGAGCCGGCGGCCGAAGGCCTCCCCGTAAGCCGCGCCGATCTCCGCGAGCGTACGGGTCCCGTCGAGGCGGGAGACGAGGAAGAACTCCTTCGGGCCGATCTCGAACGAGGCCCCGGACACCGGGTCCTTGACCAGGTGGACCACGGCCGGCCCGTTCAGCAGCGGCGGGGACAGCAGGATGTCGGGGCGCAGCGCCGGCCGGTACTCCGGCAGCCCGGCGGAGGTGCTCACGCCGGGACCGCCCCGGCCGGGCCGGAGCCGGCTGCCGGGCCGCCGCCCTCGCGCAGCACCCGGCCCAGCAGGTGTGCGAGATAGGCCTCGTCCCGGATGGTCACGTGCAGCCGGTTGTTGGTCATGTGCATGTACGGGGAGAGCAGCAGCGGCAGGGCCGCCGCCGGGTCGTCCACCCGCTCGTCGCGGGTGCCGTCCCAGGAGCGGAAGACCAGCTCCCCGGCCTTCGCGAGCTCCTCGGCCCGCCCGCGCAGCTCGCGGCAGTGCTCCGCCCACCCGGCCAGGAAGCCCGGGAGCCGGCCCGTCTCCCCTTCGGCAAGCGCCTCGCGGACGGCGGCGAAGCGGCGCGCGATCCCGGGCCCGGTCTGCTCGTACGTACGGTCGTACTCGGCCGAGCCGATGAACCCGGTGCCGGGGAACGCCCGGTGCCAGAACTCGTAGTAACGGTCGAGGTAGCCGCCGAGCTCCTCCCGGTCGGGCAGGAACACCCCCGCCATCACCATCATCAGCTGCGCCGAGGTGCCCAGCAGCACGGTGCGCAGGTGCAGGTTCATCCCGCTCAGCGCGTCCATGACGAGGTCGCTGGAGTGCGCGAAATGCCATTCGGCGAGCTCGACTCCGGCCGGGCCGCCGTACTTCCCGTACTCGGGTTCGTACGGCTCGTAGGCGTGGCTGTTGTTGGGCCGGAGGTTCATGCGGCCGTCGGGGCCCATGAACGCGGCCCGGTCGCCCTCGGGGAACTCGATGTCGAAGAGGGTGTTGTAGAACTCGTTGAGGAAGCCTGAATCGACCTCGTAGAGGGCGGGCCGGGCCTTGAGGAAGGCCGTGACGGCCTCCTCCGTGCGGCGGCGCACCTCGGGCCCGGCGTCGGGCGTCGCGGGGCGCAGCCGCAGCCGTACGTGCGGGCCCTCCAGCCAGTAGTTGATGAAGAAGTGCCCGGCGAGCAGCCCGTCGCGCGACAGACCGGCGATCAGCGGCCGAACGCACTGCACCAGCAGGGGCGTCGGGTTGGCGGCGTAGAAGATGTGCACGGCCTGCCACGCACCGCGCTCGTCGGCGCCGCGCGCCTCGGTCAGTCCTGACATCGGGGTCCGCCTTCCGGGCGTCGGATGAGGGTGGTGAAGGTCTCGACGGCGAGTTCGGCGACGTGGGCGCCGTGCTCGGAGTACGTGTGCAGGCCGCCGGGGTCCGGGAGCATCTCGCGGAAGACCACCCGGTGGCCCGGATCGCGCAGCAGCGGCTCGAACGCCGCGAGCGAGAGCAGGCTGGAGAAGTCCACGTACTGCGGTTTGGCCCCCAGTGCCGACGGCCCGGCGGAAACGGTCGCGAACACCCGCTCCGGCAGCCCGTGCGCCCGCCGCCAGCGCTGCCAGTCCAGGAAGTGCCCGGCCTCCCGGGCACCCCGCACCGGAAGTCCACCGGCCGTGGTGGTCCAGCTGCGCCGGCTCAGCACGAGGTCCCCGTGGACGACGCGCGGCCGGGTGCGGACACCGCCCTGCGCGTCGCCCTCCGGCACCCCCGCCCACACGTCCAGCGGGGACATCGAGGAGGGGGAGAGCAGCAGCAGTGTCCGCGGGATCGCGGGCAGGGCCAGCGGTACGAGATAGCCGAGGTAGACCGGGATCACCTCGAGGCCGAGCCGGCGCGAGCGCAGCACGACCCGGCCGGTGTCCGGGACGTGCTCGGCGTACAGGTCGTCGAGGTGGAGCCGGCGGTCCTGCGGCAGGGTGCCGCTCTCACCCGGGCAGACGATCTCGTAGTCGGTCAGCCGGCCGTGCAGATTGAGGTTGGTGGTCACCGGGCCGCCCGTGACCTCCGCGAACACCGCACCCTCCGGGGTGACTTCGGCGGCGGTGGCCCGCAGCCGATCGGCCAGCTCCGGGCCGCGCCCGGCGTCCCCGTACACGTGGGTGAACCGGCTGAAGGGGAAGGACAGCCCGCCGTACGAGCGGTTCAGCACGGTCAGCCGCTCCCCGGTGGCCGGATCGCGGGCCTGCTGGAGATGGTGGCAGCGCGGTGCGAAACCGGGCAGTACCGGCTCCAGTTCGCCCGCGACCTCCTCGATGTCCGCCTCGCCGAGCCGCAGTTCGCCCGCGCCCTGCTCCCCGTACGCGGCCCACGCCGCCCGCATCCGGGCGACGAAGGCGCGCCGCGCCGAGTCCAGGGCCCGGATGCCCGGCAGGGAGAGCCAGTTCTCCTCGGGCACGTACTCCCCGCGCGCGTCGAAGGGCGTACGGCGGGCCGTGAACGACAGGTACTGGTCGAAGAAGTCCTCGTGGAAGTCGTGCACCAGGCCCAGCAGGTCCTCGCAGCGGCCCCCGGAGCCGTGGCGTGCGGTGAAGAACCCCTCGAAGGTGATCCGCTGGGCCAGTGTGAGGTCGAAGGCCGGCAGGATCCGCTCGACGGCGCGCAGCGCCCCGCCGCCGGCGTCCGCCGCCGCCCAGGCCGGCTCCGGGCAGGCCAGCTCCCGGCCCGCGCTCACGTCCTCGTACAGCAGGGTCTGAGGCAACGCGGCGTCCGGGCAGCCGAGCTCGAGCTGTACCCGTCGCAGGCCCGAGCGCAGTCCGCGCAACAGCTCCGCCCGCTCGCCGGCGGCCGCCGCCGGATACCGCTCCAGCACGGCGGCGGGCGCGTCGAGCAGGGCGGCGAGGTCGTCCGCCCAGGGCCGCTCCAGGGCGGACAGCGAGCGCTGGAACGCGCGCAGCGGATCCCCGTCGTGGACCTCGGTGTCCAGGCAGGGCGCCCGCACCATGCCCAGCTGGAGCAGCGCGCCGATGTACGCCTCGCAGTCGGCCGGCGCGGCGCCGTGTTCGGCGGCCAGCCAGTCGGCCAGCTCCCGGTGGCGCAGCTCCGGGCGCTGCGCGAACAGGGCGAGCAGCCGGTCGAGGGTGCCGCTGCGGCGCAGGAAGAACAGCCGGTCCTTGACGGCGTCGAAGGTGACGGCCGCCGCGTCGTCCCCCGCCGTGACCGAGCGCCGTACGTAGCGGATCCGGTCGTCCTCCCGCCCCCAGCCGGGAGCCGGACGCAGCGGCAGGTCCCGCCGCCGGACCGGATCGGCGAGGATCAGCTCGGCGATCCTGGCCAGCACCACGACGTTCAGCCGGACATGGCTGGTCCAGGTGTCCGCGGTGCGGATGCCGTCACCGGGCGCCGCGCCGGGGGTGAACCGGCCCGTGGCCACCGCGGTGAAGGTGCTGAACGGGCTCGTCTTGCAGGCCGTGCGGTAGACGTACGAGAGCGCCGAGCGCTCCACCTTGCGGGCCCGGCCTCCGGGCACGCCGGTGGCCCGCACGTACGCGTCGAGCTGCGCTTCGAGGACCGGTGAGGCCAGCAGCAGGCCCCTGCGCAGCCGGTCGTCCCCGAGCAGTTCGCGCAGCGCGGCACGGCCCCGCCCGAGATCGGCGCCGAGCAGCCCGGCCCCCTCGGTCAGCAGGGCGTCCAGCCGGCGCCGCCGCAGCACCCACGCGCAGAGGTGGCCGGCGGCGACCCCGTCCACGTCGGAGACCTCACGGACGGCCGTGTCGGGGTCGGCGGGCAGCCTGCCGTTGTGGACCTGCCGGCGCAGCCGCAGCAGCGCGCGGCGCCGGGCCGCGCCCTCGCCGCCGGAGCCGGGGTCGGTCGCGCCGACCGCCTTGTGCAGCGCCTCGCTCAGCTGTTCCGCGTCGGCGCGCAGCGATTCCTCGGCCGACAGCACCTCGGCTGCCCAGCGGCTGGTGTCCGGGCAGCGCAGCGCGTCGACCGCGGTCAGGGGCAGACCGGCCACGCGCAGCATGAAGCGGTCGCCCGCCTGCCATTCGGTGGTGCTGTTCATCCTGGTCGTCCTGGTTCTGTCGTCGGTGGTGTCGAGGTCGGGAACGGGTCGCGGTCGGTTACGGGGCGGGCGGGGCGGGTTCAGGCGATCTCGTGGCGGAAGTCGGCGGGCCGCGGCCGCTCGTGGCCGAGCAGCATGATCAGCAGCGGTGCCTCGTCGGTGCCGGTCAGCCCCAGCTCCTCGATGTGGCTGACGGTGTCGAAGCCGAGTGCCACCCCGGCGCCGAGCCCGTGGGCCGCGGCGCTGGTGTAGAAGGTCTGCGCGACGGCCCCGACGGCGGCGCCCACGAGCCGGTAGCCGCGCTCGCCCACCGCGTCGAGCACCGCGGTGGTCCGTACGGTCGGCACGATCACCGCACCGGCCTGCTCCAGGTTGTAGTTGGAGAGGAAGTAGCTGCGCTGGAGGAAGGGGCCGGGCGGGCCCGGGACCACCAGGCGCAGGCCGCGGGCGGCCGGGTCGTAGGCGTACGCGCCGGGGGCGAGGCCCTCGACGTGGTTGACGAAGACGTACAGCGAGGTCAGCCCCGGCCCCTCGGGCCGTTCGGCCTCGCTGCCGACGGCCGTCGCGGCGCAGTCCGCCAGTACGGCGGCCAGCCGCTCCGGCGCGAGCGCGCGGCTCGCATCGAACCGGCCGAAGCTGCTGCGCCGGGCCCGCAGCGCCGCGTGGACGCCGATCGGGGCGGTGGCGGGCGCGGGCAGCGGCAGCGGGTCCGCACCGCGCGGCGCGAGCGCGGCGGCGCGGTCGAGCGCGCCGGGTGCCGGGCGGTCGGCGGCGCGGCCGAGGGTGGCCTCGTGGATGCGGTGCAGGGTCTCGAAGGCGAGGACGCGGCGGGAGCGTTCGAGGTCGCGGTGGCGGACGGCGGCGGGGACGGGGGAGTTCGCGGAACCGGGAGAACCGGGAGAACCGGGAGAACCGGGAGAACCGGGAGAAGCGGGAGAAGCGGGAGAACCGGGGGAGCCGGGGGAGCCGGCAGGGCTGCGACGGGCGTCCGCCGGGCCCCCGTCCCCGGCCGCGCGGTCGCCCGCCCACTCCAGCGGCACCACCGCGAAGACCCCCTCCTCCCGGTGGTCCACGCCGAGCAGGCGGGCGATCCGCTCCTCGTCGAACCAGAGCACGGGCGCGATCCGCAGCCCGTGCTCCCGGGCCCACAGCCGCCAGGTCTGGAGCACGGTGCCCACGTCCATGCACACGGCGTGGAAGGAGAAGCTGTTGTACTTGAAGGAGTTCTGCCAGTACTTGACGCTGAGGATCAGGTACTGGCCGGCGCCCAGGGCCTGCGCGGGGGCGCCGGACCCCAGTGCCTCCCGGATGTCACCCGTGACATCGCCGGTCAGCAGCCGCCGCAGCCCGTGCCGGTGCGGTGCGTAGTGGTACACACCCGGCGTGAGCGGCCCGCCCGGTCCGGCCGCCCAGTGGACGGCGACCGGGTAGAGCCCGCCCCCGGAGGCCGTCCCGCGGGACCAGTTGGCCTGGGTGTAGTGCGGCAGCGCCGCCAGATCCGTATTGGCCTGGATGCCGAGCCGCCGGCCGGTCAGCCCGTACGAGTCCTCCAACAGCCCGGAGAGCAGCGGCAGGTCGAAACCCTCGGCGCGCCCGGTCGAGGAGTGGTGCGCGGGCTCGGGCAACGGCAGGGTCTCCGCACCCGGATGGAACTTCGCCTTGCGCGGGCGGTCGGCCCAGTCGGGCACGAAGTCGACGGGCTCCATCGGCACCCGGCCGCGGTGCATGATGGCGGTGGCGTAGTCATGGGCGTAGCCCACGGGTCCTCCTACGGTCGGGACGGACGGACGGACGGACGAACTGACTGACTGGCGGGCGGACGGACGGCCTGTCGGACGGCTCTGCGGACGCGGAGGCGGCCGGTCAGGGGAAGGGATGCGGCGCCGGATTGAACTCGGCCGGCTCCAGGTCCCGTTCACGCCGCCCCGCCGCTCGCAGGGCGGTGCGCAGCCGGGGCATGCCGAGCGCCCGCTGGCGCGACCAGCCGAAGTCGATCGGCAGCAGCCCGGGCACCATCACGCTCACCGTGTGCAGCCCCAGGACCCGCTGCTCGGGCAGGCTCTGGTCGACCACGACCACGTCGAAGCCCTCGGCGGTCACCGCCGCGACACACCGCGCGAGGTCCTCGCGCACGTCGTCCGGGGCGGCGGCGCCGTCCCGCCGTTCCCCGGGCGGGCGCAACGCCGAGAGGGGCCGCAGCCGCTCCGTGGCCGGACGGCGCAGCAGGAAGTCCGCGTGCCGGCCCATTTCCGGGATCCCGTACACCAGCGGGTGGTCGTGGAGCGCGGTGACCAGGTTGAAGTCTGAGGCCATCGCGCGCAACCGGGCCTCGTCCCGCTCGGTGCGCCCCGGCAGGTTCACGGCGTCCGTCGCGATCTCGCACAGCGCCGAGTCCAGGGCCGACTCCGGGTCCAGTCCGGCGCCGGCCCCGAAGCACATCCGGCCGGTCCCGCCGTCGAACCGCTCGGCGACGGCGGTCACCACCGGGACGGGGAAGGTGATCCGGGTGTCGAAGAACCGTGCGCGGTACCCGTACAGGGCCAGCCGGTCCACCATCACGCGGGTCGAGGTGCGGCCGCTGGACGCCGGGTCGATCTCGGGCAGGGGCTCGCGCCCGTACCAGGCGAGCAGGAACGCGTCCCGCTCGATGACCTCCATCAGCCCGAAGTAGACCGCCTCGGCCAGACTGCCGCCGGTGGCGCAGCCGTTGGAGCTCTCCTGTACGAAACGGTTCTCCAGACCGGGCGAGTGGTAGTACGTCAGCACCTCGGGGACCAGGCGCGGCGCCCGGTCGCGCATCGACCAGCCCCAGACCCACGGGATCTCCCGGTCCGGGTCGAAGGGCCGCACGCGCGGGTTGTCCGCGTAGAACCGATCGCCGTACAGGCCGACGCGGCGCGGGTCCACGGCTTCGGACCCGAACTGCCGGAGCGAGCCCCGGACGCGGGTCGTCCGGGCCCGGGCGCGCATCCCCGCGTACCGCTCCAGCCCTTCCAGGACCCCGACGCGGGCGCTGCGGTCGAAGGAGTCGGTGTGGCCGCCCCAGAAGGTCTCGCGCAGGTAGGGGCCCGAGCGCAGCGAGAAGCAGCCGATGGTCGCCGAGGTGGAGGTGGAGGAGATGTCCTGTACGAGGGAGGGCCCCAGGGCCCCGCAGAGCGGATTGGCGAAGGCGGCCACGTCGAGGGCGTACGACTCCACGGGGCGGGTGCGGAAGGCCCCGGGACGGTACTTCGGCGCGGGCGGCAGCGGCTCCAGCGCGCGCGGCTCGTCCGCGACGGGCGCCGCGCACACCGGGCACTCGGGGTCGGGCACGAGCGGGTACCGCCGCACGGCGCCGGTGCCGAGGTCCAGGGAGCGCACCTCGGGGAACGGCCCCCGCGGGGCCGCGTCGTCGGCGCCCCCCGAGACCCCCGCGACCAGCGCCGCGAGGGCGTCGGCGGCGAAGGCGTGGGCGTGCGGCCACTCGCCCGCGGGCCGGGTGCCCCCGCCCAGCTCCAGGGCATCGCGCAGGGTGACGGACCGTACGGCCTGCCAGCGCCGTTCCAGGCACCGGGCACACCCCGGACCGCCGCCCGGGAGCGGCGCCGGCCCGACCACGGCCTGGCGGCCGTACAGCCGTACGGGCAAGGCGGCGCCCGCGGCGCCGGAGCGAGCGGACCCGGCGAAGGCATTGCCCGCCCCGAGCACCGAAAGGTCCACCGGAGGCCCGCCGAGCGCGCCCAGGGCCCGCTCCAGCAGCGTCGTGAACCGCTCGGCCGCTCCGGCCCCGAGCACGTCCCGCACCGCGGGATCGGCGCGGACCCCGGCGGGGCGGCTACGCGTCATCGCCGGGCTCCCGCACCGCCGTGAGCAGCACCCGCACGGTGTGGACGCCCGCGGACACCAGCTCGGGCGCGCCCGTCGGGACCAGGTACGCGTCCCGCCCGGCGGAGCCGATCCGCTCCAGCACCTCCGGCCAGCCGACCGCGCCTTCCGTTCCGTACGCCCCGCCGCCCTCGTGCGGGCCGCGGACCGCCAGGGCCCGGGGATCGAGATCGCGCAGCAGCGGATCGCCGGTGTCGGCCGGCCGGCCGCCGCCCGCCCCGTCGCCCTCGTACTGGGCCGCGCCCAGGAGTTCGCTCAGCGCGGCCACCGCCGCCGTACGCCGGTCCAGCCCGGTGCCGACCGCCCAGCGCTCCGCGGACCGGGCGAGCAGCACGGTCACGCCGCTGCGGGCGCCCTCGCCGAGGTCGAGCAGCTCCACCGGCAGTTCCAGCCGGTCCGCCGACCGTACGAGGAAGCCGAGTTCGGCGTCGGGCCCGTCCGGGTCCGGCAGCGGCACCGGGGTGGCGGGGGTGCCCCGTACGGTGCGCTGCAGCGCGTCGTGGGCGAGGGCCGAGAGCAGCCCCGCGGCGGCGGCGTCGGCGGGCGCGGGACCCGCACCGGCCCCCGCCCGGGTCCGCTCGAAGAGCCGCTCGGCGTTGTGGGGTCCGAAGGGGCGGACGGCTCCGGCGGGGACGAGGACGGGCTCCTTCGTCAGCAGCGAGACGGCCCGCTGGTGGACGGTGGCCCCGCCGGGCAGCCCCGAGCCGACGGCGAGAGCGGGGGCCTTCGCGCGGGAACCGGGCAGGAGCCCGGGGGAGCCGGTCAGGAGTCCGCGCGCCGGGACGACGTGCTCGGCGTACACCAGCGCCGCCGCGTCCAGCGCGCGCATCCGGGCGCCCGCGACGTGGTGGATGTCGAAGGCCGCGATGGAGCGCGCACCGGCGTGTCCGATGCCCAGCTCGACCACGCCCAGCTTGAGCGGGATCTGGGTGAGCGCCTCGTCCGCGAAGCCCGTGAACACCCCGGCGTACGGGCGGACGACGGCGGAGCGCCGGTTCAACTCCTCGACCAGTGCGTCCGCTTCGCGGGCGGTGTGGAGGGTGGGGAGTTCGGGTGCGCCCGAGGCCCCCGCCGCGGTCAGCTCCACCGGCTCGGCGGCCGCCCGCTCGTCCACTGTGTCACCCCCGGCGCAGAACGGGCAGCGCGGGTGCGGGAACAGCGGTTCGGCGGTGACGTCCAGCGACTCCGTGTCCTGGACGACCAGCCGCCCGGACGTCTCGGCGGGCAGCGCTCCGGTGGCCGCGCGGAAGACCTCGTACCCGAGCAGATTGCCGAGCATCGCGGCCAGCGGACGGCCCGGCACGGGAGTGCGGGACACGGGCACGCTTCCCGGCAGGGCCAGCGCGCTCCACAGGTCGGCGGCCCCGGAGCCGGGGCGGGCGGAGCCCAGCCGCAGCGCGGCGCAGGCCCAGCAGCCCTCGGAGTCCGCGGTCATCAGGGGGCCGACGACGGCGTCGGTGCCGTACGACCAGGCCGGAAGCAGGCTGCGGCCCTCCGGTATCCCGGCGCGCAGCAGCGGGAGCAGCCGCGCGGGGGCCTCGTGCCCCCCGGTGACCACGACGAAGTCGAATCCGTCCAGCTCCGCCCACCCGAGGGACTCCCCGCCCGGGTCCAGGGTCCGTATCTCCACCGGGCAGCCGTCCGCCCGAGCCTCCTGCGCGTCCGCCTCGACGGGGCCGAGCTCCGCGCCGGGCAGGACGCCGACGACCGCGCAGCCGTTGCGCACCAGGCTCAGGGCGCACCAGCGGGCCACGGGGTCCTCGCCGAGGACGGCGACCCGGGTGCCGCGGAAGCGCAGGAAGCGGTCCTCGGCCTCGTCGGCGTAGTGGTCCACGTACGCGATCTGCGGCGCGAACCGCCGCGCCACGTCCGGTGCGGGCGCCGGAGCGGCCGGGGTCCGCGGGGCGGGGACGGAGCGGGCGAAGTCCCGTTCGTACAGCGTCTTGACGAGTTCGCCGACCATCGCGCGCTGGGCGTCGCCGAAGCCCTGGCAGATCTCCGCGACGGAGTGTTCCCCGGTGAGGTGCGGGACGATCAGCGCGGCGAACCGGTACGCCGTGCGGGCGGTGAGGCGGAACCCGCCGTCGGAGTTGTGGAACAGCACACCGTCCGGCGTCTCGGTGAAGAGCACGTCCCGGCGTATCCGGGGCCGGGAGGCGGCGACGGTCTCATAGCTGGCTTGGGACATGGGACACCCCTGGGTGCGGTGTGGGTGGAGGCGGACGACGGAGGCAGACGCGGGGAGGAGCGGAGAGCGGGGGAAGCGGGTGACAGGGTCAGCGGGTGACGGGGTCAGCGGGTGACGGGGTCAGCGGGTGACGGGGGCGGTGGGGGCCGTGGGCGCCGGGAGGGGCCCGCGGGCCAGCCAACGCGCGTAGACGAGAAGGAAGGAATGGAGGCGGTACGGCGGCTTGCCCGGCGGTCCGTCCTCCAGCATCCCGGCCTCCACGAGCTGTTCGAGCTCGGTCTCGGAGCCGGCGTCCGCGAGGGGGGCCCGCGGACCGAGCGTGCCCAGGCGGAGGAAGACCTCGCGCAGTTCGGGCGAGAGGGCCCCGACGGCCTGCCCGAACACCTCCGGTACGGAGAGCCGCGGATCCTCGGCGAGGGCGAGCCGGGCGGGTGGGTCCTCCGCGAGCCAGGCCGTGCAGTCGGCCACGGACAGTCCGGGCCGGGTCAGCAGCCGGCCGGCCGCGATGCGCAGGGCGAGCGGGAAGCGGCCGCAGACGTCGGCGAGTTCCGCCGCCGCTCGTGCCTCGGCCGCGATCCGGTCGGCGCCGACGAGCCCGGCGAGCAGTGCGTACGCCTCGTCCGGCCCGAGGACGTCCAGCCGGTGGACGGCGCCTCCGTGCGTGGCGACGACCGCGGCGAGCCCCCGTCTGCTGGTGACCAGTACGGCGGCGTCCTCGGGAGCGGGCAGCAGCGGCAGCACCTGCCCGGCGCCGGCCGCGTCGTCGAGGACCAGCAGCCGGCGGCCGTCCTCGGCGTCGCCGGGCCCGGGCAGCAGTTCCCGCGCCTCGTCCAGGGCGAGGGGGCTTCCGTCGGGCCGGGTCAGCGCGAGCGTGAAGACCCCGCCGGGGAACTCGCCGCGGACCTCGTACGCGCACTGGTGGGCCAGCGCCGACTTGCCGATGCCGGGCGCCCCCGAGACGACGACCAGCCGGGGTCCGTCGGCGCAGGTCAGCCGGGCGGCGATGGCCCTGCGGTCGGCCTCCCGGCCGGCGAACCCGGGCACGGGAGCCAGGCCCGGTCTGCCGGGGCGGCCCTTCGCGGGCACCCCGCGCCAGCCGCTGTCCGCCGCCGGCCCGCCCTCCCGCGCCGACGGCACGGGAGGCGCCCCGGGGGCGGCGGCCGCCCGCGGCAGTTCGGGCCGGGTGGCAGGCCGCGCCGCGGGCCCCGGAGCCGTGACGGGTCCGGCCGCCGCGACCTTGCTCCCGGGCCCGCTCCCGGGCCGGGGTCCGGGACCGGTTCCAGGGCCGGTTGCAGGCCCGGGAGCGGACCGCGGCGCAGTGCCCGTGGCCGCCGCTTCCGGCCCGCCGATCTCCTCGGCGCGCAGGATCGCGAGTTCCAGACGGCGCAGCCCTGCCCCCGGGTCGACGCCGAGCTCGTCGCGCAGCCGGTCCCGTACCGTGCGGTACTCGGCGAGGGCTTCCGCCTGTCGCCCGGTGCGGTACAGGGCTTCGATGAGCTGCTCGGTGAAGCGCTCGCGCACCGGGTGGCGGCGGGCGCTCTCGTACAGGTCGACCAGCACCTGATGGCAGTTCCCGGCGGCGAGTTCGAGATCGCAGACCCGCTCCAGCACGCGCAGCCGCTCCTGTTCGAGCGAGGGCACCGCGTCGCGCCGCAGCATCCGCGAGGCCACGTTGGCGAGCGGCGGCCCGTGCCACAGCGAGAGCGCCTCGCGCAGCCGGTACAGCTCCTCGCCCGGCCCGCCCGCGGCCGGTGCCTGCGAGGTCAGGGAGCGGAAAAGGACGAGGTCGAGGGTCTCGGCGTCGTTGTGCATCCGGTATCCGCCGGGCACGGCCTCGATGGTGGTCGTGGATATGCCGTACTTCGTGAATAACCTCCGAAGCCTCAGGACGCACGTCTGCAACGCGGCTCGCGCGGTGGCAGGCGGTTCCTCGTCCCACACGGCGCTCACCAGATAGGTGGTCGAAACAACGACCCCGGGGTGCAGAAGAAGAGCGGCGAGAAGGCTGGTCGGCTTGGATGGCTTGAGAACTACGGTTTCCGGGCCGTGGGCAATACTCAGCGGCCCCAAAAGCTGGAACCGCATACTGGTCCCTCGTGTCGGGTCACATATTTCGCGAACGAGCAGGACAGGGGCGGTGGTCGGCCGCGCCTGCTCTCCGCCCCCCGGTGGGGCGGCGAATGAATGAAACACTACATAAGGGATCTTGTGAAAGTCGAGTGGTGTACGGCTTGTTTTCGACCGCACCGCGATTCTCTTTCTTCCCGTCACTCTGGAGTCCCGTGAAGTTACCACCGGTTGGCCGGGATGTTCAGGTGTAAACGAATTCCGAGTGCAGATCTCGTCACGCGGCTATCGAAGTCGATTTCCGGTCATGCGCCGCAGGAGTTCCCTGGCTGATTTCGAACGGACGTGAACCGGCCACCCGTACGGGGGAACCGCGGAGCCCGCGGGGCCGGAGGCGGAATGCCCGGCGGCGCCCGGTGGTTCGGACTCCACGCAGCACCCGACCACCCTGCACGCACTGGAGAGCTCATGAAGATCGGCATCATCGGCGCAGGCAACATCGGCGGCAACCTCACCCGCCGCCTCACCGCCCTCGGACACGAGGTGTCCGTGGCGAACTCCCGCGGCCCCGAGACCCTGGCCGACCTGGCGAAGGAGACCGGAGCCACGCCCGTCACCGTCGCGGAGGCGGCGCGGGGCGCCGAGGTCGTCGTGGTCACCGTCCCCCTGAAGAACGTGGCGAACCTGCCCGCGGGCCTCTTCGACGGAGCGGCCGAGGACTTCGTCCTCATCGAGACCGGGAACTACTACCCGCAGCAGCGCGACGGCCGCATCGACGAGATCGAGGACGAGGGGCTGACCGAAAGCGGCTGGAGCCAGCGCCGCCTCGGGCATCCGGTGGTCAAGGCCTTCAACGGGACCTACGCCGAGGACATCCTGACCCTGCACCGTCCGGCCGGGGCGCCGGACCGGGTGGCCCTCCCGGTGGCCGGCGACGACGCCGGGGCGAAGCGGACCGTACGGGAGCTCATCGACGAGCTCGGCTTCGACACCGTCGACGCGGGCGGCATCGACGACTCCTGGCGCCAGCAGCCGGGCACCCCCGTGTACGGGCTCCGGGCGGGCACCGACGCGGTCGTGAAGGCCCTCGCCGAGGCGTCTCCCGTCCGCCAGGAGGCCTTCAAGGGCTGACGACCCCGCGCGGGCGCGGGAGTTCACGGGGCTCCCGCGCCCGCCCCCGGCGTCCCGCGCGGCCAACCGATACCGAAGCGTCATCCGCAGCCCCTGCGCCCGGGAGGGCCGGGCTTGCTACGGTCCTGCCCTCGCGGAGCCGTAGGAGGGCCCACCATGCACGTCAGACCCCGTCTGCTGATCGCCTCGGCGGTACTCGCCGCGCTCGCGGCCGTCCTGACGGCCTGCTCCGGCCGGCCGGACCACCCTGCCGCCCACGCCCCGTCGTCGAGCCCCTCGCCCTCCGGCTCCGGGTCCCCGACGGCGACCGCGCCGGCCACCCCGGCCGCGCCGGCGCCCACGCCGACCCCGACCGCCACTCCCGTCGCCGCGACCTCGGCCGCGCCCGCGAAGGCGCCGACGGCGCCCCCGGCCCCCGCGACCCGGCTGTCGCTCACCGCGGCCGCCCCCGGAGGCGCGCTGCGCCTGGTCCGCGGGGGTCCCGCCCAGGAGTTCACGGTCACCGTCCGCAACGGCAATGCCCAGGCCTACCGGCACCTCCTCGTCGCCTTCCAGATGGAACCGCTCACCGGCGAGCCCGGCGACCTCCCCGGCCCCGCGGCCCCCTTCGTCCTGGAACACCGCGACCCGGCCACCGGTGCCTGGCGCCCCGTGGACCTGCGCATCGCCACCGACGCCAAGCCGGCCCACCTCTACGCGGGCGGCACCGCCCTCGCCCCCGACGCCGTCCGCACCGAGCGCTACCGGCTGCGCGCCACCGCCACGGGTCCCACCGGCAGCAGCCCGCTCATGGTGTACGCGATCGACGCGGACGCCGCCGAGGGCGGCTCCGCCGACTTCGCACACCCCGGACACGTCTCGGTGCCCCTCACCACCCGGCGCCTCGTGTAACTCCCGTTCCCGCCGCGGCAACCGAAGGGGTCCGGACCCTTGACCCGCACCTGGTCCAGACCAATCATGAGGCGTCCGCCCGTTCGCTCGCGCCCCACCGGGAGCATCGATGAGACGTCCCAGGCCCCTCCATGCCTTATCCGCGGTCCTGACCACGGTCCTCGCCTCCGCAGGTCTCGTGCTCGGGGCCGGCGGCGCCGCCCACGCCGCGACCCCGCTGCCCGCGCACGTCTTCGCCCCGTACTTCGAGGCGTACAACGGCGACAGCCCCGCCGACCTCGCCCAGAAGTCCGGAGCCAAGTACCTGACCATGGCCTTCGTGCAGACCGAGGCCAGGGGCTCTTGCACCCCGTACTGGAACGGCGACACGGGACAGCCCGTCTCCGCCTCCGTCTTCGGCGCCGACTTCGCCGCCATCCGCTCGCGCGGCGGCGACGTGATCCCCTCCTTCGGCGGCTACGCGGCCGACAACGGCGGCACCGAGATCGCCGACAGCTGCACCAGCGTGGACGCGATCGCCGCCGCGTACGAGAAGGTGATCACCACCTACGAGGTCTCCCGGCTCGACATGGACATCGAGGACAACTCGCTGACCGACAAGGCGGGCATCGACCGGCGCAACCAGGCGATCAAGAAGGTCCAGGACTGGGCCGCGGCGAACGGCCGCCCGCTGCAGGTCTCGTACACCCTCCCCACCACCACGAGCGGCCTCGCGAGCAGCGGGCTCGCCGTCCTCAAGAGCGCCAGGACGGCGGGCGCGCAGGTGGACGTCGTGAACCTGATGACCTTCGACTACTACGACGGCGCCACCCACCGGATGGCGGCCGACACCCGGACCGCCGCCGCCGGCCTGCACGACCAGCTCGCCGCCCTCTACCCGGCCAAGACCCCCGCCCAGCTCTGGGGCATGATCGGCGTCACCGAGATGCCGGGCATCGACGACTACGGCCCCGCCGAGACCTTCACCACCGCGGATGCCACCGCCGTCCGCGACTGGGCGGTGGAGAAGGGCATCAACACCCTGTCCTTCTGGGCGCTCCAGCGCGACAACGGCGGCTGCCCCGGCACCGGCGGCTCCGATTCCTGCTCGGGCATCGTCCAGGACCCCTGGTACTTCAGCCACACCTTCGCGCCGTTCACCGGCGGCGGCGGTCCCGTCGCCGACGACTTCTCGCTCGCCGTCGCGCCCGGCTCCGCCTCGGTGGCGCCCGGCGGCTCCACCTCCGCCACCGTGAACACGGCGGTGGTCTCGGGCACCGCGCACACCGTCGCCCTGACGGCCTCCGGCGCCCCCGCCGGAGTGACGGCGTCCCTCGACCCGGCCTCGGTCACGGCGGGCGGCTCGGCCCGGCTCACGGTCGCCGCCTCCGCCTCCGCCGCGCCGGGCACGTACCCGATCACCGTCACCGGCACCTCGGGCGGACTCACGCACACCGCCGCCTTCACCCTCACGGTCTCCGGACCGGGCGGCGGGAGCGGCGCCCTGGTCAACGGCGGTTTCGAAAGCGGCGCGCTCGCCCCGTGGACCTGCGAGAGCGGCGGCGCGGTGGTGGGCACCCCCGCGCACGGGGGCTCGTACGCCCTGAAGAGCGCACCCACCTCCTCCGGGACGGGGGAGTGCGCCCAGACCCTGACCCTCGCCCCGAACACGAAGTACACGCTCGCCGGGTGGGTCCAGGGCGGCTACGCCTACCTGGGCGTCCGCGGCGGCGCGAGCGCCAGCGCGTGGACCAGCTCGACCGGGTGGTCGAAGCTGACGGTCCCCTTCACGACCGGCGCCTCCGGCACGGTCACCGTCTACCTGCACGGCTGGTACGGACAGGGCGCGGTCTACGGGGACGACCTCTCGCTCGGATAGGTCCCGGAGTCGATAGGCTCGGCCACGGCCGCCCGGGTACGCACCGCCCCGCGCAGGGCGGTGCGTACCCGACGGAAGGAACAGCGCCATGGCCGGCGGCGACGAGGTCCGGATCCTGCGCGCGGGCGACCGCGAAGCGGTCGCCTGGAAGAACGGCGGCGGGGTGACCCGCGAGATCGCCGCCTGGCCCGAAGGCGCCGCGATGGCCGATTTCGGGTGGCGGATCAGCCTCGCGGAGGTGGCTGCCGACGGTCCGTTCTCCGCCTTTCCCGGGGTCGACCGCACACTGACCCTCGCCGAGGGCGCGGGCATGGACCTCACGGTGGACGGCGCCCGCCGCCTCGTCGACGAGCGCTGCGCACCGCAGGACTTCCCCGGTGACGTCCCCACCGCATGCAGGCTCCTCGACGGGCCCGTCGTGAACTTCAACGTGATGTACCGCCGGGACCGGGTGAGGGCGCAGACCGCGGTCGTACGGGGCGCCCTCGCGCTCCGCGCCGAGCCGGGGGAGACCCTGCTGGTCGTGGCCCTGCGGGGGCCGGCGGAACTCGAGGCGCGAGCCGACGCCGGAGCCGGGCCCGGACCCGGACCCGTCGCCCTCGGTCCGTACGACGCGGTCCGGATCACCGGCGGCGCCGCCGCCGGCCTGCGCACCCGGGGTCACGCGGCGGTGGTCAGGCTGGCAGTCCGCCCCGCGCGATGACGTCGGCGTACCAGCGGGCGCTGTCCTTCGGGGTGCGCCGCTGGGTCGCGAAGTCCACGTGGACGAGGCCGAACCGCTTGCTGTAGCCGTAGGCCCACTCGAAGTTGTCCAGCAGCGACCACACGAAGTACCCGCGCACGTCCGCCCCGTCCTCGATCGCCCGGTGCACCGAGGCCAGATGGCCGCGCAGATAGCCGATGCGCTCCGGATCGTGCACGCGGCCCTCCGGGTCGGCGTAGTCCCCGTACGCCGCGCCGTTCTCCGTGATCAGCAGCGGTACGCCCGGCAGTTCGTCGCGCAGCCGGACCAGCAGCTCGTGCAGACCGCCCGCGTCCACGGGCCAGTCCATGGCCGTCCGCGGTCCCGGAGCCGGCAGGAAGCGCACGTGCTCCTCGGCGCCCACCCACGGCGAGGGCCCGGCGGGCGCGATGTCCGGTCCGGGCCCGGCGGCCGCGACCACCGTCGGGGAGTAGTAGTTGACGCCCAGCCAGTCGATCGGCCGGGCGGCCGCCGCCAGATCGCCGTCCCGGACGAAGGACCAGTCCGTCACTCCGGCGGTGTCCCGGACCAGGTCCTGCGGCAGGCGCCCGTGGAAGACCGGATCGAGGAAGATCCTGTTGCCCACCGCGTCGATCCGGCGCACCGCGTCCAGATCGGCGTCCGAGAGGGTCAGCGGCCGCAGCGCGTGCAGGTTCAGGGTCAGGGAGACCTCCGCCGACGGGGGGAGGGCCGCGCGCAGGGCCGCCGTGCCCAGGCCGTGGGCCAGGTTGAAGTGGTGCGCGGCCCGCAGCGCGGCCTCCGGCTCGGTGCGCCCCGGGGCGTGCGCGCCGGAGGCGTAGCCGAAGAAGGCCGAGCACCAGGGCTCGTTGAAGGTGGTCCAGCCGGCCACCCGGTCGCCGAGCTCCGCCGCCACGAGCCCCGCGTACTCGGCGAACCGCTCGGCCGTCTCCCGTACGGGCCAGCCGCCGAGGTCCTCGAGCTCCTGCGGAAGGTCCCAGTGGTAGAGCGTGGCCACCGGCCGGATCCCGGCCTCCAGCAGCGCGTCGACGAGCCTGCCGTAGAAGTCCAGGCCGCGCCGGTCGGCGGGCCCCCGGCCGGTGGGCTGGACCCGCGTCCAGGCCACCGAGAAGCGGTAGTCGCTCACGCCGAGGTCCCGCAGCAGGGCCACGTCCTCGGCCATGCGGTGGTAGTGGTCGGCTGCCGTGTCCCCGGTGTCTCCGTTGAGGACCTTGCCGGGGGTGTGGCTGAAGGTGTCCCAGATGGAGGGCGTCCGGCCGTGCAGGGCGGCCGCGCCCTCGATCTGGTAGGCGGCGGTGGCCGTGCCCCAGCGGAAACCGGCCGGGAAGGCGAGCCCCGTCCTCGTGAGGGCGGACGCGTCGAGCGTGGTCATGGAAAGGCTCCAAAGGGATGAGGGGAGGGCCGGGGGCTGCTGCGTCAGCCCTTCACCGCGCCCTGCATGATGCCGCCGACGATCTGGCGGCCGAGCAGCCCGAAGACCAGCAGCACGGGCAGGGTGCCGAGCAGGGTGCCCGCCATGATCACGGACTGGTCGTGGACGTAGCCGCCGCCCAGCTGGCGCAGCGCGACCTGGACCGTCGGCTCCTGCGAGGACAGCGCGACGACCGGCCAGAAGAAGTCGTTCCAGGCGGTCATGAAGGTCAGCAGGGCCAGGACGGCCATGGCCGGCCGGGCGATCGGCACGACGATCGACCAGAAGATCCGGGCGTGCGAGGCCCCGTCCACCCGGGCCGCCTCGATCAGTTCGTCGGGCAGCGACTGCACCAGGAACTGCCGCATGAAGAACACCCCGAAGGCCGAGACGAGTCCGGGCAGGATGACGGCCTGCAGCTGGTTCACCCAGTGCAGTTCGACGATCAGCATGAAGAGCGGGATCACCCCGAGCTGCGGCGGGATCATCATCGAGGCGACGACGGCGCCGAGCAGCGCCCCGCGGCCGCGGAAACGGAGCTTGGCGAAGGCGAACCCGGCCAGCGTGGAGCAGAGCACCGTGCCGACGGTGATCGCCCCCGAGACGATGAGCGAGTTGAGCAGCGCCTTGCCGATCGCCGCCTCGTCCAGGACCGAGCGGAGGTTGTCCAGGAGGCGCGGACCGGGCAGCAAGGCCGGCAGGGGGCGGGCCAGTTCGGCGTTGGAGCGGCTCGCGGCGACGAGGGTCCAGTACAGCGGGAAGGCCGAGACCAGCACCGCGCAGATCAGGACGGCGTACGTCAGCCTGCCGCCACGCCGGGCGCAGACGCGTGCGCTCATCGGCCGGCCTCCTTACGGGAACGGCGGCGCGCGGGCAGGGCGTTGGCCCCGACCAGCACCACGATCAGCAGGAACATCACCCAGGCGATGGCCGCCGCCCGGCCCAGGTGGAAGAAGCCCCAGCCCTGCTCGTACATGTAGAGCCCCAGGGTCTGGTACTGGTGCGAGATGCCGCCGGACACCGACCCCTCGAACAGGAGGGGTTCGCCGAACAGCTGGGTCGCGCCGATCGTCGAGACGACCGAGGTGAAGACGATCGTGGGGCGAAGCCCGGGCAGGGTCACGTGGAGGAACTGCCGCAGGCGCGAGGCGCCGTCGACCTCGGCCGCCTCGTACAGCTCGACGGGGATCGTCTGCATGCCGGCCAGGTAGATCAGCGCGTTGTAGCCGGTCCAGCGCCAGACGACGATGGAGGAGACGGCGATCTGGGAGGCCGCCGTACCGTTCTGCCAGTCGACCGGGTGGATGCCCACCAGGTCCAGCAGGCGGTTGATCAGCCCGAAATCGTGCCCGAAGAGCTGGGCGAAGATCAGCGAGGCGGCGGCGACCGAGGTGGCGTACGGCAGCAGCAGCGCGGTGCGGAAGAACGTGCGGGCGCGCAGCCGGTAGTTGAGGACGTGGGCCAGGCCCAGGGCCATCAGCAGCTGGGGCACGGTGGACAGCACGCCGATGGTGAAGGTGTTGCGCAGCGCCGTCCAGAAGAACGGATCGGTGAACAGTGCCGTGTAGTTGCCGAGCCCGCGCCACTCCAGCTCGCCCGGGGTCTGGAGTTCGGCGCGGTAGAGGGAGACGTACGCCGTGTAGAGCAGCGGGAAGATCCCGAACGCGGCGAACAGGGTGAAGAAGGGGACGAGGAAGGCGTACGGGGACAGCGGGACGGGCCGCCCGCGCCGCCGGGGCAGTGGCCCCGGCGGCTCCGGGACGGTCGCGGGCACCGGCGGGGCCTGCGCGGACAGCGGCTCAGCCGAGGGCATTCTTGACGGCCTTCTTCGCGTTCGACCAGGCCGTCTCGGGCGCCGTGCCCTTGCGCTCGACCTCGCTGAGCGCGTTGTTGATCTGGTCGGCGATGTCCTTGTCGTGCAGGCCGAGCACCTGGACGGGGGCCTGTTCGGCCGCGTCACCGAAGATCTGCCCGATCGGCGCGTCCGAGAAGTACGGGTCCTTGGCGTCGGCGATCCGGCTGATCGACTTGGTGGCGGAGGGGAAGTTGCCCTGCCCGCGGAAGACCTTGGTCTGCTGCTCGGGCGCGGTGAGCCACTTGATCAGCTCGTACGCCTCCTTCTTGTGGGCGGCCGCGGTCGGCACCGCCAGGTACGAGCCGCCCCAGTTGCCCGCGCCGCCGGGCAGCTTCGCGACGTCCCACTTGCCCTTGGCGGCGTCCCCGGCCTGGCCCTTGATGTAGCCGAGCATCCAGGCGGGGCAGGGCAGGGTGGCGAAGGAGCCCGAGGAGAACGCCTGGTTCCACGGCGGCGACCACTGGTCCAGTTTGGCGCTGAGCCCCTCGCCCGCGGCCTTGACCGAGGCGTCCCAGGCGGCCTTCACCGCGGGACTGTTCTCGTAGATCAGGGCGCCCGAGGCGTCGTAGTAGCGCTCCTTCGCCTGCCCGACCATGATCGCGTTCAGGCTGCCCACGCTGTCGAGCCAGGCGCTGCCCGCGGGCGCCTTCGCCTTGTACTGGCGGCCGAGTTCGAGGTAACCGTCCCACGTCGCCCACCGGTTGGCCAGTTCGGTGCGGTCGGTGGGCAGTCCGGCGGCCTGGAACAAGTCGCTGCGGTAGCACATGGCCTCGGGTCCGACATCGGTGCCGAGGCCCATCACCTTGCCGTCCTTGGTCGTCGCGGCGGACCACTTGGCCGGGGCGAACTCCTCCTTGAGCGCGCCGGCCCCGTACTGGTTCAGGTCCACGAACTTGCCGGCCTGCTGCTGGGTCACCGAGGCGATGCGGCCGACCTCGACGGCCTGGACGTCGGCCAGGCCGCCACCGCCCGCGAGACGGGTCTGGAGGGACTTCCAGTAGTCCTGCTCGTCCTCGGTGTCGGTCTGCTTGATCTTGATACCGGGATGGAGCCGCTCGTACTCGGCGTAGAGCCCGGACTCCTGGTAGCCGAAGGCGCCGAACAGGTCGACGGTGAGCGTGACGTCGCCGCCCGCGGCGTCGGAGGAGCCGCCGCCCGCACCGGATCCGCAGGCGGCCAGGAGCACTCCGGTGAGCGCGACGGCGCCGAGGCGGACCGCGGTTCTTCCGGCGGTTCGGGGGATCGACATGGGGCGGCCTCCTTGGCCTGGACGGGCAGGGTGCGGGGGTGGGAGTGCGCCAGTCTTGAGAGCGCTCTCAGAACGCGACTGGAGCGTGCACCCGCAGCCCGGGCCCCGTCAAGAGTCGTAGCCACAACGGAGCCATTCGTCCACAATCACCCCTGCGCCGCGACGAGTTCAGGCCGTTCCTGCCGATCGGGTGCCGCTGCCCTCCGGTCCCCGGCCGCGTCAGGTGGATGCGCGCCGTACCAGCGCCGTCGGGGTGACCACGGAGGCCGGTACCGCCCGGTCGCCCTGGGTCCTGTCGAGGGTGCGCAGCAGCAGCTGGGCCATCAGGCGCCCCATGCCCTCGATCTCCTGGCGGACGGTCGTCAGCGGCGGATCGGCCGTCTCCGCCACCAGCTCGGCATCGTCGAAGCCGACCAGCGCCACGTCTCCGGGGACGGCCAGACCGCGCTCCCGCAGCACCCGCAGGGCGCCCGTCGCCATCAGGTCGTTCGCGGCGAACACCGCGTCGAGGTCCGGGCAGCGCTCCAGCAGCCCGGCCATCGCCTGCGCCCCGCCCGCCGCCGTGAAGTCCCCTTCCGCGATCAGCGCGGGATCGGCGTCGAGCAGGACGTCCCGGTACCCGTCGAGCCGGTCCACCGCCGAGGTCTGGTCCAGTGGACCGGCGATGTGCGCGATCCGCCGCCGGCCCCGGTCCAGCAGGTGCCGTACGGCTTCTCGGGCTCCTCCGCGGTTGTCCGCGTCCACGTACGCGACCCCGCCGTGCCCCCCGGACACCGGGGCCCAGCCCGGCCGGCCGCCGTACACCGTGGGCATCCCGACGCGGCGGGTGATCGCGGGCAGCGGGTCGTCGGTGTGCAGCGAGAAGGCGAGCGCCCCGTCGACGTGGCCGCCGGCCAGGTAGCGCTCGATGCGGTCGTAGTCCCCCCGGTCCTCCACCAGCAGCAGGACCAACTGGGTGTCGTGCGCCGTGAGTTCCTTGCTGATGCCGCGGATCTGCCGGGAGAAGAAGGGGTCCGAGAAGATCCGGATCTCCGGCTCCGCGATGATCACGGCGACGGCCCCGGTGCGCCGTGTGACCAGCGTGCGGGCCGCCGGATTGGGCACGTACCCGAGCTCCTGCACGGCCTCGCGGACCTTCTCCACCAGATGCGCGCGGACCCCGTCGCCGCCGTTGACCACGCGGGACGCGGTCGCCCGGGACACCCCGGCGCGCTCCGCCACGGCCTCCAGCGTGGGGCGGTGGCCTGGAAGCTGTTCGGGCACGGGCTGTTCGGGCACGGGCGCTCCTCCTGCGGGTCCGGGGGCCGTCGGCGCGGCGGACAGCAGGGTAACCCGTACCGCCGGGAGCCTGAGAGCGCTCCCGGCGAACGGGTGGCGGTCACCAGCCGATGCCGAGGGTCAGCCCGGTCGGCGGCTCGGTGTTGCCGAGGATCTGGACCGAGGACTGGTCGGCCACGTCGTCGTAGGGGAAGCCGTAGGCCCGCTTGCCCAGGCCGACGGTGTGGAAGAAGCCCGCGTAGTCGTTCTTCGCCGCCCCGCCGTAGTACGCGGTCGGGGTGTACCAGGCGGTGGTGTCGAGGGCGACGCCCCTGTTGAACGCGGCGCAGAACTCGGCACCGAGCTGCTTCTCGGTGTCGTTGCCGGAGGCCAGCGCGCCCGCGCAGGCCATGACGTCGGACGAGGTGGGCTTGTGGAGGGTGAAGGGGCCCGCGCCGTTCTTGGTGAAGGTCAGCGTGGAGCCCGAAACCCGCCCCGAGAAGGTCTCGCCGAGCCGGGTCAGGGTGAACGGACGGGCGGTGTACCGGGACCAGGCCTCGTCGATGGCGGCGGTGAGGTGGTCCTGCTGCGGCCCGCCCGCGAGGAACAGGTCCGAGGAGCGCGGGGCCACGATGCGGTAGCCGTTCTGCAGCGGCTTGAAGGCCGCCCCGACGGAGGCCGCGTACTGCTGCATGACCTCGGCGCGGGTCCGGGTGATCCCCCGGGTGGTGTCGTAGCCGCTGGAGGCCTGGCGCAGCCGCGCGGTCATCGGGAAGCCGAACTGGTCGACCTGGGTGGTGTTCCCGCCGAACGCGGCCTGGCCCCGCACGTACGTGTACTCGTACCAGTCGTAGTACACGTCGCTGTTCGGGTCATCGGGATTGCGCAGGTCCGGGCCGCCCCAGCCCTGGTCGTCGGGGGAGACCGGTAGGTAGAGGGGCGAGCCGAGGGAGACGTAGATCCGGCCCCCGCGGATCGATGCCGGTGAGGGCACCGTCCCGCCGACCTGGGCCAGCGTGAAGGACATGTCGGGGTAGTTGACGCCCTTCTTGACGAGGTGCCCGGGCGCGGTGGCGTCGAGGTGGTTGATGTGGGTCATGGAGCCGTCGGGCCTCATGTACGACCACTGGCCCGGTGTCACCTGGCCCAGCACGGTGACGAAGACCCGCGCATCGGCGTACGCGCCACGGGTGTTGTTCTGGAAGGTGATCGGGAAGCTCCCGGCTGCGGCCTGCGCGTGGTGCGCCGCGGCGCGGGCCGGGGCCGGCAGGATCAGCCCCAGCAGGGCCACGAGCGCGGCCAGCACCGGCAGGGGGAGCGGTCGGTGTGTGTTCACGGGCGTCTCCTCGGTCCGCTCGATCCGGTCAATGGCCGAAGTCGAACCAGTTCACGTTGACGTAGTCGGCGCCCTGTCCGCTGGCGAAGGTCAGGTAGACGTCGTGCGTGCCGGTGACGGCCGCGATGTTCGCCGGGACGGTCCGCCAGCTCTGCCAGCCGCCGGTGCCGGCGACGGAGAAACTGCCGATCGGCGGGTTCGTACGGCTGTCCAGCCGGACCTCGACCAGTCCGCTGACCCCGCCGGCCGCCCCGCTCGCGACCCGCCCGTGGAACTGCGTCGCCGGGGTCGGGCCGAAGTCCACCCCCTTGTACAGGGCCCAGTCGCCGCCCGCGATCGCGCTCAGGTTCCGGCCGCCGCCGCTGTCCGTGGTGGTTTCCGTCCCCAGCCCGGCCTGGCCGTCGTACGACTCGGCCTCGATGGCGCGGTACGCGTCGCGGTTGCCGGGCGGCGGGGTGGTGGGCGGGGTCGTCGGCGGTGTGGTCGGGGGCGTGGTCGGCGGGGTCGTGCCGCCCGTCGAGCGCAGTACGGACACGTAGTCGACGACCATCGGGTAGCCGGGCTGGGTGCCCGCGTCGGGTCCGCCGCCGAAGGCGTCCGGGAAGCCGCCGCCCATGGCGACGTTCAGGATGATGAAGTAGCCGTGGTTGGTGGCGTTGGTCCAGGTGGCGGCGTCCACCTGGTTCGCGCGAACGGTGTGGAAGCCGACTCCGTCGAGGTAGAAGCGCATCTCCTCGACGGCCGTGGACCGGTCCCACTCCACCGTGTAGGTGTGGAAGCCGGCCTGGCAGGTCGTGCCGGTGCAGACGCGCTGGCCGCCGATGCCGGAGGTCTCGTTGCAGGGGCCGCCCGGGCTCGTCCCGCAGTGCACCGTGGCCCACTCGTTGTTGATGCCCTGGACGTTCTCCATGATGTCGATCTCGCCGATGCCGGGCCAGTTCCACCAGTTGCCGCGGTAGGGGGCGCCGAGCATCCAGAACGCCGGCCAGTAGCCCTTCGCCGCCGCGCCGGTGACGTTGGGCATCTGGATCCGCGCCTCGGTGCGCAGCTTGCCGCCCGCCGGGGGCTGGAAGTCGGAGCGGCGGGTCTCGACGCGGCCGGAGGTCCAGTTGCCGGCGGCGTCCCTGCGCGGGGTGATCCGCAGGTTCCCGGCGCCGTCGAGGGCGACGTTCGCGGTGCTCGAGGTCATCGTCTCGACCTCGCCCGTACCGAAGTTGGCGGGGCCGCCCGGATAGCCGGTGCCGGTGGTGTACTGCCAGTCGGCGGTGTTCACACCGGAGCCGGCGGCCCCGTTGAAATCGTCCAGGAACACCTGGGACCAGCCCGCCGGAGGCGGGGGAGCGACGGCGTTGGCGGGCAGGGTGACCACGGCGGCGGCCGCGGCGGCCACGGCCATCGTGCCGAACGCGGCGATGACGGCGCGCCGGAAGGACGGCCGTTTTCTGCCGGTGGGAAGACGCATGGGTGTGCCCTCTCTTCGGGGGGAGGCGGCGCACTGGTTGAGAGCGCTCTCAAGCGGCGCCGCTGGCCACTGTGCTCCCGGCACTCACCGGCGTCAAGACTTGGAGCCAGGTAACGGGCTTACGGGTAGCGGGAGTTCACGGTGTGAAGGGCGGGCGGCGCGGGCGCGGCCCACCCCCTCGGGCGGGGTGGACCGCAGCCGTCAGGTGGGCAGTCCCACCGCCCGCTCCCCGGCCCGCCGTTTCTGGATCACCACGGCCACCACGAGCAGGGCGCCCTGGGCGACGTTCTGCCAGAACGGGTTGACGCCCTGCACCGTCAGGCCGTTGTCCAGCGCGCCGAGCAGGGTGATGGCGAGCAGGGTGCCGCCCACCCCGCCTTTCCCACCCGCCAGCAGACAGCCGCCGAGGGCGGCGGCCGTGATCGCCTTCAGCTCGAGGCCCTCGCTGCCGGAGACGGGGTGGCCGAAGCCGGTCCGGGCGGTCAGCAGCACGCCCGCGACCGCGGCGACCACCCCGGCCAGGCCGTAGACGGCGATCAGGTACTTGTTGATGTCGATCCCGGCCAGCCGGGCGGCCGTGTCGTTGCCGCCGATGGCGTAGATGTTCCGGCCGATGTCCGTCGACTTCAGCAGCAGGTGGATGGCGAGGGTGACCACGGCGAGCACCCACAGCAGTACGGGGACTCCGGCGATCGCGCCGTTCGCGAGGAAGACGAAGACGTCGTCGTTGCTCACGTACCCCTGGGCCGCGCCCTTCGACAGCAGCTGTGCGACCCCCTTGTACGCGGCGAGCGTGGCCAGCGTCGCGATGACCGGGTTGACCCGTCCGAAGACGATGACCGCGCCGTTGAGGAGCCCGGCGAGCAGGCCGGCGCCCAGGGCGGCGGCGATGCCGAACAGGGCGTTCCCGCCGGTGGAGGTGAAGACCATGGCGGAGACCACCGAGGCCACGCCCACCTGGGAGCCGACGGAGATGTCCAGGGCGCCGCAGACGATCACCACGGTCTGGACGAGGGCGAGCAGCCCCGAGATCGTCACCGCGTCGCCGATGACCTTGATGTTGGCCCAGGTCAGGTAGGCGGGGTTGAGCCAGCCGAAGAGGGCCAGCACCAGCACCAGGGCGCCGATCAGACTGAGGTTCTGGCCGCCGACGGAGCCGAGGAGCGCCCCGGGCCGCCGCCCGCGGCGCCGCTTGGGCCCCGCCGCCGGTCCGGCCCCGCCGTCTTCGGCCGTCGCCCCGGCCGTCCTCTCGGACATGCCGTCTTCCGCGGCCGTGGTGTTCGCGTTCACCGGTGTCCTCCGTTGCCCGTCGCAGTGGCAGTCGCGGTCGCGGTCGCGGTCGCAGTCGCAGTCGCGGTCGCGGTCGCCGTCCCGGTCGCCGTCAGGTCGTCGGCCATCGCCAGTGCGAGGACGGCCTCTTCGGTGGCTTCGGACCGGTCGAGCTCTCCCGTGATCCGGCCGCCCTGCATCACCAGCACCCGGTCGGCCAGCCCCAGTACCTCCGGCAGCTCGGAGGAGATGACCAGCAGCGCGACCCCGGCCTCGGCGAGGTCGGCGACGATCCGGTGGATCTCGGCCTTCGCGCCCACGTCGATGCCCCGGGTCGGCTCGTCGAGGATCAGCACCTTGGGCCTGCGCGCCAGCCAGCGCGCGAGGACCACCTTCTGCTGGTTGCCGCCCGAGAGCGTGCGCACCTCCCGTTCCACCGACGGGGTGCGCACGCGCAGCCGCCCGGTGTACTCCAGCGCGAGCACCCTCTCCGCCGCGCGGCGTACGAACCGCAGGCGGCTCAGCCGGTCCAGTACGGCCAGCGCGATGTTGTCGCGGACCGACCGGTCGAGGAACAGCGCCTGCGCCTTGCGCTCCTCCGGGGCGAGGCCGATGCCCGCGCGGATCGCGTCGGAGGGGCGGCGCAGCCGCAGCCGCTCGCCCAGCACCGAGACCGTCCCGCCGCGCAGCGGCAGGTCACCTGCGAGCGCCCGGGCCAGCTCGGACCGGCCGGCGCCGACGAGTCCGGCGAGGGCCACCACCTCGCCCGCCCGGATCCGGAAGCTGATCCCGCGCACGTCGTCGGTGGTCACCCCGTCCACGTCCAGGACGACCTGCCCGGTGGCCGTGTGCGGGCGGGCGAAGCTCCTCCGGGTGGCGGACAGGTCCCGGCCGACCATCATCCGTACGATGTCGCCCTCGTCCGTGGCGCCGGCCTCCTTGACGCCGACGAGGGCCCCGTCGCGCAGGACGGCGACGCGGTCGGCCAGGCGGAAGATCTCCTGCATGCGGTGGGAGACGTAGACGACGGCGAGCCCCCGTTCCCGCAGTCTGCGGATCAGCGAGAACAGGGCCTCCACCTCGTGCTCGGAGAGGGAGGAGGTGGGTTCGTCGAAGGCCACCACCTTCGCCTCGCCCGTCAGTGCCCGCAGGATCTCGACCAGTTGGCGCTGGGCCGGGGTGAGGCGGTTGCCCGGGGTGTCGGCGTCGAGGACGTGTCCGAAGCCGATCCGGGCCAGGTCCTCCCGGAGCCGGCGGCGCAGCGCCGCCCGGTCGAAGCGGCGGCCGCCGCGGGTGGGCAGGGCGCCGAGGTAGACGTTCTCGGCGACCGTGAGGTGCGGGACGATCTCCGGCTCCTGGGGGATGAGCCGGATGCCGGCGGCCCGCGCGTCGGCGGGGGAGCGGAGCCGCACCTCGGCGCCGTCGACGTGGACCGAGCCGGAGTCGGCCGGCCGGTCACCGCAGACGATCTTGAGCAGGGTGGACTTCCCGGCGCCGTTCTCGCCCATCAGCGCGGTGACCGAACCGGCCGGGAACTCCAGGCTGATGCCGCGCAGGGCCGGGACCCCGGCGAAGCTCTTGGCGACGCCGGTCACCCGCAGGCCGGACGGGGTCGCGGGGGAGGGGGAAGGGGAAGGGGCGGGGTCGGGGGCCATCACTTGCAGCCGAATCCGGCGTCCCGCCAGCTGCCCGCGTCGACCATCCTGGTCGGGGCGAAGGCCTCGGGGGCGAACTCCGTGCCGTTCTTGAGCTTGTCGTACATCGCCTGGACCGCCAGCTTGCCGACCTCGTCACCGGGGATGTAGAGCGCGGCCTTCATCCCGTTGTCGGCACCCGCCTGCCAGTCCTTGCAGGCCAGATAGGCGCCGAGACCGACACCGACGATGTCCGCGCCCCCGACGCCCGCGTTGTTCAGGCCCTTGACCCCGCCCGAGACGTTCTCGTCGTTGCAGCCCATGACCACCCAGTGCTTGACGCCCTGGTTGGCCGTGACCGTCGCCTCGACCTTGGCCTGCGCGCCCGCCGGGGTGTTGTCCGTACCGAGCTCGACCGTCCGGACCTCGGGGGCGCCGGCCTCCTTCCAGGCGGCCTTGGCCCCGTTGATCCGGTCGGTGCAGACGGTGGTGTCCTGCTTCCAGGCGTAGATGATCCGGGTGTCCGAGGGGCTCCAGCCCGCCTTCGCGAACTCGGCCGCGGCCCGCTTGCCGACCTCGCCGCCCATCTGGGCGCCCGAGAAGCCCACGCGGGCCACCAGATCGGCCTTGGCGCAGTCCGCCGGCTTGGGCCCGCTGACGCACACCTGGTCGTCGGAGGTGAGCAGCGCGATCCCCGCCTTCTTCGCCTCGGCGGCGACCTGCGGGCCGACCGCCGACTCCGGCACGACGATGACGATGCCCGAGTTCTTCTGCGCGATCGCCGACTTGACCTCGGTGATGGTCTTCGAGGCGTCGTTGCCGAGGTTGACCACGGTGAGCTTGACGCCGAGTTCGTCGGCCCTCTTCCTGGCGCCCGCGGCCTCGGAGACGAAGTACTCCTGGTCGCCCTGTTTCTGGAGGTAGGCGATGGATATCGGGCCGTCGGTCTTCTTGCCGGTTCCCGTTCCCGCTCCCGATGCGGGCTTGCCGGAGGAGCAGGCCCCCAGGGTGAGCGCCAGCGCGAGGGCGCCGGTCAGGGCGGCGCCGCGGCGATACCGGATCATGGACATGTACGAGTGCTCCCTCATCGGGCCGGGCCGGGCCGGGTCGGTGGGTCGGTGGATCGGTGGGCCGCCGGATCGCCGGATCGCCGGATCGCCGGATCCGCGGGTACGGAAGGTCAGGCGCAGGTGAGCCGGGGTGCGGCCCAGTCCGCGTGGTCGTAGTCGATGCCGTTGCCGCCGTCGGTGACGACGAGCCGAAGCGTCTGGCCGCCGGTCAGGTCGGCGCTGAGCGTGCGGGCCGCGTCCGATGTGGTGACGACACCGCTGTCGGCGACCTTCACGGTGTCCCGGTAGACCTGGAAGGCGACCGCGCCGGTGCGCGAACTCTCGTCGTCCACGCCGACGTCCACCTTCAGGGCGGTGCACCTGCCGCCGAGGTGGTAGGTCAGGGTGCCGGCCGCGTGGGCGCCGAGCCCCTTGGCGTACGTGGCGCCGCCCACGGTCAGCGTCCTGCCGTCGCCGGCCGCCTGCTCCCCGTTGCTGCGGTCCTTCTCCACCGGCCCCCAGCCGTTGCTCACACCCGTCCAGGGCAGGTCGGAGAGGTCGGAGGTGCCGGCTGGCGGAAGCGGCGCGGGCCCCGGGGTGATCCGGTAGACGACGGTGGCGTGCGGGGCGACCGAGGCGCTGATGGTGCCGCTGGTGTTGGCCGAGGCGGCCTTCGTCCACAGGTCCTTGAGGGCGTAGGGGGCGCGGTTGCCGATGCCGAGGGCGTCCGTCCGTGCGGAGATCGTGGCGGTGGAGCCGGTCTCGTTGGTCAGTGAGAGGGCCCGGTCGCCGTTGGCCAGCTCCTTGGCCATCACCACCAGACCGCCCGAAGAGGAGACCACCGTGCCCTGTTTGCCGAGGGCGTCCTGGTCCAGGGCGATGACATCGGGGTTGGACAGGATGTCGAAGGTCTCGGCCGTCGCCTTGCGCAGGTCGCTGCCGATCAGCAGCGGCGCCGACATCATCGACCAGAGGGTGAAGTGGGTGCGGTACTCGGTGGCGGTCATGCCGCCGTTGCCGACCTCCAGCATGTCCGGGTCGTTCCACCGGCCCGGGCCCGCGTACGGCGCGAGCGGCTGGTTCTTGTGCGCGATGGAGATCATCGAGGACCAGCTGTCGCCGATGTCCCCGGTGGTGCGCCACAGATGGCCGAGGCTCGACGCCCACGTCCAGGGCTGGTTCTCGCCCCATTCGCACAGCGAGAAGACGATGGGCCGGCCCGTCCTCCTCAGGGCGTCGGCCATGTCCGCGTACCGCTTCTTCGCGTCCACACCCTGGTTGTTGCAGTTGTCGTACTTGAGGTAGTCGACCCCGAAGGACGCGAAGAGGGAGGCGTCCTGCTGCTCGTGGCCGAGACCGCCCGGGAAGCCCGCGGTGTCGCAGGTCTTGGTGCCGGCGCTGGTGTAGATGCCGAACTTCAGGCCCTTGGAGTGCACGTAGTCCGCGAGGGCCTTGATCCCGCCGGGGAAGCGGACGGGGTCGGCGACGAGGTTGCCCGCGGCGTCGCGGTTCGACAGGGCCCAGCAGTCGTCGAGGTTGACGTACTGGTAGCCGGCGGCCTTGAGGCCCTTGGCGACGAAGAGGTCGGCGATGCCCTTGACCATCGCCTCGTTGAACTCGGCCCGGCAGTGGGTGGAGTTCCAGTTGTTGAACCCCATGGGCGGGGTCAGCGCCTGTCCGTCGCCCACGGCGGCGGCGGGGGCGGCGCCCGCGAGCACCGCCGTGCCGGCCAGTGCGGCGGCCCCCGCCGCCGGGGCCAGTAAGGGCAGGGCCGTGAGGACCGCCGCCAGGCGGCGGGCTACGGCGCTTCGTAACGAGTGCACAGACGGCTCCTGGGGGGAGTGGGGCCCGGAATTCCGGGAGAGCGTGTGCGGAAATGCGCCCTGACACGTACGTCCTGTACGCCGGTTCCCGCAGAAGTCCTCAGGAACGAACGGACTCCAACGGGAAGGCCCACATCACACTGCCGTAGCGGGGACATGTCAAGAGAATGGACTGCACCGATCCGCCGCCCGCCGGCGGCCGCGACGGCGGTCACGGGTCTCGGGGTGCTCCTCAACTGCAGCCATGTCGCTGTCTGTTGACTTCTGTTGGATCCCTCAGGATGCTTCTGCTGACCGGGGACGCCGGTGCCCCAGGAGAGGAACCGCCGCATGGCCGATCCCGGCAGCCTGCTGGCCCATCAGCGCCGCGCCCTCATCCTCGACGAGGTCCGCCGTCGCGGCGGGGTGCGGGTGAACGAGCTGACCCGCTCCCTGAACGTCTCCGACATGACCGTCCGCCGCGACCTGGACGTGCTCGCCCGTGAGGGCCTGCTGCGCAAGGTGCACGGCGGCGCCGTCCTCGCCGACGAGGCCAGCAGTCACGAGCCCGGGTTCGAGGCCAAGTCGGAATGGGAGACGGCGGCGAAGCAGGCCATCGCCCAGGCGGCGGCCGCACTCGTCGCACCGGGCTCCGCCATCGCCCTCTCCGCCGGTACCACCACGCACGCCCTGGCCCGGGAGCTCACCGAGGTCACCGGACTGACCGTGGTCACCAACTCGGTGCGCACCGCCGAGGTCTTCGAGTCCGCCCGCCGGACCGGCGGCGCCGGCGGCACCCCGACGGTCATCCTCACCGGCGGCGTCCGCACCCCCTCGGACGCCCTCGTCGGGCCCATCGCCGACCAGGCCATCCGGTCCCTCCACGTCGACCTGCTCTTCCTCGGCTGCCACGGACTGGGCACCGCCACCGGGCTGACCACGCCGAACCTCGCCGAGGCGGAGACCAACCGGGCGTTCCTGCGCTCCGCGCGGCGGACCGCCCTCCTCGCCGACCACACCAAGTGGTCGACCGTCGGGCTCACCACCTTCGCCTCCCTGGAGGAGGTCGACGTACTGGTCACGGACTCCCTCCCGGCGGAGGAGGCCGCCGCCGTCGGCGAGCGGGTCGGCGAAGTGCTGCTGGCCCCCGGCCCCGCCGGCCCCGCTCGGGAGCGCCCGTGGTGAGGAAGACGCGTACGACCCTGTCCGACGGACGGGCGCTGATCTACTACGACCGCGTCGACCAGGACCGCGTCGACCAAGGCGGCGTCGACCAAGGCCACGGCGACCGGGACCGCGTCGACCGGGACCACGGCGACCAGGGTCACGGGGCCGCCGGGGGAGTTCCCCCGCGCGACCGCGCCGATCCCCGCGGCCTGCCGCGCGTCGCGACGCGCTCCGAGCGGCGCCACGACCGGCTCCTCGACGAATGGGTGGTGATCGCCTCGCACCGCCAGGGCCGTACCCACCTGCCGCCGGCCGACCAGTGCCCGCTCTGCCCCTCGGCCCCGGGCCGGGCCACCGAGATCCCGGCTCCCGACTACCAGGTCGCCGTCTTCGAGAACCGCTTCCCCGCCCTGTCCGGAGCGGACGGGGGCCGCTGCGAGGTCGTCTGCTTCAGCCCGGACCACGGGGCCTCGTACGCCGACCTCGCCCCGGCCCAGGCCCGTACGGTGCTCGCGGCCCTGGCCGACCGCACCGCCGAGCTCGCCGGACTCCCGGGCGTGGAGCAGGTGTACTGCTTCGAGAACCGGGGCCCGGAGATCGGGGTCACCCTGACCCACCCGCACGGCCAGGTCTACGCCCTGCCCGTCCTGACCCCGCGCACCCGCCGCATGCTGGACACCGTCTCCCGGCACCACCGGTCCACCGGCCGCAACCTCTTCGACGAGGTCCGCGACGAGGCGCTGGCCGACGGGCGCAGGGTGGTGGCCGCGGGGGAGCACTGGAGCGCCTTCGTCCCCGAGGCCGCGCGCTGGCCGTACGAGGTGCACCTCTACCCGCACCGGCGCGTCCCCGACCTGCCCGCCCTGACCGGGCCCGAGCAGGCCGAGCTGGCCGCCCTGCACCTGGACCTGCTCGGGCGCTTCGACCGGCTCTTCCCGACGCCGTCCCCGTACATCTCCGCCTGGCACCAGGCCCCCGTACGGACCGGCCGGGAGCTGTACGCACTCCACCTGGAGCTGTTCACGACCCGGCGGGCCGCCGACAAGCTCAAGTACCCGGCCGGAACCGAGTCCGGGATGGGTCAGTTCATCAACGACATCGCACCCGAGCAGGCGGCCGCGGCGCTGCGCGAGGTCTGAGGGCCGCCTCCCGGTGTGCGGGCCTTCTTACGCGTCCTTCTCCATGGTCGGGCGCAGCCGCTCCAGCAGGGCGTAGAGCGTCGCGCTCTCGGTCTCGTCGAGGGTGTCCAGCGCGCCGTGGGTCGCCTGCATCTCCTCGCGCACGCGCCGGATGATCTCCCGGCCCGCGTCCGTGGCCACCACGTTCTTGACGCGGCGGTCGGAGGGGTCGGCCTCGCGGCGCACCAGCTCGCGGGCCTCCAGCCGGTCCACGATCCCGGTGACGTTCGATGCGTCACACACCAGGAGGGTGGCCAGGCCGCGCATCGGGAGCGGGCCGTTGAGCTGGGCGAGGACCCGGGCCTGGGTGGAGGTGAGGCCGTAGTGGGACGCCGCGGCGGCGAAATCGCGCCACTGGGCGGTTCCGATGGCGGCGAGCAGCTCGAGGAGCTCGAGCTTGGTGGGGGCGGTGGGGGTGGTGGCGCTCATGGCTTCGAGCGTACTCAGGTGGTTGACATTGTCAATTGTTTACTTGACCACTTTAACTATCGACGTCTACCGTCTGTGGAGTTACTTGATGACATCAAACATCTGCGATCTGAAGCACTAAGAAGGTCCTGCCAGCATGAGCACCGCCGCCCCCACCCCTGCCGAGGCCAAGAACAGGAACGAGACGATCATCGTCTTCGCCCTGAGCCTTGCCGCCATGGTCGTGTCGATGATGCAGACCCTGCCGGTTCCGATCCTGGGCCTCATCCGCACCGACCTGGGCACCTCGACCGCCAACGTGAGCTGGGTGACCACCGCCACCCTGCTGTCCGCCGCCGTCTTCACCCCGCTGCTCGGCCGCTTCGGCGACCAGCACGGCAAGAAGCCCACGCTGGTGGCCGTCCTCGGCGTCATGGTCGTCGGCTCCGTCATCGCCGCGGTCGCGACCTCGCTGCCGCTGCTGATCCTGGGCCGCGTCCTGCAGGGCGCCGCCACCGCGATCTTCCCGCTCGCCCTCTCGGTGCTGCGCGAGGAAGTCCGCCCGCAGAAGCTCCCCGGCGCGATGGCCCTGGTCAGCGGCACCCTCGCCTTCGGCAGCGGCCTCGCGCTCGTCGCCACCGGCCTGCTCACGTCCGGCTCCGACGCCGACTACCGCAACGCCTTCTGGATGGCGACCGGCTTCGCGACCCTCGCCCTGCTCGCCGTCGCCTTCCTGGTCCCCGCGACCCGGCACAAGACCGGCGGCCGCACCGACTTCCTCGGCGCGCTGACCCTCGGCATCACCCTCCTGCTGCTCCTGCTGCCGATCTCGCAGGGCCACGAGTGGGGTTGGACCTCCGGCCGTACGCTGGGCAGCTTCGCCGGCGCCGCCGTCATGACCGCCGTCTGGGTCTTCACGGAGCTCAAGGTCAGCGAGCCGCTGGTGGACATGCGGATGTTCGTCCACCGCCCGGTGCTCATGGCCAACCTGGCCGGCATCCTCGTCGGCTTCGGCATGTTCGCGAACTTCCTGGGCGTCTCGTACCTCGTCCAGATGCCCGAGAAGCTCACGGGCTACGGGTTCGACGCCTCCATCCTGCGCGCATCCGTCCAGTTCCTGCTGCCCGGCGCGATCGTCTCCCTGCTCGCCTCGCCCATCGGCGGCCAGCTGGTCCGCCACCGCGGCCCCCGCGTGGCCCTCGGCCTGGCCGCCGGCCTCGGCGCCGTCGGCTTCGGCTGGCTCGCGCTGGACCACGGCCACAGCTTCTCGGTGATCGGCGCGGGCCTGGTCGTCGGCGCGGCCGTCAGCTTCGGCTACGCGGCCATGCCCGCCGTCATCATGGCGAGCGTCCCGCACCACCAGAGCGGCATCGCCAACGGCATCAACTCGATCTCCCGCTCCACCGGCAGCGCGATCGGCAGCGCCATCGTCACCACCATCCTGGCGTCGAAGACCATCGAGCACCTGCCGGCCGGTGTCCCGGCCCTGCCCGCCGAGTCCGGGTTCACCCTCACCTTCTGGATCGGGTCGGTCGCGTTCGCCCTGGTCGCGGTGATCAGCTGGATCGGCCTGCGCGGAGCGCACGGCCCGCGCACCGTCGACGCGGGCACGCCCGCAGCGGCTCCCGCGAAGGTGGCGCAGCCGGAGCCGGCCGAGACCGTCTGACCTGGCCCTTCGAGGGGACGGCGCCGTTCGCGGATGCCGTCCCCTCGTTTGCGTGCTGTCCTGTCCCCGTGGACAGGGGCCGCCGCCGGACGGCGCGGGGAGGGCCCTGGCACCCGCACGCGAGGAGTGACCTGCCATGGCGATCCTGATGCACGCCACCGTCCCCGGCATCACGGCGGAGCAGTACGACGCCCTCCACGCGGAGCTCCTGTCCGTCCCCGGGATGTTCGACGGCTGCCTCTCCCACGTCTGTGTCGTGAGCGCCGAGGGCCTGGACATCTACGACATGTGGGAGAGCGAGCTGCACGCGAACGTGTTCGCGGAGAAGCTGATGCCCGTCGTGGAAGCGCAGGGCTGGCACAGCACGGGCGGCCGCCCCGAGGTGTTCCCGGTCTACAACTACGGCTTCCCCGAGGCCCGGGGCTGAGGGTTGTCTGCGCGATCGGGCACTGCTTCCTGAGCGGGGAGGGGCCGGCTCAGATGTCGATGCGGCCCATCAGGCCGTGCTGGTAGTCCATCTGGGCCCGGTGGATCTCGGCGGCGGTGTTCATGACGAACGGGCCGGTGCGGGCCACGGGCTCGCCCAGCGGCTCGCCGGCCAGGACCAGCACCTCGGCCGCGCCGTCCGGGGCCTCGACCGCGAACCGCTCCGCCTCCCGGCCGAGGATGGCGAGATGGCCGTCGGGGAGGCGGGCGTCGGGGGTGGCCGCGCTCCCGGACAGGACGTACAGCATGGCGTTGTGCCCGGCCGGGACGGTGAACTCGGCGCGGCCCCCCGCCGTGAGGCGGGCGTGTACGACGAGCACCGGAGTGTGGCTCTCGAAGGGTCCCCGCACCCCGTGCGTGGCGCCGCTGATCACCGTGAGCTCGGCGCCGCCGTCCTCGGTGACGACCCGGGGGATGTCGCCGGGCGCGGAGCCGTACCGGACGCGCGGCGGCGTCGCCTTGAGCCGGGCCGGGAGGTTCAGCCAGATCTGGACCAGGTGCTGAGGGCCCCCGTCGGAGAGCAGTTCGGGGGTGGGTCGGGTGAGGTGGACGAGTCCCGACCCGGCCGTGAGCCACTGCACCTCGCCGGGGCGCACGACCCGCCCGTGCCCCGCGGAGTCGACGTCCTCCAACGCGCCCTCGATGACGTACTGGATGGTCTCGAATCCGCGGTGCGGGTGCGGCGGCACGCCCTTGGCCTCACCCGGTCCGAGCACGTGCGGGCCGACCTGCTCCACCATCAGGAACGGGTCGGCCAGCGGGAGTCCCGGCTGCGGGAAGGGACGGCGTACGGGAAAGCCCTCGCCCTCGAAGGTGTGGAAGGGGCGGACGACGCGGAGGGTGGAGCGTACGGCGGGGGTGGTGAGGTGCATGCGCCGAATGAACGGCACGGCGAATTCCACTGTCAACGCGGAGCCGCTCGGCTGTCAGGTCGTACCGCGGCCTTCGGCCACCGCGCCCGCGCTCTTCCCCGCCGCCCGCGCCGACCCGGGCCGCGCGCGCCGTCAGCGCCGGCGGGCCCGCGAGCGGCGCAGCAGTACGCCGGCGGCGGCGCCGGCCAGGGCGATCACCACCACGCCCGCCGTGGTCCACCAGACGGTACGGTCGCCGCCCGCGCTCTCACCGGCCGCGTCGGTGGCCGGAGCCGGGGACCCCGACGCGGAGGACGCCGGCCCGGCGGAGGCGCCGGAGGGGGCGGGCGGGACGGAGGCGGACGGTGCGGCCGCGCTCGGCGTGGCCCCGGAGGGCGCCGGGTCGACCACCGGGACGGCGATCTCCTTCTCGCCGTGCCCCAGCGACGGGAACCCCACGTCGACGGAGACCTTCCAGGTGCCGGGCGGCAGCACCTCGGCCGTGCTCCAGCCGGTACGCGTCCCGGCGTCGCGGACCAGCCGCCAGGGCCCCATCGTGCGGGAGCCGTCGCGGCTGGTGGAGTTCACCGTGGCGGCGACCGCCTCCTCGATGGCGTCCCCGTCGTTCTCCCAGGTGATCTCGGTGGTGACATGGCCTTCCCGCTGCCCGGTGACCACGACCTTGACGGTGTCGCCGTGGGCCTGGGCCTCGATGGGTAGGGCCACGGCCAGCGCCTGGACGAGGAACAGGAACAGGAAGCCGAGTCCGCTGCGGACCGGGAAAGAGGGACGTGTACGCATCGTTGGGTGCTCCTGGTGCGGTGGGATGCGAGGTGCTGCGCTGCGGGAGTGAGCCGCGGTGCGGGAGATGAGGGGGCCGGTGCACGGCCGCGCGGGGCGGCCGTACACCGGCGGACGGCAGGGGCGGTTCCGGAAGGTCAGCCGACCTTCTGAGCCGTCCACACCTGGGCAGCGCGGCCGTCGGCGCGCTGGAGGTCGAGCAGCCAGGCGCCGTAGTACGGGCGGCTGCTCACGGTCAGCGCGTAGCCGCCGCTCGCGTCGGTGACGGTCACACCGCCGCCGCGGGACGCCAGCTTCCACTGCTGAGCGGAGTTGCCGCCGCAGGGCTGCTGCGCGATCCACATGCCGGCGGCCGGGGCGCCGCCCGCCTGCAGGCACTTGCCGGAGACGGCGGACTTGATGCGGACGAGCCCGCTGCCCGCGTCCTCGAAGAGCCACTGCTGCTGGGCGTAGCCGTTGGCACGGCCGCCGACGAGCACCGTTCCGTCGGCGCTGCGGCCGCCCCACAGCTCGGCGTTCATGCCGGTGCTGCCGTTGCCGAGCGTGTAGCGGGCACCGGGGGTGGTGGCGCCGCCGCCCGCGCCCGTCGTACGGAAGGCCGTGGTCGGGCCGGCTCCGCTGTCACGGCCGGCGGTGTCGCGGACCGAGACGGCGATCTTGTACTGCGTGCCGGGCTGGAGGTTGTAGATGCGCAGGGCCTGGGACTGGACCCAGGTCAGGTGCTTGCCGTTCAGCAGGACCTGGTACCACGCGGCCCCGTCCACCTTGGGCCAGCTCACCACGACGGAGTTCGCCTGGATCTGGGCCGCCGTCACCTTCGGGCCGCCCGTGGGCTTCTTGGTCGGCGTCGGGGTGGGCTTCTTCGTGGGGCTCGGCGTGGGCTTCGGGTTCGGGTCGGGGTTCGTGCCGCCGCCGCCGTTGGCCTTCATCAGGAACTGGTTGTTCGCGATGTTCCAGTGCGTGGCGAGGTAGCTGCCCGCCTTGGGGTTGGTGTGGAAGTAGTCGTCGTGGTTGCAGTCCAGGATGTTCTCGGCGGCCTGGTTGGTGCACACGTTGCGCATCTGCGGGTAGTACGGGGTGTCCGAGTAGCACATGACGTCCCACTCGTCCGTGCAGTGGGCGCCGCGGCTGGTGTTGGGGGCGCTGTTGTTCACCGCGCCGAGGTTGTGGCCGAGCTCGTGCGCCGCGGTGTGGCCGCCCCAGCAGCCGGAGTCCGTACGGCCGTAGGAGGGGCCGAAGTTGCTCTGGTTGTCCTGGCCGGGCCGCTCGTCGCCCGCGAAGGTGCCGATGCCGCAGTAGACCTGGGTGTCCGCGAAGATCATGTACTTGCGGTCGCGGCGGTCGAGGCCCTTGCCGGCGAGCGCGTTGTTGGTCGCGCTGAACTCGGAGAGCGCGGAAGCCGGGAGCTCGATGTTGAGCACCGTCGGCGTGCAGTCCGCGGCCGTGACGAAGCGGATGTGGCGGATGCCGCCGGTCTCCTGGGCGCTCGTGGAGTAGATGAGGTCGGCGTCGGCCGCCCACTTGCGGAACGAGGCGAGGTACTCGGAGTACCGGTCGCGGTCGGAGCCGTGGACGTACACGACCTGGACGCGGTTGCCGGTGCTGCCGTCTCCGTCGCACTGGACGGTCTGGCCGGCGGGACCGGCGGCGACGGCCTGGCTGCTGCCGCCGGCGGCGGCCGGCGAGGGCGCCGCGGCGGGCGCGGACTTGGCGGACTGGGCGTCGGCGGCGGGCGCGTCCTGAGGACGCCCGGCGCCTTCGGCCGCGGCGGCCGCGTCGCCGGACTCGGGCTTCGCCGGGTCGGCGGCCGGGGCCTTCGTCTTCACGACGGGGGCCACGTCGGCCTTGATGTTCACGTCCTTGGGCGGGGCGTCGGGGCCGTGCGTGCAGAGCCCGGCCTCCGTGCGGTAGACGCCGACGCAACGGTCGCCCTTCGGTGCGGCCTTGAGGCCGTCGAAGACCATGCCCTTGGCGGTCTCGTTGGCGGGCTCGCCCACGATGGGCGCCGGCTCCGCGTCGCGGGCCGGTGCGGCGGCCGGCGTGAGGGAGTCCGCGGCCGCTTCGGCCTGTACGGGCGTCCCTGCCTGGGCGTCGTCGCCGAGCCCCGAGTAGGCGATGCCGCCCGCTATCACCGCCGCCGTGGCCATGGCGGCGGTGAGGAGTATCAACCGGCGCGGCTTGCGCCGGTGTTCGCGCTGCTTCCTGCGATGTCTAGTCATGCGCACCTCAAATCCTTGGTCGGGAGGAGTGGGTGCGCGGAAGCCTGCCAGACCGGCGCGGTGGAGAATTCGGACAAACGGGAATGGGGCCCGAGATATCAGAACGTTACCTGCTGGCTGAATTTGATGAACCGTCAACTCGCTTACAAACAAGCATAGTTACGCACGTAGAGTGCCATTGGTCCAGGCCATTTTGGAGATCTCGTTATCTAATCGAGATATGTACCAAACCCTTATTGACGGCAATTCAGTCCGGAATTTATGTTATCGCTACGTGCCGAATTCCTCCCGTTACGAGCTGTGAGGAATCCTCCCTTCCGCCCGAGCAGGATGCCCGTCAGGGTCAGCAGCAGGCCGCAGATCTGTCGGATCGTGAGCGTTTCCCCGGCGATCGCCGTACCCAACAGCACCCCTGTGACCGGGTTCAGGAGTCCGAGCAGGCCGACCGTCGCGGCCGGCAGCCGCCGCAGCCCCGTGAACCACGCGGCGAAGGCCACCGCCGTCGCGACGACCGCGACGTAGGTGAATCCGAGCAGCGCGGGAATGCCGAGGGCCGGCGGTGATCCCTCCGCGGCGACGGCGAACGGCAGCAGCAGGAGTCCGCCGCCCAGCAGCTGCCACGCCGTCGATGCGAGGACGTCCGCCTCCGCACTCCACCGCTTGGCCAGGACGTAGCCGAAGGAGGACATCGCCATCGCGGCCACGGAGGCCAGGACGCCGGCCGGGTCCATCGGAACGGCCCCGGCGAGCAGCATCAGTGACACCCCGGCCACGCCGAGGCCCGCGCCGGCCAGCTGGAGCGGCCCGGGGCGCTCCGCGATCAGTGCCCAGGCGAACAGCATCATCACCAGCGGTGCGGTCGCCATGACGGTCGAGGCCGCGCTGGTCGGCAGGCGCTGCGCGGCGACGTAGATCAGGGCGAAGAACGCGCTCATGTTGAGGAAGCCGAGCAGCAGGGACTTCCACCACCAGGATCCCCGGGGCAGCCTCCGGCGGAAGGTCAGGAGCAGCAGGCCCGCAGGCAGCGCCCGGAAGGCCGCGCCGTACAGCGCATGGCCGGCGGGCAGGAACTCGCGGGTGACGTAGTAGTTCGTACCCCATGCGATCGGGGCGATCGCCGTGACCAGTGACCACCGAAGATTGGCTTCCATGGAAGATATAATACCTTCCATGGAAGCTATACTGGTGGGGTGAGACCGGAACCGTACGAAACGCAGGCCCGGGCAGTGATGCCCGCCGACCACGTCGCCCGCATCCAGGCCGAGTGGGCGCGCGAGCGCCCGGACGTCGACGTCGCCCCGCAGGGGGTGATCGGGCGGCTGCACCGCCTCGGGCTGCTCCTGACCGACCGGCTCTGCCTCGTCTACCGCCGCTACGGCCTGAGCGAGGGGGAGTTCGACGTGCTCGCGGCCCTGCGGCGCGCGGGAGCGCCGTACGAGCGGGCCCCCGGCGAGCTGGCGGTGCACACCATGGTCACGACGGGCGCGATGACCAAGCGCATCGACCGGCTGGAGCGGGACGGCCTCGTCGCACGCCGCCGCTCGGCCGCCGACGGCCGCGGGCGCGTGGTCGCGCTCACGCAGGCCGGGCGCGAGCTGATCGACCGGGCGTTCACCGAGCACATGGAGAACGAGCGCGGGCTGCTCGAAGGGCTGACCCCGCGACAGGCTGCCGAACTCGAGGCGCTCCTCACCACCTGGCTGGCCCGGGTCGAACCCCCGCCCGGGTCCTGACGCGCGAGGGGTCGACCGGCACGGGGTGCGCAGGCGGCCGCCCCTCGGCCGCCTCTCCCGGCGGCCGACCGCTCCTGCGCGCGGCTGCCGCTACGGGCGGTGGCCCAGCTTGACCCACTTCGCCGTGCTCGGCACGCCCTTCGCGTCGAGCAGGAACAGCATGTAGTACCCGGGCGGGGCGTCCGCCGCGCCCGCCGGGGTCCGGAGTCCGATCGCGGAGCCGCGCACGCCGGTGATCGCCAGCTCCAGATGGCGCTGGCTGGTGTTCACCGCATGGGTGACGGTCGTCGGCGCCAGCAGTACGGCACGCTTGACCCGGGCGGCCGTCGAGCTGCCCACCTCGAACGCGGCCCCGTAGCCCAACTCGCTCCCGGGTGCCCGGTCCAGGGCCGGCCGGCTGCCGCCCCGGTGCAGGTACGCGGGCTCGTACAGCTCGATGCTCCCGTCCATCTCGTCCTTGATGTCGGGGTCGTTGGCGATCTGCTGGAGCTCGTCGCCGGTCACCATCATCCGGCCGTCCGGCAGCACCAGGGCGTTGGAGTGGTAGCCGCGGGGCAGCCGTTGGGCCGGTCCGAGCTTCCAGTGGCCCTTGGCGTCGCGCAGTTCGATCCGCCGGTAGGAGAGGTCGGCCTTCGGATTGAACGGTCCGTGTCCGTAGTCCCGGGTGTCCAGGGCGCCGTTGACCGTGAGCAGGGTGCCGTCCGGCAGGATCAGCGTGTCGTCCTGCGTGCGGCCGAAGGCCCGCGGCTCCTCGGTGGTCCACCGGCCGCCGGACAGCCGGTAGGTGTTCCGGTCGTGCGGATCGCCGCCGAGGACCAGCACGGAGTCCGGGCCGCGGAGCCCGGCGGGCAGCGGCACGGCCGACCCGTAGCCCCGGAAGTCGGCTGGCCGCCGCGGCAGATCGGTCCGGGTCTCCTTCACCGGGTCGAAGAGCCACTGCTGATCGGCGTCGCGGCCGAGCCCGTAGACCATGCCGTCGCGCAGTGAGAAGAGGTGCGGGTAGTCGTTGCGGAAGGGGGCGTCCGCGCGCAGCCGCTCCGCCGCCAGGCCGACCGGGATGTCGTACGTCCGCCAGGGCACGGGATGGCGCAGCGCGGGGAAGCGCTCCACGACCGGGGTGGGTGTGCCCGTACCCCGCTCGGACTGGCCGGACATGATGATCTGGCGCCCGTCCGCGCCCGTCACGACCGAGGGGTACCAGCGGCCGACGGCCATGTCCTGGTTGCGGAACCAGGTTTCGGTCCACGGGTCGAACACGAAGGACAGCTTGGCGCCGCTGCCGCCCTTGCCGCCGGTGTTTCCGCCGAAGACCCCGACCATGCCGTTGGGGAGGAAGGCGTGCCCCGCGCAGAAGAACGGGGCGGGCCGGGGCGCGTGGGTACCGTCCGGCATCAGGACGGTCGGGGGCTCCACGTTCTTGAACGCCCGGGCCCCGGTGCCCTTGGCCGGGTCCCAGAGGAAGGCGCGGCCGGCGTTCGTGCGGCCGATCCGGTCGGTGGGCCCGGTCTCCTTGGTGGGGTCGGTCTCCACGCGCTCGAAGGAGAAGAGCAGCACCTTGCCGGTGGGCAGCAGCGCGGTGTGGACGCCGAAGTCGGGTGAGGGGAAGAACTCCGTGAAGCGGCCGAAGCGCGACGCGGCGAAGGGGGCGTTGGTGCGCTCCTGCGAGGACGTGAGGGCGGCCAGGCTCTCGGTGCGCTTCGACTGGGGGTATTCCTTGGGGCCCTTGACCGCGCTCCGCCGCTGCGCGTGGGCGCGGGCGTGCTCCTCGCCGATGACGGCGGCTTCGTCGGGGTCGGCCTCGACCGTGGACGCACGGCCGTCGGCGTGGTGGTGACCCGGAGGGGACTCGTGCCCGGGGACCGCCGCGGCGAAGGCGGGCGGGGCCCAGGAGGCGAGGGGGGCGAGGGATGCGAGGGCGGCGGCCACGGCCACGCATGCGGACAGCACGGCGGACCGCCGTCCGGGCGGACCGGGCGGACCGAGACGACCGGGCGGACCAGACAGACCAGGCGGGCCGGGCATGAGCTCTCCTCCGTCGACGGAACGCCCATCATATGAAAAAGGGGATTTTTCGTGTGAAAAGGCGCGAGTGGGGCGGGTGAAGGTCGCAGGCGTGGGCCATTCGGCCGCCCGGCCCGCAGTGATGAATCGTTTCTTCGGTGAACCGGCCCGTCCGACCGGGTGAGGTCGCGTACCCGGTCGCGCTCGGCGGCCGCCCGCGGCGGCTATCCATGGCGACGTGATCAAGTCACCTCGCACCACCCGCAAGGCACGCGCCGCACTGACCGCCGCAGCCGTGACCGGATGCCTCGTCACACTCTCCCCGTCGGCGGGGGCCTCCTCCTCCGCTGCCGCCGCACCCCCGGGCCGGGTGGCCGTCGACGTGGCCTCGGTCAACGGCTCGGGCTGCCGCCCCGGCAGCGCCGCCGTCGCCGTGGCCCCCGACAACTCGGCCTTCACCGTCACCTACAGCGAGTACATGGCCTCGGCCGGCGGGGGCGTCGCCGCCACCGAAGGCCGCAAGAACTGCCTCCTCTCCCTCCTCGTGCACGTCCCGCAGGGCTACACCTACGCGGTGTCGCACGTGGACTACCGGGGCTACGGCAAGCTGGAGCCCGGGGCGACCGGTACCCAGAAGGCCAGCTACTACTTCCAGGGCATGAGCCAGACCGCCAACCGGACCCACCAGTTCCATGGGGAGCTGAACGACAACTGGCAGGTGACGGACACCACCGGCATCGAGGCCCTCGTCTTCGCCCCCTGCGGCGAGCAGCGCAACTTCAACATCAACACCGAACTGCGCGCGGACGTCGGCACGTCCGACAAGAACAAGACGAGCTACATGACCGTCGACTCCACGGACGGCAGCATCAACAGCGTGTACCACTTCTCCTGGAAGCAGTGCCCGGTCCGCCGCTGAGCCGGCCGCCGGTCCCGTGACGCCGAGAGCGGCGGTGGCGGCGGTCCGCCCCCGCCGCTCTCGGGCGTCCCGTCGCCTACGAGGCCAGGCCCGCCGTCGCCCTGTAGCGGCCCGGTGTCGTCCCGAACTCCCTGCTGAAGGCGTGGGAGAAGGCGTACGGAGTGCCGTACCCGACCCGGCGCGCGATCGCGGCCAGCGGGTCCGGGGTGTCGCGGAGCAGGGTGGCGGCGTACGTCAGCCGCCACCACGTCAGGTACGCCATGGGCGGGCGGCCGACCAGTGCGGTGAACCGGCGTGCCAGCGTCGGGCGGGAGACGCCCGCCTCGGCCGCGAGCCGCTCGTTCGTCCAGGGGGCGGCCGGATCCGAATGCAGCGCCCGCAGGGCGGCGGAGGCGACCGGATCGCCCAGTACGGCCGACCAGGCTCCGCCCGCGCCCTCGGACATCCAGGAGCGGATCATGTAGACGAGCAGGAGATCGAGCAGGCTGGGCACGGCCATGCAGGCACCCGGCCGCTGCTCGGCCAGCTCGCCCCCCAACAGGGCGATGGCGGCGTGCAGTTCCGAGTGGGATCCGACCCTGTTCGGCAGATGGACCACCTGCGGCAGCTCCAGCATGAGCGGGTGCACGCGGCTGCGGTCGAGCCGGTACTTGCCGCACAGCATCTCCACCCCGCCGGAAGCCTCCTGTCGGCGCGCGCCCGGCAACGCCGCCCCGGGCAGGAGCTCGAACGGCACCGCCCGCGCCACGGCCGCCGCGTCGGCGGGGGAGTCGGCGATCACGTGCCCCGTACCGTGCGGCAGCAGCACCGCGTCGCCCGGCGCCAGGGATACCGGCGGGCCGCCCCCGTCGGGCAGCAGCCAGCAGCTCCCCTCGAGAACGACGTGGAAGCCGGCGCCGTCGTACGGGGCGAAGCGCGCACACCAGCTGCCGCTGACCCTGATCCGGTTGGAGGAGGGCTGTCCGATCCGGACGGCCGCGATGGCGTCGCTCACCACATCCATGGGGGACAGGGTAGCGCGCGGGCGCCATGGATGAGACGGAAGCGTATTTTCGTGAGCCGTGCGGGCATTGAGCGGCTCAACTGCCCTTCGTAGACTCGACGTCATGAGCAACGAGAACGAGCAGGGCGCACAGGGTTCACAGGGCGCACAGGGCAGGCAGAGCATCGTGCTGGGCGACGTCGAGGTCACCCGGGTCGTCGAGTGGCAGGGGCCGCTCGGGCCCGCGCGCAGCCTCGTACCGGAGGTCGGGGCCGAGGCGTGGAAGGAGAACGAGGACTGGCTGTCACCGGACCACTGGGAGGCGGACAGCGACCGGGCGGTCCTCGCCCTCCAGACCTGGGTCCTGCGCAGCGCCGGGAAGACCGTCCTGGTCGACACCGGCGTCGGCAACGGGCGCGAGCGGCCCGGTTCGCCGCTCTTCCACCAGCGGGACGGAGACTTCCTCGGGGAGCTGGAGCGGGCGGCGGGAGTGCGGCCCGAGGACGTGGACATCGTCGTCAACACCCACGTCCACGGTGACCACGTCGGATGGAACACCGTCGCGGCGGACGGGGGTTGGGTGCCCGCCTTTCCCAACGCCCGGTATCTCGTCCCGGCCGCGGACGACCACCACTTCGGGCCCGGCAACGGATACGGCGGCGGCGTCCGGGAGGACGACCGGCTGATCTACGAGGACAGCATCGCGCCGGTCCACCGCACCGGGCAGGTGGTGCTCTGGGACGGCGCCCACCGCATCGACGAGCACCTCACCCTCGAGTCCGCGCCCGGGCACACCCCCGGATCCTCCGTGGTGCGCTTGGCCTCCGGCACCGACCGGGCCGTCTTCGTCGGCGATCTCCTGCACAGCCCCGTGCAGATCCTGGAGCCCGCCTGCAACAGCTGCTTCTGCATGGACGCGGCGCAGGCCGCCGCCAGCCGCCGCCGGATCCTCGAACGCGCGGCCGACCGGAACGAGTTGCTCGTACCCGCCCACTTCGGCGGGGCCGGAGCCGTCGAAGTCCGCCGCCAGGGCCGGGACTTCACCCTCGGCGAGTGGGCCTCTCACCGCGAGGTCGGATAGGGGGACGCGGGGGAGGGCGGCACGGGGGCGCTGCGGGGCCGGGCCGCCGCCACCCGCAGGATCCGCAGGGCGAGCTGGACCTCCAGAGCCCCGGCCGGGGTGTTCCAGTCCTCGCCCAGGACCTGCCGCACCCGGTCCAGGCGCTGCACCACCGTGTTGACGTGCACGTGGAGCGCGTCCTTGGTGCGGGCCAGGCTGGACCCGTGCGCGAAGTACGCCTCCAGGGTGCGCACCAGTTCCGTTCCGCGCTGTGTGTCGTACGCGATGACCGGCCCCAGCACCCGGTCCACGTACGCGCCCACGTCCGCCCCGTCACCGAGCAGCACCCCGAGGAACCCGAGGTCGGGCAGGCCCGCACCGCCGCCGGTGTGGCCGAGGGCGTGCAGGGCCTCCAGGCACCGCAACGCCTCGGCGTACACGCCCGGCAGGCCCTCCGGGCCGGCTGCGGGCCCGGCGGAGCCCGCGGTGACCGGGGCGCCGAGGACCTGCCCGAGCTCGGCGGCGAGCGACCGGGCGAGCGGGCCCGGGCCGTCGGTCGGGGCGAGGAGGACGACGCGGCCCTCGTGCAGCCCGGCCAGGCCGCCCCGGGCGCGCGCGTGCCGGGCGGCCTCCGCCGCCAGCCGCGACCGCAGCGCGGCGTCGCAGTGGAGCACCACCAGGGCGTGCGGCTGGGCGAGGTCGACCCCGAGCTTGCGGGCCCGGATCGTCCGGCTGCCGGTGTCGCGGACCCGGCCCGGGGCCGCAGGGGCCAGCAGGTCGCCGAGCAGTTCGCCGCGGACCCGGTCCTCGGCGTGCGCGATGGACCGGCGCAGCAGGAGCAGCAGCGCCGTCACCAGGCCGGCCCGCTCGAACAACCGCCGCTCGGTGTCGGGCAGGCCGTCGCCGCGCCCGCCGAGGGTGATGCTGCCCAGGAGCTCCGGCCCGGCCAGTACCGCGCAGACCCAGACCCCGTCCACGCAGACCGCCCGGCCGCCCGAGCGCGAGGCGGCCAGCGCGTGGGCCGGCGGGCCCGCCGCCGGGCCGGCCGGATCCGTACCGACCCGTGCGAGCTCGGCGCCGTCCGCGTCGCGTACGACCAGGCTGCCGCCCAGCAGGGCGGCGACCTCCCGGGCGACGTCGGCCACGTCCCCGCCGCGCAGCACGAGCCGGGTGAGCCGGTCGTGGGTCTCGGCGGCGAGCCGCACCGCCTCGCTCTGCGCGCGGGCGGTCTCGGTGGCGACCCCGAGCTCCACGAGGGCGGCACGGGTCTCTTCGAGCAGCCGGGCGCTGTCGATGGCGACGGCGGCATGGTCGGCGAGGGAGGACAGCAGCGCGACCGCGTCGGGCGCGAAGTCGCGGACCGCCCGGTCGGCCGCGTACAACACCCCGATCACGCGGGTGCCGACGCGCAGCGGGACTCCGAGTATGCCGCGCAGGCCCTCCTCGCGGACCCCGTTGTCGATGGTGTCCGTATGCCGGAAGCGGTCGTCGGTGCGGTAGTCGGCGCTGGCGTACGGGCGGGCGGTCTGGGCGACGAGACCGCCGAGCCCATCGCCCATGCCGAGCCGCAGCTGCTGGAAGGCGGCCGACACCGAGCCGTCGGTGACGCGCATGAACGTGTCCCCGATGACCGGATCGTTGAGGGTCAGGTACGCGACGTCGGTTCCCAGCAGCATCCGCGCCCGGTGGACGATGGCCCGCAGCACGGCGTCGAGGTCGCGCAGGGCGGCGAGGTCCCCGGCCGTGTCGAACAGGGCCGTGAGCTCGGCCTCGCGCCGCCGGTGCTGGTCGAGCGTGCGCCGGATGTCCAGCGCCACCCGGGTGGCCTCCTCCACGAGGGCCTGCTCGGCGGGACCCGCCCCGGCGGTACGGGCGTCGGCGGCGGGCCGGGTGAACTGCTCGACCGGCGCGCCGCGGCGCAGCAGCTCGAGCAGTTCGAACAGCGGGGATTGCCTCGGGGAGGTCATGGCGGCATTCTCCCGTGGCCGCGGCGCCCGGATCAGGCGGGGTGGTCGAGGGCGGAGTCGACGGCGGCCGGGAGGGGAGCCGCCCGCCCGCCGGCGGCGGCCGCCGGCCCGGTACCGGACTCGGCCAGGTCGCGGCCCCGGGTCTCCCGGGCGAAGACGACGGTGAGGGTGGTCACCACGGCGGCCGCACAGAGATAGAGGGAGACGGGTGTGGAGGAGCCGTAGTCCTTGAGGAGTTCGACGGCGATGAGCGGGGCCAGCGCGCCGGCGACGATCGAGGCGAGCTGCGAGCCCATCGAGGCGCCGGAGTAGCGCACGTCGGTGTCGAACATCTCGGAGACGAAGGCCGCTTGGGGTCCGTACATGGCGCCGTGCAGGAGGAGTCCGGCGGTGACGGCGACGGTGATGACGGCGAAGGACTCGGAGTCGACCAGTGCGAAGAACGCGAACGCCCACAGGGCCATGCCGACCGAGCCGATCAGGGTCACCGGCCGACGCCCGATCCGGTCCGAGAGCGCGCCCCAGGCCGGGATGGTGACGAAGTGGACGGCCGAGCCGATGAGGACGGCGTTCAGCGCGGTGCTCTTGGCCAGCCCCAGGTGCGCGGTGACGTACACGAGGAGGAAGGAGGTCAGCACGTAGTAGGAGATGTTCTCGCCGAACCGGGTGCCGATGGCGGTCAGCACCTGCCGCCAGCCGCGGCGGAACACCTGGACGACGGGAGCCTCGTCCTCGCGCCCCTGCCGGGCCGCCTGCGCGGCGAGGAACACGGGCGACTCGGAGACGGACAGGCGGATCCACAGCCCGACGATCACCAGGACCCCGGAGAGCAGGAAGGGAACGCGCCAGCCCCAGGCGAGGAACTCCGCGTCGGACTGCACACCGGCGAGCAGGGCGAGCACCCCGGTCGCCAGCAGGTTCCCGCCCGGCGCACCGGACTGCGGCCAGGAGGCCCAGAACCCCCGGTGCTCGGCCCCGCCGTGCTCGGAGACGATGAGCACCGCCCCGCCCCACTCCCCGCCGAGGGCGAAGCCCTGCACCAGCCGCAGGGCGGTGAGCAGCACGGGAGCCCCGACGCCGATGTCGGCGTACGTGGGCAGCAGCCCCATCGCGAAGGTCGCCCCGCCCATCATGAGAAGGCTGAGCACCAGCAGCTTCTTGCGCCCGACCTTGTCCCCGAAGTGCCCGAACACCACCCCGCCGAGCGGCCGGGCCAGGAACCCGATGGCGTAGGTGATGAACGCGATCAGCGTCCCGGTCAGCGGATCGCCGGTCGGAAAGAACAGCTTGTTGAACACCAGCGCGGCGGCGGTGCCGTAGAGAAAGAAGTCGTACCACTCGATGGTGGTCCCGATGAGACTCGCGGCGACGATCCGTCTGATGCCGGACCGGGCCGGGGTAGCCGTTGCGGTGGAGACCATGTGAACCACTTCCAGAAGGTCCGGGGGGACGTCGGGTGTGGCCACAACGTAGAAGTCGGCAGGTCGGCGGTATATGTGGCCGGTCATCACAATCAACGCCACACGAGTGTGCAGCACCACCACATGGCCCGGACCGATCCCTTCGGCCTCCTGCGCAAGAGGGCGGGCAGGACTCTCCGTCGAGGTGCCGCACCGACGGCGGGCGTGCGGGCGGGCAGGCAGGCGCGGCAACGCCGCGTTCAGCCGGGCAGCGGCGCGACCAGCGTCGAACGCCGCACCACCAGCTCCGGCTCGAACACGACTTGCCGGTGCCGGTGGGCCGCGCCGCCCGGGCCGGTCTCCTCGGCGAGCATCTCGGCCGCCGTCCGCCCCATCGCCTCCGCGGGCTGGCGCACCGAGGTCAGCGGCACCGCCGCCGCCGCGGCGAACTCGATGTCGTCGTAGCCGACGATCGCGAGGTCCTCGGGTACCCGCAGGCCGGCGGCGAACGCGGCCTGCAGCATCCCGAGGGCCAGCAGGTCGTTCGCGCAGAACACCGCGGTCGGTCTCGGCAGCATCCCCAGCAGGCGGGCGCCGGCGTCGCGGCCCGCCGCCGCGTCCAGCCCGTCCACCTCCAGGTCCAGCAGGACGGCGTCGCCGCCGGCCAGCGCCTGCAGCGCGCCCCTGCGACGGTCGGCGACCTGCCGCAGCCGGTGGCGGCCGCCCGCGAACGCGATCCGCCGGTGGCCGCTCGCCAGCAGGTGCCCCGCCGCCAGGGCGCCGCCCCCGACGTCGTCCACCGACACCGAGCAGGCCTCCGGCCCCGGGGCGAGCCGGTCCACCAGCACGAAGGGCACGCCGCCGCGACGGAGCGCCGCCGCTCCCGACCCCTCCGCGTCGGCCGGGGTCAGCAGCACCCCGCGCACCCGCTGCTCCGCGAAGAGGGCGAGGTAGTCCGCCTCGTCGGCGAGCCGCTGAGCGCTGTTGCAGACCATCACGCCCAGGCCCGCCGCGCGCGCCGCCTGTTCGGCCCCGCGCGCCACGGAGACGAAGAACGGGTTGCCCAGGTCGAGGACCAGTAGACCGATGATCCGGCTGCTGCCGGAGCGCAGCTGGCGCGCCGACTCGCTGCGTACGTAGCCGAGCCGGTCGATCGCGGCACGGACCCTGGCCCTGGTCTCCTGGCCGACCGCCTCCGGCCGGTTGATCACGTTGGAGACGGTGCCGACCGACACACCGGCCGCCCGTGCCACGTCCTTGATGCTCGCCGCGCCGCCCATGTCCCACCATTGAAATGTTTCACCGGCCCCGACGGCCGATCCGGAGGTCAGGTTACGACATCACGCCAACCGCCCCTCGTCGCCGCCTTGACGCTTCCCGTGGTCCTGCCTACCGTCGGGATGAAACGATTCAGATCGTGGGAGGTGCTCCGGTGGCCGACCGATCCGCCGTGAAGGACGCCCTTCGGGCCCAGCGCATCGAGACGCCCTCCTGGGGCTACGGGAACTCGGGGACCCGCTTCAAAGTCTTCGCCCAACCCGGCGTCCCGCGCGACCCGTTCGAGAAGCTCGCCGACGCGGCCCAGGTGCACGCCGCCACCGGTGTCGCCCCGAGGGTCTCGCTGCACATTCCCTGGGACCGGGTCGAGGACTACGGCGCGCTGTCCGCCCACGCCCGCGAGCTCGGGCTGGAGATCGGCGCGATCAACGCGAACGTATTCCAGGACGATGACTACAAGCTCGGCTCCGTCACCCATCCGGACCCGCGGGTGCGCCGCAAGGCTCTCGACCACCTGCTGGAATGCGTCGACATCATGGACGCCACCGGCTCGCGCGACCTCAAACTGTGGTTCTCCGACGGCACCAACTATCCTGGCCAGGATGATATTTCGGCCCGCCAGCAACGCCTCTGCGACGCCCTGTCAGAGGTGTACGGGCGGCTCGGCGACGACCAGCGGATCCTGCTGGAGTACAAGCTGTTCGAGCCCGCCTTCTACACCACGGACGTCCCGGACTGGGGCACCGCGTACGCGCACTGCCTGCGGCTCGGGCCCAGGGCCGCGGTCGTGGTCGACACCGGCCACCACGCCCCCGGCACCAACATCGAGTTCATCGTCGCGTTCCTGCTGCGCGAGGGGAAGCTCGGCGGCTTCGACTTCAACTCCCGCTTCTACGCGGACGACGACCTGATGGTCGGCGCCGCCGATCCGTTCCAGCTGTTCCGGATCCTGCACGAGGTCACCGGGAACGGCGGCTTCGCCCCCGAGGCCGGCGTCGCGTTCATGCTCGACCAGTGTCACAACATCGAGGCGAAGATCCCCGCGATCATCCGCTCGGTGATGAACGTCCAGGAGGCCACGGCCAAGGCCCTGTTGGTCGACCGCCCGGCCCTGAAGGCCGCCCAGGACGCGGGCGACGTACTCGGCGCGAACGAGGTGCTGATGGACGCCTACGCCACCGACGTCCGTCCGCTGCTGGCCGAGGTCCGCGCCGAGGACGGGCGGGACCCGAACCCGGTCGCGGCCTACCGGGCCGGCGGCTGGGCCGAGAAGATCGTCGCCGAGAGGGTCGGCGGCGCCCAGGCCGGATGGGGGGCTTGAGCCGTCCGCCGCGCGAGCCGGCCCGCACCACCTCGTACCCACGGGCCGGCCCGCACCCTCCTCGTGCACCCCCCCACGAGAGCGCCATCGCCACCGGACAAGGAAGCTGCTCCCGCCATGGTCCAGCACCCCGTCGTCGCCGCCCTCCTCGCCCGCTCCCACCGGCTCGGATCGGATCCGCGCAACACCAACTACGCCGGCGGCAACACCTCCGCCAAGGGCGCGGCCACCGACCCCGTCACCGGGCAGCCCGTCGACCTGATGTGGGTGAAGGGCTCCGGCGGCGACCTCGGCACCCTCGCCGAGGCGGGCTTGGCCGTGCTGCGACTGGACCGCCTGCGCGCCCTCGCCGACGCCTACCCGGGCGTGGAGCGGGAGGACGAGATGGTCGCCGCGTTCGAGTACTGCCTGCACGGCAACGGCGGCGCGGCTCCGTCCATCGACACCGCCATGCACGGTCTGGTCGACGCCGCGCACGTCGACCACCTGCACCCCGACTCCGGCATCGCGCTCGCCACCGCCGCCGACGGCGAAAGGCTCACCGCCGCCTGTTTCGGCGACGCCGTGCCGTGGCTGCCCTGGCGCCGTCCCGGCTTCCAGCTCGGCCTGGACATCGCCGAGATCAAGCGGACCCACCCGCAGGCCGTCGGCTGCGTCCTGGGCGGTCACGGCATCACCGCCTGGGGCGCCACCAGCGAGGAGTGCGAGGCCAACGCCCTGCACATCATCCGCACCGCCGAGGCCTTCCTGGCCCGCCACGGCAAGGCCGAGCCCTTCGGCCCGCAGCTCGACGGCCACCAAGCCCTGCCAGAGGCCGAACGCCGGCGGCGCGCGGCCTCGCTCGCCCCCGTCATCCGCGGTCTGGCCTCCACCGACCTCCCGCAGGTCGGCCACTTCACCGACGCCGCGCCCGTGCTGGACTTCCTCGCCCGCGCCGAGCACCCCCGCCTGGCCGCCCTCGGCACCTCCTGCCCCGACCACTTCCTGCGCACCAAGGTCGCCCCCCTGCTCCTCGACCTGCCCGCCACCGCGCCCCTGGACGAGACGATCGCCCGCCTGCGGGAGCTGCACACCGGCTACCGGGCCGGCTACCGGGCCTACTACGAGCGGTACGCCACCGCGGACTCGCCCCCCATGCGCGGCGCCGACCCGGCGATCGTCCTGGTCCCGGGCGTCGGCATGTTCTCCTTCGGCAGGGACAAGCAGACCGCCCGCGTGGCCGGAGAGTTCTACCTCAACGCGATCAACGTGATGCGCGGCGCGGAGGCGGTCTCCCGCTACGCCCCGATCGAAGAGCGCGAAAGGTTCGCCATCGAGTACTGGGCGCTGGAAGAGGCGAAGCTGCGGCGGATGCCCGCGCCCAAACCGCTGGCCACCCGCGTCGCCCTGGTCACCGGCGCCGGCTCCGGCATCGGCAAGGCCATCGCGCACCGCCTGGCCGCCGAAGGCGCCTGCGTCGTCGTCGCCGACGTCAACACCGCCACCGCCCGCGCCGTCGCCGACGAACTCGGCGGCCCGGACCGGGCCGTGGCCGTCACCGTCGACGTCACCTCCGAGGAGCAGATCGCCGAGGCGTTCCGCACCGCGGCCCTCGCCTTCGGCGGTGTCGACCTGGTGGTCAACAACGCGGGCATCTCCATCTCCAAGCCGCTGCTGGAGACCACCGCCGAAGACTGGGACCGGCAGCACGCCATCATGGCCCGCGGCTCCTTCCTCGTCTCCCGGGAGGCCGCCCGCACCATGATCCGGCAGGGCCTGGGCGGCGACCTGGTCTACATCACCTCGAAGAACGCGGTCTTCGCCGGCCCCGCCAACATCGCGTACTCCGCCACCAAGGCCGACCAGGCCCACCAAGTCCGCCTGCTCGCAACCGAGTTGGGCGAACACGCAATCCGCGTCAACGGTGTCAACCCGGACGGCGTGGTCCGCGGCTCGGGCATCTTCGCCGGCGGCTGGGGCGCCCAGCGCGCCGCCACCTACGGCATCGCGGAGGAACAACTCGGCGCGTTCTACGCCCAGCGCACCCTCCTCAAGCGCGAGGTGCTGCCCGAGCACGTCGCAGCCGCCGTCTTCGCCCTCACCGGCGGAGACCTCACCCACACCACCGGCCTCCACATCCCCGTCGACGCCGGCATCGCCGCGGCCTTCCTGCGCTGAGCCGGCCGTGACGCCCCGCACCCCCCACACCCCGGCCGCCTTCGCCGCGGCGGACCTCGGCGCCACCAGCGGACGGGTGCTCGTCGGCCGGGTCGGCCGTGACCGCCTCGACCTCACCGAGACCCACCGCTTCGACAACACTCCCGTCCAACTCCCGGACGGGCTGCGCTGGAACGCCCTCGGCCTGTACCAAGGCGTCCTGGACGGCCTCCGCGAAGCCGCCGCGCGCTGGGACCTCGCCTCCGTCGGCATCGACAGCTGGGCCGTCGACTACGGGCTCCTCGACGCCGACGGTGCGCTCCTCGGCAACCCGTTCCACTACCGCGACCCGCGCGGAGCCGCCGCCGTCCAGGCCGTCTGGTGCCGCCTCCCGGCCCGTGAGCTGTACCGGATCACCGGCCTTCAGCACATGCCGTTCAACACGATCTTCCAGCTCGCCGCCGAGAAGCACCTCGACCGCGCCCGGACCCTGCTCCTGCTGCCCGACCTGATCACCCACTGGCTCACCGGCACCGTCGGCGCAGAGGTCACCAACGCCTCCACCACGGGCCTGTACGACGGCCGCACCGGCGCCTGGTCCGCCCCGGTCCTCGCCGCGCTCGACCTGGACCCGGCCCTCCTGCCCGCACTGCGCCGCCCCGGCGACCACGCCGGCACCGTCCTCTCGCACGTCGCCGCCGCCACCGGCCTGCGTCCCGACACCCCCGTCGTCGCGGTCGCCTCCCACGACACGGCCTCCGCGGTCGCCGCCGTCCCCGCCGGCACCGAGGACTTCGCCTACATCTCCTGCGGCACCTGGTCGCTCGTCGGCCTCGAACTCGACGCGCCCGTCCTCACCGACGCCTCCCGCGCCGCCAACTTCACCAACGAACTCGGTATCGACGGCACCGTCCGGTACCTGCGCAACGTCATGGGCCTGTGGCTGCTCAGCGAGAGCCAGCGCACCTGGCGCGCCCGCGGCGAGGGACACCACCTGCCCGAGCTGCTCGAACGCGCCGCCGTCGCACGCCCGTTCGCGGCGCTCATCGACACCGGCGCTCCCGAGTTCCTCGCCCCCGGCGACCTGCCGGCCCGCCTCGCCGAGCACTGCGCCCGCACCGGCCAGCACCTGCCCGAGGATCAGGGCGCCGTCGTCCGCTGCATCCTGGAGAGCCTGGCGCTGGCGTACCGTCACACCCTTTCCCAGGCAGTCCATTTGACCGGCCGCTCGATCCGCTGCGTGCACCTCGTCGGCGGCGGCAGCCGCAACGCCCTGCTGTGCCGGCTCACCGCCGACGCCACCGGCCTGCCCGTCATCGCCGGCCCCGCCGAGGCCACCGCCATCGGCAACATCCTCGTCCAGGCCCGCACCCACGGTCTGGTCGAGGACCGCGGCGCCATGCGTCGCCTGGTCGCCCGCACCCAGCGACTGCGTCGTTACGAGCCCGCGGGAGACATCCGTGCGTGGGACGCCGCCGCCGCCCGTGTGGGGCTCGCCTGACCTGAGCCGCACGGCACGGACGCGGTGTCACCCGCCACTGACCCGACCCGACTGTGACGCTCAGTCAAATTTTGCTCAGGCGTGCATGGTTGTGGATCGCAATTCTGGAAATACTCCATTTACCGAAGGGCAACGTGCTGGCCGTCAGGTGGCCGGGTGCGCATATCCCCGATGCGATCGCGCGACCAGCGGCCGCCCTTCGTGTCATCCCCGATCTCGCTGTCATTGCCGTGAGCTGCCCGCGCGCCGTCATCAGGACTCCGAACAGCGAGGCCCCGCGCCGACCGAAAGTCGCGCCGCAAAACAATTGTGAGCGGCCCGAACAGGTCCAAGAAAGGCCCGTTCGGCTTTCGAAGCCATTTCTCAGAGTTCGGAGGGTTTCCATGCGCACGCGTCGCCGCAGATCCCTGCGTCTCCTGGTGTGTCTGGCACTGTCACTGTGTGCAGTGCCGCTGTCCGTCCTCGCCGCGCCTGAGGCCGGCGCGGCCGGCGGCCCGACCGTGTGGATCCTGGACGCCACCGACCGGCCCTTCACCTCCACCACCCCGCCGGGCTGGGCGCCGACCGGGATCGAGCTGTACGCGGCCCGCAACGCCTACGAGGGGGCGCAGATCCTGGTGCGGTCCGGTTCGGCGCAGACCGGGGTGTCCGTCACCCCCGGGGCACTGACCGGCCCCGGCGGCGCGGTCATTCCCGCCGCGAACATCACCACGCGCTACGAGTACAACCACCCGAACATCCAGAAGGTCGGCAACGTCCAGAACCCGCCCGACGGCGGGACCGCCTACTACGACGCGCTGATGGACAACACTCCGCAGTCGGTGCCGGCGAACACCACGTACGCCGCCTACTACCAGGTCCACGTGCCGGCCGGTCAGGTGCCGGGCGCCTACATCGGCAGCGCCACGGTGAACAGCAGCCTGGGCGCCGTCACCGTTCCGGTGTCGGTGACCGTGTACAGCGCCACGATCCCGCCGACCTCGCAGTCCACGTTCAAGATGAACAACTGGTTCTCCTCGGCGGGCTGGGACTACGAGGGCACCGAGGCGTCGATCCCGAACGAGTACGGCGTGCGGATGTACGACGCCGACTGGTGGACCGTCGAGGCCAACATCGCGGCGAACATGGCGCGGCACCGGAACAACGTGATCTACGCCGACGCGGTGGCCCTGCTGATCCCGGACACCACCGTCGACGCCGCCGGCCGCTTCACCTTCGGCTGGTCCACCTTCGACCGGTTCGTCAACCTCTTCGTCAGCGCCGGGGCCATGCAGTACCTCTACACCCCGACCCTGCTCGAGCCGCCCGCCTCCGGTCCGTACCTCGACACCCTGGTGCCGGCCAACGGCGTCAGCGGAGCGGTCAAACACGCGCTCTGCCGACCCGACTCCGCCGCGGCCAACGGCTGCCCGGACACGAACAACTGGTTGAAGCAGTTCTTCCCGGCGCTGAAGGCGCACCTGGATGCCAGGGGCTGGACGGACAACTTCTACATGAGCGCCCTGGACGAGCCCACCACCACCCAACAGGCCACGGCTGCCAACTGGCTCTACACCCTCTACGAGCAGTACTTCCCGAACCCGCGTACCAACGAGGCGCAGCTGACCACCTTCACCGGGGACGCGGCCCACCTGTCGACGCAGACCCCGCTCTCGTCGAACTACGACGCGAACGTCGCGCTCTACCAGAGCTACCGGATCAGCGGGAAGGACCTGTGGCTGTACAGCTGCATCCTCCCGCAGGGCTCGTACATGAACCGCTTCACCAGCAACCACCTCAGCGGGACCAGGCTCCTGCCCTGGCTGACCTGGAAGATCGGCGGCGACGGGTACCTGCACTGGGGCTGGAACTACTGGCACGACGGCTTCAGCGAGCCGTACCCGGCCGCCGACACCTTCAACACCTCGCAGACCGGCGACCACTGGCTGGTCTATCCGAACAAGGCCGCCTACGGCATATACGACAGCCTCCGCAGCGAGGCTCAGACCGCGGGCCTGCAGGACTTCGAGCTGCTGCAGCAGCTGGCCGCGGTCGAGCCGCAGGCGGCACGCACCCTGGCAGAGACGGTGATCACCAACCCGACGGCGTACGACCTCTCCGGGTGGAACGTCGAGGGCCGGCACAAGCAGCTCCTCGACGAACTGGCCGAGGCATCCGGTGACCTGGCGCTGCCGTTCACGGACGACTTCAGCGGCGGCGACCACTTCTGGACCCACACCCGGGGGACCTGGTCGACCGGCGGCGCCCGGTACACGCAGTCCGACGCGTCGGCGTACTGGGGGGACGTCTCCTACCTGCGGGGGCGGGGCTACACCGACGTCTCGGTCGGTGTGGACCTGCAGATCACCGGGGTGAGCTCGTCCGGCGGAAACACCAACTGGGCAGGTCTGATGGTGCGTTCGGCCAACGGTACGGACCTGGACTCCGGCTACCTGATCGCCCAGCGGGACAACGGCCAGGTGTTCGTCTACCGCAGCGGCGCGGGGATCGGCTCGGCGTCCGTGCCCGGCTACGTGCCGGGGCAGCGCACCCGACTGCGCGTGGTGGCGCGCGGGAACGCCCTGAAGGTGTACTCCGGGACCGGGCAGGCGCCGGTGCTGACCGTCACCGACGCGGCGTTCATCGCAGGCGACGTGGGTCTGGTCACCGGCGGCGCCAGCGCGAACTTCTGGAACGCCCGGATCATGCCCACCTCTCTCGCCCCGGCCGAGAGCGCCGCCGTCACCGCCTCCAGCTCGTACGAGGCCGACGGCTGGGGCATCCGCTCGGCGGTCGACGGGCAGCGGCCGTCGGCGCCGAACGCCGCGGGGTGGAGCAGTTCCGGCAGTACCGGCGCCAACCACACCGAGTGGGTGCGGCTGGACCTGGGCTCGGCCCGGCCGGTGAGCCGGGTGGACCTCCACCCCCGCAGCGACGGGGCCAACGCCGGTCAGGGCTTCCCGGTCGACTTCACCATCCAGACCTCCACCGACGGCACGAACTGGACCACGGTCAGCAGCCGGACCGGGTACGCGAGGCCCGGTGCCACGGCGCAGACCTTCCCGTTCGAGACGGTCAACGCGCGCTACGTGAAGGTGACGGGGACCAACCTGGGCACAGATCAGTTCGGAGCCTTCCGCATGCAGTTCGCGGAGGTCGAGGCCGTCGGCGGAGATCTGGCACCGGGCCGCACGGCGACCGCTTCCAGCTCGGTCGAGTACCCCAAGGAGGGCTGGCTGACCGCCAACCTCACCAACGGGACCCATCACACCGACCTGTGGAACTCCTCGGGCTGGAGCAGCGCAGGGGCCGGCTCCCCGAACACCACGCAGTGGGCGCGGGTGGACCTCGGCGGCCCGTCGAGGATCAGCCAGGTCACGTTGTACCCCCGCGACGACATCCCGAACACCGGGCGCGGCTTCCCGTCCGCCTTCACCGTCCAGCTCTCGACCGACGGCACGAACTGGACCACCGTGGTGTCGAGGAGCTCGTACCCGCGCCCCGGAGCCGGCGGCCTTCCCTTCGCCTTCGCCGCCACCACCGCCCGGTACGTGAAGGTCACCGGCACCACGCTCACCGCCGACCAGTTCGGCGTGTACTACATGCAGTTGGCGGGGATCGGTGTCTCATGACGAAGCACCGGATCTGCTTCCTGCTCCAGGTGAAGGCCGAACTCGCCGACGAGTACCGCGAGCGCCACGCCCGGGTGTGGCCGGAGATGCTCGACGCCCTCCGGGCCGCCGGCTGGACCAACTACTCCCTGTTCCTGCGCCCGGACGGCCTGCTCGTCGGCTACCTGGAGACCGAGGACTTCGATCGCGCCCGCGAGGCGATGTCCGCCACCGGGGTCAACGCCCGCTGGCAGGCCGAGATGTCCCGCTACTTCCAGCACCTGGACGGCACGCCGGCCGACCGGGCGATGGCACCGCTGACGGAGGTGTTCCACCTGGACTGACCGTCCCGAGAGAGGGGATGTGGCCCTTTGTCCGGCCCGCCGTCGTACGTTCGCGGACGGTCATCGCGAAGCGGTGCCCTCGGTCGACTCCGGTGCCGGCGTGGGCCGTTGGCTCGGAGGGATCAAGGTGTGGCTGGCGATGACCGCCGCCTGCACGCGCCGTTCGACACCGAGCTTGGTGAAGAGCCGCGAGACGATGTTCTTGATGGTCTTCTCCGCGAGGAAGAGCCGTTCGCCGATCTCCCGGTTGGTGAGGCCGTCGCTCACGAGGATGAGGATCTCGCGCTCCCGTTCGGTCAACCCGGGCAGTCCGGGAGGCTGTTCCTCCTTCGGGACGTCGCCCCTGATCCGGGCCATCAGACGGGTGGTGGCGCCGGGGTCGAGCATGGACTGGCCCGAGGCGACGGTGCGCACGGCGGAGACGAGGTCGGTCCCGGTGATCTGCTTGAGGACGTATCCCGACGCGCCGGCCATCACCGCGTCCAGGAGCGCTTCCTCGTCGTCGAAGGAGGTGAGCATCAGACAGGCGAGTTCCGGCATCCGGGACCGCAGTTCGCGGCACACGCTCACCCCGTCACCGTCCGGCAGTCGCACGTCCAGGACCGCCACCTGCGGTCGCAACGCCGGGATGCGGACCAGGGCTTGTTCCGCCGTACCCGCTTCGCCGATCACGGTCAGATCGGGCTCGGCGTCCAGCAGGTCGTGGACGCCGCGCCGGACCACCTCGTGGTCGTCCAGGAGGAACACGCCGATCGGCGCGGGCGACTTCGCGGGAGACGGGCCGCTCTCGGTCATGACGCAACTCCTTCGGGGGCGCCCGCCCTCCGCGGGCGTGCGACTGACTCAATCCTCCCGTTCGCAAGGGCCGTTCGGACAGGGCCGATGGGCCCTTGTCGCGGATGGGCTCCTCGGGGCCCCGTACGGGCGGGCGCGGAGAGGGACCTTCGGCCCTCGACAGGGACCGACCGGTCCTTACGAAGGTCCGGTCCGGTCCGCTGAGCTGTGAGGAGCACGGGGAACGGCGCGGCTGGACCCAGGAAGCCGCAAGGAACGTGAGGGTGGGCCATGGCCACGCAGCTGATCGCACTGACGTGCGCGGTAGGAGAGGGTTCCGAAGTGACGGCGTCCCTCGGCGGTGAACTCGATTTCCACACGAGCAAGCAGATCGGACCGAGACTGATGCAGTTCGCGCGCTCGTCGGGCCGCGAGTTCACGCTGGACCTGTCCGGCCTCACCTTCTGTGACAGCTCCGGCATCGACCTGCTCCTGCGCACGCACCAGTGGTGCGCCGCCTGCGGTACCCGGCTCACGCTCGCCGGGGTTCCGCGCCTGGTGGCCGAGCCGATGCGGGTCCTCGGCGCCGACCGGGTGCTCCTGCCGTCGGGGAGGTGACTCCCGCGCGACGCGGATGCCGGAAGCGAAGGAGGTGCGGACCGTGAAGAGCGAGACGGCGTACGGGGAGCGGGAGCCGTCACCCCGGCGGATGCGGCCGCTGGACCGCGACGAGGCGTTCCGGTTGCTGGGGGCGGTGTCGCTGGGCCGCATCGTCTTCACCCGGCACGCGCTGCCCGCAGTGCGCCCCGTGAACCACCTCGTGGAGGGCGAGAGCATCGTCGTACGCGTCGAGGACGGCGGGGCCCTCGCCTCCCTGCTCGCGCCGTCCGACACCTCGGGGGTCGTGGTCGCCTACGAAGCCGATGCCATCGATGCCGAGACGCACCTCGGCTGGAGCGTCGTGGTGACCGGCTATGCCACCCCGGTGCAGGACCCCGAGGGCTACGCCTCGCGGCTGCGCCCCTGGGTGGCGCAGACCATGGTGCGCGCGCTGCGCATCACACCGGACCTGGTCACGGGGTTCCGCCTGGAGGCGGACCCGGCCAAACCCGTGACCGTGTGCGGCTCCCGACCGGGTCCGTGACCGTGTGCGGCTCCCGGCCGGTCACGTGCCGGCTGCGCCGGTGAGCGGAGCCCGCCAGACCAGTACGCTTCCGCCCTCGGACGGGCTTCCGACGGAGAACGTGCCGCCCAGGCCCCGGGCGCGCTCGTCGAGGTTGCGCAGGCCGCTGCGGCGGCCCTGGGCAGGCACGCCCCTGCCGTTGTCGGTCACCGTCAGGACGATTTCGTCGTGGGTGGCCTTGAGCGACACCCCCACCCGGGTGGCGTGCGCGTGGCGGGCGGCATTGCTCAGCAGCTCGGTCAGCACGGCCATGGCATGGTCGGCGACCTGCGTGGACACGTCGGTGTCCAGCAGCCCCTCCATGCTGAGGCGGGGCGGGTGCCCGAGCGCCGACCCCGCCTCTCCGACCGCCCGGGCGGCACGTGCCCGCAGACCGGGCCCCGCCTCGCGGTCCTTGGCGCGGAGCCCGAAGATCGTCGATCGGATGATCTTGATGGTCTCGTCCAGGTCGTCGACGGCCCGCCCCACCCGCTCGGCGGCGCCTTCGTGCTCCACCAGCCGGGCCGCGTTCTGCAGGGTCATGCCGGTGGCGAAGAGCCGCTGGATGGCGAGGTCGTGCAGGTCACGGGCGATGCGGTCGCGTTCCTCCAGCAGCGCTATCTGCTCGGCGTCGCGCCGCCGCTCGGCGAGCTCCAGCGCCAGCGCGGCCTGGCGGGCGAAGGCCAGCAGGGGTTCCAGCTCGCCGTCGGTGAAGACCGGCTCGGCCACCGCCCGGGCGAGCAGCAGGACACCCCGCCCGTCCCCGGCGGCCGTTCCCAACGGGACGGCCACCGCCGGTCCGAGCGCCGTCAGCTGCTGCGCGCCGCCGCCGTACAGGTCGTCGGTGGCGAGGCCGGCGGTGGTGACCGGTCTGCCGGCCTCGTACGCGGCTCCGGAGAGGCTGCCCTCGACGGGTACCACCAGGCCGCGCCGCAGCTCGCTGCCGGGCCCGACCGATAGCTCCACGGCCAGGTCGTCCGTGCCGTCGAGCGGCATCGAGATGTCGGCGAGCTCGGCGCCCGTGATCTCCCGCGCACGGCGTGCGATGAGCTCCAGCGCGGCGGGGCGGGGGCTCCCGGACAGCAGGCTGTTGGTGATCTCGGCGTTCGCCCGCAGCCAGCGCTGCTGCCGCTGGGAACCCTCGTACAGGCGCGCGTTGTCGATGGCCACCCCGGCGGCGACGGAGAGGGTGGAGATGACCGCCTCGTCCTCGGTGTCGAAGTCCTGGCCGTCGCGCTTGTCGGTCAGGTACAGGTTGCCGAACACCTCGTCGCGGACCCGGATCGGGACGCCGAGGAACGTGCGCATCGGCGGATGATCGGCCGGGAAGCCGTACGACGCGGTGTGCGCGCTGAGTTCCGTCAGGCGCAGCGGTTCGGGATGGCGGATGACCTCGCCCAGCAGGCCGTGGCCGGCGGGGAGCGCCCCGATCCGGGCGATCTGCCCTTCGGTGAGTCCCACGGTGAGGAACTGCGAGAGCGTCCGGCCGTCGGGTCCGATCACGCCCAGTGCGCCGTAGTCGGCCTCGACGAGCAGGGCGCCGGCCTCCACGATCCGTCGCAGGACCTGGGACAGGTCCAGTTCCCGGCCGACGGAGACGACCGCCTCCAGCAGGCTGTGCACCCGGTCCCGGGTTCCGCGTACGGCATTGATGCGGGCCTGAAGCTCCTCGAGCAGCTCGTCCAGTTGCATCCGCGGTACCTGAGGCAACGGATCCGCCACGCCCACCAGCTCCCTACTGTCCCCACCACCCGGTCCGGTCTCAGCCTATCGAGAGCGACCGCCCCCCGGAGCCCCATCGCCCGTACCCGTCGCCGGGTCCCGCCGGCTTCCAAGGGGGCCGGCGGTCGATTGCCCGGGGTGCGGGGCGAGCGCGGTGCTACGCCGGCTCCGGTCCGCTCCGCCCGGTGCCCGTGGGGATGTCGTGGGGAACGGTGGCGGCGGCGCCCGTGCGCACCGCGTCGACCATCACCTGGTGCAGGAGGCGGCTGTCCTCCTCGGACGCGCAGTGCACCGGGCTGCCGGTGACGGTGAACCAGTCCGAGCCGCCGCTGTACTGCACTGCCACCTGGGCCTCCCGGCCCGACCAGGTGGTGTGCACGGTCAGGTCCCCGCTGAGGACCCCGGCCTCTTCGGTGAGCACCCCGCCCCGTCCGGCGAAGACTCCTGTCGTTGTCCACGAAGCCCACGTCATGGCGCATCGCCCCTCACCGCGGAGTGTCCTTTGCTGCTACCACGCTACGGCGGGGGCGGCGGTCGCGCCGTCTTGCAACTCTGAGTTGCGTTGGCGGGCGACCGTGTGCCAGTCTCCAGCGTATTGCAACTGAGAGTTGCGTTGTGTGGGTGCCGCCGCCGCGCGCGTGCGCAGCGCCTCGACCCCGACAGGAGCCCCGCCCCGTGACCCGCACCCCCGACGTCGTCACCCTCGTGTCCCTCGACACGCACCGCCTCATCGTCGCCCTTCCGAACCGGGGCCCCGCCGACGTCCGCTCCAACCTCCCGCGCGCCACCGCCGCCGGCGTGCTGCGCCACCTCGCCGACGAGCTCGACGCCGAGCAGCTCCCCGGCGCCCCCCGAACCCGCCGGCCCATCCGCCGCCACTGCCCCGCCGAGGCCGCCCGGCACGCCGCCGGCACCTTCGCCCACCACACCCGGGAGCTCGCCGGCGTGCTCGCCGCCGCCCTCGACCGGGACGTCCCCGCCGGCGATGTGCTCGACCTGGCAGCCGCCCGCCAAGCCCGCCGTACCCGCCGGACGAGTCCGCCGCGTCGATGAGGGAGTCCGCTGCGGGATCGACGGGTCGAACGCCTTCGGGGAGAGCGGTTGAGCGCCGGTTACGAAGGGCACGCGGGCCGCATCGGCTCGTACGCCAGCGAGCGCAAGCTCGGTGAAGGCGGCATGGGCGTGGTGTACCTGGCCCGGTCGCGGGGCGGCCGCGCGGTGGCCCTGAAGGTCGCCAGAGCCGAACTCGCCGCCGATCCGGTCTTCCCTGAGCGTTTCCGCTCCGAGGTCGCCGCGGCCCGCGCGGTCACGACGGATCCACGCACCACTGCGAGATCAACGCGCGCGGTGCCACCCGCCTCAACGCCTGGAGGACCGACCTGGCCGCGGCCTTGAGCGTCTACCTCACCGCCGCGCGGCGAGCCCGCTGCGGAGCGGATCGGCCCGTCACTCGTACCGGTACTTCAGCGAGTCCGCCTCCGCCCGCTCGATGTCGGCGATCGTCAGCTCCGGCATCCGCAGCTGGGCCAGCGTCACCTCGGCCGAGGTCGGCTGGGCGTCCGCCGGCAGCCACTGCTCCGGCTTCCAGGCGGCGCTGCGCAGCAGCGACTTGGGGCAGTGCGGGTAGACCTCCTCGATCCCCAGCACCAGCGCACTGGCCGGCGGCTTGCCGACGGCGGTCAGCTGCGACAGCAGCTCCGGGCGGGTGGAGACGACGGCGCGGCCGTTCACCCGCAGGGTGGTGGTCCGGCCCGGGATGACGAACAGCAGCCCGGCCCGTCCGGTGGCGACGACGTTCCGCAGGGTGTCCAGCCGCTTGTTGCCGGTCGCGTCCGGTATGGCCACGGTGCGTGAGTCCAGGACGGCGACGAATCCGGCGGGTCCGCCTCGCGGCGAGACGTCGCAGTTGCCCTCGGCGTCCGCGCTGGCGACCAGGACCAGTGAAGAGCAGCCGATCAACCGCCGGGTCTGTTCGGTGAGCTCGCTCATCTGCTTGCGCACGGCCGCGTCGCCGGGGAGCGCGTACGCCCGGCGCAGCGCCTCCTGGTCGGGAACGGCGTCGAGGCGGAGCGAGTCGAAGGCACTGCCGGCAAGAGGTGTCGTCATGCCTGCGACCTTAGCGAGCCGGTCTGCGATCGACCTCGCCCACCGATGGCCCAGTCCGGGCGACGGGCCGGGCGATTCGCTTTGACTGGCGGGATGCAGACGGAAGCGAAACCTCCCGCCGGGGCGTACCGGAACCTCGCCGTTGCCACGGTCGGCTTCGCCCTCAGCTTCTGGGCGTGGGACCTCATCGCCCCGCTCGCGGCCGACTACAAGGCCCGCCTCGGCCTCAGCGACCTCCAGCAGTCGGTGCTGGTCGCCGTCCCGGTCCTGGTCGGGTCGCTCGGCCGCATCCCGGCCGGCGCGCTGACCGACCGCTATGGCGCCCGTATCGTCTTCCCGCTGGTCACGGCGCTCACGATCGTCCCGGTGCTGCTCCTCATCCCCACCCGCGACAGTTACGCCGGGGTCCTGCTGGCCGGGTTCCTCCTCGGCCTGGGCGGGACCACGTTCGCGATCGGCGTGCCCCTCGTGAACTCCTGGTTCCCACCCCACCGGCGGGGCTTCGCCCTCGGCGTGTTCGGCATGGGCACGGGAGGCGTCGCCCTCTCCGGCTACTTCACTCCCCGCATCGCCGAGCACGGCGAGAACCTGCCGTTCCTCGTCGTCGCGATCGCGCTGGCCGTGTTCGCCGTCGCCGCGGCCTTCCTCATCACCGAGCGACCCGACCGGCCCGTCCCCACCGCCCCGCTCTCCGCCCGGCTGGCCCGCGCGGGCAGACTGCGGGTCACCTGGGAGCTGTCCGCCCTCTACGCGATCGGATTCGGCGGGGTCGTCGCGTTCGGCGTCTACCTCCCGACCTACCTCAAGACCTGGTACGAGCTGTCGCCCACCGAAGCGGGCGCCAAAGCGGCCGGCTTCGCCCTGGTCACCGTCGTCTTCCGGCCGGTCGGGGGCCGGTTGTCGGACCGGATCCACCCGGCCGTCGTCACCGCCGGGGCACTGGCCGTCGTCGCGCTCTTCGCGGTGGTCCAGGCCTTCGACCCGCCGCTGTACCCCCTGGGCACGCTCGCCCTGCTCCTCATGGCGGCCGGCCTCGGGGCGGCCGGCGGCAGCGTCTTCGCCCTCGTCTCGCAGGTGACGCCGCAGGACCGGGTCGGCAGCGTCACCGGCATCGTCGGCGCCGTGGGCGGCCTCGGGGGTTTCGTCCCCCCGCTGCTGATGGGAGCCGTCTACAGCGCGAAGGGCTCGTACTCCATCGGCTTCATGCTCCTGTCCGACCTGGCCCTCGCGGGCTGCGTGTACGCCTACGGGCGCATGCGGAACCTGGAGCCGGCCGGCCCTCGCCGCTGACGCGGGAAGAGCCGGCCGGCGGGTGCGTCCCGGGCACGGGCGGCCTTGTCCGGGACCCGTTCCGTCTTCGTCCATGTCGAGCGTTGCGGCGAAGGCGCAACCGGTGCTCGGGGCGTCGTTGCCGCCCACCGCCCGCGCGGTGGCGGCGGCGGGCGGTCGCGATTCGGTCAGAAGCCGCAGGACACCCTTGCGTCCTGGAAGCGCTCCGGGTGCCGGCGCCGGTACTCGACCAGCGACTGGGCCACCGCCGCGCCTTCGCCCACCGCGGCGCCGACCCGCTTGACGGAACCGGAGCGTACGTCGCCCACGGCGAACACCCCGGGCAGGCTGGTCTCCATCGGCAGCGCGTCCGGGGCGGCTCCACCGCCGCCGGTCAGGACGTACCCGCGCTCGTCGAGCTCCAGCGTGTCGCCGAGCCACCGGGTCGACGGGCGGCCGCCGATCAGGACGTACAGGCAGTGCGCGGTGACGGTGCTCTCCTTCCCCCGGCGGTCCCTCAGCCTGAGTCCGGTGAGCGTCGACGCGCCGAGGCACTCGGCCACTTCGGTGCCCAGCAGGACCCGGAGGCCCGGGGTCCGCTCGATCCGCTGCACCAGGTAGTTCGACATGGACGCGCCGAGGTCGGTGCCGCGCACCAGCAGGGTGACGGAGCGGGCGTAGCGCGCGAAGTAGAGGGCGGCCTGGCCGGCGGAGTTGCCCGCGCCCACCATGTACACGTCCTCCCCGGCGGTCGACGGGGCGTCGGACAGGCACGACCCGTAGTACACGCCGGAGTTGAGGAGGCGGTCGACGCCCGGGGCCGTCAGGCGGTTCCAGTCCACGCCCGTGGCGACCACCACCGCGGCCGCGGTCACCGAGGCCGACTCCTCGGTGCCGGCCTTGACGAAATCGACGGTGTGCCCGCCCGCACCGGTCGGGGTCACCCGGGCGGCCACCCGGGTGGGCTGCCACTCGACGCGGGCCCGCTGCGCCTGCTGCAAGGCGCGCTGGGCCAGGTCGCCGCCCGTGAGCCCGACGGGGAAACCGAGGTAGTTCTCGATCCGGGAGGTCGTTCCCGCCTGCCCGCCGGGCGCGTCGTCCTCGATCACCACCACGCTCATGCCCTCGGCGGCCGCGTACACCGCCGCGGACAGGCCGCCGGGACCACCGCCGATCACCGCGACGTCGTAGTGGTCCTGCCCGGCCGGCCGGATGAGGCCGAGCCGCTCCGCCAGCGCGCTGATCGGAGGGTCCACCATCTCGGTGCCGTCGCCCAGCCGGACGGTCACCGGGGCCTCCCGCGGGTCCTCTTCGGGCAGCCACCGGAAGAGCACGCCGCTGCGGCCGAGGAAGTCGCGCACCGCGTACGCCGCGGGTGAGAAGCGGCTGCCGCGCACCTCGGCGGTGGGCAGGTCCCCCTGGCAGTCGGCGCTCCACGTGCACAGGGAGTCGTCGAGCGCGCCCCGGAGGTGCTCGGCCGGGCTCTCCTCGGCCCGGGCCGCCCCGCCGCCCGCGTCCGTCCCGGTGCGGGCACCGGGCACGGCGCCGGTGTGGCCGGTCAACGGCAGCCAGCGCACGCCGGGATGGGCGGCGCGGGAGTCGGGCACCTCGTCCGTGAGGACGGCCGCGACCCGCACCTTCCGGTCGGCCAGCGCCGTCAGCGCCCGGACCACTTCCGCCGGCCCCGCGACCTGCAGCACCCGGAACGAGTGCCGGTACCAGCTCTGCACCAGCTCGGCCGTCTCGTGCCGGCGGAGCGGATCGGGGTCGGAGAGAACGATCACGGGCAGTGCGGCATTGGCCATCAGGGGTCCTCCAGGCGGGTTTCGGGGGATCGGCCCCCGCCCGCGCTCGGCGAGCGGGGGCGCGAGGCGCATCGGTTCGGTCGGTCCGGTCCGGTCCGGTGCGGTGCGGTGCGGTGCGGTCCGGTTCGTGCGGCGATACTGCGGGTGGGGCACGGGGGCGCGGTGGGTCGCGAGGCCCCCCGTGCCCAGCTGCTCAGAGGCGGCCGAAGAACTGGTTGCCGCGCGCCGCGTGGTTCTCGCTCGTGTAGTACTCCTTCATCGCGGAGCTGATCTCGTCGCGGCTCAACTGCCCGTCACCGTCGATGTCGAGCTGGTTGAACGCCTCTTCGAAGGTCTCCCGGGGCAGGCGGAACATGCCGTGCAGCAGGTCGGTGTACTCCTCGCGGCTCAGCATGCCGTCGCCGTCGCGGTCGCCCAGCTCGGTCCAGGCGTTGCTCATGTTCCTGATCCGTTCCCAGATCCGGTTCTGGTCCGTGACGATCCGCGCCCGGAACGCCGCCCGGAACTCCTGCCGGTCGACGGCTCCGTCGTCGTTCTTGTCCATCTTGTGGAAGACGGTGTCCCACAGGTCGGCCAGCGAGTTCCGGAGCCCGTCCACTGCGTCCGGGGCGTAGCCGAGTGACTCGGCGAGCTTGTCCGAGAGGCCGATGACGTCCGACTTCACGAGCCGCCCGTCGCGGTCCGAGTCGAAGACGTCGAACGCCCGCTCCAGCTTGATGTCCAGAACGCTCACGACACCATCCCCTTACGTTACGTGGTCGTCTCGTCACGGTGCGAGACGGGGTCCAGGAAACCACATGCCGTGACCTCGGTGCATTCCGCCGGCGGTCCCCGTGGTCGTCGTCCCGTGGGCCATACAGGGAAAACGGCCCGGGTCGAGCCTTCTGCGCGGTCTTTAGCCGAAGTTGCTCAAACAGCCCGCCGCCCTGCCCGGCCGCACTAACGTCCGGACTTCTCCACCAGTACGAGCCGCTTCGGAGACCGTGCCTTCATGCCCAGTGGATCGCCTCCCGCGAGGAGGCCGTTGACCGTCCTGGCGCTGGTCGCCTTCCTGTTCGCCCTGCTCCTCGGTGCGGCGGGACCGGCCTTCGCGCATGCCGGGCTGAGCGGCTCCGATCCCGCGGACGGCGCCGTCCTGAAGACGGAGCCGCGGTACGTCACGCTCACCTTCACCGAGTCGGTCGGCTTCTCCGACGACTCGCTGCGGGTCCTGTCGCCGCGGAACGAGCGCGTGAACCCGCGTCCCGCGCAGCACGTGGACGGCAAGGACGACACCGCACGGGTGGAGCTGTCCGGCAAGCTGCCCGAGGGCACCTACACGGTGGCCTGGCGGGTCGTCTCCGCGGACGGCCACCCGATCTCCGGCGCGTTCGTCTTCTCCATCGGCGCGCCGTCCGAGACCGCCGCCGTGGTGGCGGCCGGATCGCCGGACGACACGGCGGTCGGCCGCCTGTACGGCGTCTTCCGCCATGTCGCCTACAGCGGTCTGGCCCTCCTCGTCGGAGCCGCCGCGTTCGTCCTCCTGTGCTGGCCCGCAGCGGGAGCCCTCCGGCCGGTGCGCAGGCTCCTGGTGGTGGGATGGGTCGCGCTGGCGGCGTCCACGGCGGCCATGCTGCTGCTGCGCGGCCCGTACGAGACGGCCGGCGGGGTCGGTTCGGCCTTCGACCTGGCCCGGCTGGGCCGGACCGTCGGCGGCCGGCCGGGCGCCGCGCTGATCGCGCGGCTGGTCCTCCTGGCGGTCGCCGCGGTGTTGCTCGGGCGGTGGGCCCGGCGGCCGGACGCCGCCGTCATCGGGGTCCGCGGCCGTCTGGCCGGCGCGCTGCTCGCCGTGGCCCTGACGGTCACGTGGGCCGCCGCGGAACATGCCTCCGCCGGCATCCAGGTGGCGCTGGCCATGCCCGCCGCCGCTCTGCACCTGCTGGCCATGGGGGTCTGGCTGGGCGGCCTGGTCACCCTGCTGCTCCTCCTCCGGCGCCGGGGCCCCGACGGCCGGGAGATCCCGGCGGCCGCGATCGGCCGCTTCTCGACGCTGGCCTTCGGCGCCGTCGCGGTTCTCGTGGGCACCGGGGTGTACCAGTCCTGGCGGCAAGTCGGCTCCTGGGAGGCGCTGTCCACCACGTCGTACGGCAAGACCCTCGTCGTGAAGGTCGCCGCCGTCGTCCTGGTGCTGTGGGCGGCCTCCTTCTCCCGCCGCTGGACCGCCCGCCTCGTCCAGGGGGCCCCGCCGGCCGCGGCTCTGCCGTCGGCGCCCGCCCGCGAGCGGGTGCGGGTCGCCCAGGCGGTCGGCGCGCCCACTTCCGCGGCGGGAGCGGACCTCGACGCCGCGCCCGACGCACCCGCCGGGGGCGGGCCGGGCGGCGAGGCCGGGCCGCCCCCCTTCGACGCCGCCGCGTACCGGCGCGGCCTGCGGCGCATGGTGAGCGTCGAAGCCGCGCTCGGTGTCCTGATCCTGGTGATCACCACCGTGCTCACCGGCACCCAGCCCAGCCGCGCCGCCGGCGAGAGGGCCGCGGCGGCCTCCGCGGAGGAACCGCGGGTGCAGGTGCTCACGGTCCCCTTCGACATGGGCACGGCCAACCACCAGGGCACGGTGCAGATCACGCTGGCGCCGGGACGCGTCGGAGAGAACACGGTCGAAGCCGTCGTCTACACCTCCGACGGCGGCCTCGCGGCCGTCCCGGAGCTCCGCCTCACGCTCACCCAGGACGAGCTCGGCATCGGCCCGCTCGACGCCAAGCTCAAGGACCAGAAGGGGTACTGGGCCGCCTACGACCTGCGGCTCCCCATGCCGGGCGTGTGGACCCTGAACATCACGGTGCGCACCACCGACATCGACCAGGTCACCGTGCGCGACACGGTCCGCGTCGCGCCCGTGCCGAGGTAGCGGGCCACTGCCCGGACCGGCCGGGGAGGACTCCGGCTTGCGCCCGCGCCGGGGAGCCCGGGCCGGACACCCCCGCTCCTTCCGCCGGGTTGCGGCGCGCCGAACGGCGGCGCCGGGGCGAGATTCACCCCTTCCGGCGATCCGTCCGTATGCCGATGACGGCACCTGCCTGCCACAGGGCGCCGCCCCCCGGCGCCCGCCCCGCCTCCGCCGGGCCCCGTGTGGCCGGAGCGCCGCCCTCCCACGGACCCTGCCGGCACGCACCGGGTGGGTACGCAAGGTAGCGTCGGCGTCACTGTGTGGAATCTCCCGTGGTCCCGTGACCCCCGCCGCGGCGGCGGCTGGGCGGTCGCCCTGGTGGCGACGGCCCTGGTCGCGCTGCTGCTCGGCGTGTGCGACAGCGGCGGGCACCACCGCGTGGCCCTTCCCGACCGGGTGACGACCGCGAGCGCCCTCACGGCGAGCGCCCTCACGGCGAGCGGCCGTCCCGATCGGGACCTGCCGTGCGCCCACGCCCACGACGAGCACGTCACCGCGCCGGTCCCGGAACTCCGCGCCCCCGGCGCCCCGGCCGAAGACGACGCCGGCGCACCGGTGGTCCGGCCCGCGGCCGCTGCCGGCACCGCGGCCGCGTACGCAACGGCCGCCCCACCCGCGGCCGACTCGGGCCGTGCCCTGCTCCGCAAGGTGTGCGTCACCCGGACGTGACCGGCCCCGGCCTCCCCGCCCGCGCGGCCGCACGCCGCCGCGGTCCGGGAGGCCGGCGCGCCCACTCCCACTCCAGCACGGCCCGACGCCGTCCCGTGCCGCCCGCGGGCGGCAGCGCCGGTGTGCCGTGCCGTACGAAGGACACCCGCACCATGACCGAACCGCCCCTGTCCGCCTCCCCGCACACCGTGCTCAAGGCGGTCGGCAACACCCCCGTGCTGTTCATCGACGAACCCTTCGCCACCGCCCCGCGCGGCTTCTGGGCCAAGCTCGAAGGCTTCAACCCCGGCGGCATCAAGGACCGCGCCGCCCTCTACATGGTCGACCGGGCCCGCGAACGCGGCGACCTCCTTCCCGGCGCCCCCGTCATCGAATCCACCTCCGGAACGCTGGGCCTGGGCCTCGCCCTCGCCGGAGTCCTCCACGGACACCCGGTCCACCTCGTCACCGACCCCGGCATGGAACCGATCATGGAGCGGATGCTCGCCGCCCACGGCGCGGAACTCCACTTCGTCGACCGGCCGCATCCCGAAGGCGGCTGGCAGGAGGCCCGCCGGCGGAAGGTCGCGGAACTCCTCGACCGCCACCCCGGCTCATGGTGCCCCGACCAGTACCACAACCCCGACAACGCCGCCGCCTACCGCCCCCTCGCCGCCGAACTCGGCGACCAGCTCGGGGACATCGACGTCCTCGTGTGCGCGGTCGGCACCGGCGGACACTCCGCGGGCATCGCCCGGGGACTGCGCGAGCGCACCCCCGGCCTGCGGCTCGTCGGCGTCGACACCATCGGGTCCACGATTTTCGGCCAGCCCGCCCGCCCTCGGCTGATGCGCGGCCTCGGCTCCTCGATCCACCCGCGCAACGTCGACTACGGCGCCTTCGCCGAAGTCCACTGGGTGGCTCCCGCGGAAGCGGTCTGGTCCGCGCGCCGCCTGGCGGAGCGCCAGTTCGCCACCGGGGGCTGGAGCGTGGGGGCGGTGGCCCTCGTCGCCGGCTGGATCGCCCGTACCCGCCCCGTGGGCACGCGCATCGCCGCCGTCTTCCCCGACGGACCGCACCGCTACTTCGACACCGTCTTCAACGACGACTACTGCCGGGCCAACCGGCTCCTCGGCACCACTGCGCCCGCCGAACCCGACGTGGTCGCCTCCCCCTTCGACCGCGAGGTGACCCGCTGGACGCGGTGCACCGACGTCACCGACCCCGTGCCGGCCGCCGGCATCCCGGGTGCGGGAGCCGCCCGGTGAAGCGCACCTGGAGCCAGTACCGCTCCTTCGACGCCACGGTGCGGCTGCTGCTGGTCAACCAGCTCACCATCAACCTCGGCTTCTACATGCTCATGCCCTACCTGGCCGCCCACCTCTCCGGCAGCCTCGCACTCGCCACCTGGGCCGTCGGCCTCGTCCTGGGCGTACGCAACCTCTCCCAGCAGGGCATGTTCCTCATCGGCGGCATGCTGGCCGACCGCCTCGGCCACAAACCCCTCATCGTCGCCGGCTGCACCCTGCGCACGGTCGGCTTCGCCGCCCTGGCCTTCGCCGAATCGCTCCCCGCCCTGATCGCCGCATCCGCGGCCACGGGCCTGGCGGGAGCCCTGTTCAACCCCGCGGTACGGGCCCTGCTGGCCGCCCGGGCCGGGCAGGAGCGCCGGGTCGACGCCTTCGCCCTCTTCAACGTCTTCTACCAGGCCGGAATCCTGCTCGGCCCCCTCGTCGGTCTGGCCCTGACCTCGGTCTCCTTCCCCACCACCTGCGCGGTCGCCTCGGCCCTCTTCGCGGGTCTCACCCTGCTGCAACTGCGCCGGCTCCCGGAGAGCGCGGCGACACCCCGCGAGGACCGGCCCGCCCTGCGCGAACAGGCCGGATCCGTACTCCGCAACAAGCCCTTCTGGCTCTTCTCCCTCGCCATGACCGGCTCCTACGTCCTGTCCTTCCAGGTGTACCTGGCCCTGCCGCTGGAGACCCGACGCGTCACCGGCGACGGCTCCCTCGCCACCGCGGCCACCAGCGCGCTGTTCGTCGTATCCGGACTCGTCGCCCTCGTCGGCCAGCTCCGCATCACCGACTGGTGCACACGCACCCGGACACCGGCACGCTGTCTGACCACCGGCACGGCCCTCATGGGAGCCGCCTTCCTCCCGCCCCTCCTGACCGCAGGGTCCGCGCGGGGGGAGGGCGGCTGGTCCGCGGCCCTCGCGGTCGCTCCGCTCCTGCTCTGCGCGGGCCTCCTCGCCCTGGCGACCGCCGTGCTCGTGCCGTTCGAGATGGACACCATCGTCTCCCTCGCCGGAGGACGTTGGGTGGCCACCCACTACGGCCTCTACAACACCGTCTGCGGGGTCGGCATCACCCTCGGGAACCTCGCCACCGGCGCCCTCCTCGACACCGCCCGCAACGCCGGCTTCCCCGCCCTGCCCTGGCTGATCCTCGCCACGGTCGGCGCCGGCTGCGCCGCGGCACTCGCCGCGCTGGGCCGTACGGGACGACTGACCGCACCCGAGCCCGTACCGGCCCGGGTCTGACGCACGCCGGGGCGGGTACCGGCAGGCACCCGCCCCGGCGTGCGTCAGCCGGGCCCGCTTGGTCAGGCCCGGCCGCGACCCCGGCGCAGCCACCGGAGGGCGCCGGCGGCGGCGAGCAGGAGTACGGCCGCGACGGCGCCGAGGACGGCGCCCGTGCCGCCGCCCGCCTCCTCATCGCCCGCCGCCCGCGCGCCCGCGGACGCGGCGGGCGCCGAGGGGGACGCGGTCGAGGGCCGGGGGGAGGGGACGGCGGCGCTCGGCGTCGGGGACGGGCCGGGGGCGATCGGTTTGGCTCCCGGGGCCGCGGCCTTCAGCTCGAGCAGGGGGGCGGGGTTGTCGACCTTCTCCCCGGCGGTGGGCACTTCGATCCAGCGGGAGACCTTTCCGTCGCCGTAGGTCTCCAGGGTCTTGAAGGCCAGGGACTTCTCGTCGGGCAGTTGGCGCACGGTGACGCTGTACTCGGCGTCCGTGCCGGTGGGCAGGGCCGGGCCGCCGATCGTGTACCCGTCCGCCGTGGCCGTGAACTTCCACTCCTTCGGAGCGTCCTTCAGGGTCAAGGCGTCCGGAGCGATGCCCTTCGGCAGTACCACCCGCAACTCCGCGATGCCGGCGGTCTCCGACTCCGCCTCGGAGGTGAACGACAGCGTCACGTTCTCGGCGAGCGCACGCGGGTCCGAGGCCGTGACTTCGGCGTGTGCGGCGGCCGGGCCGGCAGCCACACCCACGACCGCCACGGCGCCGACGGCCGCGATGCCCAGCCGGCGGAGCGCCACGCGCGTGCGTGATCTGTTCATGATGGAGAACCCTCTCGTCGTGCGGGACGGGCCTCGGCCCGCAGCCGTGGAGCCCGTCAGGATCAGGGGAACGCCTCCCGCACGGCCGCCGGGAGGCCCCCGGCGCACCACCGTGTGACAGAGCATCGCGGACGTGTCCGTGCGGGGGCTTCGGCCATGTCGGGCACATCATCCGCCGCAACCGGTCACCGACAGCCCCGACTGTCAATTGCGGAGCAGTTTCCGGGGGCGCTTCCCGCCGTGCCGCCCCGCATACCGGGACGGACGTCAACGGTGGTTCGAGGTCGTCGCTTGAACGGGGGAGCCGTGGAGGCCGGTTGTTGACCGTCGCCGCACGGCTTCCCCCGGTCTCGCGAAGAGCGCCGCGGCGTGGGGCCGGCGCCCGCGGTGCCTCGCGATCGGGCCGATGACGAGAGCACATGTCCGGACCGGGTCCGGCAGGGCGGATCCGGGAGCGGACACCCCGCGGAAGGAGGCGGCGGACCTCGGGGCGGGGAGCCGGGGCCGCCAGGCCGCCAGATGCGGTCGATTCCATGCGCCCGCGGTGCGCGTCATGACAGGGATCGATCAATTGCGGACCCAGGTCGGTCAACGCGGAGGTTCCCGCTCCAGCAAGGTCACATGGTGTACCCGAACTGACTATTCTCCCCTGCGTGTTGCGCTGCACTCACAGTGAGTGACCGAATGCCGTGTCGCGCGCGGACGGAGGCCTGGCCGCAAGGAGGCGTGACCACCGATGCGATCTCGAACCGACCCGTCGGGGGCACCCGTGCCCTCACCCGCGCTCGGCCGGGCGGCGGCCGGACCGCTCCCGCATCCGTACCGCACCACCCCCAGTCCACTCATTCCAGACTGTTTAGGGACCCCCCGATGGTTCGTACCGGCTCAACCCCCGGAGGCCTGCCACGCGCAACGGCTCCGGCATGGCTCATCCCTCCCGGCCTTCTGGCCGGGGCCTGCGGCATAGCGCTGATCTTCGTTCCCGCGCAGATACATACGCCGGTTGCCTGGTGCGGTCTCGTCGCGGTCGTCCTGACGGCCATCACCACGGCCGAGACGGCGCGCCGCTCGCGGGCGGCGGAGCGGACCCGGCACGCGCGGGTGACCGCAGACGTGCAGCAGTACTACGCGCAGCGCGAAGCGGCACTGTTCGGGCGTCTGGCCGACCAGCGGGCCACCACGGTATGGCTCGCCGAAGAGCTGCTCCCCGCGGCCGTCGCACGGATGCAGAAGGGTGACCCCGCCTCGGAGATCCTCCAGGCGGTCAGGTTCGGGGAACACCTCGACAGCGAGTTCGCCGAAGCCCTCCGGGCCGCCCTGCGGACGCTCCTGGAAGCGGTGGAGGCCGAGGAGCAGACACGGGACTCCTCCCAGCGGGCCCTGGTGGCGATCGCGCGCCGGGTCCAGGCGATCGTGCACCAGCTCGCCAAGGACCTCCACGACATGCAGATCCTGCACGGTACGGACCTCGTCGTCTCCCACGGCCTGCAGGCCATCGACCACCGCAACGCCCTGATCGGTCGCCTCGCGGCCAGCGTCGCGGTCCTGGGAGACGCCCGGCCCGGACGCCAGTGGTCGAAGGCGATCCCGCTCTATGACGTCCTACGGGGCGCCATGTCACGCATCGTGGACTACCCCCGCGTCAAGCTGCAGTCGGTGACGGAGGTCGCCGTCATCGGCCCGGGAGCCGAGCCCCTGATCCACCTGCTCGCCGAACTGCTCGACAACGCCACGACCTTCTCGCCGCCGCACACCCCGGTCGAGGTGAGCGCGAGCGAGGTGCCGTCCGGCATCGCCATCGAGATCGAGGACCGCGGGGTCGGGCTCACCGAAGAGGTCCGCCTGCGCATCGACCGCGTGATGGCCCAGGGGGGCTCCAGCCTGGAGCTGGCCGACCTGGGCGAGGCCACGCAGCTCGGTCTGCCCGTCGTCAGCAGGCTGGCCCGCGAGAACGGCCTCGAGGTCGATCTGCGCCCCTCCGCCTACGGAGGCGTACGGGCCGTGGTGCTCGTCCCGAGGCGCCTGATCACCACCGTCGAGCAACAGCCGAGGAAGGTCCAGCCGTTCGCGGCGAAGCGTACGGTCGCTCCGGTCGGGCCGAGCCCGGCGGTGGCGCGCGAATCGGTCGAGGCCGTGCAGACCGCGAACGGCCTGCCGCAGCGCCGGCGGGAGTCGCCCGTCCCGACGCCGGTCGTCCGCACGGCCCCCCACCCGCCCGTCGCCCCGACGCTCTCCCCGGGAACGGCCGGCGCACCCCGGCAGCCGGGCCTGATGTGGGAGGCGTTCAACGGCGACAAGAGATCGGGTACCGGCCCTTCCGTCCATCCCGAGCCATCAGATGAGGATGAGTAACCGTGACGCCACTGCCCAACATGGACTGGATGCTCAAGGAGCTCGCCTCCAGCGTCCCTTACGTGCGACACGTGGTCGCCCTCTCGTCGGACGGTCTGTGCATCGGTCAAGCGAACACGGAGACCGACACCGCCGACGCGATCGCCGCCGCCTGCTCGGGGATGCAGAGCCTGGCGAAGGCCATCGCGCAGAAGTTCCCGCACGGAGACGGCTCGACCCGCATGGTCGGGATCGAGGTCGACGGCGGGTACTTCTCCCTGATGGCCGCCGGACCCGGGGCCTACCTCGCGGTACTGGCCGATGAGGAAGTGGACGCGGGCCTGCTGGGCGACCGCATGCGTACGCTCGTGTTCAGGATCGGCCGGCACATGACGAGCCCCCCGCGTGATGACGTCGGGCAGGCGATGTGACATCAGAGCACCACGGCGCATGGGACGAAGGCAGTCCCGTGCCGCTTTACGTCATCTCCGGTGGACCGGGTTCGGCGGCCAAGGCCTTCAACCTGGTCACCCTCATCACATCGAGGTCCGCACCCGAACCCGCGATGCAGCCCGAGCAGGCGTCGATCCTCGCCATGTGCCAGTACCCGCTGTCGGTGGCGGAGATATCCGCGTATCTCAGTCTGCCGTTCAGCGTCCTGACGGCACTGCTCTCGCAGCTCGTCGAGGACGGGCGGGTCGAGGCGATCGCCCCGGTTCCCGTCGCCGCGGTCCCCGAACTCGGCCTTCTGGAGGCGGTGATCCATGGACTACGCAATCTCTGACGCACCCGCCGCCGGGCCCCGCGGCACCGACATGCTGCTGCCGCACGGCGCCAGGGGAGTCAAGGTGGTGATCGTCGGCGGCTTCGGCGTCGGCAAGACCACGATGGTCGGGGCGGTGAGCGAGATCGCGCCCCTGACGACCGAAGAGACCATGACGCAGGCCGGTGTCGGGATCGACAACAATCCCGGTGCCGAGGGCAAGAACACCACCACCGTCGCCATGGACTTCGGCCGCATCAGCATCAACGAGGAGCTGATCCTCTACCTCTTCGGGACGCCGGGCCAGGAGCGCTTCTGGTTCCTGTGGAACGGGATCTTCGAAGGCGCGCTCGGCGCGGTGGTCCTCGTCGACACGCGCAGGATCGAAGTCTGCTTCGAGATCATCACCCGTCTGGAGGACCGACGCGTCCCGTTCGTCGTGGCCGTCAACTCCTTCCCCGAGGCCCCGCAGCATCCGGTGGCGGTCCTGCGGACCGCTCTGGACCTCAACGAATCCGTGCCCATCGTCACCTGTGACGCGCGCGACCGGTCGTCCTGCCGTGACGCCCTGCTCTCGCTGATGGGCTACCTGTGCACCCTCGCCGCCGCCCAGGAGTCCGCATGACCGTCCCGCCCGCCGACCGCGCCACGACCGAACAGGGCCTCGTGCCGCCCCCGGGCTGCCCGGCCCACGCCACCACGGGCACCGGGGGAGCGACCCGGCTCCACGGCGTCGCCGCCGAGACCGACCCCATGGGCCTGTACGAGAAGCTGAGAGCCGAGCACGGTCCGGTGGCGCCCGTCCTGCTCGAGGGGGACGTACGCGCCTGGCTCGTCCTCGGCTACCTCGAGAACCGTGACGTGGCCACCCGCTCCACCCAGTTCTCCCGTGACCCCCGCACCTGGCACGGCTGGAGGAGCGGTGAGATCGATCCCGAGACCTCGCCGCTCGTGCCGATGATCGGCTGGCGTCCCGACTGCGTGTGCGCGGACGGTGAGGAGCACCAGCGTCTGCGCGGCGCCGTCACCGCCGCCCTCAACCAGTTCGACCAGCGCGGGATCCGCCGTCACATCACCCGCTTCGCACACCAGCTGATCGACGAGTTCAGCGAGAGCGGCAGGACGGAGCTGGTCGGCGAGTTCGCCGAGCCCCTGCCGATGCTCGTCCTGACCCACCTGCTCGGCATGCGGGACGAGGACGCCCCCAAGCTCGTCCATGCGGCCCGGGACCTCTTCAAGGCCACCGAGACCTCGCTCGCCAGCAACGCCTACGTACTGGAGACCCTCAGGGAACTGGTCGCCGCCAAGCGGGTCCTGCCCGGGCAGGACATCGCGTCCGTGCTCATGGCCCACCCGGCCGGTCTCACCGACGAGGAGGTGCAGCACCACCTGCGCCTCATCCTGCTCGCGGGCTACGAGACCACGGCCAACCTCATGGCCAACGTGCTGCGGATGACGGTCAGCGACCCGCGGTTCCGCGGGTCCCTGGCCGGTGGTCAGATGACCTTGCCCGAAGCGGTGGAGCAGGTGCTGTGGGACGAGCCGCCGCTGATGGTGTGCCCGGGCCGCTGGGCCACCGGGGACACCACGCTCGGAGGGCAGGAGATCAAGGCGGGGGACATGCTGCTGCTCGGCCTGGCCGCCGGCAACGTCGATCAGGCGGTCCGCCGGGACCCCTCGACCCGCGTGCACCACAACCGCGCGCACCTGTCCTTCAGCGCGGGCGCCCACGAATGCCCCGGCCAGGACATCGGCCGTGTCATCGCCGACACCGGCATCGACATCCTGCTCACCCGGTTGCCCGACATCGGCATGGCCGTCCCCCAGTCCGAGCTCACCTGGCGCTCCTCGACCTGGGCCCGGCATCTGACGGCGCTGCCCGTGAAGTTCGCCGCCCGTCCTCGTGAAGCCCGTGAGCTGCTGGCGAAGCCGCTGCCGGCGCCGCCCCCGCCGACCGTCGGGATGCCCGTGGCACCCCGGCTGCCGGATTCCGCACCCCGCGTCTCATGGCGGGCACGGCTGAGGCGGTTCCTGGGGATGGGTTAGGCCCGGTACGGGGCATCAGCCCCGGACCCCGGGGCCCGGGGCCGATGCGCGTTGTACCGGGACGGCCCCGCTCACGGGGGCGTAGCGGGGCGCCCCGGTGTACCAGGCGTGGAGCCCGGACAGGAAGCTCCGGGCCCCGCGCAGCCAGGCCTCCAGCTCGGCCTGTTCGGCCTGGTCCAGCCCGGTTCTGCGGACGAGCGGGGGCAGTTCGCTCCGTATGAGGTGCTCGAAGTGGCGCAACCGGGCGGAGATCAGGTCCGCGGCGGCGTGCATCGCCTCCTGGACGGTGATCCCCAGAGAGGTTTCGAGGACGACGACGAGGTTGTTGACGTCGTACTCGTCGTCGACTTCCCGCTGGTAGGACGCGATGTCGTTCGCCAGGCCCATGTAGTCCATGAAGGCGTCGAGGAGGGCGCGGACGGTCCGGGTGTGCCGGATGCGCTCGGGTATCCGTGCGCCGGTGGCGAGTTCGACGGAGTAGGGCGCGGTGTACGCGGCGAAGCTCTCGCGGCGGAACTGGGCGTACTCGATGAGGTCGGGTACGCGTCCGGCGCGGCTGTTGACCAGCTCCTGGACCCCGGCGTCGATGTAGCGTGCCAGCGCCCGGTTGAGCCCCTGGCGCCAGTGCGCGAGTCTCGGCGGGAACAGGCGTTGCTGGAGGTCGGCCATCCCCTTCTCGATCGCGTTGACCGGCTCCGGCAGCCGGGCGCCCGGATCCGGGGGCAGGAAGGCGTGGAGACGTGCCGTGAAGGCCTGCGCGCCCGCGAGGTCGCCCGTCTGCTTGAAGGCGGCGGCGAAGTAGTCGTCCCAGGCCAGAGCCCAGAGGTTGAACCGGTGGTTGAGTCGGAGGCCTACGAGGGAGGCGTCGGGGAGCGTCCAGGCGGTCAGCTGGTCGACGGCCATCGCGTGGAACTGGGACCGGGTCCAGATCGGCCGGGCCGCCGGTGTCTCGTCGCCGGTCAGCATGCCCATCTCGCGCGCCCACGTCTCGGTCTCCTGGCGCAGGACCGGCAGGTACGGATTCAGCCGCACCGGGTGCGGCATCCGCAGCATGGGAAGTTCGATGTCCTGCACTTTCATGGGATCCCTACCTCCCTTTTGGCGCACACCGGTGTGCGCCCCACGAGCGCGAGCGGGCTGTCATCGGAACGACATCCCAGTTCAGGGGCGTGAGCGAGCCGTCGGAGACTCGCTGCGTCATGCGGGGACGTGAACGCGCTGCACATTCGGGAACGGCCGGGCCGACTGGCTCGGCGTCGGGGTGTGACGATCCACTACAGGAACGGACGGCGACTAGTTTCCGCCATTTGGCGCACCAACCCTTCCCACTGCGACCGATCTGCAACCCTGTGCGGTTGTCTTCGGCCACGATCAGAGCAGGATTGTGCCAAGGAGACGATCACTCTGGTCTGGTTTGGTGCAAATTCGATCGTGCGGTGCCGTGGCCGGAGTCCCGGTCCGGCGGGGGCGTCACGACATGTTGCGACTCTCGGCTTCGGCGTTGGCGATGGCCTCGGCCTCGGCTTCCGCCATCGCAATGACGACGCCGAACGCCTGGGCGATGTGGCCCGCGGCCGACATGACGCGCGCCGTGCCCACGACCGGGGCGATCGCGACGAGCACGTCCTGCAGCTCTTCGACCGTGAAGTCGGCCTTGACCGCGGGATTGACGTGGGCCAGGTAGGAGATGGCCGGTGCGTCCATGGCCACGAGGGCGGCGATGCGGGTGATGATGAGCGTCTTCTCGTCCATGCCGCAGTGCTCGATGGAGTCGACGGTCATTGCCGCGAGCGTGTCGAGAACGGGGGCGTCGGAGCTGGAGGCCATGGCGGTATCGCCTTTCGGTGCTGATCCGAGCCGGCGCGCCGCCCGCTGACCGCGGGATCACGGGCGTGTCGGCGGTGCCGTTTCAGGTTAGGTGTCCCGCGAGGCCCCCGCCCGTTGGGCCGTACGGGCGTACGGGCGTACGGGTGCGGCCGGGGCCGGGCCTTCGCAGGGTCGGACATGGGCCCGGATGCCGACGGGGGCGCGGGGAGGCACCATGGATGCCGCGGCCCGGCGACGAGCCGGGTGCCCGCCCACGTGGAGGGGTGACATGACCACTGAGGTGTACCTCGCGTACGACTACCCCCTGCTGAGCCTCTTCTGGACCATGCTCGGGCTGGCGCTGTGGATCCTGTGGTTCTTCCTGCTCTTCAGGGTCGTCTTCGACGTCTTCCGGGACGACGACCTGGGCGGCTGGGGCAAGGCCGGCTGGACGGCCCTCGTCGTCCTGGTGCCGTTCCTCGGCGTGTTCGTCTACCTCGTCGCCCGGGGCAAGGGCATGGGAAGCCGGGAACGGGCGCACGCGCGCGCCCGGCAGGAGGAGTTCGACGCCTACATCGGCGAGGTCGCCAAGGCCCGTCCCAGCGGCACCGACGAACTGGCCAAGCTGGCCGACATGCGGGCGCGAGGCGACATCACGGACGAGGAATTCCGGCGGGCGAAGGCGCTCGTACTGACCGACTACGGTCCCGAAGACCGCACCACCCCCGGCACCCGCCCGCCCGGTGGGTGAGCGGCGGCCCGGCGATGCGGTGGGCGGGTGACGTCGGTACCCGGGCAGCGGCGCCGGCGTGCGGGCCGGGCGTCCGCCGCCGAGGATGTGCCCGTAGCCCTCCCTCCCCACAGCCCGGAGCCCCCATGCTGGAGCGCACGCTCGACAAGGACCGCACCAAGGTCACCTTCATCCTCCCGGCCGACGCGCCGCCCGGCCCGGTCAGCGTGGTGGGCGACTTCAACGGCTGGCAGCCCGGCGTCCACACGCTCCGGCCGCGCAAGGACGGCAAGCGCGCCGTCACCGTGGAGCTGCCGAGCAAGAGCAGCCACGCCTTCCGCTACCTGGCGGCGGGCGACTACTGGTTCAACGACGAGTCCGCCGGTGACCAGGACGGACCCAACAGCCGCCTGCACACCTGAACCGCAGCCGACCGTGTCGGCGCCCGGACCGCCGGAACGGGGGTCGAGCCCCATGCGCAGCGCACCGTCGCCCCAGGAGGCCGAGGACGGCCCGGCCGTCCGCGCCGACATCGCACTGGACGTCAACGGACGGCGGTGCCGTCTGACGATCGACACCAGGATGTCCCTCCTCGACGTCCTGCGTGACTCCCTCGGCCTGACCGGGGCCAAGGCCGGCTGTGAGCGCGGCCATTGCGGTTGCTGCACCGTGCTCGTCGACGGCAGGCGCGTCTACGGCTGTCTGACGCTCGCCGTGGCGTGCGGCGACGCGCACGTCGTGACGGTGGAGGGCCTGGCCGGGGCGGAACTCCACCCGCTGCAGGCGGCGTTCGTCGCCCGTGACGCCTTCCAGTGCGGATTCTGCACCCCCGGACAACTGTGCTCGGCGATCGCCATGCTCGACGAGGCCGCCAGGGGAGCGCCGCCGGCCGGCGGTCCGGTCCTCACACGGGCGGAAATCCGTGAGCGCATGAGCGGCAACCTGTGCCGCTGCGGTGCGTACCAGAACATCGTGGCCGCCATCATGGACGTGGCGCCGTGACGCGGCGCATGTCCGTGGGCGCGGCCCTGCCCCGGCGGGAGGCCCGGGCGAAGGTCACGGGCAGCGCCCGCTACACCGGCGACGTGGCCCTCCCGGACCTCGCGTACGTGGCGGTGGTTCCGGCGGAGATCACCCACGGGCGGGTCACGGCGGTCCGTCCGGAGGAAGCCCTCGCCCGACCTGGAGTGCTGGCCGTCATCCACGGCGGCAACTGCCCGCGCCTGAACCGGACCGGTGCCGGCGACCTCGCCGTCTTCCAGTCGCCTTCGGTCGGCCATCGGGGCCAGTTCGTCGCCGCGGTCGTCGCAGAGTCCCCGCAGATCGCCCACGAGGCGGCGCGGATGGTGGGCATCGACTACGCCGCGGACCCGCACAGGGTCAGCCTCGACATCGCCTGCGACGGATTCCGCCGACCGCCCGACCGCGGTCCCTTCTTTCCGACCGACTGCTCGCACGGCGACGTCGAGGCGGCCCTGTCGCAGGCTCCGGTCCGGGTCGACGCCACGTACCGGACTCCTCCGTACCACCACCACGCGCTCGAACCGCACGCGACGGTCGCGTACTGGCAGGACGGTGCGCTGACCGTCCACGACAGCACGCAAGGGCCGTCGGGGACGCGGGACATCCTCGCGCACCTGTTCGGCATCGGCCCCGACCGGGTGCGTGTCATCGCCCGGCACGTGGGGGGAGGGTTCGGTTCCAAGGCCGCGCCACGGGCCCAGGTGGTCGTCGCCGCCCTGGCGGCGCTCGCCGTCGGCCGGCCGGTCAAGACCGTACTCACCCGGGAGCAGCTGAGCGTCGTCGCCGGGTACCGGACGCCGACCGTCCAGCGGATCCGACTCGGTGCCGACGCCGGCGGACACCTGCTGGCCGTGTCCCATGTGTCGTTCGAGCAGACGTCCCTGACGAGCGACCACTGCGAGTACCCGGCCGCTCCCACGCGCACCATGTACGCGGCGCCGAACCGCGAGACCAGGCACTGGAGGGTGAGGCTGCACGTTCCGTCGCCCACCTGGATGCGCGCACCCGGCGAATGCCCGGGGATGTTCGCCCTCGAATCGGCCATGGACGAGCTCGCCGTCGCGTGTGCGCTCGACCCGGTCGAGCTGCGCCTGCGCAACGACACCGCGAACGATCCGCACAGCGGCCGGCCCTTCAGCACCCGCAACCTCGCCGGCTGCCTGCGGCTGGGAGCGGAGCGGTTCGGCTGGGCCGAACGCGACCGCCTCCGCGCGGAGTACGGCGACGGGCGACGGCTGCTGGGCATGGGCGTCGCCGCGTCGACCATTCCGCAGTACCGGTTCCCCTCCCGCGCGAGCGTGCGCACCGATGGGCGCGGCCGCTACACCGTGCGCATCGCGGCCTCGGACATCGGCACCGGAGCGCGTACCGTACTGGCCCAGATCGCGGCCGACGCCCTGCTCGTCGACGCGGAGCAGGTGACGGTGGAGGTCGGCGACAGCGCGTACCCGTCGGCCAGTTGGGCCGGCCGGTCCAGCGGAACGACTTCCTGGGGGACGGCGGTGGTGCGGGCCTGCGAGGCGCTGCGGACCGGCATCGGGCGATGCGGCGGCCTGGTGCCGGACGGTGGTCTCGAGGCCACCGCCGACACCCTTGCCGAGCTCGCCGAGGCGCGCACCCACTCCCAGCACGCGTTCGGCGCGCAGTTCGCCCGGGTGACCGTGGACACGTCGACCGGGGAGATCCGGGTGCCGCGCATGCTCGGCGTCTTCGCCGTGGGCCGCGTGATCAACCCCGTCACCGTGCGGTCGCAGCTGGTCGGGGGCATGGTCATGGGTCTTTCCATGGCCCTGTGCGAGGAGGGGGTCATCGACCGGACGTACGGGCACTTCCACTCCCGCGACCTGTCCGCCTACCACGTGGCGACCTTCGCCGACGCTCCCGAGATCGAGGCCGTCTGCATCGACGAGGAGGACTTCCACACGAGCCCCATGGGGGCCAAGGGCGTCGGCGAGATCGGCATCGTCGGGACGGCGGCGGCCATCGCCAACGCCGTCCACCACGCGACCGGTCGCCGGATCCGGAGCCTGCCGCTCAGCGTGCGCCGGGTGAGGGAGGGCGCGGCGCCCCCGGGACGCGGGACATGAAGCCCTTCCGCTACGAGCGCCCCGCCGGCGTGCGGGAGGCGATGGCACTGGTCGCGGGGGATCCGGGGGCCGTGTTCGTGGCCGGCGGCACGAACCTGTTCGACCACCTCAAGCTGGGGATCGCCCGTCCGAACCTGCTGGTGGACGTCACCGGGCTGCCCCTGGGCGGGGTCGAGGTCCTCCCCGACGGCGGTGTGCGCGTAGGGGCCACCGTCCGCAACGCCGATCTCGCCGCCCATCCGGAGGTGCGCGAGCGCTATCCGGTCGTCTCGCAGGCGCTCCTGTCCGGTGCCTCTCCTCAGTTGCGCAACATGGCCACCTTGGCGGGGAACCTGATGCAGCGCACGCGGTGCCCGTACTTCCTGAACCCGGACACCCCGTGCAACAAGCGGCGGCCCGGGTCCGGCTGTTCCGCCGTGGAGGGTCACGCCGAGCACAATGCCGTACTCGGTGCTTCGGCGAGCTGCGCGGCCGTGCACCCCTCCGACCTGGCGGTCGCCCTGTGCGCGGTGGACGCGACGGTCTGCGTGCGGGGCGCGGCGGGCACCCGCCGCATTCCCGTCGCCTCCCTGTACCGGCTGCCCGGGGAGCGGCCCGAGCACGACACCGTCCTCGAACACGGTGAACTCATCACGGCGGTGGAGCTCCCCGCACTGCCGATGGCGGCCCGCTCCCGCTACCGCAAGGTCGGGGACCGGGCCTCCTTCAGCTTCGCGCTGGTCTCGGTCGCCGTGGCGGTCGATCCCGACGGCGACCGGGTCGGGGACGTGCGCATCGCGTTCGGCGGCCTCGCGACGACGCCGTGGCGAGCGCGGCGGGCGGAAGCCGTCCTGAGGGGAGCGCCGGCCACGGCGGACCGCTTCGCGGCGGCCGCGCTCGAGGAACTCGCCGCCGCGCGCACCGTCCCCGCCACCGCGTACAGGGTTGCGCTGGCGCGGGACGTCCTGGTCGCCACGCTCCTCGACCTGTGGGAGGGGCGTGGCCGATCCGGCTGACGCGGCGAGTGCGCGTCCCGGCGGTCTCAGGGCGCGAGTGCCTCCCGGAGCCTGGCCAGGACCAGCCGGGCGGCCGGGGAGCGGTGGTCCGGCCGGATGGCCAGCCCGAGGCAGGCGTGCGTCGCGGCGTCGGTGACGACAGCCGGCTCCAGGCCCTCGCCGGCCCCCGAGGAAGGGCTCAGAACGGCCACACCGGCTCCCCGCCGGGCGAGGCCGAGCAGGGTCTGCGGGGAGCTGGCCTCGATCTGCACACGGGGTTCGATCCCGAGCTGGAGGCACGACCGCTCGTACGCCTCCCGGATCCCGGTACCGCGCGGGAGGCAGAGCACCTTCTCCTCGGCCAGGTCGGCGAGGCGTACCGGCCCGCGGCGCAGCCCGTGGCCCTCGGGCACGACGACGGCGATGGGCTCGTCGACGATCACGACGGTGTCCAGAGCGGGCTCGGGCCGTCCGGCGAAGGCGATCAGGGCGAGGTCGAGGGAGCGCGCGAGCACCTGGGACCGCAGCACGTCCGAGTCCTCCTCGTGGAGGCTCAGGGTGATCCCCGGGTGGGTCCGCCCGAGTCCGGCGACGGCGTCCAGGAAGCCGGGGATCGAGCAGCCCCTGATCATGCCCAGCCGGACCCGGCCCCGGACGGCCCGCGCGAACCGGGCCGCGGTGTCCTCGATGCCGTCCAGCGTCTGCAGCGCCGCTCGGGCGAGCGGCAGTACGGCTTCACCCGCGGCCGTCAGCCGGACCCGGCGTCCCGTCCGCTCCAGGAGCTGCTGCCCCAGTTCGCGTTCGAGCTTGCCCACCTGCGTGCTGATGCCGGACTGGCTGACGTGCAGCCGTGCGGCCGCGGCGGTGAAGGTGCCCTCGTCCACCACCGCGGCGAGGTAGCGCAACTGGTGCAGTTCCATAACCACCGATGATAGTCGTCATCGCGATCATCTGTTGGACTGATGGCCGCTCCTGCGGGACCCTGGACGCATGACGACTCCGGCAGAGATTTCCGAGAAGTACTTCAGCGCCTGGGAGAAGGGCGACTTCGACGCGCTGCGCGGTCTGCTGGCCGACGACGTCGACTTCGTCGGCGCACTGGGCCGGGCCCGAGGCGCGGACGCGTGCATCGCCGGCCTGCGCGGGATGGGCCGGATCCTGGAGCGGATCGAGGTGCACGCCAGGGTGGCGGACGACACGGACGTGATCACCTGGTTCGACCTGTACACGACGGGCGCCCCGCCGGCCCCCACGGCGAACTGGAGCCACGTGGAGAACGGGAGGATCACCAGGATCCGCGTCGCCTTCGACCCGCGGGAGATCCTGGCGCAGCAGACCCGCTGACCCCCGCGGGCGCCCTCGGCCCGCCGGCCGGGCGGCGCGACGAGGGCGGGGCGCAGGGGTCAGCCGCCCTGGCCGGCGCTGCCGATCGGGCCGACCTTCACCGGGGAGCCGGCGCCCTCCGTGACGGGCAGCGTGGCGGCTCCCGGCCAGGCGAGCGTGACCGACTTCGTCTCGTCCGGCGGGGTCACGACCAGCCCGGTGATGCGGACGCCGGAGCCGCCCGACGTGTTGAGCGGGTAGCTGACGCCGAAGGAGACCGACTTCCCGGCCTTGAGCACGGTGGTGTCGGCCTGCTCTCCGGTGCGCTTGGCGGACAGCGATCCCGCGCTGGTCTTGAGGTCGACGCCCGCGTACGCGGAGAGCGAGCAGTCCCGGCTGCCGCGGTTCTTCAGCGTCACCGCGACGGTTCCGTCGGCGTCGCCGCCGACGGTGCCGTCCAGGGCCGTGATCGTCAGCCCGTCGGTGCGGCACTTCTCGGTCTTGCCGCCCCCGTTGGAGCCGGTCCCGGCGGTCGCGCCCTTCCCGCCGGAGCCCGTCGTGCCCGAGGCCTTGCCGCCGCCCTGATCCGAACCGCCCGAGGGCGACGCGGCCGGCGCGGACGAGGGGGAGGACGCGGACGACGGGCTGCCCTGCGCCGTGCCGTCTTCGCCGTTCTGGCAGGCCGTGAGCGAGAAGCTCGCGGCAACGGCCACGGCGGCGAGGGTGAGCTTGTGAACGCGCATCGTTTCTTCCTCAGGATCGATAGGTCGGCAGTGCCGGGCGCTCGGTGCGGGTCGGGAGGAGCGGGCCGGTGGAAGCGGGCCGGTGGGAGCGTGTCGGTACGAGCGGGCCGGCGGGAGCGGGCATTTGCGATCACCAAGACCCGTCCGGACCGTCCCGCCGTTCCGCCCGAACTCCCCCCAGTACATTCCTGTTACACGCACACGGGGGCGCAACGCGCCGGGCGCGCCGCCGACCAGTCGGGACGCCGGCTGCCGCCGCCGATTCGCCCCGTTTCGCGCCCGCCGCCCGCTGGGACAGACCCGTGACCCGGTGGATCTTGACGACGTACGGGCCGGTCCTCATGTACCCCCGCGCGCGCAACCCGTGGCTTGATTCGTACGTCTAGCAGCGCGGCTTGGTCGTGCTCGGTGGCGTTCGCGTCGCGTCGCGGCTCTTGCCGTTCCGCGTACCGCGTATGTGAGAGGGCACCACCGTGCACGTTGGCAACACCCGATTCAGCGTCCTGTCCGAGGACTTCGCCGCAGACCCCTACCGCCACTTCGCCCGGCTTCGGGAGCGGACTCCGGTGCACCACGAGCCGGGCATCGACAGCTGGTTCCTCTCGCGCCACGAGGACGTGAAGCGGGTGCTGACCGACCACGAGGCGTTCACGACCGAGACGCTGCAGGTGCGCGCCGAGCCCGTGATGCGGGGCCGGGTCCTCGCGCAGATGACCGGGGCCGAGCACACCGCGAAGCGCAAGATCGTCGTACGGGCCTTCACCGGGCAGGCCCTCCACGACCAGATACGCGCCGTCCGCACCAACGCCGCCGAACTGATGGCCCCTCTCCTCGCCCGGGGACGGCTGGACCTGGTCAACGACCTCGGCAGACCCCTGGCCGTCCACGTGACGCTCGACGTCCTCGGCCTGGAGAGACGGGACTGGCGGCAGCTGGCCGCCTGGAACGCCGGAATCGCCGAGTTCATCACCAGCATGGCCCTCACCCCCGAGCGCCGCCGCCACTGCATGGACTGCGCCGAGCAGCTGGAGGCGTACCTCCTCCCCGTCATCGCACAGCGCCGCCGCGACCCCGGCGACGACCTGGTATCGAAGCTGTGCACCGCCGAGTTCGACGGCATCGCGATGAGCGACCGCGATGTCACCGCGCTGATCATCAACGTTCTGGCGGCCGCCACCGAGCCCGCGGACAAGACCCTCGCCCTGCTCTTCAAGCACCTCGTCGACCACCCCGAGCAGCTGGCACAGGTCCGCCGGGACCCGGAGCTGCTGGCCGCCGCCCTCGCCGAGACCCTGCGCTACACCCCGCCGGTCCAGCTCATCCCCCGCCAGGCGGCGCGGGACACGGTGTTCGCGGGTGGAGCCGCCGTCCCGGCCGGTGCCACCGTCTTCTGCATGATCGGCGCGGCCAACCGGGACCCCGAGGCCTTCGCCGACCCGGACACCTTCGACATCCACCGCCCGGACCTGGGCACCGCCCGCTCCTTCACCGCCGCCGCCCAGCACCTGTCCTTCGGCAGCGGACTCCACCAGTGCGTCGGCGCGGCCTTCGCGCGCGCCGAGATCGAGACCGTCGCCGCCATGCTCCTGCCCCTGCTCGACCAGGTCCGCCACAGCCCCGGCGCCCGCTACCGGGAGAGCGGCCTGTACACCCGGGGCCCGGTCGCGCTGTCCCTGGACTTCACCCCCGTCCACCTCGGCGAACGAGAGCTCCGAAGTGCCGGGTGACACCTCCGTTAGGATCTCCGTTCGACCTGACGAATCCGGGTCATGCACAAGGAAGTTGGGAGCCGCCATGGTGTCCGTGGGGGAAAGACTGAGCAGGGCGCGCGTACGCGCCTTCGTCGGCCGGGACGATGAACTCGGGCGCTTCGAGGCGGCCCTGGCCGGCGATCCGCAGGCCCCGTTCGCGTTCTACGTGTGCGGGCCCGGCGGCATCGGGAAGTCGACGCTGCTGCGCCACCTGGCGGACCGGGCCCGAGCGGCCGGCCGGCTGCTCGTCGAGCTCGACGGGCGGTTCGTCAGCCGGGATCCGGCCGAATTCGAGCGTGCCGCCGGCCCGTTCCTGGACGTTCCGGGCACGGTCCTGTTCGTGGACTCCTTCGAGCACTGCCAGTGGCTGGAGAGCTGGCTGTGGCACGACCTCCTGCCCCGCGCCGCGGACGACACCCTCGTCGTCCTGGCCGGCCGGCGCCCCCCGCAGCCGCAGTGGACCGCCGATCCCGCCTGGTCCGGGCTCCTGCACGTGACCGAGCTGGAACCCTTCTCCGAGGAGCAGGCACGGAGCCTGCTCGTGGCGGCGGACATCCGGCCCGAACTGCGGGACCGGGTGCTCCGCTTCGCCGGAGGCAACCCGCTGGCCCTGTCCCTCGCGGCCGCGGCGGGATCGGACGGATGCGGCCGCGAGGAGATCTGGGCCCCCACGGCGGACGTACTGCGCACCCTGCTGGCGGGGCTGATCGGAGAGGTGCCCACGGCGGCCCACCGCCGCGCCCTGGAAGTGGCGGCGCAGGCCCACTCGACGTCCGAGGAACTGCTCGCCGCGGTGCTGCCCGACGAGGACGCCCACCCGCTCTTCTCCTGGCTGCGCGAGCTGCCGTTCATCGAATCCACCCACCGGGGGCTCCACCCGCACGACGCCGCACGCGAGACGCTCGCCGCCGACCTGCGCTGGCGGGCGCCCAACGCCTTCGAGGCGATACGCAGGCGCCTCGCGGACGAGTACCTGCGCATCCTGCGCGAAGCACCCGAGGAAAGGGTGTGGACCGTCACCGACGAGCTCTTCTACCTCTTCCGGGAAGGCGCGACCCTGGCTCGGCTGCGCTCCTGGTCGCGCGAGGACGAGGTGCACGACCGCCCCCTGCACCCCGATGACATCGATGTCGTGCTGCGCATGACGGAGGAGACCGAGGGAGCCGCCTCCGCCGAACTCGTCCGGTACTGGGCGCAGCGCCAGCCGGAGGCCTTCAGCGTCTACCGGCTCGTGAGCACGGGCCGGATCGTGGCGTTCACGGCCCGGCTGGTCCTGCCCGCCCCGGCCGACCCCCAGGACCTCGCCACCGACCCCGTCGTTGCCGCCGCATGGCGGTACACCGATGCCGTGGAGCCGGTGAGCCCCGGCGAGCACATCGGGGTGAGCCGCTTCTCGATCTACCCCGAGCAGTACCAGGTTCCCTCGCGCGTCATCGACTTGAGCAGCTCCCGGGCCCAGGCCGAGGCGGCCCGCGCCCGCGGTCGTGCGTACGGATTCGCCGTGTACCAGGACGCCGAGACGTGGGCGGCGCGCGTCAAGGGCACCCTCAACGACACCGGGGCCCGCCCGCGCGTCGGCGACCACACGTACGGGGTCTTCGGTGTGGACTGGCGCCAAGTCCCCGTGGAGTCATGGCTCATGCGCTTCATATCGGCCACCGAGGAGCCGGTCCGGTCCGGGCCGTCGCCCGTGTCGCGCGCCGCTTTCGACCAGGCCGTGCGCGAGGCCCTGGCCCACTGGCGCGATGCGGGCGCCTTCGCGGCCTGCGCCCTGATGCGCACGCGTCTCGCGGCCGACTTCGAGGATCCGGTGGACGAGTTGCGTGCGCTGCTGCGCGGGGCCGTCGACGAACTCGCCGCCGATCCGCGCGGGGTCCGGGCCCGCGAGGCCCTGGCGGCGGGCTACTTCTCCGGGGCGCCCACCCAGGAGGCCGCGGCCCGCCGTCTCGGCCTGCCGTACGGCACCTACCGCCGCCACCTGCGCCAGGGCCTGGACCTGCTCAGCGAATCCCTGTGGCAGCGGGAGTTGCACGACCCGCGGTAGCGCCGGGCCCGCGCCGGCGGCGGCGTGCCGCCGGCCGGGCCGTCCGCGCCGCGTGGACAGGTGCGGACAGGAGTGGACAGTGCCCGCTCCCGCCGGGCCTGGATAGTGGACACCGTTCGCGCCGAGTGTGTGCGCCATGAACGACGCACACACGCAGACGGACCGGGCGGTACGTCGGCCCGCCGGGCCGGGAGCGGTCCTCGCGGCACTCGCCGCCGCCCAGTTCACCGTCATGCTCGCCACCTCGATCGTGAACGTGGCGCTCCCGCAGATCCGTGCCGGGGTGGGCCTCTCGGACGGCGGGACCACCTGGGTCGTCAACTCGTACGGCCTGGCGTTCGGGGCGCTGCTCCTGGCGGGGGGCCGGGTCGCCGACCTGCTCGGCCGCCGCCGGGTGCTGCTCGCCGGGCTCGCCCTGTTCGCGCTGGCCTCGCTGGCCGCGGGGCTGGCCACCTCCTCCGGCGTACTGATCGCGGCCCGTGCCGTTCAGGGCGTGGGGGCCGCCGCCATCGCACCGGCCGCGCTCGCGCTGGCGATGGGGCTGTTCCCGTCCGGCGCGGGGCGGGGCAGGGCCCTGGGGGTCTGGGGTGCGGTCTCCGGGGCGGGAGGGGCGGGGGGCGTCCTGCTGGGCGGCGTGCTCACCCAGGCGTGGGGGTGGCCCTGGATCTTCCACTCGGTCGCGCTCGGAGCGGCCATGGTCCTGGCCGCGGTGGCGGTACTCGTACCGCGGGACGCGGGGCGGGAAGCCGCCGGGCGGTTCGACCTGCTGGGCACCGCCACCGTCACCCTCGCCCTGACCTGCCTGGTCTGGGGCCTGACCACCGCACGCGGCGCCGGCTGGACCGACGGCGCGGTGCTGAGCTCCCTCGGCGCCTCCGCCGTGCTGCTCGCGGCCTTCCACCGGATCGAGCTCCGCCGGCCGAACGCGCTGCTGCCGCCGCGCCTGTTCGCCACCGGCCGGGTCGCCGCCGGCAACCTGCTGATGGCCCTGCTGGGGTCCGTATGGATCGCCCTGTTCTTCTTCCTGCCGCTCTACCAGCAACAAGTGCTCGGATCCAGTCCGTTGGCCACCGGAGCCGGACAACTCCCCCTCGCCGCCGCCAATATGCTCGGCGCCGTACTCGCCCCCCGCATCGCTCGCCGGCTCGGTGCCACCGCCACCGTCACCGCCGCCCTGCTGACCGAGGCCGCCGGACTGCTGTGGCTGTCGCGGATGAGCGCCGACGGAAGCTACCTCACGGACGTCCTCGGCCCGAGCGTCCTGGTCGGGCTGGGCCTCAGCATCGCCTTCGTCCAGCTCACCGCGCTCGCCGTGGACGGCGTCCCGCGGCAGGACGCGGGCCTGGCCGGCGGGCTGGTCAACACCACCCGCCAGGTCGGCGGCGCGATCGGCCTCGCCGCCCTCGCCACCCTGGCCGGCTCCGTCACCGCCGGAGCGGCCGGCCGCCTGCCCCCTCTCGAGGCCCTCACGGCCGGGTACCGCACCGCGTTCGCGGTCTCGGCGGCGGTGCTCCTCACCACGGCCGTCCTCGCACTGCTCCTCACCCGCCGCACCCCTCCAGGCGGCTCTCCACGACCCATCCGCTCCGAACAGGAAGCAGCGTCATGACAACCAGCGTCACCGTCGACGAGACGGCTCCCGTCATCGTCCGCCTGAACACCGTGATCGACGCCCCGCCCGCCACCGTGTGGGGCCTGCACACCGACATCGCGCACTGGCCCGCCTGGAACGCGGACATCGACCGGGCAGAGGTCCACGGCCCTCTCCTGCCCGGCAACTCCTTCAGCTGGCACACCCACGGCCTGGACATCACCTCCACCGTGTACGAGCTGGTCCCCGGGGAGCGGATCGTGTGGGGCGGGCCCGCCGCCGGCATCACCGGCATACACGTCTGGACGTTCGAGCCGACCACCGACGGCACCGACCGCACCACCGTCCGCACCGAGGAGTCCTGGGCCGGAGCCCCCGTCGAAGCCGCGGCCGACGAGCTCGGCAAGGCCCTCCACGCCTCCCTGGAGGCCTGGCTCTCCCACCTCAAGTCACGTTCCGAACAGGCCGCCTGACCCCGCGCCGCACACCTTCATTCGGCAAACCGCATCCACGTACCGGAGGAACACCCGCCATGACCACCCCGAAGCCCTACCTGAGCGGCCACTACACCCCCGTCCCCGACGAGATCACCGTCACCGGCCTCTCCGTCGAAGGCTCCCTGCCCCCCGAGTTGAACGGCCGGCTCCTGCGCAACGGGCACAACCCCAAGCCCGGCGTCACCCCCACCCACTGGTTCAAGGGCAGCGGCATGGTCCACGGCATCCGGCTGCGCGACGGCGCGGCCGAGTGGTACCGCAACCGCTGGGTGCACACCCCCGCCCTCGACGGCGCCCCCTACATGACCGAGCACGGACCCGACTTCACCGCCAGCACCGCCGGCACCCACATCATCGAACACGCCGGACGCCTCCTGGCCCTGTGCGAGTCGAACCTCCCCTTCGAGCTCACCCCGGAGCTGGAGACGGTCGGGGCCTACGACTTCGACGGCAAGCTGCGCAGCGCCATGACCGCACACCCCAAGGAGGACCCGGTGACCGGGGAGCTCCACTTCTTCGGGTCCTCGCCGTTCCCGCCGTTCCTGACCTACTACGTCGCCGATGCCAAGGGCGACGTCGTCCACAGCGCCGAGATCCCGGGGGCGACGGCCTCGCTGAAGCACGACTTCGCCCTGACCCGCCGGCACGTGGTGTTCGTCGAGGGCAACGTCACCTTCGACCCCACGGAGCACTCCGGCATCCCCTACGCCTGGAGCGACAGCCAGCCCGCCCGTATCGGCGTCATGCCGCGCGGGGCCGACGGCACCGGGCAGATCCGCTGGTTCTCCGTGGAGCCGGGCAACATGCTCCACGTCTCCAACGCCTACGAGGACGGCCAGGGCCGCATCGTCCTGGAAGGACCCACCGTGGACCGCGAGGGCTTCCGGCTCTCCTGGAACTGGTGGATCGGCGCGCCCGACCGAGGCAGTGAGCCCGGCTCCCGCTCGTACACCCGCCGCTGGGTCATCGACATGGCCGACGGCGCCGTCAGCGAGCAGATCATCGACGACCTGCCGGTGGAGTTCCCGACGCTCAACGAGAACTACCTGGGCGCCGAGAACCGCTACCAGTACGCCATCTCCTTCCCCGACGAGAAGGGCTACGGCGGCTACGGCGTCGTCAAGTACGACCGCACCACCGGTGCCCGCCGCATCCACCAGGTGGGCGATGCCCGGATGCCCAGCGAAGCCGTCTTCGTCCCCGCCGCCGACGCCACGTGCGAGGACGACGGCTATCTGCTGACCGTCGTCTCCGACCTGAAGCAGGACTCCTCCCAGCTGCTGGTCCTCGACGCCGCCGGCCTCGACCGGGTCGCCACCGTCCACCTGCCCCGCCGGGTGACGGCCGGAGTCCACGGCTCCTGGGTCCCCGACGGCGACCTGTAGGGCGCCGGGGCCGTCCGGGAGCAGGAAGTCAGCCGGAGCCGCGGGCACCCCGCGGCTCCGGCACCGCCTCGTCACCGCCGCACCGGCGGATGCAGTGCGAACGATGCGGGTACCCGTCGACCGCTCCCGCCCGGGATCCGGCAGCCCCACACCGCCCGGTGCTCCGCATCGGCGGACGGCGCCCCGCACGGCGAGGACGTGGCGGCGCAGTACGACGCCCTCGTCGCCCGGGGCGACCGGGATCCGATCCCCAACCGGGGGCACGGCCCACAAGCCGCTGACGGGCGAGGGCATCCGCGAGGCCACCCGGGACCCCCTTGCGCCCGACGGCCCGCCCCGTCGCGATCTACGGCCTCTGCCCGTCCTGGAGGCGGCCCGTCACGACCAGATCGCCCCCGGGGGTGCGCCGCGCGCGTTCGCCGGTGCGGAAACGGCCGTCGGGCGTGAAGGCGCGTGCGTTGCGGTCGGGCGCCCGGTAGTAGCCCCGAAGGGTGTACGGGCCGCGGGCGAGGAGTTCGCCGGGCTCGCCGTCGGGGACGTCGTTGCCGTCCGCGTCGACGATGCGGACCTCGTCGTCGGGTGAGAGCGGGCGGCCCTGCGTGGTGAGCACGGTCTCGTCCGGATCGGTGGGCCGGGTGAGCGTGAGCAGTCCCTCGGGCATGCCGAAGACCTGCTGGAGACGGCAGCCCCATGCGGGCACGATCCGTTCGGCCGTCGCCCGGGGCAGCGGCGTGCGGCCGCCGACCTGCAGGAGACGCAGACTGCTCACGTCGGCCCGGACATTGGGGAGTGCGTCGAGCCAGTGCCCGACGGCGCCGGGCGTCACGGACGTGATCGTGACCCGCTCCCGCTCGACGGCCGCGAGGCAGTCATCGGCGCGGTCCGGGTCCTCGACCAGGACGACGGTCCCGCCGGCGCAGAGGGTGCCGACGATGCCGGGGCACCCGAGGGCGAGGTTGGATTCGGCGGGCAGCGCGGCGAGGTAGACGTCGTTCTCGGTGAGGGACACCAGCTCGGCGGCGGCCCGCGCCTGGTAGGCGTAGTCGTTGTGCGTACGGGGAACGAGCAGGGGCGCACCGGTGGCGGCATCCGAGAGGAGGAAGAACGCCACCTGGTCGGAGCCCTGCGCGGGCATCGGTCCGGGCGGGGAGTCCAGGGAGGCCAGCGGGAAGTAGTGGCAGCCCGCCGGGTCGGTCGAGAAGCCGCCGTACGGGGACGAACCGCCCGGCGCCTCGAAGGTGAACACCCGGCGGAGGAAGGGCCCTTGAGCGGCGATGTCGGCGGCCATCGCCGTGTGGTCGAAGCCCCGGTACGTCGAGGGTCCGACGTAACCGACGGCCTCGGTGATCCGTACGATGTGGGACACCTCGGGGCCGCGGTGCGAGACGGGGCAGAGCACCGGGACCGCGCCCATGCGCATCAGCGCGAACACGGTGGTGACGAACTCGGGCACGTTCGGCAGCTGGACGACGACCCGCTGCCCGGGCCGCAGGCCGCGCAGCCGCAGTCCGGCGGCCACGCGGTCGACGCGCCGGTTCAGGCCCGCGTACGTCGTGCGGGCGCCACCGTGCACCAGCGCGGTCCGCGGTCCGTACTGCACGGCCCAGCCGCGCAGCAGGTTGTCCAGCGTGTTGCCGCGCCAGTGACCGGCCGCCCAGTAGCGGTCGACGAACTCCTCGGGCCAGGGCGTATAGCCGGTGAGCATGGGTGCCATCCGCTTCCTCGGGTCCCGTTTCCTGGACCAAGCCAATCCGCCGACACCCGTACGCACAATGCGCCTTCCCCACCACGGATGCGCGGCCGGCTCGGCGGAAGGTCCAATCAGGGCCGAAGGGCTCCGGGTCGGGCGAGCGGCACCGCGCGGGCCAGGAAGTGGCCGCCGGCGTCCTCGTACTCGTCCAGGCGCCAGCCCGAGGTCTGCAGCGCGGGGCGGAGGTTGTGCTCGGCCAGGAGGTCGCCGGGGTCGAGGGCGCGGCCGTGCCGGGCGGCGCACTCCGCCCGGCCCGAGGGGTGGAAGAGGATCAGCACGCCGTCGGCCGCGGTGACGCGGGCCCATTCGCGCAGGGCGGCGTACGGGTCGGGCAGGTGGTCGAGCACCCCCGCGGAGAAGATGCCGTGTACGCAGGCGCCGGCCAGCGGGAGCCGGGTGCAGTCGGCCGCGACGAGGTGCCCGTGGCGGGTCCGGCCATGCCGGGCGGCGGACGCCAGCATGGCCGGGGTGAGGTCGACGCCGAGCACGTGGCCGCGGGGCCCCACCTGGGTCCGCAGCGCGGGCATGGCACGGCCGGTGCCGCAGCCGAGGTCCACGGCCCGGCCGCCCGGCTCCAGGCGCAGCCGGGCGACGGCGGCCTCGTACGCGGGGGTCTGGTGGGCGAAGCGCTCCTCCCAGGCGTCCGCACGGCGGGTGAAGAACGCCCGGGTGGCGGTGTGTTCGGCGCGGGCGGTCACGAGTGTCGCGAACCGGCCCACGAGCTCCTCGGCCCACGGGTCGAGGGCGTGCCCCGGCGGGGCCGGCAGGAACCGGATGCCCCAGGCTCCGGCGCCGATCCGGAACGCCTGTTCCGGGTATCCGTCGCAGGCGGCCGGCAGCACGGCGCCGGCCGGCAGCTCCAGGGGGTCGCGGGCCGGGTGCAGGCCCGGGGAGGGGCGGGCGCCCCCGGCGAACAGCGGGTCGGAGTCCGCGGCCGGGGTGAGTTCCAGCGCAGGGAGGCCGGCCACCGGGCCGGACCCGGCTCCCATGGCGGCTCCCGCCGCCCGGACCAGCAGCCGCGTACCGGTCCCGAGGGCCAGTACGGGCACCTCCGCGGCGAGGGCGGCGCGGACGAGCCCCGCCCCGCCCCCGGTCCCGCCGTCCACCCCGCCGTCCGCACCGGCGGACCCGGAGCCGCCCAGGAGGATCAGGCCCTCGACACCGCCGAGGTCGGCGGTCGGGTCCGCGCCGTCCGCGAGCGGGACCGCCCGGGAGGCGAGCCCGGCCCCCGCGAGCACCCGGATCACGTCGGCCGGTGTCTCCCCGGCCGCGTGGTGCATGACGACCACCGTCATACCTCAGTCCTCACATTCGAGCCGGCCTGTCGGTTTCAGACCGCATCTGCGCAAGCATGCCCCCAGGCGGGGCGCATATGCCAGATGCGTTTCGTCCATGAGACGTGGAGGGGAGGGGTCGGGAAGCACAAAGCCCCTGCGTGCCGAACACCGCTGATCGGCATGCAGGGGCCATTCGCCGGTGCTCCCCGTGGCGGTGAGAGCCGCTCGACCGTCACGGGGCCGGTGTGCGTGTCAGTCAGCCAACGGTCGGCCTGGCAGGGCGACGGGATCCGGACACGGATCAGGCCGTGATGGCCTGATGGGCCCAGTCAATCATTCAAGAGGCGAATTTGTCACTATGGATGGCATCTGCGAGGTCGAATGCCGTCTTCATGCCGCGTGTGCCCCTCCCCTGAGCCCCCGCGGCACCGTCAGGCGTGCAGCCGCTTCGTCCAGTCCTGCGGGACCCGCTCGGCCGGTCCGGGGGCCGACTGGTCCGCCGGGTGGGCGGACGGCGGGGCGAGCGCCGGTCCGGACTCGTACAGGGCGTCGGTGTCGTAGTTCCAGAACCACTCCTCGCCCGGCTCGAAGCTCTGCACGAGCGGATGTCCGGCGGACTTCCAGTGGGCGGTGGCGTGCTGGGCGGGAGAGGAGTCGCAGCAGCCGATGTGACCGCACTGGGCGCAGCGGCGCAGGTGGAACCACCAGCCGCCCACCGCGTCGCAGTCGGCGCAGCCGGGTCCGGCGGGCGGGACGCTCGGGTCGATTCCGTTGATGTCGTCGGTCATGCCGGCTCCTCGGCGGTCTCGGTGGCCTAGGCGGACTAGGCCGTCTCGGAGGTCTGCGTGGTCTCGGATTCGGGGTCGGTCAGCGGCAGCAGCACCTGGAACCGGGTGTCGCCCGGTGCGGACTCGACCTGGAGGCTGCCGTGGTGTTTGTTGACCACGATCCGCCAGGAGATGTCGAGGCCGAGGCCGGTGCCCTCGCCGACCGGCTTGGTGGTGAAGAAGGGGTCGAAGATGCGGCTGCGGATGTCCGCCGGGATGCCGGGCCCGGTGTCGCGGAACTCCACCAGCAGGCGGTCGCCCTCACGTGCCGTGCGGACCGTCAGCGTGCCCTCGCCGCCGGTGCTCGCGATGGCGAAGGCGGCGTTGTCGATGATGTTGGTCCACACCTGGTTGAGCTCCGCCGGGTAGGCGGGAACCTCCGGCAGGGAGCGGTCGTAGTCCTTGACCACCCGCACCCTGCGGCCGATCTTGCCGGACAGCATCAGCAGGGTGCTGTCGAGGAGTTCGTGGACGTCGACGACCCGGTGCGGGGCACGGTCGAGCTGCGAGTACTGCTTCGCCGCGTCCACCAGGTGGGAGATGCGGGTGGTGGAGTCGTTGATCTCGTCCATCAACAGCTCGGTCTCGACGGTGTAGTTCAGCCAGCCGACGGCCCCCGGCAGGATGTCCTCGGCCACGGTCGCCGCGACCTGCTCCAGCCAGTCCGTGTCCAGCCCGGCCTGTACGAAGGTCGGCGCGATCCGCCAGCCCTCCTGGATGCCGTGGTCCTCGAGCCAGTCGGTGAGCTCGTCCTCCCGGTCGGAGGCCTCCAGAGGGCTCAGCACCGGCGCCTTGGCGACCCGTTCGGCAGTGCGCTCCTGGATCTCGATGAGTTCGGCGAGCGCCTCGCGCGAATAGGGGCCCTGGGCGATGATCGCGAGCTTGTGCCGCATCTTGCCCACCCTCTCCCGCAGCGTCGCGGTGGCCCGTACGGCCGCCGCGGCCGGGTTGTTGAGCTCGTGGGTGAGACCGGCGGACAGCGATCCCAGCGCCAGCAGCCGTTCGCGCTGCCCGATGGCCCGCTGCGTGTTCCGGGAACCGAAGAACAGTCCCTCCAGCAGGTGCGCGGCCATGGGGAACCAGTCCCGCATGACGGCCGCGAACGATTCCGCGGGCAGTACGAAGAACCGCGTCGGCTCCGTCACCCGCATCGAGTTGGTGTACGTCTGCGGCACCTGGTCGCCCAGGTAGGCCTGCATGGCGCCCGCGTACACCCCGCGCTGGGAGGTCCGGCTCACCTCCACGTCGTCGCCGCCGACCCGGCGGGACAGGACGACGGTGCCCTCGACCATCACGTAGAAGCAGGTGGCCGGGGCGCCCTCGGTGTAGACCGGGCCGGCGTCGAACCGCTCCACCCGCCCTTCGGAGCACAGCCGCCCCAGCTGCTCCGGGGAGAGCTTCTCGAACAGGAAGAGCGAGGCGATCTCCTGCGGGCTGCACGGCATCGGCTGCCCGCTCATGACTGCTCCAGGTACCGGTGGACGAGCATCACGGCCATGGCTCCCTCTCCTACGGCGGAAGCGACGCGCTTCGCGGACTGGGCGCGCGCGTCGCCCGCCACGAACACGCCGGGGATGTTGGTCTCCAGGTGGTAGGGCGGACGGTCCAGTTCCCACTCGGCGGGCGGCCGCCCGTCCGCGGTGAGGTCCGGCCCGGTCAGGATGAACCCGTGCTCGTCGCGCAGCACCGTACCGTCCAGCCAGTCCGTGAGAGGGGCCGCGCCGATGAACACGAACATCCACTGGCAGCCGACGAGTTCGGTCGCACCGCTGTCCACGTCCCGCAGCGTCAGCTGCTCCAGGTGCCCGTCGCCGTGCGCCTCCTCGACGACGGTCCGGGTCCGCACCGTGATGTTCGCCGTCTCCTCGATCTGCTGGATCAGGTAGTACGACATCGAGGCCCTCAGGGACTCCCCGCGGACGAGCAGCGTCACCGATTTCGCTCCGCGCGCCAGGTACATCGCCGCCTGCCCGGCGGAGTTGGCGCCGCCCACGATGTACACGTCCTGCCCTTGGCAGGCCGCCGCCTCGGTGAGCGAGGAGCCGTAGTACACCCCGCAGCCGGTCAGGGAATCGCAGCCCGGCGCGAGGAGCTGCCGGTACGAGACCCCGGTCGCCAGGATGACGCTGTGCGCGGCGACCGCCGAGCCGTCGGAGAAGCGCACCACGCGCGCCGCGCCGTTGACCTCCAGCCCCGTGACCTCGCGCGCCGTGAGGATCTCGGCGCCGAACCGGCCGGCCTGGCGGCGGGCACGGTCCGTGAGCTGTGCGCCGGAGACCCCGTCGGGGAAGCCGAGGTAGTTCTCGATGCGGGAGCTCTGGCCGGCCTGCCCGCCGGTGGCCGAGCGCTCGACCAGTACGGTCCGCAGCCCCTCGGAGGCCCCGTACACTGCCGAGCCGAGCCCGGCGGGTCCGCCGCCGATGACGACGAGGTCGTAGAAGTCGGCGGCCGGGGTCGTCGCGAGCCCCACGTGGGCGGCCAGCTCGGCGGCCTCCGGTTCGATCAGCACCGTGCAGTCCGGCGTCACCACCAGCGGAAGCCGCTGCCCGTCCGCCCCGGCCGCCTCCATGAGCCGCCGGCCCTCGGGCTCGTCGGAGGAGTACCAGCGGTACGGGACCTGGTTGCGGGCCAGGAACTCCCGTACGCGCGAGGAGCCGGCCGACCAGCGGTGTCCGACCACCTTGGTGGCGGGGACCGGCCGGTAGTCGCTGGAGCGCCACGCCGTGAGCAGGTCGTCCACGACCGGATAGAGCTTCTCCTCCGGCGGGTCCCAGGGCTTGAGCAGGTAGTGGTCCAGGTCGACGACGTTGATCGCGTCGATGGCCGCGTTGGTGTCGGCGTACGCGGTCAGCAGCACGCGCCGCGCGCCCGGGTACACGGCGAGGGCCTGCTCCAGGAACTCGATGCCGTTCATCTGCGGCATGCGGTAGTCGGCGAGGATCACCGCCACCAGGTCGCCGCGCAGCTTCAGCTCGTGCAGCGCCTCCAGCGCGGACTCGCCGGACTCGGCGCGCACGATCCGGTAGTCGGCGCCGTAGTGGCGCCGCAGGTCACGGGCGATGGCGCGGGAGACTCCCGGGTCGTCGTCCACGGTCAGGATGACGGTCCGCGCCGTATCGGCGGCCTGTGCCATACGTTCTCCACCCCGAGTGCTCTGGGCGGGCCGCACGGCGAGCCGCCCGCGCCGGTTTCCCGCCCATCGTATGTTCGATGCCCGGGGACCGCCCCGGAACGCCGCGCACGGGCGCTCCGGGTTCGCGGCCGCTCACTCCCGGTCACCGTCCCGCGGACTCAGCGGACCGCGACCACCACGTGGCTGTTGCCGAACTGCCAGACCGTGCCGACGTGCTCGAAGCCCGCCTCGCGCAGCAGTACGAGGTGGTCGGTGAGGGTCAGCTTGTTGCCTTCGCAGTGCGGGTGGGTGAGGCGGTCGCGGGCGGCGAGGAGCGGCGTCAGCGCGGGGTCGGCCCGTACGCCCGACCACCACGACTCCCAGTCCTCGTGCGCGAGGGCCTGCTGGCGCTCGGCGCGCCGCCGGCCGATGTCCACGGCGAGCTCGTGGACCTTGGGGGAGTCGGGCTCCAGATGGTCGCCGTTGACGAGGACCCCTCCGGGGCGGATCCGCCCGGCCAGCTCCCCGTACGTGCGCCGGAGCGTTTCCTCGCCGAGGTAGTGCAGGGCCGTCGTCGAGACGGCGGCGTCCACCGGACGGTCCAGCGCGAGGGCGTCGAGCCAGCCCGGTTCCCCGATGCGGGCCTGCGCGAAGCGCAGGGCCGTTCCGTGGTGCGCCCGCCCCAGCTCCAGCAGGAGCGGATCGGCGTCGACGCCCACGACCTCGGCGGCCGGCATGCGCGCGGCCAGCCGGGCGGCCAGCGAGCCCGGTCCGCATCCCAGGTCGAGGAGGAGCGGAGCGGCGTGCCCGCCGCCGGCCGTGACCCGCTCGACCACGTCCGAGATGACCGTGAACCGCTCCTCGCGGTCGATCGCGTAGCGCTGCTGCTGCCGCTCCCAGCGCTCCACCCAGCGGCTCGCCGCCGCCGCCGTGCCCGCGTCGATCGCACTGCCCACGTTCATGTCGCTGTCCGCTCGTGCTCCTGCCGCTCTCACGGCCCTGAACTCCACATGAAAATCATTGCAGACTGGAGAGGGCGGTGAGCAGCCCCTCGATCTCCTCGCACGTGTTGTGGACGTGCAGGCTGACCCGCACCGAGCCGTCCGACTCCCCGGCGCCCGCCTGGCAGTGGCTGTCGGAGCGCACCATGAACCCGTGGCCGTAGAGGATGAACCCGAGGTCGCGCGAGGGGATCTCGCGATGCCGGAACGTCACGATGCTCCGGCGCCGCTGCACCGCGGAGTCGGCCGCCAGGCTGGAGCGGCAGCCGAGCACCTCGTACGCGGCCAGCCGGCTCAGGCCGTCCGTCAGCCGGGCCGCCAGCGCCACCGTCCACGCCTCGATCCGGTCCGTACCGGCCGCGTCGAGCCAGTCGAGGGCGGCGGCCAGGCTCGCGATGCCGACGGTGTTCGGGGTGCCGGCCCAGCCGCCCGGCCGGAACCGCCGGCCCCCGGGCCGGCCGCGGGACCACACCGCACCCGTACCCGGCAGCGCCATGGCCTTGTGACCGGAGAACACCACGAAGTCCACGTCGAGTTCGGCCACGGAGACCGGCAGGTGTCCGATGCTCTGCGCGGCGTCGAGGCAGATCGGGACGTCCGGCCCGACCACCCGGCGGATCCGGTGCACGTTCATGTCGACGCCGTACACGTGGTGCACATGGGTGGCCGCCACGAAACGGGTCCGCGGGCCCACCGCAGCGGCGAGCGCCACCGGATCGTAGTCGCCCGAGCTGTCCTGGTACGGCAGTTCGCGCACCCGGATCCCGACGCCTTGGCGCGACAGCAGCTCCCGTACCTCCAGCCACGGCGCCAGGTTCGCCTCGTGGTCCGCGAACGGGACGAGGATCTCGTCGCCGTCGGTGAGCCGCTGCGCCAGCCAGTCCCGGGCCACGGCCCGCAGGCCGTCGGAAGCCCCGCTGGTGAAGTGCACGCGGGAGCGCTCCGGATCGGGATCGCCCAGGAACTCCTTGACCCGGTCGCGGGCCCGCTCCACCGTGGCCGTCGTGGCATTGGCCCAGGGGTACGAGCCGCGGCCCGCATTGGCGTTGGAGGTGGTCAGGTAGCGCTGTACCGCGTCCAGTACGGCCTGCGGCTTCTGCGCGGTGGCGGCGCTGTCCAGGTACGCGAGCCCGGGGTTCGCCACGACGATCGGGAACTGGGCGCGCAGCGGGCGCTGCCAGGAGCACAGTTCCACCAGGGCGCCGGCGGCACCGGCCGTCCCGGCCGTCCCGGCCATGTCAGTCACGCACCAGCGGCGCACCCGCGTCCCGCCAGGCGATGATCCCGCCCGCGAGGCTGCGCACGTCGGGATGGCCCATCCGGGTCAGCAGCGCGGCGTAGCGCGCCGACTGCTCGCCGACCGGGCACGCCAGCAGCACGGGCTGCCGTTTGCCGAACGGGAGCCCGCCCCGCACCAGTTCGTCGAAGAGCTCGTCCACGATGTTCACCGATCCGTCGATGTGCAGCGCGGCGTAGGCGAAGGAGCTGCGCAGATCGATCACCAGCGGACGCTCCGCCGCGATCCACTTGCGGGCGTCGGCCACCTCGACGACCTGCGCCGCCCGTACCTCGGCAGCGCTCAGCGTGCCCACGGAGTTCCGCGCGGGCGGACGGCCCAGCAGCTCCGGGCGGCGCTGTTTGACGTAGCCGAGGTAGCTCTCCACCCGGTCGCAGACGATGAAGACGGCGGTCCTGCGCTCCGGCCCCGTCAGCTCCGCGTCGAGTGCCCGGAGGTGGCGCACGGTGCCGTGGTACGCGGCGCCGCCCGTGGGGCCGGCGAGGATCCCGCAGCGCCGGACCAGCGTGAGCATGCCGTCGATCGCGTCGTCGGCGCCCACCGACTCGATCGTGTCGTACGTGGCCGGGTCGAAGAGGCCGACCTCGTGGACCTCGTCGATGTTGCGGATGCCGGGGATGAAGTCCGACTTCTCGCCCACCAGCCCGATCACCCGTACGTCCGGATCGTGCGCGCGCAGCGCCCGGGCCACGCCCGTGGAGGAACCGGCCGTTCCGACGCAGGCGAGGAACCAGTCGGGCGCCCGGCCGTCCAGATCCGCCACGATCTCCGGACCCGTACCCGTCTCGTGCGCCTCGGTGTTGAGCGCGTTGAAGTACTGGTCGGTGTGCAGATGGGCTCCGCCGGACTCGTTCAGCCGCTGGTGGAAGAGGGTCAGCGGGTCCTCGGTGTCCGTCGGGTCCAGGCATTCGCTGCGGCCCGGCAGCTCCTCGATCTCGGCGCCCAGCAGCAGGAGCAGGTCCTTGACCTCCGCGATGCGCATCCGGTTGGTGACGCTCTTGAACGACAGCCCGTGCATGCCCGCGATCACCGCCAGTGCCTTGGCCGTGTTGCCGCTGGACAGCTCGACGACGGTCTCGCCGCGCTCCCGGGCGCCGGGCAGCGCGGACCGGGCCATGTTCCAGGCGGCCCGGTCCTTGACCGAGCCGAAGGGGTTGAGCATCTCCAGCTTCGCGTAGAGATCGATGTGGCGCAGGCCGTGTACGGCCGGATCGATGCGGACCAGCGGGGTGTTGCCGATGGCCTCGGTGATGCTGTCGTACCTCATGCCTGTCCCCCCGAATCGGATGTCGGCCCGAACTCCTCGACCGGCCAGTACTCCTCGTCCAGGCACCAGCGCCAGGAGTCCCCCGTGTGACGGACCGCCACGGTCCGTGCCACCGGCTGCTGCTGGGCGTGCGTCGCGCTGAAGTCCATGCAGTAGCCGGCGGTGTTGGCGAAGCCCAGCAGATCGCCCGGACGCGGCAGCCGCGGCAGGAACACCGTCCTGCGCGTGATCAGGTCGGCCTCCAGGCACAGGTTGCCCATGAGGTGGACGCCGACCGGCTCCGGCGGGCCGGCGGGTTCGCCCTCGCGGGGCACCAGGACGGGGTCCACGAGGATCCCGTGGTCCTCCAGGGCGACGTCGTTCGCGTTCATGGCGAGGCGTACGAGTGCGGGGCCCGCGTCCGCACGGCGCACCTCCAGCACCCGTGCCAGGGAGAGGCCGCACTGGTCGGCCAGGGCCCGGCCCGGCTCCGTGTACAGGTCGTAGAGGCTCTCCAGCAGCAGGGTGCCCAGGGCCCGGCCCAGGGTGGGGGCGGGCTGCGACAGGAGCGCGTCGAGGTAGCCCGCGCCGGCGACCGGGCGGTGGGCGGGGTACAGGCTCAGGGCGCCGCGCAGCGTACCGCCCTCGGCGTGCAGGCCGTACCCGTGGCCGCCCCAGGCCAGCGGCGGGCGCCGGCCCATGACGGCGGCCGCGAGCTCGCTCGTGTAGCGGTCCCACTGGGCGGCGTGGGCGAGGTAGCTGACGCCGAAGCCGCCGCCGATGTCGACCACACGGGGCCGGAATCCCCGTAACCGCAGGTCGTCCATGGCCCGCAGGCAGCCTTCGAGGGCGATGGCCTTCTCGTCCGGGCTCGTGGTGTCGAGGTGGTACGCGACGCCGATCGGATCGACGTGGTCCCGGTGGCGCTCCAGCAGGTCCAGCAGGGGCCCGAGGGCCTTCACGGACGTGCCGAACCGGCTCCGGCGGCTGAGCATCCTGGGCCCCGAGGTCTCGAACTCGCTCAGGCGCAGCAGGACCTTCGGGCGGGGCAGGTCGTGGCGGCGCACGAGGCCTGCCAGAGCCTCCAGCTCGCCCGGACCGTCCGCGCTCACGGTCACCCCCGACCGCGCGGCGAGCCACAGGAACGCCGGGTCCTTGGGTCCGGTCGCCATGATGCGGTCGGCGGTGAAGCCGGCGCCGAGGGCGCGGCGGAGCTCGCCGACGGAGGCCGCGTCCACGGCCGCGTCCGCCGCGGTCAGCCGCCGTACGAGGGACCGGGAACGGTTGGCCTTGTGGGCGAAGAAGACCTGCCCGCCGAGCCGGTGGCGCCGGTAGACGGAGCGGAAGCCCTCGGCGTTCCGCGCCATCTGGTCGGGCAGGAGCACGTTGAGGGGCGAGCCGAGGGCGTCCACGAGCATGTGCAGGAACGGGGCCGAGCCGAGCAGCGCGGCGAGCCGTGGCGCCAGCCGCGGTTCCAGGTACAGGGGGCCGGTGTCCATCCCAGCTGCTCCTCCCGCGCGCCGATCGCAGACGATATTCCTCGCGGCCCTGTTCATGCCCGGCTGATCCCGTGCGGACGCGTGCAGCAGGGAGATGGCCGAAACGCGACGGGGAGGGGGGCGGCGACAAGTGCGGCGGAAGGGGCTCCTGTTGCTCAGAGGGGCAGGTACATGAGGACCTCGTCGCGGTCGTCGCCGGGTGCGACCCGCAGGCCGCCGGGCCAGCGCCCGATCTCCCGCCAGCCCAGACGGCCGTAGAACTCCTCGAGCCCCAGCCCGGCCCGGACGGCGATGTGCAGCTGCTCCAGTCCCATCTCCTGCCGGGCGAGATCGCCGACCCGGTGCATCAGCGCCGTCCCGATGCCGCGGCCCCTGAAGTCGGGGTGGGTCATGACGTGGTTGACGGCGCCGCAGTGCGCGACGAGGGGGTGCGGGTCACGGCGCAGGACCAGCCAACCGGCCAGCCGCCCGCCGGCCGTGGCGATCAGCATCCGGGCGCGGCGCGGATCGAGCGCGCCGACGAGCCGGCCGAGGGCCGGGTCCGCCTGGTCGTTGCGCACCGGCGGCATGGGGAGCCCGCGGGGGATGACGGCGCCCCCGGCGTTGATGACCCGTACCCAGCAGTCGACGAGCTGGTCCCGCAGCTCGGCGGAAAGCTCCCGCGGGCGGGTGATCTGCGCGAAATCGAGTGTGTGCGGCGCGGTCATGGAGCGCAGCTTGCCAGACGCGGCGCCCGCGCGTGCCCCGGCCGGGCGAGAGCCGGCCGGGGGCGGGGTGCGCCGTGGCCCGGGGCCGTCCGCGCTCAGTCCGCCGGCGCCGGGCTCGGGCGGCCGAGGTGGCGCGCGGTGGGCACCAGCGCCGCCGCTGCCGGTACGAGGAAGCAGGCGGCGGCGCAGGCGCCGAGTACGGCCGTGACCCCGAAGGCGTCGATCGCGGGGGCGATCAGCGCGAGCCCGACGGGCGCCAGGCCGTACGACACCAGGAAGTCCAGCGAGGAGACGCGGGCCAGCTTGTCCGGGGCCACCTCGCGCTGGGTGGCGGTGAACCACGGCACGTTGAACAGCTCGATGCCGATTCCGGCAACGGCGTACGCCGCGACGACCACCACCGGGTGGACCGGCAGCATCAGGCTCAGCGGGGCGAGCCCGTACGCCGCCAGCCCGGCGAAGGCGGCCCGGCCGGGGGAGCGCGGCCGCCACCGGGCGATGACGAGGGCCCCGCCGAGGGCGCCCACGGTGTACGCGGTCACGGCCGCGGCCAGCACCCACTCGGTGCCGTACCGGTCCCGGCTGATCAGCGGCAGCGCGACGCTGGTGGCGGAGTAGCCGAGGGTGATGACGGCGGCGAGGGCGGCGAGTCCGGCGAGGAACCACGGGTGACGGCGCGCCTCGCGCATGCCCTCCAGGAATTCCCTGCGGAAGCCCGCGCGGGGGCGGGGGGCGGGCGGCGCGGCGAGGTCCTCGCCGGCGGCGGCGGTGCCCCGGCCGGGTACCAGCGCGGCGACCAGCCAGAGCGCGCCGATGCCGAGCAGCAGCGCCCCGACGTCGAGGAAGGCCGCGAGCAGGGCGGTCAGGGCGGGTCCGGCGAGTGTGGATCCGCGGACCGCCATCGTCATGGCGGCGTTGGCCTGCTGACGGCGCGCCGGCTCGACGGTCTCGGCGGTGAGGGCCTGGAACGCCGGGCGGCAGGCGCCCTGTCCGGCCCCGGCGAGGGCCGCGGCGGCCGTCATCAGCACGAGTGAGCGGCCGAGGCCCGCGGCGAGCAGGGGCGCGGCGGCGGCCGCCGCGAGGGCGGACCAGAGCACGACGGCTCGGCGGGAGTGCCGGTCGGCCAGTACACCGCCGACGGCGACGGCGGCGAGGAAGCCGGCGGTGCGGGCGGCGAGCACCAGGCCGAGGCCGGCGGCGCCGAGTTCGCGGTGGAGCACGGCGAGACCGAGGACGAAGGGCAGGGCCCAGGTCGCGAGTCCGGAGGCCGTGGTGCCCGCCCACAGGCGCAGGAAGGCGGGGTCGCGCAGGACCGGACGCGGAGGCGGGGCAGCGGACTTGGCCGCGGCCGGCGTGGGTGTGGTCGCCACGTGCGGGGGCTCCTTCGGGGGTGGGGGAGCGGCTCGGTGAGCCACCCCCGGCTCTCGTTAATGAAAATGAATACCATTACAGTACTCTTCGAACGCGGCACGTCCGTGTCCGCCTCCCCTTCCCGACAGGAGAACCCATGCGCCACCCCGCCCGCCTCGGGGCAGCCCTGACCCTCGCCCTCGCCACCGCGGGCTGCTCCACCGCGGCCGGCGCCGGCTCCGCGGCGGACGGCAAGCCCGCGCCCGGCGCGGTCTCCGTCACCAGCTGCGGCCGTCAGGTGACCTTCGCCGAGCCGCCGCGGCGGACCGTCGCCCTGGACCAGGCCTCGACCGAGACCCTGCTCGCGCTCGGTCTCCAGGACCGCATGGCGGGCACCGCCAACCTCAAGACGAAGATCCCCGCGCAGTACGCGGCCGCGTACGCCACGATCCCGGTCATCGCCCCGAAGATCGCGACGGGCGAGCAACTCCGTTCCGCCACACCCGACTTCGTCGTCGCCGGTTCCGCGGACCTCTACACCGCGGACCGCGCCGGCACCCGCGAGGAACTGGCCGCCCTCGAAGTCCCCACCTTCGTCAGCGCCGTGGACTGCCCTCGGCAGAACGCTCCCGGCACCACCCCGTTCGACCTGCTCTTCTCCGACTACGAGAACCTCGGCAAGCTCTTCGGCGCAGGGGAGCGGGCCGGCAAGCTCGCCGCCGAACAGCGCGCGGCGGTCGCCAAGGCGCGGGAGAGCGCCGCCCAGGCCCCCCGGGGCGCGCAGCGGCCGAGCGTCGTCTACCTCTACTCCGTCTTCAACGGCATGCCGTACGTGGCCGGCAGGAGCGGCCTGCCCAGCGAGATGAGCCGGATCGTCGGCGCGAGGAACGCCTTCGACGACGTCGACGAGGACTGGCCGGAGGTCACCTGGGAGGAAGTCGCAAAGCGCGAGCCGGACTTCATCGTGATCGGCGACCTCTCGGAGCGCGGACGGCCCGGCGACAGCGCCGCCGAGAAGCGCTCCGAGATGGCCCGGCACCCGGTGGTCTCGAAGCTGGCCGCGGTCCGCGAGGACAGGATCCTGGAGGTGCCCGGCATGGAACTGGACCCGTCCGTGCGCTCCGTGCACGCCCTGGAACTGCTGGCGAACGGCATGAAGGACCTCGGGCATGTCCGCTGACCCGGCCACCACCGCGAGGGGCCCCGCCGGGACGGCCCACGCGGTCCTCCTGCTCCTCGCCGCCGGCGCGCTGGCCGTCTCGGTGGCGGGCGCCGTGCGCATCGGCACCGCGGACGTCGGCTGGACCGGACTCGGCCGCGTCCTCGGCGGCCGTCTCGGCCTGGACGTCAGCCCGCCGGCCCCGCTCGTCGACTCGCTCGTCTGGGACCTGAGGCTGCCGCGCGTGCTCATGGCCGCCCTCGTCGGAGCCTCGCTCGCCGTCTGCGGCACGGTGCTCCAGGCCGTCACCCGCAACGCCCTCGCCGACCCCTACCTGCTCGGCGTCTCCTCAGGGGCCTCCGCGGGAGCCGTCACCGTCCTCGTCCTCGGGATCGGCGCGAGCACGCTCGGCGTCACCGGAGGCGCGCTCGCCGGCGCGCTGCTCTCCTTCGGACTGCTCCTGCTGCTCCTGCGGCGCACCGGACTGGATTCGGTCCGCATCGTCCTCACCGGAGTGGTGGTCGGCCAGCTCTTCACCGCGCTGACCTCGCTGATCCTGATGGCCTCCGCCGACGCGGACACCACGCGGGCCGTCACCCACTGGCTGCTCGGCTCGATGGCTCCGGCCCGCTGGGACACCGTCGCGGTCTGCGCGATCGTCACCCCGCTGGGGCTGCTGGTGGCCTGGCTGTGCTCGAACGCCCTCGACGGACTCGCCTTCGGCGCGGACACCGCCGCGTCCCTCGGGATCGGCGTGCGGCCCACGCGGATGCTGCTGCTCGTGGTCACCGCCGCCCTGACCGCCGTCGCGGTGGCCACCGTCGGCGCCATCGGATTCGTCGGGCTGATCGTCCCGCACGGGGTGCGGTTCCTCGTCGGGCCGCTGCACCGGCTGCTCCTGCCGTACGCGGCGCTCGCGGGCGCGGTGTTCCTGGTGTGGACGGACGCGCTCGCGCGGATCGCCTTCGCGCCCCGCGAGGTTCCCGTCGGTGTGGTCACCGCCCTGCTCGGCGTACCGCTCTTCCTCCTCGTGCTGCGCAAGCGGGGCGAGCTGTGAGGATCAGCGCCGAGAACGTGAGCTGGTCGGTGGCCGGCACGCAGGTGGTACGGGAGGTCGGCGCGGACATCGCCTCCGGCGAGACCGTCGCGCTGCTCGGCCCCAACGGCTCGGGCAAGTCCTCGCTGCTGCGCTGCCTGGCCGGGCTGCGGACGCCCGACGCGGGTACGGTCCGCTACGACGGCGAGTCCGTACGGGGCTGGAGCGCCCGGCGGACCGCCCGCCACGTCGCCTTCGTGGCACAGGACCCGGGCGCCGACAGCGACCTGCGGGTCGCCGACGTCGTCGGCCTGGGACGGACCCCCTTCCGGGACCGCTGGCGCGGACCGGACGCCGCCGACCGGGCCGTGGTCGCCGACGCGCTGGACCGCGTCGGACTCACCGCGCTCGCGGGCCGGCCCTGGAAGGCCCTGTCGGGCGGGGAGCGCCAGCGCGCCCACATCGCCCGCGCGCTGGCCCAGCAGCCGTACGCGCTCCTGCTCGACGAGCCCACCAACCACCTCGACGTCAAACACCGGTTGGAACTGATGGAGCTGCTGGCCGGGAGCGGGCAGACGGTCCTGGTCGCGCTGCACGACCTGTCGCTCGCCGCCCGGTACTGCGACCGGCTGCTGCTCCTGCACCACGGCCGCCTGATCGCCTCCGGCGCCCCCGCGGCCGTTCTCACCGCCGAGCGGCTCGCCGAGGTCTTCGAAGTCGACGCCGCACTCACGACCGATCCGCTCGGCCACCCCGCGGTCACCTACCGGGGACCGCGCGGCACCCGGCCCCCCGTACCCCGATCCACCCTCCGAAAAGGAACCCCGTGAACCGCACCGCCCCCCTCCCCGCCTTCGCGCCGCCGTCCGTCGACGGGCTCGTCGAGGCAGTCCTGGCCGGCGAACACGGCCCGCTCCCCTCCGAACTCGTCGCCACCAGCGTGTTCTGGATCCACCACGGCACCCGGCTGGCCGGCGGCGACACCACCTACCTCAACCAGTACGTCCTGGTCCGCCTCGGCGGCTCCTTCGGAGGCTGCGCCTTCGAGGCCGGCGAGATCGACCCGGCGGTCTGCCGCGACTCCTGCGGCGTTCCGCTCGACGCCCTGCTGCGCGAGGCCCCCCGCCCGCTGAGGATCGCCGCCCTCGACGCGTACCTGTCCCAGACCCGCCCGCACCGGGCGGCCGCGACGGCGGGCGAAGCCGAACCCGTCATCCTCCCCGCCGGTACCCCCGAGATGCGCGCGAGGGCCCGCGACGCGGCCATCGCCGGGCTGCTCGACATCGAGGCGGGGGCCCGCGTGGCTCTCATCGGCGTCGTCAACCCGCTCGTCGAGGCGATCCGCGAGCGCGGCGGCGAACCGCTGCCCTGCGACTTCAACCTCGAGACCACCCAGTGGGGCGACCCCGTCACCGACGACATGGACGAGGTGCTGGAGCGCGCCGAGGCCGTCGTCGCCACCGGAATGACCCTGAGCAACGGCTCCTTCGACACCGCCTTGGAGCGCTGCCGCTCCCGCGGCATCCCGCTGATCGTCTACGCGCAGACCGGAAGCGCCGTCGCCCGCGCCTTCCTCGGCTCCGGCGTGACCGCCCTCTGCGCGGAGCCGTTCCCGTTCTCCCAGTTCAGTGCCGAGGAGACGGTCCTGTACCGCTACCGGACGGTGAACGGCGCGTGATGCCCACCGGCACCGGACACGCCCCCTGCCACCACGGCGAGATCCTCCAGGGGGTGTTCCTCGACACCGACGGCCGCCGGTGCGCCGGCCTGGTCACCCTCCCCATGGCCGGCCCGGGCAGCCGCGCCGAGTTCGTCCGCAGACCCGGTACGGCGCCCGGAGCACTCACCGCCGTGCCCGCCGACCGCACGAAAGCGGTACGGGCCGCGGCCCTCGCGGTGGCGGAATGCGCGCGGCGGGCCGGACAGCCGCCCTGCGGCGGCGAGTTGAGGCTCACCGGGGACATCCCCGTGGGCCTCGGCATGGGCAGCTCGACCAGTGACGTGATCGCCACCGTCCGCGCGGTCGCGCACTCGTACGGAATGCGGCCGGACCCCGAGACGGTCGCCCGGCTGGCCGTACGGGCGGAACAGGCCTGCGACCCCCTGATGCTGGACGGCCGGCCGGTGCTGTTCGCCCAGCGCGAGGGCCGGGTACTGGAAACCCTCGGCCCGGCCCTGCCGCCGCTCGTCGTGGTGGGCTGCGCCCTCGGCGGGGGCGCGCCCGTGGACACCCTCTCCCTGCCCGTACGGGAACCCGACGAGGACGACGTACGGGCCTGGGAGCGGCTGCGCACGCTGCTGCGCCGGGCGGTGGCCACCGCGGACGCCCGGCTCCTCGGCGAGGTGGCCACCGCCAGTGCCCGGCGCGGCCAACAAGTCCTCCGTCATCCGGAGTTCGAGGCGCTGACCGCGATCCACCGTCGGGTCGGGGCGGTCGGCGTGCAGATCGCGCACAGCGGCGCGGTGGCGGGCGTGCTCTTCGACCCGTCCGCGCCGGGCCTGCGCCACCGCGTACGCGGCTGCCTGCGCGCCCTCGACGCCCACGGCATCCCCGCCACCCGGACCTTCACCACCTTCCCCGCCAACGGCAAGGAGTTCCCGCATGGACCAGCACATCGCCGAGGCGATCGGCCGTCCGGACCTGATACGGCTCGACGACCGGCTCGTCTGCCTGCGCTTTGAGACCATGAAGGTGGTCTCCGCCCTCGCCGCGGTACGCCGTCTGCTCGACACCGGGGCGGTGCGCCGCGGGGACACCCTGCTGGACAGCTCCAGCGGCATCTACGCGTACGCCCTCGCCCTGGCCTGCCACCGGTACGGCATGCGCTGCCACATCGTCGGCTCGACGACGGTGGACGGCACCCTGCGCACCCAGCTCGCCGTGCTCGGGGCGACCCTGGAGCAGATGGAGCCGTGCAGCGACCTGGGGCTCGACCAGGAGCGGCGGGTGGAGCGGATCCACGAGATCCTCGCCGAGCACCCCGAGTACCACTGGATGCGGCAGTACCACGACGACGTCCACTACCTCGGCTACCGCGTGATCGCCGACCGGATACGTGAGGCGACCGGAGGCGGGACCGCAGACGCGGCCGGACTCACCCTCGTGGGAGGGGTCGGCTCGGGGGCCTCCACCGGAGCCCTCGCCCGCTACCTGCGCGGGGCGGCCGCCGGCCCGGCCGACGGCGCACCGGCCGATGTCGAACTGGTCGGCGTCCAGCCGTACGGCAGCCTCACCTTCGGCGCCCAGCACGTCCGCGACCCCGAGATCATCATCGCCGGGATCGGCAGCTCCATCCCGTTCGGGAACGTCTCGCACGAGCTGTACGACATCCTGCACTGGATCTCGTTCGACGCCGCGCTGGCGGGCAGCGTCGATCTGCTGCGCCGGCACGCGGTCTTCGCGGGGCTCTCCACCGGCGCCGGCTACCTCGCCGCCCGCCACGAGCGCGAGCGCGCCCCAGAGCGCACGGTCCTGTTCATCGCCGCCGACACCGGGCACCGGTACGCCGACACCGTCCACGCCCGGCACCGGGAGGCGGCGCCGATCGAGCACCTCGCGCCGCGGGAGGTCCGCGACCAGGGAGAACTGGCCCTCCCGTGGTCCCGGATGCGGTGGAACCGCGCCCCTGCCGCACCTGCGGTCCGGGGGGTCGGCCGGCCGGGGTGAGTTCCCCGGCGCGCACCCGCGAGCCACCCCGGCGACCGGAGCGCGGCGGCACGAGAAGGGCCCGGTCGGCCGGGGGTGGCCGACCGGGCCCTCTGACTCGGACTCGGACTCAGGTACCGACTCTAAAGGGGCCGGGGATCAGCCGAGGTCGAACCGGTCGGAGTTCATCACCTTGTCCCACGCGGACACGAAGTCGCGCACGAACTTCCCGCCCGCGTCCTGGGAGGCGTAGACCTCCGAGAGCGCCCGCAGCTGCGAGTGCGAACCGAACACGAGGTCGACGGCGGTGGCCGTCCACTTGACCTCGCCCGAGGCGCGATCGCGGCCCTCGAACACGTTCTCGGCCGCGGCCGAGGCCTTCCACTCCGTACCCATGTCGAGCAGGTTGACGAAGAAGTCGGTGGTCAGCGACTCCGGCCGGTCGGTGAGGACGCCGTGCCGGGACCGCCCGAAGTTGGTGTTCAGGGCGCGCATGCCGCCGACCAGGACCGTCATCTCGGGAGCGGTGAGGTTCAACAGGTTGGCGCGGTCCAGCAGGAGGGTCTCCGGCGCGAGCTTCTCGCCCTGCCGGAGGTAGTTGCGGAACCCGTCCGCCCTGGGCTCGAGCACGGCGAACGAGTCGACGTCGGTCTGCTCCTGCGAGGCGTCCGTACGCCCCGGGGTGAAGGGGACCGTGACCTCGTGCCCGGCGTTCCTGGCGGCCTGCTCGACGGCCGCGCACCCGCCCAGGACGATCAGGTCGGCGAGCGAGACCTTCGTGCCGCCCGTCGCCGACGCGTTGAAGTCCTGCCGGATCTGTTCCAGGGTCCCCACCACCTCGCCCACCTCGGGCAGGGCATTGCTCTCCCAGTCCCGTTGCGGCGCGAGCCGGATCCGGGCCCCGTTGGCCCCGCCGCGCTTGTCGGTGCCGCGGAAGCTCGCCGCGGCCGCCCAGGCGGTGGTGACCAGCTGGGGGATGGACCGTCCCGAGGCGAGGATCTTCCCCTTGAGGGCGGCGACGTCCGCGTCCGACACCAGCGGGTGATCGACGGCGGGCACGGGGTCCTGCCACAGCTGCGGCTCGGCGACCCACGGGCCGAGGTAGCGCGGCAGCGGACCCATGTCGCGGTGCAGCAGCTTGTACCAGGCCTTGGAGAAGGCCAGCGCGAGCTGGTCCGGGTTCTCGTGGAAGCGCTTGGCGATCGGCGCGTAGACCGGATCGACCTTCAGCGCGAGGTCCGTCGTGAGCATCATCGGGGCGTGCCGCTTCGACGGGTCGTGGGCGTCGGGCACCGTGCCCTGGGCCGCCGGGTCCACGGGCGTCCACTGGTTGGCGCCGGCGGGGCTGGTCGTCAGCTGCCAGTCGTATCCGAACAGGTTGTCCAGGTAGCCGTTGTCCCACTTCGTCGGCGCGGTGGTCCACGCGCCTTCGAGCCCGCTCGTGAGCGCGTCGACGCCGACGCCGGTGCCGGACGCGTTCTTCCAGCCGATGCCCTGCTGCTCGATGGGGGCCGCTTCGGGTTCGGGCCCGATGTAGGCGGGGTCCACGGCGCCGTGGCACTTTCCGAACGTGTGACCGCCGACGATGAGCGCCAGCGTCTCCTCGTCGTCCATCGCCATGCGCGCGAACGTCTCGCGAATGTCGCGGGCGGCGGCCACCGGATCGGGGTTTCCGTTGGGCCCCTCCGGATTGACGTAGATCAGCCCCATCTGCACGGCGCCCAGCGGACCGGAGAGTTCCCTGTCGCCGCTGTAGCGCTCGTCGCCCAGCCAGGTGTCCTCGGCCCCCCAGAAGATCTCCTCCGGCTCCCAGGTGTCCTTGCGCCCGAATCCGAATCCGAACGTCGGCAGACCCATGGATTCGATGGCGCAGTTCCCGGCGAAAATCAGAAGGTCGGCCCAGGAGATCTTCTGCCCGTACTTCTGCTTGACCGGCCAGAGCAGACGGCGCGCCTTGTCCAGGCTGGCGTTGTCCGGCCAGCTGTTGAGGGGGGCGAAGCGCTGGGAGCCGGCCCCGCCGCCGCCCCGGCCGTCGGCGATGCGGTACGTACCGGCGGCGTGCCAGCTCATCCGGATGAACAGCGGCCCGTAGTGGCCGTAGTCGGCGGGCCACCACTCCTGGGACGAGGTCATCACCTCGAAGACGTCCCGTTTCAGCGCGTCGACGTCGAGGGTCGCGAACTCCTTCGCGTAGTCGAACTCCTCGCCCATCGGATCGGACAGGGGCGAGTGCTGGTGGAGGACTTGCAGGTCCAGCTGATTCGGCCACCAGTCCTGATTCGTCCTGGGCCGAGTCGGCGCCGGGGTCGGGGAGGGAATTGCTGGGTTCTCGCTTTCGCTGCCGGACACGTCCGCCCTTCTTCCTGTCTCGGTGTCTTCTGCTGCTCTGTTCTTCTTCTGCTTCTGCCGCTGACTTCTCACTGCTGACTGCCGGGCGTCCGTATGGTCGCGCACCGCGGACCGCACGGCCGCGAGAACACGCAGAACTCTTCCGGGCGCTCAGGAATTCGGGAAAAGGCGGGTTTTCGGATCAACGCGGTCGACCCGGACGGGTGACGTGTCCCGCGCCCCGGCGGGTCGCCGGTCGGGGACGGGCCGGACCGTCAGGATGGCCCCCTCCCGACAGTGAGAAGGAGTTGTCCGTGCTCGAGAGACAGCGCCGAAAGAACGCCACCGAGGTCACCTTCGTGCTGCCCGACGGGGACCCGCCCGGCCCGGTCAGCGTGGTGGGAACGTTCAACGGCTGGCAACCCGGCTCCCACGTGCTCGAATCCCGTCCCGACGGGACGCGCGCGGTGACGGTGGCGCTGCCGGCCAAGGTCACGCACTCCTTCCGCTACCTCGCGGCGGGGGACTACTGGTTCAACGACGAGAGCGCCGACGGCCACGACGGCCCCAACTGCCGCCTCCAGACCTGATCCCGGCAGCCGCCCGCCCCGCCCGCACGGCCGGGGCGGGCGGCGCCGCGGCGGCGGTCATCGGGCGCGGCCCGTCGCACGGCGGGCCGCCGCGGCGTCCGTGACGTCGAGGAACACCTGGTCCAGCTCGGGCCAGCGCTGCTTGAGCTCCTCCCTGATGCGGACCATCGCGTCCTCGACGGTCTCGCTGTCGTACCCGGGCGTCAGGTCGACGCTCGCGGCCAGGAGCGCCGAATCCGGGCTCAGCCGCATCGTCAGCAGGGCGGTGACCGAGTCGATCTCCGGCTGCTCGCACAGCAGCTCCCGCACCCCGCGCTGGACCTCGGGATCGGCGGCCTCGCCGATCAGCTGGGCCCGGGCGCCCTTGCCGAGCGCGTAGGCCACGTAGACGAGCAGGACGCCGATCAGGACGGAGGCGGACGCCTCGTAGGCCATCCGCCCGGTCGCCATGTGGAGGCCCATGCCGGCCATGGCCAGCAGGACGCCCGCGCAGGCCGTGCCGTCCTCGGCGAGGACGGTCCGCAGCGCCGGATCCCGGCCCACCCGGATCTCCTCGCGCATGCCGTGGCCGGCGGCCGCGGCCGCGCCGCGGACCTGGAGGACGGCCCGGGCCAGCGAGGCCCCCTCGGCGAGCAGTGCCACGAAGAGCACGGCGAAGCCGATCAGATACCCCTCGTGGGATTCGGAACCGCCCGCGCGGAACGCCTCCACGCCCTGGAACACCGAGAAGCAGCCTCCGGTGACGAAGATGCCGACGGCGGCCAGCAGCGACCAGAAGTAGCGCTCCTTGCCGTAGCCGAAGGGGTGGCGCCGGTCGGCCGGGCGCCGGCTGCGCTTGACCGAGGCCAGCAGGAAGACCTCGTTCAGGCTGTCGGCCACCGAGTGGGCCGCCTCGGACAGCAGCGCGGGGGAGCCGGCGATGACGCCGCCGACGGCCTTGGCGACGCAGATGACCAGATTGGCCGCGAGGGCCACCCACACGGTGAACCGGGTCTCGGAGTCCTGCTTCCTCTTGCGCTCGGAGTGCGTACGGGTATCGCCCATGGCTTCGGCCCCCTGGTTGCGCGTGGGTCGGGTACGAGCGGTACCGGCTCGTGTTCTCGTACCGCGGCGCCTGCCCGCACGGGGGCGTCCCAACCGGCGCAGGTTTCCCGCTCGAGGGGCGGGGCAGGTGCACTGCGGGGGACGCACACGCGGTCGAGGAGTGACGGGCCATGGAAGACCAAGGCGGCGCCGGAGGCGTACCCCTGCACGGCCACGGGGACGGGCAGCGACGGCGCGCCCCGCACACGGGCAAGGACGAACACCCCGTGCGGGCGGCGGACACCGACGAGGCGAGCCGTCTCGACAGGCCGGGGCAGTCCCCGAAGAAGGGGCCCGGACCGGTGCGCGAGATCCCTCACGGGAAGCCCTCGGAATGACCCCTGGCGGATCCGCCGAGGGGCAAGATCGTATGATCGCACGGCTCGCGCGGCACAATTCCGTAGAGTAACCGGTCGGTAGCTCTGGATCATCAGGGCCGTTCTCTGTAGCGTCATCTCTCGCGTCGCCACACCCAGGGCACACGGCCCTGCGGGACTCGCGGCGCAGGGGAAATACTCACGTTGACGACTGCCATTCAAGGCATCTTCGCCGTCCGTCCCTATACGCCTCACTGCCAGGTCATCCACGACGAGGGAGACCATGCCGTCATAGGCATCTCGTCCGGGAACTCCTATTTCACCCACGACCGCGTGCTCGAACTCGCCCGGTGGGGGCTCGACCACTTCCGCCAGGTCGATCTCATCTGGACCGACATGCACGTCGCCGAGATGTTCGTGGCACTCGGCTACCCGGAGGTCGAGGCGCAGCGCAAGGCGGTGAAGAACCTCCGCGGAGTGCGCGCCAAGGTCACCTCCGCCGTCGCCGCCCTCGACCCCGAGGGGGAGCGGCTGCGCGGCCGCCCCATGTCCGCGCTCCTGGAACTCCCCGCCTACCAGCGCATCCGCTCGGGGCTCGACGTCCTCATGGCCGACGACCCCGAATTCCGCGAGGTGTGCGACCAGCTCGCGGCCCGGTTCCTCGCCGACAAGCTGAACGGCCTGCCGCCGACCGAGCTGCAGCGCGAAGTGTGCATCAAGTACGTGTGCGCCGAAGTGCCGCTGTTCCTCGACACACCGGCCATCCTCGGCGTCAGCTCCTCCCTCAACTGCTACCACCAGGCACTGCCGTTGGCGGAGCTGCTGTACGCGCGGGGCTGGGGACTGCGCGCCTCGCGCAATCAGGGCCATGCCGTCATCACCCCCGCCGAAGAACGCGAAGAACAGGACCGCTCCGCATGACCAGCACCATCGAACCCATCACGGCCGCCCCGGCCGACGAGCTCACCCGGTTCCCGTTCGACGCCAACGGCACGCGACTGCCCGACGAGATCACGCACCTGCTCACCCGCGAGCCGGTCAAGAAGGTCCGCACGATAGCCGGGGCGGAAGCCTGGCTGGTGTCCTCGTACCGCCTGTGCCGGCAGGTGCTCGACGACCCCCGGTTCTCCCTCAAGGACACCTCCGCCGAGGGCGCACCCCGCCAGTACGCGCTGACCATCCCCCCGGAGGTGGTCAACAACATGGGGAACATCACGGGCGCCGGGCTGCGCAAGGCCGTGATGAAGGCCCTCAACCCGAAGGCTCCCGGGCTGGAGGAGTGGCTGGTCGGCCACGCGCACGCCCTCGTCGACCAGCTCGTCGCCACCGGGATTCCGGCCGACCTGCGCCACGACTTCACCGTCCCGTACTCCACCGGACTGCACTGCCACATCCTCGGCATCCCCCAGAGCGACGGGCCCGACCTCTACCGGTCGCTGCACGTCGCGTTCATGAACAGCCCGCGCCCCATCCCCGCGGCGGGCATCAACTGGGACCGCGACATGGACCACATGATCGGCCGGCTCGACGACCCGGCGACGACGGGCCTCATGGCCGAGCTCGCCGCCCTGCGCGAGGACCCCGACTACGCGCACCTGACCGACGAGATGCTCGCCACCGTCGGCGTCACGATGTTCGGCGCGGGCGTCATCAGCGTCATGGGATTCCTCACGATGGCGCTCGTGTCGCTGATCCAGCACCCCGAACTCAAGGCCGAGTTGATCGCCGACCCGACGCTCGTGCCCGCCGCCGTGGACGAGTTGCTGCGCATCAACCTGTCGATCGCGGACGGGCTGCCCCGGATCGCCACCGAGACCATGCAGCTCGGCGACGTCACCGTGCAGAAGGGGGAGTTGGTCCTCGTCCTCGTCGAGGCCGCGAACCACGACCCCGCCGAGTTCGAGGACCCGCACACGGTACGCCTCGACCGGCCGAACCCGAACGCGCACCTGTCCTTCGGCGGCGGGGGCCACTACTGCCCCGCCACCGCCCTGGGCAAGCGGCACGCGCAGATCGCCATCGAGGTGCTCCTCGAGCGGCTGCCCGGCCTCGACCTGGCCGTGCCGATCGAGCAACTCGTCTGGCGCACGGGGTTCATGAAGCGGATCCCCGAGCGGATGCCCGTGCTCTGGTGAGCATGAGCATGAGATGAGCACGGGCATGCGCCCGCGCTGAACGCACGGCGCCGAGGGCCGGGTCTGACCACCCCGGCCCCCGGCGTCACGTGCGTCCGTCCGTCACCGCTCCGCCACGGCCTCCAGCGGGCTCAGCGAGGCGGCGCGGCGGGCCGGCACGGCGGCCGCGAGCACGCCGATCGTCAAGGACACCGGACACACGAGGAGCAGCGTCCCCCAGGGCAGCGCCAGGGAGTACTCCTTCATGGCGCCGTTGGCCAGCGAGCCGACCGCCCAGGCCCCGAACAGCCCGCCCGTCAGGCCCAGCAGCGTGCCGAAGGCGGCCACGGTCACCGACTCCAGGCGGATCATCCGCCGGATCCCGGCACGCTCCATGCCGATGGCACGCAGGACACCGATCTCGCGCGTGCGGTCCGCGACCGACATGGCCAGGGTGTTGACGATGCCGAGCAGCGAGATCACCGTACCGATCGCGAGCAGCCCGTACATCAGGGTCAGCAGGTCGGCCAGGGAGCCGGCCGCCTCGTCCACCAGTGCCTGCCGGTCCTTCACCTGCACCAGCGGGCTGTTGCCCGCGGCCGCGCGCAGCCGGTCCTCGGTGGTCTTCGAGACCGCGGCGCCGTCGGTGCGCACGAGGATCCGCTGGACCGAGCCGGGCAGGAAGCTGTCGCGCTGCACGTCGGCACGGGAGCCCAGCACCTCCCCGGCGGTGGGGTTGTCCTCGTAGACGCCGACGACCGTGTACTGCGTGAACTCCTGGTTGCGGCCGATGCGCGCCTTGACCCGGCCGCCCGCGCTCACGCCCTGCTCCCGGGCGACGGCGGCGGAGAGCGCGACCCGTCCCGGTCCGAGGTCCTTCAGGGAGCCGCTGACGAAGTCGAGCTTCATGACGTCGCCCACGGTGGCCGGGTCGATGCCGGCGATCTTTCGGACGCCGCCGCCGGTGAAGACGGTGGAGTCCGCGACGCCGGCCGCCGTCTTCACCCCGGGGGTGCCCGCCACCCGCTTCTCGGTGCCCGGGTCGATGGCGGTCATGCTGCCCGTGCTGCCGATCACGTAGTCGGCGCCGAGGCCGGCCGCGGCCTGCCGGTCCAGGGCCCGCTCTGTGGAGTTTCCGATGACGGCGAGCCCGGCGACCAGCGCCGTACTGACGATCAGGGCGGAGGCGGTGGCCGCCGTGCGCCGCGGGTCGCGCAGCGCGTTCTCGCGGGCGAGGTGCGCGGTGACCCCGAAGCGGCCGGTCAGCCGTCCCGTCAGCCGGATGACGGGGACGGCGAGCAGCGGCGCCAGCACGATCAACGCGACGACGAGCAGGGCGCAGCCGAACATCGCGTACTGCAGGTTCTCCTCCGACGCGTCCTTCGCCCCCGTCAGCGAGACCAGCAGTCCGCCGCCGCCGAGGAGCAGGAGCAGTCCCGCCGCGCCCCGGACCCGGGAGGCGGTCGCGGTCGGCGGCTGCTCGCCGGTGCGCAGCGCCTCGATGGGCGCGACCCTCGCCGCCTTGCGGGACGGCAGCCAGGCGGCGAGCACCGTGACGCCCACGCCCACGCCGAGCGCCGCCATGACGGGCAGCGGGCCGATCACCAGGGGGCCGTCGGGCAGGGCTTCCTGAGAGGTGCTCAGGAGGCGGGGCAGTGCGGAGGCGATGCCGAGGCCGAGTACGAAACCTGCCGCCGACGAGACCAGGCCGAGCAGGACCGCCTCCCACAGGACGGAGCGGACCACCTGGCGGCGCGAGGCGCCGATCGCCCGCAGCAGCGCGATCTCCCGGGTGCGCCGGGACACGACCATGGTGAAGGTGTTGACGATGAGGAAGGAACCGATGAAGAGCGAGACCCCGGCGAAGAGCATCGGCATCTTCTGGTGGCCGCGGGTCAGCGTGTCGGTGTAGGTGGCCTGCCGGATCGCCTGGGCGGCTCCCGTGACGGCCTCGGCCCGGTCGGCCGGGAGCAGGGCGGTGATCCGCCGGGCGAGCTCGAACTCGTCCGTGCCGGGCTTGGCGGACACGTCGATCGAGGTGTACAGGCCGGGGGAGGCGTACAGCTCCTGGGCGGTCGCCTTGTCGAACACGGCGAGGGTTCCGCCGGCGGTCACCCGCGAGTCCCGGGTCCTGACGATGCCGACGAGCCGCTTCTTCAGGACGGGGCCGTCGGTGGCCAGCGTGACCGTGTCGCCGATCTTGAACCCGCCGGCCGCGGCGGTCCCGCCGTCCACGGCGAGTTCCCCGTCCCCGAGCGGGGCGCGGCCCTCGACCAGCGGATGGCGGCTGTCCGTGCCGTCCTTGCCGGGTACGTAGGCGGCGGCCAGGTTCGACCATGCCCTGCCGGCCCGCAGCGGACGGCCGTCCGCGCCGTTCAGGGTGGCCGAGCCGTCGGCCGCGGGCCGCGCGGCGGCGACGCCGTCCACCTCGGCCAGCTTGCGTACGAGCGCGTCGTCCAGGGCGCCGGGCCTCTCCGCACCGGCCCCGGGCGGGGCGTACTTCGGGGTCACGGTGACCGCGATCCCCGCGAAGTCCTTCGACGCGGCGGCGCGGTAGGCGGCGGCGGAGGACTCGGCGAAGACGAGGGTGCCGCAGACGAACGCGACACCCAGGCAGACCGCGAGGACGGTCATGACCAGACGGGCCTTGTTCGCCAGGACGTTGCGCAGGGCTGTTCTCAGCATGGGCAGCTTTCGGGGACGAGGGCGTACGGGGAGAGCCGGGGGAGCCGGGCCGGGGTCAGCTGGTGCGGGCGCGGGCGTCGAAGGCCTTCATCCGGTCCAGCACCCGTTCCGGGGTGGGGCGGGCCATCTCGTCGACCAGGCGGCCGTCGGAGAGGAAGACCACGCGGTCGGCATAGCCGGCGGCGACCGGGTCGTGCGTCACCATGACCACCGTCCGGCCGAGCTCGCGCACCGAGTCGCGCAGGAAGCCGAGCACCTCGGCGCCCGCGCGGGAGTCGAGGTTGCCGGTGGGCTCGTCGCCGAAGACGATCGCGGGCCGGGAGGCCAGGGCGCGGGCCACGGCCACGCGCTGCTGCTGTCCGCCGGACAGCTGTCCGGGCCGGTGGCCGAGCCGCTGGGAGAGCCCGACCATGGAGACCACGCGCTCCAGCCACTGCCGGTCGGGGCGGCGGCCCGCGATGCTCAGAGGCAGCGTGATGTTCTCCAGCGCGGTCAGCGTCGGCAGCAGGTTGAAGGCCTGGAAGATGAAGCCGATCCGGTCGCGCCGCAGCTCGGTCAGCTGCCGGTCGCCCAGCGTGCTCAGCTCGGTGGTGCCGATGCGCACGGAGCCGGAGCTGACCGTGTCGAGCCCGGCGGCGCAGTGCATCAGGGTCGACTTACCGCAGCCCGAGGGGCCCATGATCGCGGTGAACTCGCCCTCCCGGAAGGCGACGCTGACGCGGTCCAGAGCGACGACACGGGTGTCGCCGCTCCCGTAGACCTTCGACAGTTCGCTGGTGGCGGCCGCGAGGCCGGCCGTCGGGTGCGGTGCGAGGGCGTCAAAGGGTGCGGCGCTCACGGGGACTCCTCTTCGGTGCGGGTGGATGCACTTCGAAGGGTGTCCGGGACGTGTATCGGGGGCGGGGGCCGCCGTGTGTCGGCTGCCGCGTCGCTTCGTATCAGTCGTGTAGCGGGCGGGGCGGGCCCGTCAGGCCGCGGGCAGGCAGAGGGTGGCCACGGCGCCGCCGGCCGGGTCGTTGTCCAGGCGCAGCTCGGCGCCGAGCACCCGGGCCTGTCCCAGGGCGATGGTCAGCCCCAGGCCGTGGCCCGAGCCGCGCTCCGCCGCGCCGGTGTGGAAGCGGCGCGGACCCTCGCGCAGGAGGTCGGCGGGGAAGCCGGGGCCGTGGTCCCGTACGACGACCGTACGGCCCTCGACGGTGACCTCGACCGGGGTGGCGCCGTGCCGGTGGGCGTTGACGACGAGGTTGCCGACGATCCGTTCGAGGCGGCGCGGATCGGTCTCGACGCTCTCGGCAGCCGCCGTGCCCGGGGTGTGCGCCACCGTGACCGACGCGTCGAATCCGGTGCGCGCCACGGCCTCGCGGACGACCTCGCCGAGCGGTACGCGGGCGCGTACCGGGCGCTCGGCGCCCGCGTCCAGCCGGGAGATCTCCAGCAGGTCCTCGACCAGAGCGCGCAGATCGCGTACGCGGCCCCGTACCAGGTCCTCCGTCTCGCCCGCCGGCAGCAGGTCGGTGGCGGCCAGCAGACCGCCGACCGGGGTGCGCAGCTCGTGGGCCACGTCCGCCGTGAACTGCCGCTCGGTCCGAAGCCGCCGGCCGAGGCTGTCGGCCATGAGGTCGACGGTGGCGGCGATGTCGGCCACCTCGTCGCCGCCCTTGGTGGGCCCGGTACGGGCGTCCAGGTCACCGGCGGAGATCCGCCCCGCGGTCTCGGAGACCCGTCGCAGCCGGCGGCCGAGGAGCCCGGCCCCGTAGGCCGCCAGCGGCACGGCCGCGGCGAGGGAGACCAGCGAGGCCACGGCCATGCTCATGTCGAGCCGGCGCAGGTCGTGGAGTTCCGGGCTCATGTTGACGCGGACGGCCAGCACGGGGCTGCCCGGCCCGCCGACCCGCTGGGCGGCCCAGAAGCTCGGGCCGACGTTGTTGTCGACGCGGCCGTCGTAGGCGGTGTGCCGGACGCCGTCGGCCGGGTGGTCCAGTACGCGGGGCAGCTCGGCCGGATCGAGTTCGGCGCCGTCCACCAGCGTCCCGGTGCGCCGGTACGTCTCCATGGCCGCGTACACGCCGTTGAACGCGCGCATCTCGGCGCGACCGCGGATGTCGCTCGCGGTCCACAGGTGTACGAGTACGCCGACGGCCGCCGCGACCAGGCAGGCGGTGGCCGCGGCCAGCGCGGCGATCTTCCAGCGCAGGGAGACGCGGTCCAGACGGGGCAGACGGCGGTACGGGCGCACGGTCTCAGCGCCTGAGCTTGTAGCCGAAGCCGCGGACCGTCTCGATCCGGTCCCGGCCGAGCTTGCGGCGCAGCCGCTGCACGCACAGGTCCACGACCCGGCTGTCGCCGTCCCAGCCGTACTCCCAGACGTTGCGCAGCAGGGTGTGCCGTTCCAGCACGACGCCCGGGTGTGCGGCGAACTCCAGCAGGAGCTTCAGCTCGGTCGGGGTCAGTGCCACCGCGGTTCCGGAGACGAAGACCTCCAGGCCGCCGGTGTCGAGGGTCAGGTCCCCGAAGACCAGCAGGTCGCCCTGGGAAGGGGCGGTCTGCTCCTCGCCGGCGGCGCGCCCGGCGCCCGGGGCCGGGGGCGCGTACGTCGCCCGGCGCAGCAGCGAGCGGATGCGGGCCACGAGCACGTAGGTGTCCACGGGCTTGACGACGTAGTCGTCCGCACCGGCTTCCAGACCGGCCACGATGTCGAGCCCGTCGCCGCGGGCGGACATCATCAGGATCGGCACCAGGCTGGTCTCCCGGACCCTGCGGCACAGGCCGATGCCGTCCAGGCCGGGCAGCATCACGTCCAGGATCAGCAGGTCGAAGCCGTCGTCGCCGTCGCCGCCGTCGAGGACGCCGGTGCCCTCGCCGTCCCGGCCGCCGTCGCGGAAGAGCTCCAGCCCGGCGAGGCCGTCGGCCGCGGCCCGCACCCGGTAGCCGTAGCGTTCGAGGGCGACGGTGAAGGACCGGCGCATCAGCTCGTCGTCCTCCACCAGCAGCACGCGCACGGGGCGCGCGCAGGCCTGGGCGGGGGTGGACGAGGACACGGGGAGGACTCCTGTGGGGGCGGACGGGCGGGGCGGCGGGCGACCCGAAAAGGAACGATACGGCAGGTGACGGGCGCGGCCACGGCTTCGGCGACCCGGTCTCCCGCTTCGATGGACGACCAAGCGCTCCCTGATACACGGCGGATACAAACCCCGTTCCGGAGGCACTCTGGTTGCCGCTCCGGGGCCGTGCGGTTTGACTGAAAGGCATGGACGAATCACGCCGGGCCTGGAGCATGATCTTGGGCGTCGTCTGCGTCATCCTGGCCGATCTCGCGGCGATCATCCTCATGAACACCGTCGGAAAGTGACCGGCGCGCGGATCAGGAACGGAGAAGCGCCGGGCGCGGCGCCGGAACTACCGTGTGGGTCATGGACATCACCATTCACACGAGCTCCCTGCCGCACGACGACCCGGAGGCCGCCCTGGCCTTCTACCGCGACATCCTCGGGTTCGAAGTCCGCAGCGACGTGGGCCAGGGCAAGATGCGCTGGATCACCGTCGGCCCCGCCGGCCAGCCCGGCACGTCCATCCTGCTGGCGCCGCCGGCCGCCGACCCCGGCATCACCGAAGCCGAGCGCCGCACCATCGTCGAGATGATGGCCAAGGGCACCTACGGCTGGATCCTGCTGGCCACCCGGGACCTCGACGCCACCTTCGAGAAGGTCCGGGCGGGCGACGCCGAAGTGGTGCAGGAGCCGACCGAGCAGCCGTACGGCATCCGCGACTGCGCCTTCCGCGACCCCGCGGGCAACCTGATCCGGATCCAGGAACTGCGCTGAGCCGCGACACCGAGCAGGGACGGAGGGGGTTTCCGGCATGTGCAATCCCGCGTGGGGGCGCGCGCTCACCGAGGCGCAGCGCCTGAAGGACTTCGCCCGGCTGCGCCGCGTCCGCGACCGGATCGACCGGGAGTACGCGCGGCCGCTGGACGTCGAGGCGCTCGCCCGCGGCGCGGGCATGGCGGCCGGGCAGCTCGGCCGGGAGTTCCGGCTCGCGTACGGGAAGTCGCCGTACGACTATCTGATGGCGCGGCGCATCGAGCGCGCCGCCTTCGGCGCCCGCCCCACCGGGCCGGCCGGCGTACCGCCGGCCGCCCGCGGACCGGTCAGGAATCGAGAAGCGGCGGCCGCCCTCCCGGACCTAGCGTGAAGGGCATGAACTCCATCGCATCCGTCACCCTCGAGGTGGCCGACACCACGGCCGCCGACCGCTTCTACACCGCCTTCGGCCTCGGCGACCAGGTGGGCCTGCGCGCCTCGCAGACACCGACGACCGGCTTCCGCGGGTTCGCGCTCGCGCTCACCGTGTCCAGGCCGTCCGTGGTGGACGGCTTCCTCGGCGCCGCCCTCGACGCAGGTGCCACGCCGCTGAAGCCCGCCGCGAAGTCCTTCTGGGGCTACGGAGGCGTCGTCCGGGCACCGGACGGGACCATCTGGAAGGTCGCCACCTCCGAGAAGAAGGACAGGGGCCCGGCCCTGCTGCGGTTCGACGAGATGGTGCTCCTGCTCGGATCCGCGGACGTGCTCGCGAGCAAGCGGTTCTACCTCGACCGCGGCCTCACGGTCGCCAAGGGCTTCGGCAGCAAGTACGTGCAGTTCGAGGCCCCGGCGGGCGGCGTCAAGCTGGCGCTGTACGGGCGCCGCGCCCTCGCCAAGGAGGTCGGCGTCCCCGTCGACGGGACGGGATCGCACCGGCTGGTGCTCGGCGGCGACGGCGAGGCCTTCGCCGACCCGGACGGGTTCGCGTGGGAGGCTCCGTCGCGGACGGCCGCGCCCTGACCGGTCTCCAGAATTCGGTGGCGGCCCCGGGCCTTCGCGGACGACCATGCGACGCATGAGTGATCAATCCGCGCGATGGACCCGGGCGACCGTCTACCCCGACATGTGGGCCGACCCGGACGACGACCCCCGCAACAACGAGAACAGCCCCGACGGCGAACTCGCGACCCTGCAGGACTTCCTCGCCAACTACCGCATCACCCTGCGCATGAAGTGCGAGGACCTGGACCCGGAGCAGCTCGCCCGCCGGTCGGTTCCTCCCTCGACGATGTCCCTGCTGGGCCTGGTGCGCCACCTCGCCGAGGTGGAACGGGACTGGCGCAACTGGATCACCGACGGCGAACCGCTGCCGAAGCTGTACGGCGCGAAGGACGCGGACTTCCACGGAGCCGTCGCCGATCAGGCGGTGGTCGATGCCGCCCGAGCCGATCTGGAGCGCGAGCAGGCCGCGACCGACGCGGCGCTGGCCGCCCACCCGGACCTGGGCACGCGCGTGGGGAAGGACGGGATCGCGATCCGCGAGCTGATGGTGCACCGGATCGAGGAGTACGCCCGGCACTGCGGCCAGGCCGACCTGCTGCGCGAGTGCGTCGACGGAAGAGTGGGCCAGTAGCGGCCCACGGTCCGGCCGGGCAGGCGCCGGTATCATGGCAGGGAAGATCTTCTGACAGCCGACCAGGGGTACGTGTGACGAACCGAGCGCCCGGCGTACCCCGGGTCCTGCGCACCTTGAACGACCGCGCCGCCCTGGAGCTCCTGCTGGAGCAGGGGCCGCTGTCCCGGGCCCAGATCGCCCGGCTGTCCGGGCTGTCCAAGCCGACGTCCTCCCAGATGCTGGCCCGCCTGGAGGAGTCCGGCCTGGTCGTGGCCGGCGGCACCTCCGCCGGGCACCCCGGACCGGGCGCCCTGCTGTACACCCTCAACCCGGCGGCCGCGTACGTGGCCGGGCTCGACGTGACCCCCGGCCTGATCCGCACGGCGGTCGCGGACCTCACCGGGCGGACGATCGGCACCTACGAGCTCACCGACCCCGAGGCGTGCGGCGGCGAGGTCGACCAGGTGATCGCGGCCGTCGAGGGCGCCGCGCGGGCGGCCGGGCTCACCTCCGACGCCATCCACCGGGTCGTCGTCGGAGCCCCGCTCGCCTTCGACCACCGCGAGGGCCGCCTCCGCTACCCCAGCCACCTGCCGGGCTGGCAGTCGCCGACCCTGCTGCGGGAACTGGCGGCCGGACTGCCCATGCCCGTCGACTGCGAGAACGACGTCAACCTCGTCGCCATCGCCGAGGGGCGCACCGGAGCGGCCCGCGGGTACGAGGACTTCTTCCTGCTGTGGAACGAGGAGGGCATCGGCGCCGCCATGATGTTCGGCGGCCGCCTCTACCGCGGGCGTACGGGCGGGGCGGGCGAGGTCGGCTTCATGCCCGTCCCCGGCACCCCGCTGGTGCGCAACCCCGAAGTGGCGGAGACCGGCGGGTACCAGGACCTGGCGGGATTCCAGGTGGTGCCCGAGATGGCGCGCAGGCTGGGCATCGGCAGCGGCGCGGACGGTGCGGAGACCGCCGCCGGCCCGGGACGGCGCGGGGCCGCCGACCCGGCGCTCGGGCAGGCCATGGCCATCCTCAGGCGGGCCGCGGCCGAGGCCGAAGGCCCGTACCGCAAGGTGCTGGAGGAGTTCGCGACGGCCGTCGCCACCGGACTGTCCTCGATCGCCGGCGTGCTCGACCCCGAGCTCGTGGTCCTCTCCGGCGGAGTGTTCCTCGCGGGCGGCGAGCCGCTGCGCGCCCTGGTCGAGGCCGAGCTCGCCGAACTGTCCGCCTGCCAGCCGCCCCTGGTCCTCGCCGACATCCGCGAACACCCCGTCCTGCGCGGGGCGCTGGAGTGCGCCCTGGCCACGACGCGGGACGAGGTGTTCGACACCTCCCGCTAGCGGGAGCCGTCAGCGGGCCGTGCCGAAGTCCTGCGTCCAGTAGGAGTTCGGCTGCGCGAGCCCGACGCCGATCTCCTTGAAGGCACAGTTGAGGATGTTCTCGCGGTGCCCGGGGCTGTTCATCCAGCCGGTCATGACCTGCTCGGGCGTGCTGTAGCCGTACGCGACGTTCTCGCCGTACGTCGTCCAGGCGAAGCCGCTCCGGGTGATGCGCTCGCCCGGGTCCGATCCGTCGGAGCCGGTGTGCGACATGTTGGAGTGCGAGGCCATGTCCTGGCTGTGGTTCAGCGCGGCCGCGGTCAGCTTCGGATTGACGGTGAGCGCCGAGCAGCCGACCTTGGCGCGCTCCTGGTTCACGAGGGCCACCACCTCGGCGGCCGGGCCGGAGGCCCCGCCCGTCGGGGTGGCCGGCTGCTCCGCGGTGGCCGGAGCGGAGGGCTTCGCCGGGGCCGGGCGCGCGGGCTTCGCCGCGGGGGGCTGCCGCGTCGGCTCGGTGGCCGGCTGTTCGGTCTCCGGGGCCCCGGTGGTCTGCGCGGCCGGGGTGACCGGGGTGGCCGTCGCGGTCTCGAAGGGGACCGGGGCCTGCGTCGGCTCCGCCACGGTCACGATCGACTCGGTGGGGGAGGGGGCGGTGTGGGAAGGGCGCATGCCGTGCCTGCCGCCGGCCTTCGCCCCGCCCGCCTCATTGGTGTGCAGGCACGCCATGGCGGCCGTGGGGATGCCCACGAGGCCGAGGGTGACGGCGGCGATGGTTATTTTCTTGTAGTGCGTCTTCTTGCGGTGCTTGTGCATGCGTGACCTCACGTGGTTTCTGCGATGCGTCCTGCGCCTGAGCTGCTGGAGCGCGGGGGCCGGGCCGCCATTCTTAGAAGCCCCGGAACGGGCTGGCAAGTCCCGCCGCCGGGCCGCGGGACAGCGCCGGGCGCCGGGCTTGAAAAGGGCGGACAGTCGTGCTGACCGGGTGGCCGGCCGGCCTCGTGAGATCGGGATCCTCCATCAGACACGGCTGTGACATGGCCAGTTGCCGCCGATGGTGGCGTCGCTGGGGACACCCATGTCGGGCGAAGGGTGGAATGCCGATTCGAGTGGGACAAATATCGACATGTCGGGGAGATGAGAACGGACGTAATGCTTCCGTGATCAGTTCACCGGTGGTGATGCATGTCACTGTTTCGCGTGGAACCAAGCGCGGCTTCGGGGGCGGGTGGTGTGCGCCCGCCCCCGGTTGCCGGTCAGAACCAGTTGACGGTGAGGGGGAAGGTGGCGGTGGCGGTGGCTGGGGTGGAGTCGGTGGCGGTTGCGGTGATCTGGAGGGTTCCGGTGGTCCAGGGTTTGCCGGTGATGCGGCCGGTGTTGGTGTCGATGGTGAGGCCGAAGGGGAGTCCGGTGGCGGAGTAGCGGAGGGTGGGTTTGGCTCCGGTGGCGGTGAGCTGGATGGTGCAGGTCTGGTTGAACTTGCAGGTCTGGGGGCCGGGGTTGGTCAGCTTCAGGTCACCGGGGCCGGGGGTCGGGGTGGGTGTGGGGGTCGGCGTCGGAGTGGGGGT
>NZ_JBIAXU010000019.1:0-169343 GCF_042896985.1 Streptomyces sp. NPDC001194 | reverse complement strand
CGGGTCGCCACCCACATCCTCGCCTACGAAGGCGAGTCCAAGTGGTACTGGTTCGAAGGCAACTTCGAGTCCTACGAGAAGAACAAGATCGAGCGCCTTGGTGCGGACGCGGCCCGTCCGCACCGCGCCACCTACAAGAAGCTCACCCGTGACTAGGCTCTGAAATGTCCACCTGACACGAAGAATCCGGGCCCCGCATCACGTGTGCGGGGCCCCGGTTCGTCCGGTGGCGCGCCTGTGGGTCTTCGCCGAAAGGTCCCCCAGTTGTCCAGGATCGTCGAATTGGCCGAGCGGATCGTCTACCGGGCGAAACTCAAGTTCCTGGAGGAAGCCGCCCTGGCCGGCATCGCGCATGCCGAAGGTCTCGCCCTCGCGCCCCTCTGTCCGCCCTCGCGGGTGATCCAAGTCGTCGCCTACGACGGGACGCACCTCGGAAGAGTGCGCCAGGAGCGGGAAGGGGGCTGGATCGCCGTCGTGAAGGGCGCGGCGCATGCGACCGGCCCGTACGAAGACGCGAGGACCGCGGCGGAATCCCTGTACGTGCAGTGCATCCTGACTCCCCCTCATGAGATTGCGCGGGAGGACTGAGACCCACCCGGCTCCGGGACGCTCAGGCGTTCCCGAGCATCAGCGCCGCGTACGCCGCCGAGGCGAGCGTCATGTGGCGGTGCCACCCCTCGTAGGACCGCCCCTCGAAATCGCGCAGCCCGACCTTGGCACCGGTACGCACGCTGTCGTGTTCGACCGACCGGGCCAAGGCGGTCAGCCGGTGCAGCTCGGCGGGGACCGCGCACGGCATCGTGGTGACCCAGAACTCCGCCGCGTCGGGCTGCTCCTTGCGCCACTGGGCGAAGAGCGTCAACCCCCGCTCCGCACCGGCCGCCGACGGCAGTGCCACGCGCGCGGTGGCGGTCCGCACGCCGGGAGCGGGTTCCGCTTCGGACAGCCAAGGAGCCTGGCGGGCGGCCAGGATGCGTTCGGCCGGCAGCGTGAGCGTCTCGCTGAACCGCCCCGAGGGCGTGAACGGCCGGAACGCCGCATCGGGCGAGAGCCGCACCACCGCGTGCATCCGCTCCACGGGCAGCAGGCGCAGCAGCCCCGCCACGTCGCGCACGGGACCGTCCCAGACCAGGGGCGCCGCGGGCAGCTCCGGCAGCGGGGCGCTTTCGTCCAGCTGCTGCGTGACGGGGTGCCGGCCTGGCCTGGAATGCGGTGCGGGCCTTCCGGTACCCGGGCTCAGGCTCCAGTCGATCGGGGTGTTCAGCTCCCGCCCGGCGTACCACAGACCGTGCGCCTGCTGACCGCTCTCCACCCGGCCGCTCTCGGGCACGAAACGCCGGTGCACACCGACCGAGCTGGTTCCCGTCTTGGGGATGAGCATGCGGCGGACGACCCAGGCCTCGGGCTGCGCACGGTCCGTCAGGTGCTGCGCCAGCGCCCGCCTGACGGGCTTCCAGTTCCACGGCGCGTTGCAGATGAAGTGGTGGAGCCGCTGGGCGGCGCTCTCGTCACCGAGGGAACGCGCGATGTTCTGGATGGACTTGCGTCCGGAGGCGGTGAGCAGGCCCCGCAGGTACTGCTCGCCCTTGACGTGGTGGTCGGCTCTGCGGAAGGAGGAGAACAGCTCCGCGCAGAGGGCCTCGATCACCTCTTGCGCCGGGGCGGTCGTTCGGGTGTGCCGGGCTTCGGTGTGGAGCACGGACATGGTTCCCCCTGTGAGCTGGTCCGTAGCTGACCCTCCAATAATACAGAACGCTCTCTATGTTTTGGAGGGAGGGAGCCCCGCGGAGGGGAAACCGGTGACTGCGAACCCCGTCGGGGGCTCGTCTCAGGAAGTGCCGGCGGGCAGGAGCTCCGGTTCGCCCGGCCTCGCGACCCGGTACATGCCGGCCAACACCTGCCAGGCCAGGGTGAGCTGCTGCCGCAGACCGTGGCGGAGCGAGGCCTCACGGACCGACGGGTGCGTGTGCGCCGCGGCCTCCACCCCTGCGACGAGCAGCGAGACCAGGGCCTCGAAGTCCTTCGGGTCGGCCCCGAGCGTCCCTTCGGCCGCGGCCCGGGCGAGGAGCTGCCGGAGGGTGGGGATCCACACCGCGTTCCAGTCCTCGGAGGTGCTCGCTCCGTCTCGGGCCAGGCGGGCGGCCGCCCGGACGCCGGCCTCCTCCTCCAGCAGCCTCGCCAGCGTGTGCGTCAGGTCGATCGCCGCCTGCAGCGGAGGAACGCGCTGCTCGCGGATGTCCTGCAGCGCCGCGTTCGTCATGGCCGCGCCCCAGGCCTGCACCACGGCCGCGAGTTCGTCCTTGGCGCCGAAGTGGAACGTCAGCGCACCCATGGAGACCCCGGCCGCGCTGCTGACGCGGGACAGCGAAGTGCCCGCATAGCCGTGCTTGTCGAATTCCGCCGAGGCCGCGGCAATGAGGGCACGCCGCGTCAGCTCAGCCCTGTCTTGCCTTGCCACAGTTCGGAAGCTACCTGCGGGACCGTTGCGGGTGGAAGGAAAACCGGGATTTCGTGAAGACTTTGGCAGTATCTCGGTACCGACGGGACCGATACCGGCCTGAGCCCGCACCGCTTTCGGCGCTACACCTGCGCGACGGCGGCGAGATGAGCCCGGTACCAGGCGGCGCAGTCGGCGAGCCGGGCCAGCGGACCGGGTCCCGCGGGGCACTGCGCGAGCCGCCAGATCTCCTCGCTGCGGTACCAGTGGTCGGTGGCGAGCAGGGCGAACTGACGCTCGCTCATCCTTCCCGGAGTCTCGCGCAGTCGGCTCAGGCACCGCTCCCAGGTCCACTCCTCGGATACGGGCGGCAGTACGTCCAACGCCACCAGCTCTGCCAGCAGTTCCGCGCTGGGCACCGGCTCCGGATGGGCCGCGTGGTAGATGCCGGAGGCCACGGCCCGGGGTCCGGCCGCCAGCCCTGCGATCAGCCGGGCCAGGTCGTTGACGTCGACGACGGAGAGCCGCGCGGGCGCCTCCCCCCACCGGGCGGGTACCCGGCGCCGGAGTTCGGCGAGCGCCGGGACCACCCACCGGTCGCCGGCTCCCTGGATCAGGCCGGGCCGCAGGACGATGCCGCCGGCCGCGAGGGCGTACGCCTCACCGGCGAGCCGGGTCCGGCTGGCCGGCGACACCGGCGCGGGGACGACCTCGTCCACTGCGACCCCGTCGTGCGGGCCGGGGCCGTAGACCGCAGAGGTGGAAAGGTGGACGACGCGCCCGGCACCCGCACGCCGCGCCTCCCGCATCAGCGCCCGCGCGCCGTGGACGTTGACGGTCTCGCACTCGGCGTCGCTCCCGTCGATGCGCGACGCGAGGTGGACCACGGCGTCGGCGCCCTCGGCCAGCCCGTGGAGGGAGTCCGGGTCCGCGAGGTCCGCGGCGATCCACTCCGTAGCCGGGGACTGCGGACCCCGGCGCGCCGGGTCGCGCGTCAGCGCCCGTACGAGGACGCCGCGTTCACCCTGCAGGGCGCGCAGGACCGCGGCGCCGACGAAGCCGGTCGCTCCGGTCAGCAGGATCCGGTACGGCATCACGCGGACTCCGCGGCCGCATCGGCTGCATCGGCCCCGTCGGCCTCCTTGGCCCCGTCGGCCTCCTTGGTCCCACCGGCCCCCTCCCGGACGATGACCAGCTCGCCGAGCGCCTTCGGCGTGGCGATGGCCCGCAGCAGGTAGCGCCACATCAGGGCGATCTGCTCGGGCAGGTCCGCGTGCCCGGTGGAGATCTTGGACATGACCTGGGTACCGGTGAACGAGGCCACGAGGACGCGGGCGAACTGCCCCTCGTCCACCTCCGGAAGCAGCTGGCCCATCTCGCGCGCGGTGCGCAGCTCCGCGGCGAACTGGTCGACCCAGTACTCGTAGACGGCGAACTCCCGCAGCCCGGACTCGCCCTGCTCGACGGCGAGCTTGACCCCGGCGCGCAGCAACACGTTGCTCTGCAACTCGGTCGCCAGGTACATGGTCATGTCCAGCAGCTGCTGGAGTCCGGCCTCGCCGTCGGGGAAGGCGACATCGGCCGCCTGCTCCAGGACCACCGCGCGGGCCAGGCCCTCCTTGGACTTGAAGTGGAAGTAGAGCGCTCCCGCGGTGGTGCCCGCCCGCTCGAGGATGCTGTTGATCCCCGCGCCGGAGTACCCGCACTCGTCGAACACCTGCGCGGCCGCGCGCAAGATCATCTCTCGCGTGCTCACCGCCCGCTCCTGCCGCACACGTGCCATGAAGGCTTGATCCTCAACTCGGTCGACAAATAAACAGAACGCCCTTTATGTTAGCCATCCCGCCGCATACTTGCAGCCTGACCAGGGAAGCTTTGACATGCCGCCGCACATGACCGCCATGCTCGACCGTCCGCTGCCCCTCACCGTGCCCCAGGCGTACACGCACAAATCGAACCCGGGGGAGGTGCTTCTCGCCACGTGGTGGCAGACGGGCGCCGACGCCTACACGATAACCGCGCGCTGGCCCGCCACCCACGGCTTCTACCGCGGCCGGAAGGGGATGCACGACCCGCTCCTGCTGAGCGAAACGATCCGCCAGACGCTGCCCTTCCTCTCGCACGCCGCCTACGAGGTGCCCCTGGGCCACCAGTTGCTCTGGCAGACCTTCGCCTGGGAGCTCGCCCCCGCCGCGCTGCGGGCGGACGGGTCGGACGCCGAGATCGAGCTGCGGATCCACTGCCACGAGGTCACATACCGCAGGAACCGCGCCGCATCGATCGCCATGGAGGTGGAAGCCCTGCGCGACGGCCTCCTCCTGGGCACCGCGCGGACCCGCTTCACCATCCAGGACCCCGCCGTCTACCGGCGCCTGCGCGGCCCGTACGCCGACATCGCCGCGGCCAACGCGGCCGCCCTCCCGCCGGCCCGGCCGATGGCCCCCCACCGGGTCGGCCGCGAGAGCGCCGAGGACGTCGTCCTCTCCCCCACCGACCGCTCCGACGTCTGGGAGCTGCGCACCGACACCGCCCATCCCATCCTGTTCGACCACCCCGTGGACCACGTCCCCGGCATGCTGCTGATCGAAGCGGTACGGCAGGCGGCGCAGGCGATGAACTCACCGCGCGCGGTCGTACCCGTGGCCATGGACACGGTCTTCACCCGCTACGCCGAGTTCGACTCGCCCTGCCGCTTCCACGCCGAGCCGATCGCCCCGGACGCCCTGCGCGTCCACGCGCACCAGAACGGCGCCCTCATCTTCAGCTCCGACGTAAAGCTCACGGACGCCCCCCGCCCCTGACCAAAAAGCCGCCCCCGCGCCGGACCGCGACCCGGACACACGGAGGCGGCTCGCCCACCAACGCCTCAGGCGTCGTCGCGGATCGGCTCCAGGATCGCCACGCACTCCACGTGGTGCGTCATCGGGAAGAGGTCGAAGACGCGGAGGGTGCGGGGCTTGTAGCCGGCTTCCTTGAAGTAGCCGAGGTCGCGGGCCAGGGCCGCCGGGTCGCAGGCCACGTACGCGATGCGGCGGGCGTTCAGGCCCGCGATGTGGCGGACCGTCTGCTTGCCCGCGCCCGCGCGCGGCGGGTCCAGGACGACGAGGTCGCACTCGGTGATCCCGGTCTTCGGGAGGACCGACTCGACCTTGCCCTGCTCGATGCGGACCCGGGGGAAGTCCGCCAGGTTGTGCCGGGCGTCCTCGACCGCGCGCTTCGTGGACTCGATGCCGAGCACCGCGCCCGTCTCGCCCAGGCGTTCGGCGAGGGCGCCCGCGAAGATGCCGACGCCGCAGTAGAGGTCGAGGGCCATCTCGCCCTTGCGCGGCATCAGGCCCTGCATGACGGCCTTGATCAGGGTGTCCGCGGCCTGCGGGTGGACCTGCCAGAAGCCGCCCATGCCGACGCGGTACGTACGGCCGTCCGCGCGCTCCCGGACGAAGGGGCGGCCGTGGACCCGGTGGACCCCGCCGTCCTTCTCCTCGACCCGCAGGACCGAGACCGGCTTGTCGAGCTCGACCAGCGGGAGGCGGCCGCCCGGGCGCGGGGTCAGGACGACCTGGCGGTCCTGGGAGCCGGTCGCGGCGATCGCCTCGACCGTGGCCATCTGGGGCCAGTCCTGCTTCTCGATGCCCAGCTCGCTGACGCCCGGCGCCGCGATCATGCAGTGGTCGACCGGCTCGATGTCGTGCGAGCGGTGCTTGCGCAGGCCCGCGTTGCCGTCCTCGTCGATCGCGAACTGGACGCGGGTGCGCCACTGCGGGACCTGACCGGCCGGCAGCTTGTCGCCCTCGGCCGGCATGACCGTGCCGTCCCAGCCGGCCTCCTCCGGGGTGAGCCCGGCGAGCCGCAGCAGCTGCTCGGCGACGACCTCGCCCTTGAGCCGGCGCTGCGCGCCCGGCTTGGCGTGCTGCCAGTCGCAGCCGCCGCACTTGCCGGGGCCGGCGTACGGGCACGGGGCCTCGACCCGGTCCTTGGAGGCGTCGAGGACGGTGATCGCGTCGGCCCGCAGGAAGCGGGAGTCCGACTCGCCCTCCGTCACGCGCGCGACGACCTTCTCGCCGGGCAGGGTGTGGCGGACGAAGAGGACGCGGCCGTCGGCGGTGCGGGCGATGCAGTGGCCGCCGTGCGCGACGGGGCCGACCTCGACCTCGTACTCCTCCCCGACCAAGGACTGCTTCTCGTTCTGCTCGGTCATGGTGGGGAGACTCCAAAACATAAATGGGAACGGCCGGACGACCGACCCACCAGTTTACGTGGATCTCGTCCGGCCGTTCGCCACACCGGCCGCGGCGCTACTTGCCCGCGCGGTCCTTCGGGCGCGGGGTGTCCACCGGTCCGCGGCGCACCGCGCCCGGGGCGTTCCACTCCTGCCGCTTCTTCGCCCGCCTCTTCGCGAGCTCCGAGGACTCCAGCTGGTACGGCACCGAGGTGACCATCACGCCGGGGGTGAACAGCAGGCGGCCCTTGAGCCGCAGCGCGCTCTGGTTGTGCAGCAGGTGTTCGTACCAGCGGCCGACGACGTACTCCGGGATGTACACGCTGACGGCATCGCGCGGGTTCTCGCTGCGCAGGCCCTTGACGTACTCGACCACCGGGCGGGTGATCTCGCGGTACGGGGAGTCGAGGATCTTGAGCGGTACGTTGATCCCGCGCCGCTCCCACTCCTCCTTCAGCGCCTTCGTCTCGACCGGATCGACGCTGATGCTGAGCGCTTCCAGGGTGTCCGAGCGGGTCAGCTTGGCGAAGGCCAGGGCGCGCAGCGTGGGCTTGTGCACCTTGGAGACCAGGACGATGGAGTGGACCCGGGAGGGCCGCACGCTGTCGTCACTGGGGCCCTCGGCGGCGGCGATCTCGGTGGCGACCCGGTCGTAGTGCTTGCGGATCGCGGACATCGTGCCGTAGAAGATCACCATGCCCAGCAGGGCGACCCAGGCGCCGTGCGTGAACTTGGTGGCCAGGACGACCACGAGCACCAGGCCCGTGAAGATCGCGCCGAAGGTGTTGATCGCCCGGGAGCGGTGCATCCGGCGCCGCGCGGCCTGGTCCTTCTCGGTCCGCAGGTGGCGGTTCCAGTGCCGGACCATGCCGATCTGGCTCAGCGTGAAGGAGACGAACACGCCGACGATGTAGAGCTGGATCAGCTTGGTCGAGTCGGCGTCGTAGATCCACACGAGCAGGATGGCCGCGCCCGCGAGCAGCACGATGCCGTTCGAGAAGGCGAGCCGGTCACCGCGGGTGTGCAGCTGGCGCGGCAGGTAGCGGTCCTGCGCGAGGATCGAGCCGAGCAGCGGGAAGCCGTTGTACGCGGTGTTCGCGGCCAGGAACAGCACGAGCGCGGTGGCGGTCGCCAGCACGATGAACGGGAAGCTGCCGTTGCCGAAGACGGCCTCGGCCACCTGGGAGATCACCGGGTGCTGGACGAACTCGGGGCCGACGGGGACTCCGTTGTCCAGGAGGTTGGTCGCGGGCGCCTCGGCCATCTTCACGTCGGTGGCCATGGCCAGGCCGATGATCCCGCAGAACATGGTGACCGCGAGGGCGCCCATGAGGGCGAGGGTGGAGGCGGCGTTCTTGCTCTTGGGCTTGCGGAAGGCGGGGACGCCGTTGCTGATCGCCTCGACGCCGGTCAGGGCGGCGCATCCGGAGGAGAAGGCCCGCAGCAGCAGGAAGACCAGCGCGAAGCCGGCCAGCCCCTGGTGTTCCGCCTTGATCTCCAGGTGGGCCGTCGGGGCCTGCATGGTGTCGCCGGCGACCAGACCGCGCCAGGCGCCCCAGGCGATCATGACGAAGACGGCTCCGACGAACACGTACGTCGGAATGGCGAAGAGCTTCCCGGATTCCTTCACGCCGCGCAGATTCATCAGCGTGAGCAGCAGAATCATGATCACCGCGGAGAGCACCTTGTGCTCGATGACGAAATCGACGGCGGAGCCGAGATTCTCGACCCCGGAGGAGATCGACACGGCGACGGTCAGGACGTAGTCGACGAGCAGTGCGCTCGCGACGGTGAGTCCGGCCTTCGGCCCGAGATTGGTGTTGGCGACCTCGTAGTCGCCGCCGCCGCTGGGGTACGCGTGGACGTTCTGGCGGTACGAGGCGACCACGGTGAACATCAGCACGACGACCGCGAGGGCGATCCAGGGGCTGAAGTGGTACGCCGACACGCCCGCGATCGACAGGACCAGCAGGACCTCGCCAGGGGCATATGCCACCGAGGAGAGGGGGTCGGAAGCGAACACGGGAAGGGCGATCCGCTTGGGGAGGAGAGTTTCCCCGAGGCGGTCGCTGCGTAGCGCCCGGCCGATCAGGATCCGTTTGGGCACGTCGGTCAGTTTGGACACGCAGAGGATCGTAAGCGTTCGAAATCGGCCTGACGAACCCCCCGCCCGTATTACAGGGCAATGACACCCGCATTGAGACCCCGCGCGCGCCGCAAAGGTCACATGGGGGACCGCCCGTGTGTAGCTTGGGCCATGGTCTGAGACCCTGTGAAGCCAGAGCATGCAATGAGGCTGGGAACCAGCGAGCGCTGACAGCCGGAAGGACGGCCGTGCACATCGTCATTATGGGCTGCGGAAGAGTGGGCTCCGCCCTCGCGCAGACCTTGGAACAGCAGGGGCATACGGTCGCTGTCGTCGACCAGGACCCCACCGCATTCCGCCGGCTGGGAGCCGGATTCGGCGGGCGCCGCGTCACCGGGGTCGGCTTCGACCAGGACACGCTGCGCGAAGCCGGGATCGAGGAAGCGGGCGCCTTCGCAGCCGTCAGCAGTGGTGACAATTCCAACATCATCGCCGCCCGCGTGGCGCGCGAGATGTTCGGTGTCGAGAACGTCGCCGCACGCATCTACGACCCCAAGCGCGCCGAGGTCTACCAGCGCCTGGGCATCCCCACCGTCGCGACCGTGCGGTGGACCGCCGACCAGATGCTGCGCCGGCTGCTGCCGTCGGGGGCCGAGCCGCTGTGGCGCGACCCGAGCGGCGGGGTCCAGCTCGCCGAGGTGCACACCTCCGCCGCCTGGATCGGTCACAAGGTCAGCAAGCTGCAGGAGGAGACCGGAGTCCGCGTGGCGTTCCTCACCCGGCTGGGCGAGGCCATGCTGCCGACCTCCCAGACGGTGCTGCAGGAGGGCGACCTCGTCCACGTGATGATGCGTACGGACGAGATCGACAAGGTCGAGGCGTCCTTCGCCGAAGGCCCCGAGGAGGCACACGCATGAGGGTCGCGATCGCCGGAGCCGGCGCGGTGGGCCGTTCCATCGCGGGCGAGCTGCTGGAGAACGGGCACGAGGTGCTCCTCGTCGACAAGGCTCCGACCGCCATCTCCGTGGAGCGCGTGCCGCAGGCCGAGTGGCTGCTGGCCGACGCCTGCGAGATCACCTCGCTCGACGAGGCCGCGCTGCAGCGCTGCAACGTCGTCATCGCCGCCACCGGCGACGACAAGGTCAACCTGGTCGTCTCCCTGCTGGCCAAGACCGAGTACGGGGTCCCCCGGGTCGTGGCGCGGGTCAACAACCCGAAGAACGAGTGGCTCTTCAACGAGTCCTGGGGCGTCGACGTCGCGGTCTCCACGCCGCGTCTGATGTCGGCCCTGGTCGAGGAGGCCGTCAGCGTCGGCGACCTCGTACGGCTGCTCCGCTTCAGCCACGGCGACGCCAACCTCGTCGAGCTGACCCTGCCCGCCGACTCCTCGGTCGCCGGCACCCAGATCAGCGAGATCACCTGGCCCGAGGACACCTCGCTGGTCACGATCATCCGCGGCAACCGGGTCCTCACCCCGCACGGCGAGGAGACCCTGGAGCCGGGCGACGAACTGCTCTTCGTGGCCGCGCAGGCCCGTGAGGAGCAGCTGGAGGACCTCCTCCAGGCCCGTCACTGACGGACGTGCACGTGAAGGGGGGCGGGCAGCCGGTCGGCTGCCCGCCCCCCTTCACGTGGGCACTGCGTCTCTTGGCGTGCTCGGTGTCACTTGGCGTGCTTGGCCCGGGTCTTGCCGGCCTTCTCCGCGGCCTCCTCGGCCTCCCACTCGGCGATCACGTCGATCGGCGGCGGCGCCTTCGCCAGGAAGACCCACGTGAAGTACACCGCGAGCACCATCGGCGGCAGCTTCAGCGCGATCAGCACCCAGCCCAGCTGCGTCGCGTCGCCCCACCAGTACAGCGGGAAGAGGATGGCGTACTTCGCCAGGAAGATGAGCCCCCAGGCCAGACTGGCCTTGGTGTACGCCTTCTTGCGCCCCGGGTTGCGCGTGCGCCAGGACAGGTTCTCCTTGAACACCGGCCCCAGGATGACGCCCAGCAGCGGGAACCCGACCAGCGCGGACAGCGTGAAGGCCACGCCCAGACCGGCGCCGTAGATCATGCCGGGCAGGTAGAAGCCCTTGGCGGTGCCGGTGAACAGGGCGAAGGCCACGCCGACGCCCACGCCGAAGACCCCGCTGAACGCGTGCTTGACGGTGTCCTTGCGCAGCAGTCGCACGATCACGAGCAGGACGGCGACCGCGCCCGCCGCGATCGCGGACATCTTCACGTCCTTGTTGACCGTGTAGATCATCACGAAGAGCAGCCCGGGGAGCATCGTCTCCACGGTGCCCCGCACGCCTCCGAACGCGTCGAAGAGCGCCGCCTGCGTCACGGCCTTCTGGTCCGCGGTGGGTTCGCCCGAGGGATCCGGGGTGATCGGTTTGTCGAGTGACGTCACCGGCTACTGCTCCTGTCCGAGCGGTCGGAGTTCGTACTTCGGGTTGAAGAGGACCCGGCGGCCGTGGCTCATCGCGATCCGCCCGGAGGCGATCATGCGCCGGCCCGGTTCGATTCCCACGATCGAGCGACGCCCGAGCCAGACCACGTCCAGCGCCGCCGAGCCGTCGAAGAGCTCCGCCTCCAGGGCGGGCACCCCGGCGCGCGGCCGGAGGGTGACGGTACGCAGGGTGCCCGTCACCTTGACTATCTGGCGGTCGTGGGAGTCGCAGATCCGCGTGCACCCCGCGGCTTCTGCGTCCTCCTGCAGTTCCGCCGAATGCAGCTCCTCCTGCGAGGTGGACAGCCGCTCAATCATCCGCCGGAACCGGCCCGCCGGCCTGACCGGCTTGACGGACTTCTCGGGACGCGGTTCAGCACTCATACAGGAAGCGTACCGGCGCCCGCACTACCTCTCGAAGCGGTATCCCATGCCCGGTTCCGTGATGAAGTGCCGCGGATGCGAAGGGTCGGCCTCCAGCTTGCGCCGCAGCTGGGCCATGTAGACCCGCAGGTAGTTGGTCTCGGTGCCGTACGAGGGCCCCCACACCTCCTGGAGGAGCTGCTTCTGGCTCACCAGCTTGCCCCCGTTGCGGACCAGCACCTCCAGCAGGTGCCACTCGGTGGGCGTCAGCCGTACGTCGCGCCCCTCGCGCACGGCCTTCTTGGCGGCCAGGTCCACCGTGAAGCCCTCGGTCTCCACGATCACCTCGTCCTCGCCGGAGCCCGTGCCCGGCTCGGCCCTGCGGACGGCGGCGCGCAGCCGGGCCAGCAGCTCGTCCATGCCGAAGGGCTTGGTGACGTAGTCGTCGGCCCCGGCGTCCAGGGCTTCGACCTTCTCGTCGGAGCTGTGCCGGGCCGAGAGGACCAGGATCGGCACCCGGGTCCAGCCGCGCAGGCCCTTGATCACCTCGACGCCGTCCATGTCGGGCAGGCCCAGGTCGAGGACGACCACGTCGGGGTGGCGGGCCGCGGCGAGCTCCAGGGCCTGGGCCCCGTCCGCCGCGGCGTCGACCTCGTACTTGCGCGCCTTCAGATTGATCACGAGGGCTCGGACGATCTGCGGCTCGTCGTCCACCACGAGCACCCGGGTCATTGAGGTCCTGCTTTCTGTCGTATGGGGTCGAGATCGATGCGTTCGGTGCCGTCGGCGCCGGCGTCCGCGTGGCCGACGCCCGCGGGACCGGCGCCCGCGGGGAGGCACTGTCCACTGTCGCGCGTCGCGGCGCGCAGGGTGAGCACCATGGTCAGTCCGCCGCCGGGGGTGTCCTCGGCGGCCAGGGTGCCGTCCATGGCCTCGGCGAAGCCGCGGGCCACCGCGAGGCCGAGGCCGACCCCGGTGCCGCGCGGGGCGTCCCCGTGCCGCTGGAAGGGGGCGAAGATCCGGTCCTTGGCCTCGTCGGGCACGCCGGGCCCGCGGTCCACGACCCGGACCTCGACCCGGTCGCCCAGGTGGCTCGCCCGCACCAGCACCCGCTCGCCGGCCGGGCTGTACTTGACGGCGTTCTCCACCACGTTGGCCACGGTCCGCTCCAGCAGCCCGGGATCCACCGCCACCATCGGCAGCGTCTCGGGTACGTCCAGCACCACGCTGTCCTCCGGTACGCCGCCCAGCGCCATCGGGACCACCTCGTCGAGGTCGATCTCCCGGATCAGCGGGGTCACCGTGCCGGTCTGCAGCCGGGACATGTCGAGCAGGTTGCCCACCAGGTGGTCGAGCCGGTCGGCGCCGTCCTCGATGCCCTCGAGGAGCTCGGCCCGGTCCTCCTCGGACCAGTCCACGTCGTCGGAGCGCAGGGAGGACACGGAGGCCTTGATGGAGGCCAGCGGCGTACGGAGGTCGTGGCTGACGGCGGCCAGCAGCGCCGTCCGGATCCGGTTGCCCTCGGCGAGCCGGCGGGCCTCCTCCGCCTCCCCGACCAGCCGCTGCCGGTCCAGGACCACCGCGGCCTGGGCGGCGAAGGCGCCGAGCACGCGGCGGTCCTCGGCGGGCAGCACCCGGCCGGACAGGGCCAGCGCCATGTGGTCCCCGATCGGCATGTCCGCATCGGCTTCCTCGGGGCGGCCGACCGGGCGCGGGCCGACGCTGCCGGCCCGTTTCCAGGGCTCGACGTCGCTCGCGCGCTCCAGCAGCGCCACGGACTCCATGGCGAAGGTCTCGCGCACCCGCTCCAGCAGCGCGTCCAGCGTGGTCTCGCCGCGCAGCACGCTGCCGGCCAGGAAGGAGAGGATCTCGGACTCGGCGCGCAGCCGGGCGGCCTGGTGGGTGCGGCGGGCGGCCAGGTCCACCACGGAGGCCACGGAGACCGCCACCCCGAAGAAGACGGCGATGGCCACGATGTTCTTCGGGTCGGAGACGGTGAGCCGGTGGACGGGCGGGGCGAAGAAGTAGTTCAGCAGCAGCGAGCCGAAGGCGGCCGAGGCCAGCGCCGGCCAGAGCCCGCCGAGCAGGGCGGCGGCCACGGTCAGCGAGAGGAACAGCAGCATCTCGTTGGCGAGGCCCGGGTCTGCGTGCACGTGCGTGAGCAGGACGGCCAGCAGGGCGGGGAGGAGGATCCCGACGATCCAGCCGGCGATGATCCGGGGCCGGCCGAGCCGGGCGGCCGAGCGGACCACGGGCAGTCCGCGGCCCCGGGCGACCTCCTCGTGCGTGACGATGTGCACGTCGAGGTCGGGTCCCGAGTCGCGGGCCACGGTGACGCCGACGCCGGGGCCGAAGACGTACTGCCAGGCCTTGCGGCGGCTGGAGCCGAGCACGATCTGGGTGGCGTTGACCCCGCGGGCGAATTCGAGCAGCGCGTCGGGGACGTCGTCGCCGATCACATGGTGAAACGTTCCGCCCAGGTCTTCGACCAGCGTCCGCTGGACCGCGAGCTCCTTCGGCGAGGCCGCCGTCAGCCCGTCGCTGCGGGCGATGTAGACGGCGAGGATCTCGCTGCCGGAGCCCTTCGCGGCCATCCGCGAGGCGCGGCGGATGAGCGTGCGGCCCTCGGGCCCGCCCGTGAGCCCGACGACGATCCGCTCGCGGGCCTGCCAGGTGGAGCGGATGCCGTGCTCGCCCCGGTACTGCTGGAGGTACTCGTCGGCGCGGTCGGCCACCCACAGCAGCGCGAGCTCGCGCAGGGCGGTGAGGTTCCCGGGCCGGAAGTAGTTGGACAGGGCCGCGTCGACCTTGTCGGACTGGTAGATGTTCCCGTGCGCCATCCGCCGGCGCAGCGCCTGCGGGGACATGTCGACGAGTTCGATCTGGTCGGCCCGCCGCACCACCTCGTCCGGCACGGTCTCCCGCTGCCGCACCCCGGTGATGGACTCCACCACGTCGCCGAGCGACTCCAGGTGCTGGATGTTCACGGTGGACACGACGTCGATGCCCGCCCGCAGCAGCTCCTCCACGTCCTGCCAGCGCTTGGCGTTGCGCGAGCCGGGCACGTTGGTGTGCGCGAGCTCGTCCACGAGCGCGATCGCCGGCCGGCGCGCCAGCACGGCGTCCACGTCCATCTCGGTGAAGCCGGCGCCCCGGTACGAGAGCTCCTTGCGCGGGACCTGTTCCAGCCCGTGCAGCATCACCTCGGTACGCGGCCGCCCGTGGTGCTCGACGAAGCCGACGACGCAGTCGCTCCCCCGCTCCACCCGGCGATGGGCCTCGGACAGCATCGCGTACGTCTTGCCGACACCGGGCGCCGCGCCGAGGTAGATCCGTAGCTTGCCGCGTCCCATGCGCCCATTCTCGGGGACGTTTGCGCCGATCACGCACTTTCGGGGCCCGTCCGCCCATCCCTGACGGATTCCTGACACCCGGGGCCGTGACCGGCGGGTACGACAGCGGGCCGTACCCCCGAAGGAGTACGGCCCGCGGCCGGAACCGGTCGGTCGGGATCGGTCAGCGGACCTCGGTGATCGTCGGACCCTGCTCCAGCTGGCCCATGCCGCCGGAGAAGCGGGAGCCCTCCTGGTCCTCGGTCTGCACGCCGTCCGGCACCATCTGGGCGTCGTTCGGCAGCTTCAGCACGATCGGGTCGCGCGGAGCCATCGGGCCGTCGCCGCGCACGATGACGGTCTCGCGGAAGATCTGCTCCAGCACGCCCGCCGACTCGGGGCGCACCGCGCCCTGGCCGGAGATGACGCCGCGCAGGAACCAGCGCGGGCCGTCGACGCCGACGAAGCGGACCAGCTGGGCTCCGGTCTGGCCGTCGGGCATCGGTACGGGCACCTGGGCGCGCAGCTCCCAGCCCAGCGGACCCTCGACCTCGTCGATGATGCCGCCCTGCTGGGTGATGCCCGTGGCGATCTCCTCGCGGACCTCGCCCCAGATGCCTTCCTTCTTGGGCGCCGCGAAGGCCTGCAGCTGTACGGCGCTGTCGCCGAGGACGACCGTCGCGGCGACGATCGCGTCACCGGCGACCTCGACGCGCAGCTCCATGCCCTCGACACCCGGTACGAGAATGCCGCCCAGGTCGACGCGACCCTCCTCGGGTGCACCGGGCACCTCGGAGACGTCCCACGGGCCGTCGGGCCGCGGGGCCGGCGGCAGATTCACCCTGCGGGGCGCGGAGTCGAGCTCCTCGCCGCCGTCCTGCTCATCGGCAGCCACGCCGTCCACGACCTGCTCGGCCGCGCCGCCGTCCTTGGCGGAGTCGTTCTTCTTGCGACGTCCGAACACGTCACTGTCCTTCCCGGTCGGATACGACCGAAGCGTAGCCATTCCCACCCTGCTGACCAGCGCCGGATCCGGCCACGGCCGCATGACCGCCGGTGGAGCCGAAACCCCCCTCGGCCCGCGCCGAGCCGGGAAGTTCCGCCACCTCGTGGAAGCGCACCTTCTCGACCCTCTGGACAACCAGCTGGGCAATGCGGTCGAAGCGCTCGAACCGGACGCTCTCGCGCGGGTCGAGATTGACCACGATCACCTTGATCTCCCCACGGTACCCGGCATCCACCGTCCCCGGGGCATTCACGAGCGCGAGCCCGCAGCGAGCGGCCAGGCCCGAGCGCGGGTGCACGAACGCCGCGTACCCGTCGGGCAGGGCGATGGACACCCCCGTGGGCAGTACGGTGCGCTCCCCGGGCTCCAGCACGGCCGCCTCGGTGGTCACCAGATCGCAGCCGGCGTCGCCGGGGTGGCCGTAGGCGGGCAGGGGCACCTCGGGGTCGACACGCTTGATGAGCACGTCGACCGGGGCGTGGTTGTTCTCAGACATCAGGGGTTCACCTCGAAGGCGCGCGTGCGCCTGACCTGGTCCGGGTCGGACATCGCCGCCCGGATCTCCTCGGGCCGACCGTTGTCGATGAAGTGGTCGACCTTCACCTCGATGAAGAGCGCGTCGGCGCGCACGGCGACCGGGCCCTCGGGCCCGCCTATCCGGCCGATCGCGGTGGAGTAGATCTTGCGTCCGGCGACGGCGGTGACCTCGGCCTCCAGGTACAGCACGGTGCCCACGGGCACGGGCCGCACGAAGTCCGTCTCCAGCCGTCCCGTCACCGCGATGACGCGCAGCAGCCAGTTCAGGGAGCCCAGCGTCTCGTCGAGCGCGGTGGCGAGCACGCCGCCGTGGGCGAGGCCGGGGGCGCCCTGGTGCGCGGGCTTGACGGTGAACTCGGCGCTGACGCGGACGCCCTCCCCGGCACGGGCCTCCAGGTGGAGTCCGTGGGGCTGGCCCTCGCCGCAGCCGAAGCAGTGCCCGTAGTGCGCGCCGAGCAGCTCGCCGGGTGCCGGTGCGTCGGGGTGCCGGACCGGTGCGGCGGCATCGGCCGGAGGCGTCAACGCTGTGTTTCGTCCACTCACAGGCGCAGACCTTACCCGCGCCGCTACCCGCCGGTCGCCTCGTGGCAGGCTTGGCCGTATGCAGCTCTCCCCCGCGCACCACGACGAACGTCTGACCGCCCCCCGCTCCTGGTGGGCCATCGCCGTGCTCATCGGCCTCGCGTGCGCGCTGATGCTGCTGCCGCTGGGCACGCTGCCGCTGCTGGCCGGGCTGGTCGGGGGGACGGCGCTGGCGGGACTGCTGGTGAGTTCGTACGGCTCCGCGCGCGTGCGCGTGGTGAACGGTGCGCTGGCGGCCGGTGAGGCGCGGATCCCGGTGGCGGCCCTGGGCGAGCCCGAGGTGCTGGACGCGCAGGAGGCGCGCGCCTGGCGCACGTACAAGGCGGACACGCGCGCCTTCATGCTGCTGCGCAGCTACGTCCCGACGGCGGTGCGCGTCCCGATCACCGACCCGCAGGACCCGACCCCGTACGCGTACGTCTCCACCCGCGAGCCGCAGGCGCTGGTCGAGGCGATCCGGGCGGCCAGGGGCTGATCCGGGGGGGCCGGGGGGGGCGGGCGGAGGCCCGGCGGGCGTTCAGGCGGGCGGCCAGTCCCCGGTCGGACCTTCGAGTGCGGCCCTGGTGGCCTCGGGAAGGGGCTGGGAGGGCTGCTCAAGGGGCGGGAGCTGGGGCAGGGCGTCCCAGGCCACGGCCCGGCTCCGCAGGTCGGCACGGACCTTCTCGGCGAGTTTGCGGGTGTCGCGGTGGTTCATGACCGCGCCGACGGTGGCGCCCACCATGAACGGCAGCAGGTTCGGCAGGTTGCGGAAGGTCCGCTTCATGATCTGTTGGCGCAGTTCGCGCTTCATCTGACCGCCGAGCGCGATGTTCAGCGTCGTCGGCTTGGTCAGGTCCACCCCGCGCTCCTCCGTCCACGCGGTCAGGTAGGCGAGGCTGCGTTCCTTGATGTTGCCGGCCGGCCGCTGGCCGTACACCTCGTGGAGCTCCGCGACGAGCTTCAGCTCGATGGCGGCGACCCCGGTGATCTCCGCGGCCAGTTCTGCGGGCATCGCGGGCGGCACCGGCAGCATGGCCGCCGCTCCGACGCCCGCGCCGACCGTGGAGGTGCCGTACGCGGCGCCCGCGATCAGCTTGTCGGCAAGCTGATCGGGACCGAGGCCCGGGAACTGCGCGCGCAGGGTCGCGAGGTCCCGAACCGGAACGCGCGGTGCGTTCTCGATGACGCGGTCCGTGATGTGCAGGACGACGGCCCTGGCATGTTCGCCGCCCTTGCGCACACCGTTCTTGACGGCTTGCAGCCGACGAGCCCCGGGCCTGTGCCGGGCTCCCTCGTCGGACTCTGCGGCCGACGGCACCGCCGCGGCGGTGCCGGACGACACGGCGGGTACGCCGGAGGCTGCGGGGCCCGTTTCCGGGCCCGTAACCGCCTCTTGCGCCTCCGCCGGATCACCAGCTTTTCGGAAGCGTCGCTTCCGAAATGGTGTCGAGCCGGTCACGGCCGACGCCTCTCAGTCGCAGTCGCGGCAGATCGGCTGGCCGTTCTTCTCGCGTGCCAGCTGGCTGCGGTGGTGCACCAGGAAGCAGCTCATGCAGGTGAACTCATCGGCCTGCTTGGGCAGCACCCGAACGGCCAGTTCCTCGTTGGAGAGGTCTGCGCCGGGGAGCTCCATGCCCTCCGCCGCGTCGAAGTCGTCGACGTCGACGCTCGACGACGACTTCTCGTTGCGCCGGGCCTTCAGCTCTTCAATGCTGTCGTTGTCGACGTCGTCGTCGGTCTTGCGTGGGGTGTCGTAGTCCGTTGCCATTGTTCGCTCTCCCCCTCTGGGATTTAGCGGTGTCTCAGCGCACGTAACGCGCGAGAGGCCGGACTTGTGCCCGACCTGAGGCGGAGATTTTGCCTCACATCAAGGTCTGTTACTCAATCGACACCCAGCCGCACGCCTGAAGGAGCGATTGGCTGGGATGACGACCGGGACCGTACACGGTCCGGGGGCCGTCTTGCACAAACGCCACCCCGTGTATTTCCCGCCGTTCGAGGGGCGGGAAACCCGGACTTCCCGGGCTTTCCGGCCCTCTGTGGGGTCACTGAACGCACATGCCCCAACACTCGACAATGTGATCGATCACACAGGCGCCACCTTCGCCACCCCCTCATCATTCAGCCAAGAGCGAACAAGCACTTCGGTGACTCACAGGGGCAAAGTGACACGCATCACGAGGCCACCGCCCTCGCGCGGCGTCGCGGAGATCCGCCCGCCGTGTGCGCGGGCCACAGAGCGCGCGATCGACAGGCCGAGCCCCACACCCTTGTCACTGCCCGTGCGCTCCGTACGCAGCCGCCTGAAGGGCTCGAAGAGGTTGTCCACCTCGTACGCGGGAACCACGGGACCCGTGTTCGAAACGATGAGGATCGCCTGGCCGTGCTGGGACTCGGTGGTGACCTCCACCCAGCCGTCCTCCGGCACGTTGTACCGGACGGCGTTCTGCACCAGGTTGAGCGCGATCCGCTCCAGCAGGACGCCGTTGCCCTGGACCACGGCGAGCGCGCGCTCGCCGCGGATCTCCACGCCCTTCACCGCGGCCTCCCCGCGCGCCTGGTCGATGGCGCGCGAGGCGACCTCCGCCAGGTCCACGGGTTTGCGCTCGACTATCTGGTTGTCGCTGCGGGCGAGCAGCAACAGGCCCTCGACGAGCTGCTCGCTGCGCTCGTTGGTGGCCAGCAGCGTCTTGCCCAGCTGCTGGAGCTCCACCGGCGCACCCGGGTCCGACAGGTGCACCTCCAGCAGCGTCCGGTTGATGGCGAGGGGCGTGCGCAGCTCGTGCGAGGCGTTCGCGACGAACCGCTGTTGCGCGGTGAAGGCCCGCTCCAGCCGGTCGAGCATCTCGTCGAAGGTGTCGGCGAGCTCCTTGAGCTCGTCGTCCGGCCCGTCCAGCTCGATCCGCCGGGTCAGGTCGGAGCCGACCACCCGGCGGGCGGTCCGGGTGATCTTGCCGAGCGGCGAGAGCACCCGGCCGGCCATCGCGTAGCCGAAGGCGAAGGCGATGATGCTCAGGCCCAGCAGGGCCATCAGCGACCGGCTGAGCAGGTCGTCCAGCGCGTGCCGGCGCTGTTCCAGGATGCAGGTGTTGATCACGGAGTTGAACTGGTCGGGCGTCTGGCCCGTGCCGATCACCCCGGGACAGCTGCTGGTGACCTTGATGTCCCTGCCGTCCAGGATCTTGAACGGCAGGCCGTTGCCCTCCCGCAGCGCCTGGGCCGCCAGCAGGTAGATGATCGACAGCAGCAGGATGCCGGCGATGAGGAACATCCCGCCGTACAGCAGCGTGAGGCGTATGCGGATGGTCGGCCGCAGCCAAGGGAAGGGACCCTCGGGCTGGCCGGGGTCCCAGGTCGGTCTCGGCGGCACCGTTGGCGGTGCCGGGGTCGCCGCCACCCGCGTCAGATCCGGTAGCCGGAGCCAGGCACGGTCACGATGACCGGCGGCTCCCCCAGCTTGCGCCGCAGGGTCATGACCGTCACCCGCACCACGTTCGTGAAGGGGTCGGTGTTCTCGTCCCATGCCTTCTCCAGCAGCTGCTCGGCGGAGACGACGGTCCCCTCGCTCCGCATGAGAACCTCCAGCACCGCGAACTCCTTGGGTGCCAGCTGCACCTCCCTGCCCTCACGGAACACCTCGCGCCGGTTCGGGTCCAGCTTGATGCCGGCCCGCTCCAGCACGGGGGGCAGGGCGACGGTGGTGCGCCGCCCCAGGGCCCGCACGCGGGCGGTCAGCTCGCTGAAAGCGAAGGGCTTGGGCAGGTAGTCGTCCGCCCCCAGCTCCAGGCCTTCCACGCGGTCGCTCACGTCGCCGGACGCCGTCAGCATCAGCACGCGGGTGGGCATGCCGAGCTCGACGATCTTGCGGCAGACGTCGTCACCGTGCACGAGCGGGAGGTCCCGGTCGAGCACGACCACGTCGTAGTCGTTCACCCCGACGCGCTCCAGGGCCGCGGCGCCGTCGTACACGACGTCCACGGCCATGGCCTCCCGGCGCAGCCCGGTGGCCACCGCATCGGCGAGCAGCTGCTCGTCCTCGACGACGAGTACGCGCACGTCGTTTCCTTCCATCGAGCCCTGAGGGCACACGTGTATTGCGTCGTCCATCCTGCCCGTTTCAGCCGTAAACCGGCTGTAAGGCGCCCCTCCGGGGGCCGCGGGGGACGGAAGTGAGGATTCCCTCGCCTCCCGAGGTTTCTGGGCCCAGGGTGCCGGGGAGGACGTCACCACACCCCAACCACTCCCTGACGGCGGACTGCCACGTGCCGCCGCCGACCCACGAAGAGGGGGCGAACCCACCATGGACGCATTCACCGCGGGTCTCCTGCAGCGCATCCGGGCCACGCAGTCGGACCTCGACCTGGCCCGCGAGACGGGCGACGACTTCCTCGTGGAAGTGGAACAGGCGGAACTGGAGGACCTCCAGCGCCTCGCCGCCGAACACGGCGTTCCCGTTTCCGTCTGCTGACGGCTTTCCCCTGTCCGGCAAGAACCCCGGCGGCCGCACGCGGCAGCCGGGGTTCCCTCATGCCGGGGCGCGGTCTCAGTCGTGCCAGGCCCCGGCCTCTTCCAGCAGCGGCTGGAGCGAGGCGAACACCGCCGGCGTTGCGGCCAGCGCCAGCTCCCCCGAGGCCGGCCGCCCGGGCCGCCCGCCCGTGAGCGCCCCGGCCTCCCGGGCGATCAGCTCGCCGGCCGCCAGGTCCCAGGGGTTCAGCCCGCGCTCGTAGTACGCGTCCAGCCGCCCGGCGGCCACGTCGCTGAGGTCCAGCGCCGCCGATCCGCCCCGCCGGATGTCCCGCACCCGGGGGATCACCCGCAGGGCCACCTCCGCCTGCTGCTCCTTGCGTTCCTGGAGGTACGCGAACCCGGTCCCGACCAGCGCCTGGTCCAGCGGCGCCGCCGCCCGGCAGGCGAGGCGGACCCCGTCGAGCCAGGCCCCGCCCCCGAGCACCGCCGTGTACGTCTCGCCCCGCATCGGGGCCGCCACGACCCCGACCACGGTCTCGCCCCGGTACTCGGCGGCGACCGAGACGCTCCAGCTCGGCAGCCCGTACAGGTAGTTGACGGTCCCGTCCAGCGGGTCCACGACCCACCGCACCCCGCTGGTCCCCGGGACGTCCGCGCCCTCCTCGCCGAGCAGCCCGTCCTCGGGCCGCCGCCGCGCGAGGATCCCGGTGATCAGCTTCTCCGCCGCGATGTCCATCTCGGTCACCACGTCGATCGGGCTGCTCTTCGTCGCCGCCACCGCGAGATCGGCAGGCCGGCCGTCCCGCAGCAGCCGCCCGGCCTGCCGGGCGGCGTCCAGGCCCACGTCCAGCAGTTCGGCCTTCAGCTCTTCGGAGATCACGCTCGACCTTCCCGGGCGTACGGGCTGTCGACGCCCGCGGCCGCCGGCCGGGGCACGCGCGCCGGGCAGCAGCCCACCGCGCACAGATCGTGGCTGGGCCCGAGCAGCCCCAGCGCGCACCGCTCCACCGGCCGGCCCCGCTCCGCGGCGGCGCGTTCCAGCACCAGCTCCCGGACCGCGGCGGCGAACCGCGGATCGGCCCCGACGGTCGCCGACCGGGCGACGGGCAGCCCGAGTTCGGCGGCCTTGGCCGTGGCCTCCGTGTCGAGGTCGTACAGGACCTCCATGTGGTCCGAGACGAAGCCGATCGGCACCATCACCACCGCGGGCGCCCCGGCCCCGTGCAGCGCCTCCAGGTGGTCGCAGACGTCCGGCTCCAGCCACGGGACGTGCGGGGCGCCGCTGCGCGACTGGTAGACCAGCTCCCAGGGCAGCGCCGTGCCCGTCTCGGCCCGTACCGCGTCCGCGATCACCCGCGCGACGTCCAGGTGCTGCTTGACGTAGGCCCCGCCCTCGCCGCCCGTGGTGTGCTCCTCGACCGGGCCGGAGGTGTCGGCGGCCGCCGTGGGGATCGAATGGGTGGTGAAGGCGAGGTGCGCACCGGCGCGCACCTCCCGCGGCAGCGACTCCAGCGCGGCGAGCACCCCGTCGATCATCGGCTGCACGAAGCCCGGGTGGTTGAAGTAGTGCCGCAGCTTGTCGACCTTCGGCAGTTCGGCGACGCCCTCTTCCGCCAGGGCCGCCAGCGCGTCCGCGAGGTTCTCGCGGTACTGCCGGCAGCCCGAGTACGAGGCGTACGCGCTGGTCGCGAGCACCGCGATCCGGCGGCGCCCGTCGGCGGCCATCTCCCGCATCACGTCGGTGAGGTACGGCGCCCAGTTGCGGTTGCCCCAGTACACGGGCAGGTCCAGCCCGTGTTCGGCGAAGTCCTTGCGCAGGGCGTCCAGCAGCTCGCGGTTCTGCCCGTTGATCGGGCTGACCCCGCCGAAGCCGAAGTAGTGCTGCCCGACCTCCTTGAGCCGCTCGCGCGGGATGCCGCGCCCGCGCGTCACGTTCTCCAGGAACGGCACGACGTCGTCGGGTCCCTCGGGACCGCCGAAGGAGAGAAGCAGGAGGGCGTCGTACGGGGCGGCGAGGCCTTCGGCCGGGGGCGAGGCGGCGGCGCGGAGCTGGTCTGACATGGTCCGAATCCTGCCACCCGGGATCCGCGCCCGGGAACCGGCCCGGCGGCGCGCCCGCACACGCATTCTGGGTAAGGTAACCCTAAGTTTTCCCGCCGGGCCCTGGTCCGGATTCTCCCCGTGCGGGTGCCTGGTCGGCGGTCGTAACCTGTATGGGCCAACGACGTCCCTTACGGAGGGCAACTTGCCCAGTCCCTACCGCGCGATATTCGCGGCCCCCGGCACTGCGGGGTTCAGCGCCGCAGGCCTCATAGGCCGCCTGCCCATATCCATGGTCGGCGTCGGCATCCTGACGATGATCTCCGAGATCACCGGTCGCTACGCCATGGCGAGCGCCCTCACCGGCACCCTCGCTCTGGCCGCCGCGTCCATCGGTCCCCAGGTGTCCCGCCTGGTGGACCAGTACGGGCAGCGGCGGGTGCTCCGTCCCGCCACGCTCATCTGCGTGACCTCGGTCGCCGTCCTGCTGGTGGCCGCCGCCAACGGGTGGCCGGACTGGACCCTGTTCGTCTGCGCGGCCGTCGCCGGGTGCGTCCCGAGCGTCGGCTCGATGGTCCGCGCCCGGTGGACCGTGATCTACCGGGACTCCCCGCGCGAACTGCACACCGCGTACTCCTTCGAGTCCGTCGTGGACGAGGTCTGCTTCATCTTCGGCCCGATCATCGCCATCGGCCTGTCCACCACCTGGTTCCCCGAGGCCGGTCCGCTGATCGCCGCGCTCTGCCTGCTCGTCGGGGTCTGGCTGCTCACCGCGCAGCGCTCCACCGAGCCCGAGCCGCACCCGCGCGAGGAGCACGGGGACCGCACGTCGGCCCTGCGCTCCCCCGGACTCCAGGTCCTGACCGCGACGTTCGTGGCGACCGGCGCCATCTTCGGTTCCATCGACGTGTCCACGCTGGCCTTCGCCGAGGAGCAGGGCCACAAGTCCGCCGCCAGCTTCGTCCTGGCCATCTGGGCGTTCGGATCCTGTCTGGCGGGCGTCGTCTTCGGCCTGCTCCACCTCAAGGGCAAGAGCGAACGCCGTTGGGTACTGGGCGTATGTGCGATGGCCGTGAGTATGATCCCCCTCCTACTGGCCGGGAACCTTCCGTTTCTGGCCGTGGCGCTCTTCGTCTCGGGCCTCGCCATCGCTCCCACGATGATCACCACGATGGCCCTGATCGAGGCGCACGTACCACGCGCGAAGCTGACCGAGGGCATGACCTGGATCAGCACCGGCCTCGCGGTCGGCGTCGCGGTCGGCTCGTCGGTGACCGGACTGGTCATCGACGCCTCCGGGGCGCGCAGCGGGTACGTCGTCTCCATCTCGTCGGGAGTGGCCGCGGCGGCGGTTGCGTTCGCGGGATACCGCCGGCTGACGAGGCCGGCGCAAGGGGAGGAGCCAGCAACCGATGGGGACGGCGACAGCAGGGCACGACAGCACGGCGACCGCGTGGCGTAACTGGGCCGGCAACGTCACGGCCACGCCCGCCCGGGTGGTGACCCCGGCCTCGGTCGGGGAGCTTCAGGAGGCGGTCCGCCGGGCCGCCGAGGACGGGCTGAAGGTGAAGGCGGTCGGCACCGGCCACTCCTTCACCGCGGCGGCCGCGACCGACGGGGTGCTCGTACGTCCGCAGGCGCTGGCCGGGATCCGGGAGATCGACCGGACCGCCGGCACCGTGACGGTCTGGGCGGGAACGGCGCTCAAGGACCTGAACGTGGCCCTGGCCCGGGAGGGCCTCTCGCTCACCAACATGGGCGACATCATGGAGCAGACGGTCTCCGGAGCCACCAGCACCGGAACCCACGGCACCGGCCGGGACTCGGCCTCCATCGCCGCCCAGATCCGCGGCCTGGAGCTGGTCACGGCGGACGGGCGGCTGCTGCACTGCTCCGAGAAGGGAGACGACGAGGAACGCGCGGTCTTCGCGGCCGCCCGGATCGGCATCGGCGCCCTCGGCATCGTCACCGCGATCACCTTCGCCGTGGAGCCGGTCTTCTTCCTGACCGCCCGCGAGGAGCCCATGGGCTTCGACCGGGTGACCGCCGAGTTCGAGCAGCACTTCGCGGAGAACGAGCACTTCGAGTTCTACTGGTTCCCGCACACCGGCAACTGCAACACCAAGCGCAACAACCGCAGCCAGGGTCCCGCCGCCCCGCCCGGCGCGGTGAGCGCCTGGGTCGAGGACGAGCTGCTGTCCAACGGCGTCTTCCAGGCCGTCAACTCCCTCGGCCGGGCGGTCCCGGCGACCATTCCCTCCATCGCCCGGATCGCCAGCCGCGCCCTGTCGGCGCGCACCTACACGGACATCCCGTACAAGGTGTTCACCAGCCCGCGCCGGGTGCGGTTCGTGGAGATGGAGTACGCGCTCCCGCGCGAGCGGGTGGTCGAGGCGCTGCGGGAGCTCAGGTCCATGGTCGACCGCTCCGGTCTGCGCATCAGCTTCCCGGTGGAGGTCCGGACGGCTCCCGCCGACGACATCGCGCTGTCGACGGCCTCCGGGCGGGAGACCGCCTACATCGCGGTCCACATGTACAAGGGCACGCCGTACCAGGCCTACTTCACCGCCGCCGAGCGGATCTTCACCGCGCACGGCGGGCGGCCGCACTGGGGCAAGGTCCACACGCGGGACGCGGAGTACCTCGCCGGCGTCTACCCCCGCTTCGGCGAGTTCACCGCGCTGCGGGACCGGCTCGACCCGGACCGGCTGTTCGGCAACGACTACCTGCGCCGCGTCCTGGGCGGGTAACCCGGCTCAAGGGGTGTCCTGCTGCCCCCTGCCGCCCGGGGCCGGCGTGGGTGTGGGCGTCGGAGTCGGAGTCGGGGTGGGCGTGGGCTTCGGGTCCGGCGTCGGCGGGCTCGGACTCGGCGCCGGGCCGCCGGAGTCGGGGGAGCCCGAGGGATCCGGGGACGACGGGTCGGGGCTCGGACCGGGGCTCCGGTCCCGGCCTCCGTGCGGGGCCGAAGGGCTCGGGGAGGTCCCGGACCCCGGGGTCGCCCCGCCCTTCCCGCCGGTGCCGGGCTCCTTGCCCGGGCCGTCGGGCCGCTCGTCGCCCGCCTTGCGCGTGCCGCCGGACCAGATGGTGCCGCCGCCCTGGCTGATCGCGGTGCCGGAGAAGGCCTCGTACGTCCCGAGGCCGCCCAGCGCGATGGCGAAGGCCGCGCCCGAGGCCACCGCCGTCCGCTTCCAGCCCCGTACGCGGGTGCCGTGCACGGTGGCCGCGCCGAACGCTCCGGAGGGCGCCGCCGTACGGAGCGGCGGGGTGTCGCCGGGCGCCTTCTCCCCGCCGGGCGGCGGGACCTGACGGGCCCTGGGGCGGGCGCTCTCGCGGAGCTGGTCGCCGGTGCGCTTGAAGAGGTGCTGGATGACGGGGCCGCCCGCGGTGGCGACCACGCTGACCACGCCGGCGCCGAGGATGGTCCCGTAGACGCCGAGCTTCGAGGCGAGCAGGGCCGCGGCGACGGTGGCGAGGGAGGAGCCCGCGATCTGGGCCACGCTCAGATCGAGCTTCTTCTTCCCGGGGCCGTCCGCGCCGTCCGCGCCGTCCGCGCCGTTCGGCCCGTCCGGTCCGCCCGGTCCGTTCGTCCAGGACCCCGGTCCGGTCTCGGGCGTGGCCTTCTGACCCATCCTCATCCCCTGCGTGTTCTGCCTCTCGCGACGTTTCGCGCTTCACCGCTCTCAGCAGTTACTGACCGCCGAGCGAAACGAATGGTTCCGTTTCTGGTGATTCTGTGAAGCAGGACACGCGGATTCGGGTGCGGGCGCAGGTCCCGCCCGATTCAGGGCAGCCCAACTCCCGCCGCCCGCGACAAGTTCGGCGGCGCGGCGGTCCACCCAGGTGGCCCGAATGGAGTACTGTGGCGAGCCCTGGGGCCGTCCTTCCTTACGGATGTCCGGACTCGGGAGAGGGGGCCGACTGATGGAGAAACGGCACTCGAGACCGGTGATGCCGCGGCATTGCACGCATTCCTGATGCGCACAGTAACCGTTCGGTCACTGTGCGTGCCCAACAGGTAACCGTGCCATAACGGCGATCAAGGGCGCATGCCCGACACGCCGGTTGAACTCGGCAAGGTTGTGGCAGGCTGCACCCGGGCAGGCCACACTCGACTAGCGGAAGCAGCGACGCACGTGACGTCGGCAGGCACCACCCGGGAGGTCCCCATGCCCGAACTGCGTGTCGTGGCCGTCTCAAATGACGGCACACGACTGGTGCTCAAGGCTGCGGACAGCACGGAGTACACGCTTCCGATCGACGAGCGGCTGCGGGCTGCCGTGCGCAACGACCGCGCGCGCCTGAACCAGATCGAGATCGAGGTGGAGAGCCACCTCCGCCCCCGTGACATCCAGGCCCGCATACGAGCCGGTGCCTCCGCCGAGGAGGTCGCCCAACTCGCCGGCATCCCCGTCGACCGCGTACGCCGCTTCGAGGGCCCGGTGCTGGCCGAGCGCGCGTTCATGGCGGAGCGGGCCCGCAAGACGCCCGTGCGCCGCCCCGGGGAGAACACCGGGCCCCAGCTCGGCGAGGCCGTGCAGGAGCGGCTCACGCTGCGCGGCGCCGAGAAGGAGTCCGTGCAGTGGGACTCCTGGCGCCGTGACGACGGCACCTGGGAGGTCCTGCTGGTCTACCGCGTCGTGGGCGAACCGCACTCGGCGAGCTGGACGTACGACCCGCCGCGCCGGCTGGTCGTCGCCGTGGACGACGAGGCCCGCTCGCTGATCGGCGAGGCCGACGACCTGCCGGCCACACCGGAGCCGAGCTTCCCCTTCGTGCCGAGGATCGCGCGCCTGCCCAGGGACCGGCCCCTGGACCGCGCCCTGGACCGGCAGCTTGAGCGGGCCCCCGGCAACACGGCTCAGGCGCCGGAGCCCGAGGAGGAACGGGACACCCTGACGAGCCTGTTGGAGGCCGTGCCGAGCTTCCGCGGCGACCTGGTGGTCCCTGAACGCCCCGAACCCCCGGCGGAGGAAGAGCCCGAGGCCGAGGTCGAGGAGCCACCGGCGGTGAGCGCCGGCGCCGGCTCCGCCTACGCGGACGTCCTGATGCCGCGCACGGTCGCGGGCCACCGCGACCGGCTGACGGGCACCACGGACCGGCAGGCGGAGGCCGACGGCGTCCGTCCGGGCCGCCGCGCGGCGGTCCCCAGCTGGGACGAGATCGTCTTCGGCACCCGCCGCAAGAAACAGGAGTAGCCCGGGCGGCGCCTCGCGCCCGGGCCGTCCGGCCCGGGCGCGGCCCCGCTACTGCGGGTCCGGGCCCGTGGCCACGGGCCGGGCCGGGTCCGCGGACCACTGCGACCAGCTGCCCGCGTACAGCGCGGCCGGAATCCCCGCCACCGCGAGCGCCAGCACCTCGTGCGCCCCCGAGACGCCCGAACCGCAGTACACGCCGACCGGCGCCCCGCCCGAAGCGCCCAGTCCGTCGAAGCGCACCCGCAGCGCGTCCGCCGCGAGGAACTTCCCGTCCGCGTCCACGTTCTCCGTCGTCGGCGCCGACACCGCACCCGGGATGTGCCCGCCCACCGGGTCGATCGGCTCGACCTCCCCCCGGTACCGCTCCCCCGCCCGTGCGTCCAGCAGGATCCCGCTGCGCGCGAGCGACGCCGCCGCGTCCGCGTCCAGCAGCCCCAGCGCCCCCGGGTTTGGCTTGAAATCGCCCTCCGTAACGGTGACGGCATCCGCTGTCACCGGACCGCCCGCCGCCGTCCACGCGGTCAGCCCGCCGTCCAGCACCCGTACGTCCGTGTGACCCGTCCAGCGCAACAGCCACCACGCCCGTGCGGCGGCCCAGCCCAGACCCCCGTCGTACACGACCACCGGCGCGTCCGCCGAGACCCCGGCGCGGCGCATCGCCGCGCCGAACTCCTCCGGCTGCGGCAGCGGGTGACGCCCGCCGGCTCCCGGCGGACCTGCCAGTTCGCGGTCGAGGTCCACGTACGCCGCCCCGGGCAGGTGGCCCGCCTCGTACGCGGAGCGCAGGTTCGGACCGCCCAGCTGCCAGCGGACGTCGAGCAGCACCGGCGGCCGGGAACCGGCCATCTCGTCCATCAGTTCGGCGGCGGAAACGATCACGGGGGGCGCAGAGTTCGCAGTCATGCGGCCCATCCTCCTCCCCACTCCACAGCCCGTGTGACAAGCCCGGCATCGACAGGCCGCATCGATTCGGTCATCTCTCCCCGCGCAGGCGAAACCCGGCCGGTCGAGGCGCGCCGGACCCGCCGTAGTGGAAGCATCTGGTCCGGGATGAGCGACGACGGAGGAGACGGCTGACATGACCGAGGAACCGGAAGAAACGCGGCGCCCGCCCGGCACGCCGTGCTGGTCGAGCCTGATGGTGCACGGCCTCGGGACCACCGAGGCCTTCTACACCGACCTGTTCCGCTGGGAGTACGAGCCCGGCCCCCAGCCCTTCGGCCCGTACGTCCGCGCCCTGCTCGACGGCCAGGAGGTGGCCGGCATCGGCGAGATGCCGCCGGACCGGCATCTCCCGGTCGCCTGGACCACGTACTTCGCCACCGACGACGCGGACTCGACGGCCGAGACGATCCGCGCCTGCGGCGGCACGGTCGCGGTGGGCCCGCTGGACGCGGGCGGCGAGGGGCGCGTGGCGATCTGCTCGGACCCGCTGGGGGCCATCTTCGGGATCTGGCAGGCCGAGGAGCACATCGGAACCCGGCTGTCCGGTGTCCCCGGGACCCCGGTCTGGGCCGAGCTGGTCACGCAGGACACCTCGACCGTCGGCAAGTTCTACGAGCACGTCTTCGGCCACGAGGCCGAGACGCACGCCACCGCCACCTCCGACTTCGACTACGTGACGCTGCTGCTGGACGGGCGCCCGGTCGCCGCCGTGCACGGGGTCGGGCGCTCGCTCCCCCACGACCGGGGCCCGCACTGGATGACGTACTTCCAGGTCGAGGACGTGGACACGGCCGCGGACCGGGTCCACCTCCTCGGCGGGCGCGTCGTCCAGCCGCCCCGCGAGGGGCTGACGGGCCGCGTCTCGACGGTCACCGACCCGGAGGGCGCGGTCTTCACCCTCGTCGAACCCCGCCCCTCGAACGGCCACTGACCGCCGGCGCGCTCAGGCGTGGTTGACCGGGAGGACGTCCGGGGAGAGGGCGGCGGCGTGGGCCGCGGCCGAGGTCGTCCGGCGGCGGTGGTGGCGGCGGCAGAGGACCTCGTAGCCGATCTCCTCCGCCGGGCGGTTCACGTCGCCGACGACGACCTGGGCGCCCTCGACGACCATCTCGCCGCCCACCGTGCGGGCGTTGTGCGTGGCGCGGGCGCCGCACCAGCACAGGGCCTCGACCTGGAGCTGTTCGAGGCGGTCCGCCAGCTCGATCAGGCGCTGCGAGCCGGGGAAGAGCTTGGTGCGGAAGTCCGTGGTGATGCCGAAGGCGAAGACGTCCAGGGCCAGGTCGTCGACGACGCGCGCGAGCTGGTCGATCTGCTCGGGGGCGAGGAACTGCGCCTCGTCCACGATCACGTAGTCCGCCTTGCCGCCCTTGGACAGCTCGGCGACCAGGTAGGCGTACAGGTCCATGCCCTCCGGCGCCTCCACCGCCTCCGTCACCAGCCCGAGACGGGAGGACAGCTTGCCCTCGCCCGCCCGGTCGTCACGGGTGAAGATCACGCCCTGCAGCCCGCGCGCCGACCGGTTGTGGGCGATCTGGAGCGCCAACGTACTCTTCCCGCAGTCCATCGTGCCGGAGAAAAACACCAATTCAGGCATGGAAGGAACGGGACCTTTCGGGACGTGGTGGGCGGGAGGGACGTGCGGGCCGGGTCGGTTCGGGTCAGGTGCGGATTTCGAGCAGCGGGACCAGCTGCTCGGCCGCGGTCATGGAGCCGTGCATCCCGGCGAGCGCCGATTCGTTGGGCTCCTTGACGGAGGCGGTGATCGCGGCATCGGTGTACGCGGCGGCGACCACGTCCCCGATCCTGCCGAGCACGCGCTCGTCGCACTCACCCGGCGGCCCGAACCAGCCCAGTTCCAGGGCCTCTTCGCGGCCGGCGATCCAGAACCGGTCGCCCAGCACCTCGCGCCACACGGTCAGCACGTCGGCCTCGGCGCCCGGGACGGCGTACACGTGCCGGGCCCGGCCCTCGCCGCCGAGCAGGGCCACGCCCGCGCCCAGCTCCCAGTCCTCGTCGAAGTCGATCCGGGAGTCCTCGTCGAAGGGGATGTCCACCATGCCGTGGTCGGCGGTCACGTACAGCGCGGTGCGCGGCGGGAGTTGTTCGGCGAGCCGCTGCACCAGCCGGTCGACGTACATCAGCTGGCCGCGCCAGGCGTCGGAGTTCACGCCGTGCCGGTGGCCGGCCCCGTCGAGCTCGCTGTAGTACGTGTACACCAGCGAGCGGTCGCCGGCGGCGAGGCGCTCGGCCGCGAGGTCCATCCGCTCCTCGCCGGTCATCCGGCCGAGGAAGGTGCCGCCGCTCAGCGCGATCTTGGTGAGCGGGGTGGTCTGGAAGGCCGGGGAGGACACCTGCGCCGTCGCCACCCCCGCCTTGTCGGCCTGCTGGAACACCGTCGGGTACGGCTGCCAGGGCTTCGGCGGGGTCCAGGGGTACCAGCGGAGCTGGTTCATCAGCTCGCCGGTGGCCGGGTTGCGCACGGCGTAGCCGGGCAGGCCGTGCCGGGCGGGCGGCAGGCCGGTGCCCACGGAGGCCAGCGAGGTGGCGGTGGTCGCCGGGAAGCCCGCGGTGATCGGGCGCCCGGTGCCGCCGCGCGAGCTGCCGAGGAGGGAGGTCAGGTACGGGGCCTCGTCAGGGTGGGCCTTGATCTGCTCCCAGCCCATGCCGTCGACCAGGAACACGCAGTTCCGGTCGGCCGGGGTGAGCTCGGGGATCGCGGCGGTGAACCCGGGGACGCCCTGGCCGGCCACGAGGGTCGGCAGCAGGTCGGCGAGCGAGCCGGTTCCGTACTCCGGGACGGGGGCGCCGCCGAGGTCCAGCAGCTCCGGCTCGTCCCAGTTCGATGGTGCGGAGTAGGACATCAGCGGGCGGGACCGGATGTCGCCGCGGTCGCTTCACTGAGCGCCTGCGCGAAGACGAGGGTCTGGCGGACCGCCTCCGGGCCGTCGCCGGCCTCGCTGACGCGCAGGCTGAGGTCGTCGGCGGTGGAGTTTCCGGTGTAGCCGTGGTCGGAGTCGCAGTTCGGGTCGCCGCAGGCGGCGGGCTCCAGGTCGATCCGGGAGACCGCGCCCCAGCCGATGGTCAGGACGACCTCGCGGGGCAGGGTGCCGGGGGTGTACGACTCGGGGTTGGCGACGACGCGGCTGAGCACCACGGAGGAGATCGCACCGATCTTGACCGACTCGGTGGAGGTGGTCGCGTACGGGGAGGGGGACCCGGCGTCGGCGGCCTGCTCGTCGGTGTGGCTCACGATGAAGCGGTTGCCGGTCAGGACCAGGACGGTGACGTGCCGGCGCACCTCGTTGGAGTCGAAGGTCGTCTCCTGGTGGACCAGGTACGACGAGATCGGCTCGCCGCCCACCGCGGCCTCCACGGCCTCGGCCACGAGGGCCGGGTAGTAGCCGCTGCGCTCGATCGCCGTGCGCAGCCCCTGGGTCGTCGTACCGGATTTCGCCATGGGGCCCATCCTAAGGCCCGTACGGGGCGCCCAGGGCGCCCAAGGTGCTGGACTAACGGCCCGGTCAGTAGCTCGGCAGTGTCCGGGGGCCGAGATCGGTGCGGGCGGGCGGGTGGGCCACGCGGACGGCGGCGCTGAGCACGGAGAGGCCCTCGGTGGCGACGACGACGGGTTCGAGCGTGACGCCCACCACTTCGGGGTGGTCGTCGACCAGCCGGGACAGTCGCAGCAGGAGCTCTTCGAGGGCGGCGGTGTCGACGGGGTCGCTGCCGCGCCAGCCGAAGAGGAGGGGTGCGGTCCGGATGGACCGGATCAGCCCGGCGGCGTCCCGGTCGGTGGCGGGGACGAGGCGGTGGGCGGTGTCGCCCAGCAGCTCGGAGGCGACGCCCGCGAGCCCGAAGGAGAGGACGGAGCCGGCGGCGGGGTCGATGACGGACCGCACGACGGTGTCGACCCCGCGGGGCACCATGGCCTGGACCACGGGGAGCAGCTCGTCGGGGGTCCCGAGGAGGTCGGTGAGCTCCTCGTACGAGCGGCGCAGGTCGGCCTCGGTGGCGAGGTCGAGGCGTACGCCGCCGAGGTCCGCGCGGTGGCGCAGGTGCGGGGCGGTGGTCTTGAGGGCGACGGGGTAGCCCAGGCTCCGGGCGGCCCGGACGGCGGCGTCGGCGGTGGGCGCGGGCAGGGTGGGGAGCACCCGGATCCCGTAGTGGGCCAGCAGCGCGGCCGCGTCGGGTTCGGAGAGGGTGAGCACGCCGTCGCCCACGCCGGCCAGCAGGGCGGCGAGCCGGGCGGCGGCGCCGGCCTCGTCGATGTCCTCGTACTCGGGGACCTGGCCGGCGTCGGCGTTGGCGCGCCGCCACTGGCCGTAGCGGACGGCCTCGGCCACGGCCCGTACGGCCCGCTCGGCGGCGGGGTACGCGGGGATCCGCACGTCCGGCCGGGCGTACCCGCCCCCGTCCTCGTCGGTGGGGCGGGGGCGGGCGGGCAGCGGCCCGCCCGCGGGCGCGGCGGTCAGCCCGGCCGGGGACAGGGCGTCGACGAGCTCGGCCAGTTCCACGTGGACCACCGCGACCGGTTTGCCGGGGTACGCGGCGACCGCGTCCCGCAGGGCGTCGGCCAGGTCGTCCTGCGGCTCCTGCTCGTTCACCCACGGGATCACGGTGACGATCACCGCGTCGTTCTCGGCGGAGCCCAGCGCGGCGCGCAGCGCCGTCCGGAAGTCCTCCGGGGTCGCCGCCGTCGTCAGGTCCCGCGGGGCCCGGGGCCGCAGCCCCTGCGCGAGGCAGGCGTCGTACGTGAGGACGCCGAGCGACTCCGAGTTCCCGAGGATCGCCACGCGCGGTCCGGCCGGCAGCGGCTGCGAGGCCAGCAGCAGGCCGACGTCCACCAGCTCCGTCACCGTGCCGACCCGGATCACCCCCGCCTGCCGCAGCAGGGCCGAGACGGTGGCGTCCGGCAGCCTGGTCCCGGGGACCACGTGCCCGGCCGGGGTGTGGCGGCCGCCCCGTGCGACGACCACCGGCTTCACGGCCGCCGTCCGCCGCGCGAGCCGGGTGAACTTCCGCGGGTTGCCGAGGGTTTCGAGGTACATGAGCGCGACGTCGGTGGCCTCGTCCTCGTACCAGTACTGGAGGATGTCGTTGCCGGAGACGTCCGCCCGGTTGCCCGCCGAGACGAAGGACGAGAGCCCCTCGCCCCGCCGCAGCAGTGCGGAGAGCAGCGAGATGCCGATCGCCCCGGACTGGGTGAAGAGCCCGATGCGGCCCCGGATCGGCGCGGGCGCCGGGGTCAGGGAGGCGTTGAGCCTGACCTCGGGGGCGGTGTTGATCACGCCGTAGGCGTTCGGCCCGATCAGCCGCATCCCGTACGAGCGCACCTGGCGCACCAGTTCGCGCTGCCGGTCGAGCCCGGCCGCACCGCTCTCCCCGTACCCGGCGGACAGCACCACGAGCCCCTGCACCCCGTGTTCGCCGCAGGCGGCCACGGCCTCGGGGACGCGCTCGGCGGGGACCGCGATCACCGCGAGGTCGACGGGGGCGCCGACGGCGGCGAGCGCGGGGTAGGCCCGCACGCCGTCCAGCAGATCGGTGGTGACGGCCTCGTTCACGGCGTAGAGGTGACCGCGGAAGCCGCTGTCGCGCAGGTTGCGCAGGGCCGCCGCGCCGACGCCGCCGCCGGAGCGGCTGACTCCGATGACGGCCACGGAGCGGGGGGTCAGCAGCCGCTGTACGGAGCGGGCCTCGGCGCGCTGCTCGCGGGCGCGCTGGACGGCCAGGGACTCGGCGGTGGGTTCGAGGTCGAGGGTGAGGTGGACGGAGCCGTCCTCGAAGCTGCGCTTCTGCTCGTACCCGGCGTCCTTGAACACCTTGATCATCTTGTTGTTGGCGGGCAGCACCTCGGCCGCGAACCTGCGGATGCCCCGCTCGCGGGCGACCGCGCCGATGTGTTCGAGGAGCGCGGAGGCGACCCCGCGGCCCTGGTGGGCGTCCTGGACGAGGAAGGCGACCTCGGCCTCGTCGGCGGGGGCGGAGGCGGGCCGGCCGTCGGGGCCGATCCGGTCGTAGCGGACGGTGCCGATGAACTCCTCGCCGACGGTCGCCGCGAGGCCGACCCGGTCCACGTAGTCGTGGTGGGTGAAGCGGTGCACGTCGCGGGCCGAGAGCCGGGGGTAGGGCGCGAAGAAGCGGTAGTACTTCGACTCGTCGGAGACCTGCTCGTAGAAGCTGACCAGCCGGCCCGCGTCCTCCGTGGTGATCGGCCTGATCCGGGCGGTGCCGCCGTCGCGCAGGACGACGTCCGCTTCCCAGTGGGCCGGGTACGAGGGGTCCGACGCGGTGGTCATGCGGCGATCTTAAGGCCAGGACTGGCCGGATAGCTCCTGCGCGGCGCACGCGGCAAGCATGGGCAAACCAGTGCAAGCTGGGGTAGGTCGAACGGCGGTGGATTCGGGCCGAAGGTCGGTCGGAGCATGAGGGGCGTCGTGAGAGACTGGTCTAGACAACCGTAAGAACCTGAAGGGCATCACCATGGCAGAGCGCCGCGTCAACGTCGGCTGGGCCGAGGGCCTGCACGCTCGTCCCGCCTCGATCTTCGTCCGCGCGACGACCGCTTCCGGCGTCCCGGTGACCATCGCGAAGGCCGACGGGAACCCCGTCAACGCCGCGTCCATGCTCGCGGTGCTGGGCCTGGGTGCGCAGGGCGGCGAGGAGATCATCCTCGCGTCCGACGCCGAGGGCGCCGAGGCGGCGCTGGACCGCCTCGCGAAGCTGGTCGCCGAGGGTCTCGAGGAGCTCCCCGAGACCGTCTGACCCTTCGGGTTCACCCCGGGCACACGAAGAAGCCGCGGCCACCACCGGTATTCCGGTGGCCGCGGCTTCTTCGTTCCCCCGTATTCGGGAATTCAGCGCACACGCGCAGGACGACAGGAAATGCGGCGCCAATTCAGCTGCCGCAGCCCTCGCCCGACGAGCCGCACTCGCTTTTCAAGCCGCCCCCATTTCCCCGGGCCGCTCCCACTCTTTGATACGCGCCTTTTGTTAATGCGGGCCGCTCGACATGTTTACGGCATGTTGCGAAGTCCTCACCCGCAGCCGGTGCGCCCCCGCCGCGCGCTCCGCGTGCACCGCCGTCAGCGCCCGGGCCCGCTCGGCGTCCCCGCGCGCGACCGCGTCCACGATCGCGCCGTGCTCCGCCCAGGAGTCCACGGGCCGGGCCGGCGCCTCCACGGCGTACATCCAGGCGACCTTGTGCCGCATCTGCGTGAGCAGCGCGATCAGCCCGGGGCTGCCGGAGGCCTGGGCGAGGGTCTCGTGGAACCAGCCGCCCAGGGACCGCAGATCCTCCCCCTGGCCCCGCCTGGCCCGCTCCTGGCCCAGCCTGACCAGCCCGCGCAACACCTTGAGGTGGCCCTCGGTGCGCCGCCGGGCCGCGCGGGCCGCCGCCAGCGGCTCCAGCAGCAGCCGCAGCTCCAGGAGGTCGGCCGCCTCCTGCTCGGTGGGCTCGGCGACGCAGGCGCCCGCGTGCCGGCGGGTGGTGACGAAGCCTTCGGACTCCAGGGTCCGCAGCGCCTCGCGGACGGGGACGCGGGAGACTCCGTACCGGCGGGCCAGCAGTTCCTCGGTCAGCCGGGCACCCGGTTCGAAGACCCCGGAGACGATGTCTTCGCGGATTGCCGTGCATACCGCGTGCGCAGGAATACGCAAGTCCGGACCTCCGCCTATTTCCGACTGCCGACGCCATTGCCGCGACCGTATCCCGATCGTACGGGGACTCTATTGCACTACGCGTTAAATTCCGAGCGCGGGCGTGAATAGCGGATGTTTACGGCCAACACGAAGGCCCCGGCTCGGAGAGCCGGGGCCTTCGGTGGAGTGCTGCGGGTCAGACGTTGACGCCGTGCTGGCGCAGGTACGCGACCGGGTCGATGTCCGAGCCGTACTGGGCGCCGGTACGGGCCTCGAAGTGCAGGTGCGGGCCGCTGGAGTTGCCGGTGGAGCCCGACAGGCCGATCTGCTGGCCGGCGGTGACCTGGTCGCCGACGGAGACGCTCAGCGAGGACATGTGGCCGTACTGCGTGTACGTGCCGTCGGCGTGCTTGATGACGACGTTGTTGCCGTACGCGCCGCCCCAGCCGGCCTCGACCACGGTGCCGAGGCCGACCGCGTGCACCGTGGTGCCGGAGGCCGCGTGGAAGTCGATGCCGGTGTGGCTGCCGGAGGACCACATGCCGCCGCCCGCGTGCCACTGGGTGCTGATGTAGGACTCGTCGACGGGGGCGACGAAGGTGTTGAGGCGCTTGCGCTCCTCCTCGCGGGCGGCACGCTCGGCGGCCTCGCGCTCGGCCTTCGCCTTCTCCTCGGCCTTCTGCCGGGCCTCGGCGGCGCGCGCCTTCGCGTCGGCCTCCGCCTTCGCCTTGAGGGCCGCGGCCTCGGCCGCGTGCTCCTGGGCATCGGCCTGGGCCTCGATCTGCCCCGGAAGGTCCTCGGCCGTCACGACGGCGTTCAGGCCGGTGTCCTCCATGGAGGGGGACTTGTCCGACGCGGCGAACGCCGGGCCTGCGAGGGAGCCGACGACACCGGTGGTGGCGAGGGCGGCTATGCCGGCGTAACCGGCGGTCTTGCGGCTCAGACGACTGGAACCACGGTGCTTACCGGCGGCACGACTGCCAAACGCCATGAAGGGGCTGATCCTTTCCTTCCTTCTCGCCTACCGGGTTAGCTGACGGGTTCGGAGCAGGAAGGTCTCCTACGGACCCCCTCTGGCGAGGCGGTCCGATTCACCCCAGGGACGCATGTGGGTCCCCGGCTCCCCAGGCTCGCGCCTGACGGGGACTCGGCGATCGCTGCCCGGTGCCGCGGATGCGGCGGGTACAACTGACGGACAGCACGGCCGACGCTAGGCGGATCATCAGTCAATCGCCAAACACACACGCGTTTTTGTTGCATACGCCACACCCCATACGAGCAACCTCTCCACGAAACAGACAAAAGGGGCTCCGGCGGACAAGCCGCCGGAGCCCCTTGAAATGTCCGTCAGTTGGTGACGACGGTGACCTCACCGATGCCGAGCGCCCGCACCGGCTCCTCGATCTGCGCGGCGTCGCCCACCAGGACCGTGACCAGGCGGTCCACCGGGAAGGCGGCCAGAACGGCCGAAGTCGCCTCCACCGTGCCCGTCTGGGCCAGCTGCGCGTACAACTGCGCCTGGTAGTCGTCCGGGAGCTCCTGCTCGACCTGGTCGGCGAGCGTGCCGGCGACGGCCGCGGCCGTCTCGAACTTCAGCGGGGCCACGCCCACCAAGTTCTGCACCGCCACGTCCCGTTCGGCGTCGGTCAGGCCGCCCTCCGCGAGCGTGCGGAGCACCTTCCAGAGGTCCTCGAGCGCCGGGCCGGTGTTGGGGGTGTCCACCGAACCGCTGATGGCGAGCATCGAGGCGCCCTTGCCGTCGGCCGTGGAGCGCAGCACCTGGCCGAAGGCGCGCACGCCGTACGTGTAGCCCTTCTCCTCGCGCAGCACCTTGTCCAGGCGCGAGGTGAGGGTGCCGCCCAGGCAGTACGTGCCGAGCACCTGCGCCGCCCAGACCCGGTCGTGCCGGTCCGGCCCGATCCGGCCGATGAGCAGCTGCGTCTGGACCGCGCCGGGCCGGTCCACGATGACCACGCGGCCGGTGTCGTCGGCGGTGACCGGCGGGACCGGGAGCGGCTCGGCGAAGTTGCCGGTCCAGGCGCCCAGGGTGTCCCCCAGGACGGCGTCCAGGTCGATGCCGGTCAGGTCGCCGACGACCACCGCGGTGGCGGTGGCGGGCCGTACGTGGGCCTCGTAGAAGGCGCGTACGGCCGCGGAGTCGATCCGGGTGACCGTCTCCTCGGTGCCCTGGCGCGGCCGGGACATCCGCAGGGTGGGCGGGAAGAGCTGCCGGGAGAGCTCCTTGGCGGCCCGGCGCTGCGGGTTGGCCAGCTCGTGCGGGATCTCGTCGAGCCGGTTGCGCACCAGCCGGTCGACCTCGCTGTCGGCGAAGGCCGGGGCGCGCAGCGCCTCGGCCACCAGACCGAGCGCCTTGTGCAGGCGGGAGGCCGGGACCTCCAGCGAGACCCGCAGGCCCGGGTGGTCGGCGTGCGCGTCGAGCGTGGCGCCGCAGCGCTCCAGCTCGGCCGCGAACTCCTCGGCGGAGTGCTTGTCCGTTCCCTCGGACAGCGCGCGGGCCATGATGGTCGCCACGCCGTCCAGGCCCTGGGGCTCGGCGTCCAGCGGGGCGGCGAGGTTCACCTCGACGGCGACGACCTGCTGCCCGGGGCGGTGGCAGCGCAGCACGGTCAGGCCGTTGGGCAGCGATCCGCGCTCGGGGGCCGGGAAGGCCCACGGCCTGGCCTCGCCCGCCTGGGGCCGCGGGTGGAAGGTCATCGTGACGGCTGCGGTGTCGCTCACTGCTCCGCCCCTTCGTTCTCGTCGTTCACGTCGGCCTCGTCCGCTTCCCCGGCTTCCGCCGGGAGCGGCTCGTACACCAGCACCGCGCGGTTGTCGGGGCGCAGTCGGGCCGCGGCCACGGCCTGCACCTCCTCGGCGGTGATGTCGAGGACGCGCCCGACCGCGCTGAGCGCCAGCTGCGGGTCGCCGAACAGCACCGCGAAGCGGCACAGTTCGTCGGCGCGCCCGGCCACCGTGCTCAGCCGGTCCAGCCACTCGCGCTCCAGCTGCGCCTGGGCGCGCTCCATCTCCTCGGCCGTCGGGCCCTCGGCGGCGAACCGCGCGAGCTCCTCGTCGACGGCCGCCTCGATGGCGGGCACCTCGACCCCGCTGGAGGTCTTCACGTCCAGCCAGCCCAGCGAGGGCGCGCCGGCGAGCCGCAGCATGCCGAAGCCGGCCGCGACGGCGCTCTGGTCGCGGCGTACCAGGCGGTTGTGGAGCCTGGAGGACTCGCCGCCGCCCAGGACGGTCAGCGCCACGTCGGCGGCGTCGCACTCGCGGGTGCCGTCGTGCGGGAGCCGGTAGGCGGCCATCAGCGCGCGGGCCGGGACCTCTTCGACGATCTCCTCGCGGAGCTCGCGGCCCATGGTCTCGGGCAGCGTGCCGTCGCGCGGCGGCTGCTTGCCGTCGTGCCCGGGGATGGAGCCGAAGTACTTCTCGACCCAGGCGAGCGTCTGTACCGGGTCGATGGCGCCGACGACCGACAGCACCGCGTTGTTGGGCGCGTAGTACGTGCGGAAGAAGGCGCGGGCGTCCTCCAGGGAGGCCGCGTCCAGGTCGGCCATCGAGCCGATCGGGGTGTGGTGGTACGGGTGGCCCTCCGGGTAGGCGAGGGCGGTCAGCTTCTCGAAGGCCGTGCCGTACGGGACGTTGTCGTACCGCTGGCGGCGCTCGTTCTTGACGACGTCGCGCTGGTTCTCCATGGACTCGTCGTCCAGGGCGGCCAGCAGCGAGCCCATGCGGTCGGCCTCCAGCCAGAGCGCGAGCTCCAGCTGGTGGGCCGGCATGGTCTCGAAGTAGTTGGTGCGCTCGAAGCTGGTGGTGCCGTTGAGCGAGCCGCCGGCCCCCTGGACCAGCTCGAAGTGCCCGTTGCCGGGTACGCTCGCCGAGCCCTGGAACATCAGGTGCTCGAAGAGGTGAGCCAGGCCGGTCCGTCCCTTGACTTCGTGGCGCGAGCCGACGTCGTACCAGAGGCAGACCGCGGCGACCGGGGTCAGGTGATCCTCGGAGAGCACCACGCGCAGGCCGTTGGCCAGCCGGTGCTCGGTCGCTGTCAGGCCGCCGGAGCCGGCCTGGGCTGTGGCCGTGTGACCCATGGGCATGTGGTCCCTTCGATCGCGATGCAGAGTTTTCCGTCAGACCTGCCACTGTATGCAAGCGCGTCGGGCACCGGAGAAGTTCCCGACTCACACTCGCCCACCCCTCCGTCCGGGGGTGACCCCAGGGTCGGAGTCGGCGTTGTCGGCGCCTCGGGCCACAATGGTCCGCGACACCCCCGTCCACGCCGATCAGACCACCCGCCAGACACCAGCACACTTTCTTTCTTGGTTAAGGAGCCGCGCAGCGATGGCCCGCCGCAGCACGAAGACCCCGCCGCCGGAGGATTTCGAGGAGAAGATCCTCGACATCGACGTCGTCGACGAAATGCAGGGCTCCTTCCTCGAGTACGCGTACTCGGTGATCTACTCCCGCGCCCTGCCCGACGCCCGGGACGGCATGAAGCCGGTACACCGGCGCATCGTCTACCAGATGAACGAGATGGGCCTGCGCCCCGACCGCGGTTACGTGAAGTGCGCCCGCGTCGTCGGCGAGGTCATGGGCAAGCTGCACCCGCACGGTGACGCGTCGATCTACGACGCCCTCGTGCGCATGGCCCAGCCCTTCTCGATGCGGCTGCCGCTGGTCGACGGCCACGGCAACTTCGGTTCGCTCGGCAACGACGACCCGCCGGCCGCGATGCGTTACACCGAGTGCAAGATGGCGGACGCCACGTCGCTGATGACGGAGTCGATCGACGAGGACACCGTCGACTTCACCGCCAACTACGACGGCCAGGAACAGGAGCCGGTCGCGCTGCCCGCGGCGTACCCCAACCTGCTGGTCAACGGCGCCTCCGGGATCGCGGTCGGCATGGCCACCAACATGCCCCCGCACAACCTGGGCGAGGTCATCGCGGCCGCCCGCCACCTGATCCGCTACCCGCAGGCGGACCTGGAGGCGCTCATGCGCTTCGTGCCGGGTCCGGACCTGCCCACGGGCGGCCGGATCGTGGGCCTCTCGGGGATCAAGGACGCCTACGAGAACGGTCGCGGCACGTTCAAGATCCGCGCGACGGTCGCCGTGGAGAACGTGACGGCCCGCCGCAAGGGCCTGGTCGTCACGGAACTGCCCTTCACGGTCGGTCCCGAGAAGGTCATCGCGAAGATCAAGGACCTGGTCGGCTCCAAGAAGCTCCAGGGCATCGCGGACGTCAAGGACCTCACCGACCGCTCGCACGGCCTGCGCCTGGTCATCGAGATCAAGAACGGCTTCCACCCGGAGGCCGTCCTGGAGCAGCTGTACAAGCTGACGCCGATGGAGGAGTCCTTCGGCATCAACAACGTCGCGCTGGTCGACGGCCAGCCGCTGACGCTGGGCCTCAAGGAGCTGCTGGAGGTCTACCTCGACCACCGCTTCGAGGTCGTGCGGCGGCGCAGCGAGTTCCGGCGCACCAAGCGACGCGACCGGCTGCACCTGGTCGAGGGCCTGCTGGTGGCCCTGGTCGACATCGACGAGGTCATCCGGATCATCCGGGACAGCGACAACTCGGCGCAGGCGATGGAGCGGCTGATCGAGCGCTTCTCGCTGAGCGAGATCCAGACCCGGTACATCCTGGACACCCCGCTGCGCCGGCTCACCCGCTTCGACCGGATCGAGCTGGAGTCCGAGCGCGACCGGCTGACGGGCGAGATCGACGAGCTGACGGGGATCCTGGAGTCCGACACCGAGCTGCGCAAGCTGGTCTCCGCGGAACTGGCCGCGGTCGCGAAGAAGTTCGGCACCGAGCGCCGTACGGTCCTGCTGGAGTCGGCGGGCACGGCGGTCGCCGCGGTTCCGCTGGAGGTCGCGGACGACCCGTGCCGGGTCCTGCTGTCCTCGACGGGCCTGCTGGCGCGCACCGCCAACGGCGAGCCGCTGCCGGAGGAGGAGGGCGGCTCCCGCGCGAAGCACGACCTGATCGTCTCGCAGGTGGCGGCCTCGGCCCGGGCCGACGTCGGCGTGGTGACCTCGTACGGGCGGCTGCTGCGGCTCGCGGTGATCGACCTTCCGCAGCTGCCGGACACCCACGCCGCGCCGAACCTGGCGGGAGGCGCCCCGGTCTCGGAGTTCCTCTCCGGGCTGGAGGCGGACGAGAAGGTGGTCTGCCTGACCTCGCTGGACGAGTCCTCGCAGGGGCTGGCCCTGGGCACCGAGCAGGGCGTGGTCAAGCGGGTCGTGCCGGACTACCCGGCGAACAAGGACGAGCTGGAGGTCATCACCCTCAAGGAGGGCGACCGGATCGTCGGCGCGGTCGAACTGCGCACGGGCGAGGAGGACCTGGTCTTCCTCACCGACGACGCCCAGCTGCTGCGCTACCCGGCGGGCCAGGTGCGCCCGCAGGGCCGCCCCGCGGGCGGCATGGCGGGCATCAAGCTCGCCGAGAACGCCAAGGTGATCCACTTCTCGGCGGTGGACCCGGCCCGCGAGGCCGTGGTGTTCACGGTGGCGGGCTCGCACGGGACGCTGGACGACTCGATGCTGTCCGGAAAGCTCACCCCGTTCGACCAGTACCCGCGCAAGGGCCGGGCCACCGGCGGCGTGCGCTGCCAGCGGTTCCTGAAGGGCGAGGACCTGCTGGTCCTGGCCTGGGCCGGCAACGCCCCGGTCCGCGCGGCCGCGGCGAACGGCAGCCCGGCCGAACTGCCGGCCGTGGACCCGCGCCGCGACGGATCGGGGGCCGCGCTGCCCGCGGTCGTCGCCGCCCTGGCGGGGGGCGCGCTGTAGGACGTACTGCGGCGTTCGGGTGGTGCGACCGGGGGGACGTACCACCCGAATGCCGACTAGTGTTTTCCCTCTGGGTGTTGGTGGGGGGAGTACACAGCTGATGAGTCGTCGGTCGGGCGGATTGATCGGGGACTGGGCCGAGGCCCAGCGCCGGCAGCAGCAGACGCAGGTGATCCAGCAGCGGGAGGCGGAGCGCCGGCTGCTGGCGTACGAACGGGACCGGCAGCGGACCCAGGAACGGGACGCGAACCGCAGCCACCGGCAGTACCGCGAGGCCGAGGCCCTGCGGCGGACCGCGCAGATCGACGCCGAGGTCGACGCCCTCAAGGGGCTGCTGGTCGCGGGCTGCCGGGCGCCGGCGTTCCGGATATCCGCCCTGGCCCGGCCCGAGCAGCTGGAACCCTTCGACCCCGGGGCGCTGGCGCATCCGGTGCCGATGCCGCGCATCGACCAGTTCCAGCAGCAGAGCAGCGGCTGGACGCTCGGCTCGCACCACCGGGCGCAGGCGGAGCGGGAGGCCCACGCCCGGTACACGGAGGCCTGGCGGGCCGCGAGCGCCGCGGAGGCGCAGCGGCAGCAGCAGCTGGCCGCGTACCGGCAGCAGTACGACCGGTGGGCCGCCGAGCAGCTCGCCGGGGTACGGGCGCACAACAGCGGGCTCACCGAGCTGGCCGCCGCCCTGCGCACGGGTGACGCGGAGGCGGCGGTGGAGTACTTCTCGGCCGCCCTGTACGCCTCGACGGCCTGGCCGGAGGCGCTGCCGCGGCAGGTGGCGGCCGCGTACGACCCGGCGGCGCGCCAGCTGGTCCTGGACTGGGAGCTCCCCGGGTACGCGGTGGTGCCGGAGGCCAGCGCGGTGCAGTACCTGCCGAGTACGGACCAGGACAGGGTGAAGCCCCGCCGGGTGACGGAGCGCCGGGCCCTGTACCGGGACCTGCTGGCTCAGTGCATGCTGCTGGTGGTGCGCGAGCTGTTCGCGGCGGACGAGTACGGCGTACTGGACTCGGTCGTGGTCAACGGGTTCGTGGACTGCCACGATCCGGCGACCGGGCAGGAGGCGCGGTTCGTCCTCTCCACGGTGCCGGCGGCGCGGTCCGCCTTCGGAGGGCTGCGCCTGGAGCAGGTCAGCGCCGTGGACTGTCTGGTGTCGGGGCTGGGCGGGCAGTTGTCGGGGCGGCCCGACCAGCTGACCGCGGTGCGCCCCGGACGGCGGCCGGACGAGGTCGGCGGAGGGGTCGTCAGCCATGGCGGGCAGGCGGGCGGAGCGGACGAGGACGAGCCGGACCTCTTCGCGATGGATCCGATCGCCTTCGAGAACCTGGTCGCCGAGTTGTTCCGGGCGATGGGCATGGAGGCGGTGACCACGCAGCGGTCGGGCGACGGCGGGGTGGACGTGGAGGCGCTGGACCCGGCGCCGATCCGGGGCGGGCGGATCGTCGTGCAGGTCAAGCGCTACCGGAACACGGTGCCGCCGACGGCCGTGCGTGATCTGTACGGCACGGTCCAGGACAAGGGGGCGAACAAGGGGGTCCTGGTCACCACCGCGTCCTTCGGTCCGGGGTCGTACGCCTTTGCCAACGGCAAGCCGCTGGAGCTGGTTCCCGGGGCGGACCTCGTCGAGCTCCTCCACCAGTACGGGCTGCGCGGGCGGCTCGGCGGCGGTCCGGCGCAGCGCGCCCCCGAGCCCGAGCCCGAGCCCGCCGCCCCCTCGGCGGAGCACAACGTGCTCGGCATGGACTGGACGGGGGCCGTCGCGCTGGACGTGTGCGCCCTCGTCTGCACGGGCAACCGGGTGCTGAGCGAGGAGCACTTCGTGTTCTACAACAACCCGCGGACACCGGACGGTTCGGTCCGGTCCCGCGCGCACGCCGCGCCCGACAAGGCGGCCCTGGAGGTCTCCTTCGACGCCCTGCCCGAGCCCGCCGACCGGCTGGTCCTCGTGGCCGCGATCGACCCGGAGGTCGATCCGGACGCCGATCTCGCCGGATTCACGGACGCCCACATCCGCCTCCTGTCCGCGGGCGGCGAGGAGCTCGGCCGGCTGGACGTCTCGGACGGGCGGGCCGGGGAGACCGCTCTGGTCCTCGGCTCGTTCCGGCGCCGCTCCAACGGCGACTGGGACTTCGTGATCGGCGGAAAGGGCTACCGCGGCGGCCTGGAGGACCTGCTGGGCGAGTACGGCGTCGAGGTCGCCTGATCAGTCGGAGTCGGGACCTCCGTACGGCTCGCCGTACGGATCGCCGTACGGATCGGGATCGCAGGGCTCCGGCTCCGGCTCCGGCTCGGGCTCCTGCCCGGCCTCCGGCAGCGGCGGGCGGTCGACGTAGCGCAGGACGCCCCACATGCTCTCCGGGGGCGCGTGCTGCGGGGCCGGTTCGCGGCAGGCCTCCAGATCGCGGAGCAGGGCGGGGCCGTCCGTACCGGCGCCGATCAGGACCAGTTGGCTCCGGCGCGGCTCGCCCCGGCCCCAGGGGCCCGGCACGAAGCGGAGGAAACGGCCGACGGCGTGGACCTCGTAGCGCTCCTCGTGGCCGGGGACGCCGAAGTGGACGTAGCCCTTGATCCGGTACAGCCCGGCCGGCCGGCGGTCGAGGAAGTCGATGAAGCGGCGCGGGTTCAGGGCCTGCTCGGACACGAACTCCGTGCTCTCGTACACCGTGTGGGCGTGTCCGGTGTGGTCCTCGTGATCGGCGTCGTCGCCGTCCCTGGCCTGTGAGATCAGGTCCTCGAAGGACAGCTGGCCCCGGGTCTCGGTCCACGGGCGCCGGTCGAAGAGCAGCTCCGGGTCGATCCGGCCGTGGTCGGCTGCCACCACCGGCGTGCCGGGGCAGACCCTGCCGAGCTCGGCTTCGATCCGGGTGAGGCCGGCCGGCTCCGCCCGGTCGGTCTTGTTCAGCACGATCAGGTCCGCGACGGCCAGGTGTCGGTCGGTCTCCGGGTGCTTGGCCCGGGTCGCGTCGAACTCCGCCGCGTCCACGACCTGGACCAGCCCGCCGTACCGGATCGCCGGATTCTCGCTGGCCACCAGCATCCGGATCATCTCCTGGGGCTCGGCCAGCCCGCTCGCCTCGATGACGATCACGTCGATCCGGTGGACGGGTGCGGAGAGCTTCTCCAGGTACGCGTCGAGCTCGCTGCCGTCGACCGCGCAGCACAGGCAGCCGCCGCCGAGCGAGACCATCGAGTCGCCGACCTGGCCCGCCACGGCCATCGCGTCGATCTCGATCGAGCCGAAGTCGTTGACGACGACGCCGATCCGGGTGCCTCCCCGGTTGCCGAGGAGGTGGTTGAGCAGCGTCGTCTTGCCGGATCCGAGGAATCCGGACAGCACGACGACGGGAATCGGCTGGGCGGCCGCCGGAGCGGACCACTGGGCGGGCTGACTGCTGTTCACACGGCCGATCGTAGTCAGCCGAGCGCCGGAACCGGCTCGGGCGGGTTCGGGCCCACGTACCGGGCGGCCGGACGGATGATCTTCGAATCGGCCGCCTGTTCGAGGATGTTCGCGCTCCAGCCGACCACGCGGGCCGCACAGAAGGTCGGGGTGAACATCTCGCGCGGCAGCCCGCACAGCTCCATGACCACGCCGGCGTAGAACTCCACGTTGGTGTGCAGCTCCCGCCCCGGCTTGAGCTCCGCGAGGATCTCCTCGACGTGCCGCTCCACCTCCACGGCGAAGTCCACGAGCGGACCGCCGAACCCGAGCGCGATGTCGCGCAGCATGCGCGAACGCGGGTCCTCCGTGCGGTACACGGGGTGCCCGAAGCCCATGATCCGGTCCCCGGCGAGCACCCGCTCGCGGACCCACGGCTCGATGCGCTCCGCCGTGCCGATGGCGTCCAGGGTGTCGAGGGCGCGGCTGGGCGCGCCGCCGTGCAGCGGGCCGGAGAGCGCGCCGACCGCCCCGGTGAGGGCGGCGGCGACGTCCGCGCCGGTGGAGGCGATCACGCGGGCGGTGAAGGTGGAGGCGTTGAAGCCGTGGTCGATGGTGGAGATCAGGTACCGCTCCACGGCCCGCGCCTTGGCCGGGTCGGGCTCCTGACCGGTGAGCATGTACAGGTAGTTGGCGGCGTACGGGAGGTCCGCGCGCGGCTCGACCGGCTCCAGGCCCTGCCCCAGCCGGTGCAGGGCGGTGAGCAGGGTCGGTACGGCGGCACAGGCGGCCAGCGCGTCGGCGGCCCGCCGCCCGGGGTCGATGTCGTACACGGGGCGGAACCCGGCGGAGGCGCCGAGCAGGGACAGCGCGGTCCGCAGCCCGGCGAGCGGGCCGGAGAGGGCGGTGGCCCGGGCGAGGCCGGGCAGGGCTCCCCGCACCGCGTCGGGCAGGCGGCGCAGCGGGGCGATCTCGGCGGCGAAGGCGGCCCGCTCGGCGGCGTCGGCCGGGAGGGCGCCGCGGAACATCAGGTGCCACACGTCCTCGAAGCTGCGGCTCGCGGCGAGCTCGACGGCCGAGTACTGGCGGTAGTGGTAGAAGCCCTCGCGGCCTCGGACGTCACCGAGTTCGGTCTCGGTGACCACGACTCCCGCGAGACCGCGGGGCACATCGACGGTGCTGTTCATGAATCGACCATCCATCATGGATTGAATCCTTGTCAATGTTGATTGAATCAATATATGTAGGGTGGATGTCATGAACGACGAGGCGGAGGGCGAACGCCGGCTCAGCACCCGGCAGGCGGCGGAACTGCTGGGGGTGAAGCCCGCGACGGTGTACGCGTACGTCAGCCGCGGCCAGCTCACCAGCCGCCGCGATCCCGTCGGCCGCGGCAGCAGTTTCGACGCGCGCGAGGTGGAGGCCCTGGCCCTGCGCAGCCGCCGCGAGGCGGCGGCGCCCCCGGGCGCGGAGCTCTCCGTACGCACCTCGCTCACGCTCATCGAGCCCGACCGGTACTACTTCCGGGGCGTGGACGCCGTCGAGCTGGCTTCGCGGTACCCCTACGAGGAGGTCGCCGAGTGGCTGTGGACCGGGGCGCTGCCGCGCAGCGCGCGGTTCACCGCTCCCCCGCAGGCGCTCTCCGCCGCCCGGCGCGCGGTGGCCGCGTTGCCCGAGCACAGCGGTCCGATCGACCGGCTGCGGGTGGCGACGGCGGCCGCCGCGGTCACCGATCCGCTGCGCTTCGACCTCTCCGCCGAGGCCGTACTGGGCTCCGCTCGCTGCCTGATCCCCACCCTGGTCGGCGCGCTGCCCGAGCTGGGCCCGCCCGGCCTGAGCGGGGACGGCCGGCTGGCCCGGCAGCTGTGGACGCGACTGACGCCGCGTGAGCCGGATCCGGACGCGCTGGGCGCGCTGGACCTGGCCCTCACCCTGCTCATCGACCACGATCTGGCCGCCTCGACCCTGGCCGTACGGGTGGCCGCCTCCGCGCGGGCCCATCCGTACGCGGCCGTCTCGGCCGGTCTCGGGGCGCTCGAAGGACCGCTGCACGGCGCGGCCGGACGGCTCGCGCACAGGACGCTGGTGGAGGCGCTGGAGCGGGGCGGAGCCGCGCCGGTGGTCGCCGACCACCTGCGGGCGGGGCGGCGGGTCCCGGGGCTGGGGCACCGGCTGTACGAGGGCGAGGACCCGCGGGCCACGGCGCTGTTCGCCCGGCTGGAGGGCGTACCGCAGGCGGGGCCCGCGCTGGCGGCCGCCCGGGAGGTCGTCGCGACGGCGGCGGCCCGGCGCGGCGGGCTCCACGCCAATGTGGACCTGGCGCTGGCGGTGCTGACGGTGTCCTGCGGGATGCCCGCGGAGGCCGGGGAGACGGTGTTCGCGGTGGCCCGGACCGCGGGCTGGATGGCGCACGCGCTGGAGGAGTACCAGGAGCGGCCGCTGCGGATGCGTCCGAGCGGCCAGTACCAGGGGCCCCGCCCGCCCCAGCCGATGCCGTGACGCGCCCCGGCCCGTGAACGCTCTCGTGCCGGCGGTCCGGCCGCGGGGTCAGGTCCGCAGCCAGACCGCCGTGTCCTGTGGAAGCATCCCGTCCGCATCCAGGGGGGAGCTGCTCAGCAGGAGGCTCGTGTGCGCCGGCAACCCGACCGGGGCACCGGACAGGTTGACCACGCAGACCAGCCCGTCGGGGCGGGCGAAGGCCAGCACCCCGGGCGGCGCGGGCACCCACGCGAGCGAGCCGTCTCCGAAACCGCCGGCCGCGCGGCGCAGCCCGAGGGCCGTCCGGTAGAGGGAGAGCATCGAGTCCGGGTCGTCGCCCTGGCGGTCCGCTGCGTACGCCCCCCAGCCCTCGGGCTGCGGCAGCCAGGGGTCGTGCCACGGCTCGGCGGTCCACGGCAGCGGGACCCGGCAGCCGTCGCGCCCCGGGTCGGTGCCACCGGAGCGGAAGTGCATGGGGTCCTGGATCCGGCCGGCCGGTATGTCGGCTTCCGGCAGGCCCAGTTCCTCGCCCTGGTAGACGTACACGGACCCGGGCAGGGCGAGCGTCAACAGGGCCGCGGCGCGCGCCCGCCGGGTGCCGAGGGCCAGGTCGGTGGGGGTGCCGAAGGCCTTGGCGGCGAAGTCGAAGCCGGTGTCGGCGCGCCCGTAGCGGGTGACGGTACGGGTCACGTCGTGGTTGCACAGCACCCAGGTGGCCGGGGCGCCGACCGGGGCGTGCTCGGCGAGGGTCTCCTCGATGGAGGTGCGCAGCCGCCCCGCGTCCCAGGGGCAGCTGAGGAAGGAGAAGTTGAAGGCCGTGTGCAGCTCGTCGGGGCGCAGGTAGCGGGCGAAGCGCTCGGAGTCGGGCAGCCAGACCTCGCCGACGAAGACGGCTCCGTAGGCGTCGGCGATCGCGCGCCACGCGCGGTAGACGGTGTGCAGGTCGTCCCGGTCGATGTACGGATGGGACTCGCCGGTCCCGGGCGGCCAGGGCTCGGGCGGGCGGCCGGCCAGGTCGGGCAGGGCCGGGTCCTTGGCGAGCAGGGCGGCGGAGTCGATCCGTACGCCGGCCACCCCCCGCTCGAACCAGAACCGCAGCACGTCCTCGTGCTCCCGCCGCACGGCGGGGTGGTCCCAGTTGAGGTCGGGCTGCTGCGGGGTGAACAGGTGCAGGTACCACTCGCCGTCGGGTACGCGCGTCCAGGTGGCGGCGCCGTTGAACTGGGAGGGCCAGTCCCCCGGCGGCAGTTCGCCCCCTTCGCCGCGGCCGGGGCGGAAGTGGAAGAGGCGGCGCTCGGGGCTGCCGGGCCCGGCGGCGAGCGCGGCCCGGAACCAGGGGTGCCGGTCGGAGACGTGGTTGGGGACGATGTCCACGATGGTCCGCAGGCCCAGCTCGCGGGCCTCGGCGATGAGCTTCTCGGCCTCGGCGAGGGTTCCGAAGGCGGGGTCGATGCTGCGGTAGTCGGCGACGTCGTAGCCTCCGTCGGCGAGCGGGGAGAGGTACCAGGGGGTGAACCAGAGGGCGTCCACGCCCAGTTCGGCGAGGTACGGGAGGCGGGCCCGGACGCCCGCGAGATCGCCGGTGCCGTCCCCGTCGCCGTCGGCGAAGCTGCGGACGTACACCTGGTAGATGGCGGCCGTGCGCCACCAGTCGGCGGCGTCTGCGGGCGGGGGGAGGTCAGCCACGGGGGGTCCTTTCACGGGGGGCGGCCGGGCGTGGCGGTGCGGGGCGCTGCGGTCGTCGGCCCTCGGCGTCAGCCCTTGAGGGAGCCCGCCGTCAGACCGCCCATGATGTTGCGCTGGAAGACCAGGAAGACGAGGAGCGTGGGCGCCGAGGCCATCGCGAGTGCGGCGATGAGGTGGTTCTCGGGCACTCCGGTGGACAGCGAGTAGATGCCGACGTTGAGGGTCTGCAGCGCCGGGTCGGGGAGGGTGAGCATCGGCCAGAGGAAGTCCTTCCAGACGCCGACGACCGCGAAGATCGACACGACGCCGAGGACGGGCCGGGACATCGGCAGGACCACGGACCGCAGGGTGCGCAGGGCGCTCGCTCCGTCGATGGAGGCGGCGTCGAGGATCTCCTGCGGGATGGAGTCGAAGAAGCGCTTCAGCAGGAAGATGTTGAAGGCGTTCGTGACGGACGGCAGCCAGATGACCCAGGGCGAGTCGAGCAGGTTCCGCCGGATGAGCGGCATGTCGAGCACGGTGAGGTACTGCGGTACGACGAGGACGGTGGCCGGGACCATCAGGGTCGCCAGCATCATGCCGAGGACCGCCTTGCCGAAGACCGGCCGCAGCCTGGACAGGGAGTAGGCGGCGCCGACGTCGAGGACGAGCTGGAAGGCGAGGGCTCCGAAGGCGTAGTAGAGGGTGTTGAAGAGGAGCTTGCCGAGGTCCATGACCTTCCAGGCGGCCGTGTAGTTGGCGGTGTGCGCCGAGTGCGGCACCAGGGTGGGCGGGACGCGGGCGAACTCCTCGGTGCTCTTGAGGCCGCCGGCCACCATCCAGTAGAGGGGGCCGAGGAAGACGACGGTGAACACGACGACGACCACGGCGAGGACGGTCCAGTAGAGGATCTTGCCCCGGGTGCGGCCCAGCCGGGCGGGGGATGTCAGCGTGCGCTCTGCCATCGCGGGGGCTCCTGTCAGCTCTCGTTGTCGCGGCTGAGGCGGACGTACAGGGCGGAGAAGCCGGCGAGCAGGACGAGCAGGCACAGGCCCAGGGCCGCGGCGCCGCCGTACTCGTTGAAGCTGAAGGCGTACTGGTAGATGAGGACGACGACGGTGGTGGTCGAGCCTTCGGGGCCGGCGCCGCCGGTCAGCAGGAACGGTTCGGTGAACACCTGCATCGTCGCGATGATCTGCATCAGCAGCATGAGCGAGAGGATGAGCTTGGTCTGCGGGACGGTGACGTGCCAGATCTTGCGCAGCAGTCCGGCGCCGTCGATCTCGGCGGCCTCGTACAGCTCTCCGGGGATGCCCTGGAGGGCCGCCAGGTAGATCAGGGTCGCGCCGCCCATGTTCATCCAGGTCGACGCGATGACGACGGAGAGCATGGCGGTGTCGCCGGACTGCAGCCAGTCTTGCGCCGGCAGGTGCAGGAATTCCAGGGCCCTGTTGAAGAGGCCGTATCCGGGGTCGTAGAAGTACTTGAACAGCAGGACCGAGGCGACCGGCGGCATCATGACGGGCAGGTAGACCAGCAGGCGCAGGTAGCCCTGCGCGTGCCGGAACTCGTTGAGGACGACGGCGACCACGAAGGGGAGCAGGAAGCCGAGGACCAGGGCGAGTCCGGTGAAGAGCAGGGTGTTGCGCCAGGCCTGCCAGAAGCCGGGGTCCTGGAAGACGTGGCGGAAGTTGTCCCAGCCGACCCATCGGGTGGTGCCGTCCTGCGTCTTCTGGAAGGCCAGCAGGAACTCCCGGACCATCGGGTACCAGGAGAAGAAGGAGAAGCAGAGGACGGCGCCGATCAGGAATCCGTGGGCCGTGAGGTTCCGCCTGAACGCCCGGCGGAACTCCTCCTTCGAGGCCGCGCGCGCGGCGCGGCCCGCGGGCAGCGTGGTGGGGGCCGACATGTCCGCCCGCTCCTACTGGTTCGCCAGCAGCTGGTTGACCGCCTTCTCCGCCTCGGCGAGGAGCTGTCCGGCGTCGGCGTCCTTGTTGGTGAGGACCCCGGACATCACCTTGTCGAGCACCTTGTAGACCTCCTGGGCCTTCCTCGGCTCGGCCTTGCCGGGTACCGGGTTGTCCAGGAAGGCCTTGAAGTTGGCGACGGGCATGGTGGCGCTGGCGGCCTTCAGTTCGTCGTCCCTCGTCTTGCTCGCGCCGGTGAAGAAGGCGGGCTGCGGGAGGCCGACCGGCAGGCCGTCGGCCTTGGAGCGGTCGTACCGGAACTGGCCCTTGCCCACCGCCAGGGTCTTGAAGTCCAGCCAGGCGACGGCGGCCTTGATCTTGTCGGGCGAAGCGCCCTTCTTGATCATGTAGCCGTTGCCGCCGGCCAGGGTCGCCGCACCGCCGGGGATCGGGCCCATGCCGAAGTTCTCGTACTTCGCGCCGAGCTGCTGGACCATGTACGTGATGTCGTCGGGCGCGGCGAGGAACATGCCGAGCTTGTCCGAGGCCATCTGCTTCTGCAGGTCGCCCCACTTGAGCAGCTGGGTCCTGCCCATGCTGTCGTCCTCCCAGCGCATGGCGTGGAGGTTGTCGACGATCTGCCGTCCGGTGGGGCTGTTGAAGGCGGCCTTGCCGTCGGCGCCGACGATGTCCCCGCCGAGGCCGTACACGGCGGCCGTGTAGTGCCAGCCTCCGGTGTTGTCGACGCTGTACTCGCCGTAGCCTGCGGTTCCGTTGCCGAGGGCCGCGATCTTCTTGGCCGCCGCCCGGACCTCGTCCCAGGTGCGCGGCGGGGTGTCGGGGTTCAGGCCCGCCTGCTGGAAGAGCTTGCGGTTGACCAGCAGGCCCATCGTGTAGTTGCTGGTGGGGAGGCCGTAGAGCTTGCCGTCGCGCCGGAGGACGCCCAGGACGTTCTTGTCGATGTCGCCGAGCGCGGGCACCGAGCGCGGGGTGACGTAGGGGGAGATGTCCTCGGCGCCGTCGTTGTCGAGGACCTGCTGGAGGTCGGTGAAGTAGGCGTAGAACACGTCCGGCTGGGACTTGGCCTTCAGCATCGCGGTGAAGCGCGGGGGCTCCAGGCACTGGCCGGGGGTGGAGCGGCCCTCGATCGTGACGTTCGGGTACGTCTTGTTGAACTCCGCCACGTCCTCCTTCCACTCCTTGAGCTCGGCCGCCTTCGCCGCGGGCGGCATGCAGTCGATGGAGAGGGTGACCTTCGTCTTCGGGTCGAGCGGGGCGGCGGCGTCGGCGGAACCGCCGCTCGGCCGCTCGGACTTGTCGTTGCCGCTGCTGCTCGTACCGCAGGCCGCGAGGGCCGTGACGGCGAGGGCGCAGACAACGGCGGCCGCGGTGCTGCGGCGGAGGCTGGTTCTCATCGGTGGTCCCCTTCGAGCATCGGGCAGGAGGCGTGGGGGCGAGCGCGGCACACTCAACCACCACCCACAGATGTGCGCAATATCGCGCGCAGATTTCGTAAGAGATTGACATTGCGATGCCGGACGCGAGACGCAAAAAGGGCTCCGGACCGCCCAGGGGACGTTCCGGAGCCCTTCGCCGTACGGGCGCGGCCGGTACGGGGCTACCTGCGCGGAGCCTGCGCCGTGGAGCCGCGGACCACCAGCTCGGGCTCGAAGAGCAGCTCGCCGGGTTGCACGGCGGCGCCCTGGATCTGCGCGGTCAGCAGCTCGACGGCGGCCCGGCCCATGGCCTCGATGGGCTGGCGGACGGTGGTCAGCGGGGGCTCGGTGCAGTTCATGAACGCCGAGTCGTCGTAGCCGACCACGGAGACCTCCCGCGGCACGTCCAGACCCCGGCGGCGGGCCGCCCGTACGGCGCCCAGCGCGAGCGGGTCGCTGGCGCAGATGATGCCGGTGACCCCGCGGTCGAGCAGCCGGGCGGCCGCCGCGTGGCCCCCCTCCAGCGAGAACAGCGCCCGCTCCACGTGGGCGGGGGGCAGCTCGGTGCCGGCCGCGGCGGCGACGGCCTGGGCGGCCGTCAGCTTGCGCAGGGACGGGATGTGGTCGGGCGGGCCCAGCACCAGGCCGATGCGCTCGTGCCCCAGGGAGGCCAGGTGGCGCCAGGCCTGCTCGACGGCGACGGCGTCGTCGCAGGCCACGCAGGGGAAGCCGAGGTCCTCTATGGAGGCGTTGATGAGCACCACCGGGACCTTGCGGTCGGACAGCAGCCGGTAGTGCCCGTGCGGGGCGTCGGCCTGGGCGAAGAGGCCGCCGGCGAAGACGACCCCGGACACCTGCTGCTGGAGGAGGAGCTCGACGTAGTCGGCCTCGGAGACCCCGCCGGTGGTCTGCGTGCACAGCACCGGGGTCAGCCCCTGCTGGGCCAGTGCGCCGCCGATGACCTCGGCGAACGCGGGGAAGATCGGATTCTGCAGCTCCGGCAGGACCAGGCCGACCAGCCGGGCGCGCTCCCCGCGCAGCTGCGTGGGCCGCTCGTACCCGAGGACGTCGAGGGCGGTGAGCACGGACTGGCGGGTGGCCTCCGAGACGCCCGGCTTGCCGTTGAGCACCCGGCTGACCGTTGCCTCGCTGACCCCCACCTTCTTCGCCACTTGAGCAAGTCGTCGCGTCATGCGCGCAAGACTAGCGCAAGAAATGCAAGTCGCTTGCGGCTCGGTGGAGCGGCCCCGGGAGTGCCCCGGAGCCGCTCCGCCGCCCGTCTTCGGGCTGCCGGGCTACGGCAGTTGGTTGATCCTGAACGTCGAGGTCGTGTTCCGTACGTCCACGGCGTTGTCGCTGGTCTTCAGGTTGTGGATGGTGACCTCACCGACTGCCGGGCCCTGCCCGTCCTCGGGCATCTCGTTCGCCCAGAGTCCGAAGCCGGACTTGGCGTCGAAGGCGTCCCCGCTCTTCTTCGCCCCGGTGATGGTGATGTCCTTCAGGACGGTGTCCGTGATCGGGTTGACCGGCCGGCCGCCGACGTACTGCGTCTGGAACATGATGCCGCTGTAGGTCGGATCGACGATGTCGACGTTGTTGATCCTGATGCCCTGGAACACCTTCGAGGCCGAGAACAGCCAGATCCCGGGGAACGTCTGCGCACCCCAGAAATGGCCGCCGGACCGGACGATCGAGACGTTCTCGAAGGTCGTCGGATCGGTACCGAACCCGTTCATCGGGTACCCGAAGTCCAGCGAGCTGACGGTGACGCCCGAGTAGACGAGGGTGTCGGCGATGTGGATGTTGCGGAAGGTGTTGTCGTAGCCGCCGTAGACGGCCACACCGGCCGCGCGCCAGGTCAGGATCGCGGTCAGGTTCTCGTACAGGTTGTTCTTCATGTCCGCGCCGCCCGCGTCGATCGCGGAGAACAGCGCGAAGCTGTCGTCGCCCGTGGACCGCGCCTCGTTGTTGGACACGAGGTTGTCCGTGCTGCCGTTGGTCATGTTGATGCCGTCGGCGAACGTGTCGCGGATCCGGGAGTTCTTGATCGTGATGCGGTCGGTGTTGGCGCCCCAGTAAAGGCACACGGTGTGCTCGTTCCAGACGTCGTCGATGGTGATGTCGCTGACGTTGGAGAAGTCGAACACCTTGCCGGGGCCGTCGATGCGCGAGGTGTAGTTGCCGAAGTAGGCGAATCCGGCGAAGGAGGACCCCTTGGCACTGGCCTCCGCACGCCAGCCGACGTCCGTGTTGTCCTGCGTGGACGGGGCGTGGAAGCGGGTGAACCAGGGTCCGGCGCCGAGCACCTGGACGGCCTTTCCGTACACCTGGAACTTGCTCGCCGTCTCGTACTCGCCGGGCGGCAGGTAGACGCCGACGAGTTTTCCGGTGGTGTCCATGCGGACCTTGTCCAGGGCGTTCTGCACGTCCTGGTGGCTGAATCCGGCGGGCACGGTGTACGTCGCCGGGTCCGGGTTGGGCGCGGCGACGGCCTGTTCGAGGCTGACGAAGTCGATGGCGTAGCTGGTGGTGTTGGCCGCGTCCTTCTGGAGGCGGATCCGGCTGCCCGCCGGGACGGTCTCCCCCAGCAGCAGGTTGGCCTCGTCGTAGACGTGCCGCGGGGCGCCGGAGCCCGGGGAGTTGCCCGGGGAGGCCTCGGCCCCGTACAGCCAGGCGTACTTGGAGGTCAGCGGCAGGGCCTTCTTGAAGGTGCCGTTGACGTAGACGTCGATGGTGGAGTCGATGCCGCCGCCGCCCGGGGCGTCCGGGATGGAGAAGCGGGTGACCAGGGTGTTGGTGGCGGCGCGGGTGGTGAACTCGACGTACTCGCCCGTCGCGTCGAGGGTGACCGCCTTGCGGCCGGAGGCCTCGCCCGCGATGTCGCCGACGGTGCGGTTGGGGCCGACGACGGTGGCTCCCCCGCCGACCGCGGCATCCTCCGCCTCGTACATCTCGAAGGGCATGTTCGCCCCGCGGCCCACGAAGAAGGGCTTGGTGGAGGTGTTGTTCGCGCGCTTGACCGGAAGCTCGTTGGCGTCGTCGGCGAGGACCGTCTTGACCGTGTACTTGCCGTTCACGGCCGGCCAGCTGCCGAGCGCGATCGGGGCGGTCGAGGCTCCGGGGGCGAGGGCTCCGCTGAAGGAGCCGGTGAGCGTACGGACGGTGGCGCCGGCCGCGTCCTGGAGGGTGAGGGTGACGCCGTGCGCGCCGGAGGCCGCCGCGACGGTGCCCTGGTTGCGGACGGTGACGGTGAAGTCGACCGGCCGGCCGGCGGACGGGGCGCTCGGGGACCAGCTCACCGAGGAGGCGACCAGGTCGGAGCTGTCGACCGGGCGGACCACCAGCGGGGCGGCGGTGAAGGTGTTGTTGGTGTCGTTCTGCTCGACGACCGCGTTCGCCTCGTCGACGATCGCGCTCAGCGGGTAGGTGCCGGCGTCGCGCGGGCCGATGCCGGCGGTGACGGTGGCCGTGGCGCCCGCTGCCAGGGCGGGCACGTTCGCCGTACCCACCGGGCTGCCGCCGAGCCGGAAGGTGACGGCGGTGGCGGCCGCCGGGGCCGTGCCGCTGTTGCGGACGGTGGCGGACAGCGTGACGGAGTCCGATTCGACGGGGGCCGCCGGAGCGGCGCTCAGGCCGGTGACCACCAGGTCGGGGTTGGGGGCGGGGACGCCGACGACCTGGAACTCGGCGATCTGGCCGTTGGAGGCCCCGGTGTTGGAGCCGAAGCGCAGCTGTACGTCCGCGACGCGGGCGTGCACCGGGATGGTGACGGTGTTGGCTCCGGACGCCGGGTCGAAGACGTAGTCCTTCGCGGCGACCAGGCCGGTGGCTCCCGGGGCGCTCTGCTCCCGTCCCAGGACCTGGATGTTCTGGGTGCGCGTGCCCCAGCTGCTGTCCGGGTTGAGTTTGAGGACCAGGCGGTCGACGTCGGCGTTGGCTCCGAGCTTGACCGTGAGGGTGCTCGGGTAGGCCCCGGCCGCGCCCTCCCAGTAGGTGGAGGTGCTGTTGTCGTTGGCGTTCTCCGCGACGAAGGTGTGGATCACGGAAGAGCCGGTGATCGGCTTGCCGACCGCCAGGTTGGAGCCGCCGCCTCCGGTGCCGTTGCGGATCACGGTGTTGCTGTCGCCGGAGCGGTTGCCCGCCGCGTCCTTGGCGCGCACGAAGTAGCCGACGGTGGCGTCGGCCGGCTGGCTGTCGGTGTACGTGGTGGCGCTGCCGGCCACCGTGGTCCGCAGCACGTTGTTCGCGTACACCTCGTAGCCGGTGACGCCGACGTTGTCGGTGGAGGCCTGCCAGGCCAGCTTGACCTGGCCGGCGGCCGGCTCGGTGAGGGTCAGGGCGCCGGGGGCGGTGGGCGCCTGGGTGTCCCCGGTGTCCGCGGCGCGGGTCACGCTGTTGCTGTCGGGCGACTGGTTGCCCGCCGCGTCCCTGGCCCGGACGCGGTAGGTGACGCTGGTGCCGGTGGGCTGCGTGTCGGTGTAGGTGGTGACGTCGCCGGCCACGCTGGTGCGCAGCTGGTTGTTCGCGTACACGTCGTAGCCGGTGACGGCGGTGTTGTCGGTGGCGGCCTTCCACGTGAGCTTGATCTGGCCGGTGGCCGGCTCGGTGTAGGCGAGTTCGGCGGGGGCGGTCGGGGGCTGGGTGTCCCCGGTCCGCGGCCCGTAGATCTCCAGCTCCGCCATCTGCCCGCCGGGCTGTACGGAGTTCGCCGAGATCAGGACCCGCAGGTGGCGTGTGGTGGCGGCGTCGAAGGTGATCGTCACCGCGTTGGCGCCGGCCGCCGGGTCGAACGCGTACGTCTTGGACGCGCTCAGGTCGGTGAAGTCGGTGCCGTTGGCGCTGCCCTGGAGCTTCAGCGTCTGGGTGCGGGCGCCCCAGCCCTCGGGCAGGCGCAGCACTACGCGGTCCACGCGGACGGACGCGCCGAGGTCGGCCTGGAGCCACTGGGGCAGGGCGTTGTTGGCGCTCTCCCAGTAGCTGGCCGCATTGCCGTCGTTGGCGTTGGCCGGGAGGTAGGCCTGGGTGCTGCTGCTCGCGGTCAGGGTCTTGCCGAGGGCCAGGTTGGCCGAGGACTCGCCGGCGGCGCGTACCTCCAGCTCGGAGAGCTGGGCCGCCTGCCAGCCGGTGTTCGCGGTGATGTCGATGCGGACGTAGCGGGTCTGGGCGGCCGGGAAGGTGATCGTGACGGTGTTCCCGCCGCCCTGCCCGAAGGTGTACGTCGCCGAGCTCACCAGGGTGGTGAAGGCGGTGCCGTCGGCGCTGCCCTGGACGGAGAGGGTCTGGTTGCGGCTCTCCCAGGCCGCGGGGAGCTTGAGCACCACCTGGTCGACGCGGGCGGTGGCGCCGAGATCGGTCTGCACCCATTGCGGAAGCGCGCCGCCGCCGCTCTCCCAGTAGGTGGACTGGTTGCCGTCGGTGGCGTTGGCGGCCGTGTAGGCGCCGTTGCTGCTGCTCGCCGCGGCGGGGCGGCCGGCCGAGACGCTCGGGCCGCCGGCGGCCTCGGCGCTCAGGGCGGGCCATCCCAGCATCAGCAGGGCCGTGGCGGTCAGGGCGGCCAGCGCCCGTCCTCTCCAGTGGAGCCTTCTCATATGTCCTCGTCCCTCGGCATGAGTTTTCTGAACCAGGTGAGATAGGAATTTGCGTCGTGCCGTGCGAGAGTTGCAGAGCTTTGCCGAGTCGTCTACTGCTCTGACCGCACTTTCATGCCGCCATCTCTTGCGCAAGCTGGACGCAAATCACGCAAGCCATTTGCGTGCACATGGGAAATTCCGCTTCGGCCGAAGGCGACCTACCGTTGCTGGTCATGCGGTTCCTCCACATGAGCGCTCGGCGCCTCGGGCTGCCCAGACGGGCCGTCTCGCAGATCCTGCTCACCCAGCTGGCCATCGCCGCCGGGGTCGTCGTGCTGGCCACCGGACTCTTCCTGGCCCCGCTCGGCGCGCAGCTCGACGACCAGGCCATGCGGCGTGCCCTGGCCATCGCCCAGAGCGCGGCCGCGGACCCGTCGCTGGCCGCGGACCTCCTGGACTCCGGGCCGACGGCCGACAGCCCGGTGCAGGCCGCGGCCGAGCGGATCCGGCGGGCCACGGGCGCCGAGTACGTGGTCGTCATGGACCTGGACGGCATCCGCCGCTCGCACCCCGGCGCCGACCGGATCGGACTGCCCGTCTCCACCGACCCGAGCGAGGCCCTCTCGGGCCACGAGGTCATGGAGATCGACGAGGGCACGCTCGGCCGCTCCGCCCGCGGCAAGGTCCCCCTCGTCGCGGCCGACGGGGAGATCGTCGGCGCGGTCTCCGTCGGCATCGCCTACGACAGCGTCCGCGACCGGCTCCTCGGCTCGATCCCGGGCCTGCTCGCCTACGCGGGCGGCGCCCTCGCGGCCGGTGCGCTCGCCGCCTACCTGCTGTCCCGCCGCATCCAGCGGCAGACCCGCGACCTGGCCTTCTCCGATATCGCGGGACTGCTCGCCGAGCGCGAGGCGATGCTGCACTCCATCCGCGAGGGCGTGGTCGCCCTCGACCGCGGCGGCCGGGTCCGCCTGGTCAACGACGAGGCCGCCCGGCTTCTGGGCCTGGCTCCCGACACGGCCGCCACCGTCGCCGGGCGGCCGCTGGACGAGGTACTGGGCGCCGGCCGCACCACCGACGTCCTCGCCGGCCGCGTCACCGGCCACGATCTGCTCACCGTCCAGGGCCCCCGGGTACTGGTCGCCAACCGGATGCCCACCGAGGACGGAGGCGCCGTCGCCACCCTGCGCGACCGCACCGAGCTGGAACACCTCGGCCGCGAGCTCGACTCCACCAAGGGCCTGATCGACGCCCTGCGCGCGCAGGACCACGAACACGCCAACCGCCTCCACACCCTCCTCGGCCTGCTGGAGCTGGGCCTGCACGAGGAGGCGGTGGAGTTCGTCACCGAGGTCGTCGGCGTGCACCGCAGCACCGCCGAACAGGTCACCGAGAAGGTCCACGACCCCCTGCTGGCCGCCCTCCTGGTGGGCAAGGCGACCGTCGCGGCCGAACGAGGCGTCCCACTGCGGCTCGCCGACGCCACTTTCCTGCCCGACGGCCTCGTCGACCCCGGCGGGCTCGTCACCATCACGGGCAACCTCGTGGACAACGCCCTGGACGCGGCAGCGGGCTCCGCCGCGCCCCTGGTCGAGGTCGAGCTGCGCGCCGAAGGCCGTACGGCGATCCTGCGGGTGCGGGACAGCGGCCCCGGCGTCCCGGCCGCCCGACGCGAGGAGATCTTCACCGAGGGCTGGTCGACCAAGCAGCCCAAGGCGCACCGCGAGCGCGGACTGGGTCTGGCACTCGTACGCCGCCTCGCGGAGCGGCAGGGCGGCACGGCCCGGGCCGGCGAGACAGCGGACGGAGGGGCGGAGTTCTCCGTCGTACTCCCGGAGGCCCTGCGATGAAGGAGATCCCGGTCCACGACATCCACGTATTGGTCGTCGACGACGACGTGCGCGTTGCCCGGATCAACGCGGCCTACGTGGCGAAGGTTCCCGGCTTCCGCGTCGTCGCCCAGGCCCATTCCGCGGCCGAGGCGCTGGCCTGCCTCGACTCCCGCACCGTGGACCTGATCCTGCTCGACCACTACCTGCCGGACCAGAACGGCCTGGACCTGGTCCGCCGGCTGCGCCAGCTCGGCCACCGCACCGACGTGATCATGGTCACGGCCGCCCGCGACCTGGCCACCGTGCAGTCCGCCATGCGCCTCGGCGCCCTCCAGTACCTGGTCAAACCCTTCACCTTCGCCGGACTGCGCTCCCGGCTGGAGGCGTACGGCTCCCTGCGCCGCACCCTGGAGACGGGCGGCGAGGCCGAACAGGCCGAGGTGGACCGGATCTTCGGCGCCCTCGCCGCGGCCGGCTCCCCGAACGAGCTGCCCAAGGGCCACTCGGCCACCACCGCCGAGCTGGTCCGCCAGGTCCTCCGCTCCGCCGAAGGCCCGCTCTCCACCCAGCAGATCGCCGACCGCGCCGGCATCAGCCGCCAGACCGCACAGCGCTACCTGAAGCTCCTGGAGCGCACCGGCCGGGTCACCCTGGCCCTGCGCTACGGCGAGACGGGCCGCCCGGAACACCGCTACTCCTGGCTGCCTTCCGAGGGCCCGTGACCCGCCGGGCGGGGACGGGCGCCCCGCTCAGACGGCACCGGCCCCCGTCAGCGAGCGGACCTCCGTCTCCGCGTGCTTCGCCTCGTCCGGCTCCTCGGCCGAGGTGACCGTGCCCATCCAGCCCGCCAGGAAGCCCAGCGGGATCGAGACCAGGCCCGGGTTCTGCAGCGGGAAGAACTGGAAGCTCACGCCCGGGAACAGGGATTCCGGGCTGCCGGAGACCACCGGCGACAGGAGCACCAGCACCACCGCCGGCACCAGGCCCCCGTACACCGACCAGACGGCGCCGCGCGTGGTGAACGCCCGCCAGAACAGCGAGTACAGCAGCACCGGCAGATTGGCCGAGGCCGCCACCGCGAAGGCCAGACCCACCAGGAACGCCACGTTCAGGTCCTGGGCGAGCAGCCCCAGGGCGATGGCCACCGCACCGATCCCCACGGCCGCGACCCGGGCCACGGCCACCTCGCTGCGCTGGCGCGCGTGCCGGCGCTTGAGCGAGGCGTACAGATCGTGTGCCACCGAGGCCGAGGAGGCCAGCGTGATCCCGGCGACCACGGCCAGGATCGTGGCGAAGGCGATCGCCGCCACGATGGCGAACAGCACCGCTCCCCCGGTCGACTCGGCCCCACCGCCCAGGAAGGCCGCGAGCAGCGGGACGGCCGTGTTCCCCGAGGCGTTGGAGGCCCGTACCTCCTCCGGGCCCACCAGCGCGGCCGCCCCGAAGCCGAGCACGATGGTCATCAGGTAGAAGCCGCCGATCAGCGCGATCGCCCACACCACCGACCTGCGGGCGGCCCGCGCCGTGGGGACCGTGTAGAAGCGCGACAGGATGTGCGGCAGCCCGGCCGTACCCAGCACCAGCGCGAGACCGAGGCTCATGAAGTCGAAGCGGGAGGTCCAGTCGGCGCCGTACTTGAGCCCCGGGCTCAGGAACCGCCGCCCGTGGCCGCTGCGCTCGGCGGCGCTGGTGAGCAGCTGGCCGAAGTCCCCGTGGAAGCGCAGGAGTACGAGCACGGTGAGGGTGACGGCCCCGCCCATGAGCAGCACGGCCTTCACGATCTGGATCCAGGTGGTGGCCCGCATGCCCCCGAAGGACACGTAGACCACCATCAGCGCGCCGACCCCGATCACCGTCAGCGTCCGGGCGGCGGTGCCCGAATCGCCCAGCAGCAGGCCCACCAGGCTGCCCGCGCCGACCATCTGCGCGACGAGGTACAGCACCGAGACGGTGACGGAGGAGGCTCCGGCCGCGATCCGTACGGGCCGCTCGCTCATCCGGGCCGCGACCACGTCGGCGAGGGTGAAGCGCCCGCAGTTGCGGACCAGTTCGGCGACGAGGAAGAGCACGACGAGCCAGGCGACCAGGAAGCCCACCGAGTACAGCAGGCCGTCGTAGCCGAACAGGGCGATGAGGCCGGAGATGCCGAGGAAGGAGGCGGCGGACATGTAGTCGCCGGCGATGGCGAAACCGTTCTCCATCGGGGAGAACAGCCTTCCTCCGACGTAGAACTCCTCGGCGGAGCCGTGCCGGTTGCGGCTGACCCAGGTGGTGATGCCCAGGGTGACCGCGATGAAGAGGCTGAACAGGATCAGGGCGAGCATCTGGTGTTCGGTGGTCACCGGCCGGACCCCCGGCCCTGGTTCCGGTTCCGCTCCTGGTCGCGCTCCTGCTCGAAGACCGTCCAGCGCAGGTCGAGCGCCGCCCGGTCCCGGCGCAGCCGCGCGTGCCGGGCGTACGCCCAGGTCAGCAGGAAGGTGCTGAGGAACTGGCCGAGGCCCGCCAGCAGCGCCACGTTGACGGCGCCGAACACGGGCCGGGCCATGAGGCCGGGCGCCATGGTCGCCGCGACCACGTAGGCGACGTACCAGAGGAGGAATCCGGCGGTCGCGGGGACGACGAACCCGCGGTAGCGGCTGCGGACCTCCTGGAAGGCGGCGCTGCGCTGCACTTCCAGGTAGATGTCTGATGCCCCGGGCGCCGCCCGGCCTCCGGCCGCCGGACGCGGGGGCGGCGGATCGCCGCCCTCGCCCTCCCCCCAGCCGACGGCGAGCGCGTCGTACCAGGGGTCGTCGAGCCGGATCGTTCCGGCATCGGGACCTTCGTGCTTGTCCACCGAACTCTCCTTGTCCGCTGCCGCATTGGCCGCGTGCCCACAAGGATGTGCGGTATGGACGTTTTCCGGACTGGTGTCCCGGTGCTCTTCACTCCAACAGGTGATGGAGCGAAGAGCACCGGTGTGCCGTGGTCCCGGTGTGCGTCCCGGTCAGGCGTCGATGCGCGAGCGGTCCAGGGTCGCCGCGGAGCTCGTGATGAACTCCTTGCGCGGCGCCACCTCGTTGCCCATCAGCAGGTCGAAGACCTGCTCGGCGGAGTCCAGGTCGCCGATGTTGATCCGGCGCAGCGTGCGGAAGCGCGGGTCCATGGTGGTCTCCGCCAGCTGGTCCGCGTCCATCTCGCCGAGACCCTTGTAGCGCTGGATCGAATCCTTGTACCGGACGTTCTTGCGCTGGAATTCGAGCAGGGTCTGGCGCAGCTCGTTGTCCGAGTACGTGTAGACGTACTTGTCCTGGCCCTTCTTGGGCTGGACGAGTTCGATCCGGTGCAGCGGCGGCACCGCGGCGAACACCCGGCCGGCCTCGACCATCGGCCGCATGTACCGCTGGAAGAGCGTGAGCAGCAGGCAGCGGATGTGCGCGCCGTCGACATCGGCGTCGACGAGCAGGACGATCTTGCCGTAGCGCGCGGCGTCGATGTCGAAGGTCCGACCCGAGCCGGCCCCTATGACCTGGATGATCGCCCCGCACTCGGCGTTCTTGAGCATGTCCGAGACCGAGGACTTCTGGACGTTCAGGATCTTGCCGCGGATCGGCAGGAGCGCCTGGAATTCCGAATTCCGCGCGAGCTTGGCGGTACCGAGCGCGGAGTCGCCCTCGACGATGAAGAGCTCGCTGCGCTCCACGTCGTCGCTGCGGCAGTCGGCCAGCTTCGCGGGCAGCGAGGAGGTCTCCAGCGCGGTCTTGCGGCGCTGCGCCTCCTTGTGCTGGCGGGCGGCGATCCGGGTCCGGGCAGCCGCGACGATCTTCTCCATCACGGCGCGGGCCTGCTGCTTGTCGTCGCGCTTCGTGCTGGTCAGGAAGGCCTTGAGTTCCTTGGCGACCACGGCCGCGACGATCCGGGCGGCCGCCGAGGTGCCGAGCACCTCCTTGGTCTGCCCTTCGAACTGCGGCTCGGCCAGCCGGACGGTGACGACCGCCGTCAGGCCCTCCATCGCGTCGTCCTTGACCACGTCGTCCTCGGCCACGCGCAGCAGCTTCGCCGAGCGGAGCACCTCGTTCACGGTCTTGGCGACCGAGCGCTCGAAGCCCGTGATGTGGGTGCCGCCCTTGGGCGTGGCGATGATGTTGACGAAGGACTTGACCTGGGTCTCGTACCCGGTGCCCCAGCGCAGGGCGATGTCCACGCCGAGCTCGCGGGTGACCTCGGTGGGGGTCATGTGTCCGCGCTCGTCGAGGACGGGGACGGTCTCCTTGAAGGTGCCCTGACCGGTCAGGCGCAGCACGTCGCAGACGGCCTTGTCCTGCGCGAGGTACTCGCAGAACTCGCTGATGCCCCCGTCGAAGCGGAAGGTCTCCTCCGTCTTGCCGGCCCCGTCGATGGCGCGCTCGTCGCGGACGACGATGGTCAGGCCGGGGACGAGGAAGGCGGTCTGGCGGGCACGCTGGTAGAGCGTGTCCAGGGTGAGCCGGGCGTCCTTGAGGAAGATCTGCCGGTCGGCCCAGTAGCGGACCCGGGTGCCGGTCTTGCCCTTGGCGACGCGCTTGATCTTGCGCAGGCCGTTGGCGGGGTCGAACGGGCTGTCGGGGCCCTGCTCGGTGAACATGCCCGGGACGCCGCGGCGGAAGCTGATCCCGTGGGTGGAGCTGCCCCGGTCCACCTCGACGTCCAGCCGGGCGGAGAGGGCGTTGACCACGGAGGCGCCGACGCCGTGCAGGCCGCCGGAGGCCGCGTACGAGCCCCCGCCGAACTTGCCGCCGGCGTGCAGCTTGGTCATGACGACCTCGACGCCGGACAGCCCGGTCTTGGGCTCGACGTCGACGGGGATGCCGCGGCCGTTGTCCCGGACCTCGACCGAGGTGTCCTCGTGGAGGATCACCTCGATGTGGTCGCAGTAGCCCCCCAGGGCCTCGTCCACGGCGTTGTCGATGATCTCCCAGAGGCAGTGCATGAGGCCTCGGGAGTCGGTGGACCCGATATACATGCCGGGGCGCTTGCGGACGGCCTCGAGGCCTTCGAGGACGAGCAGGTGCCGCGCGGTGTAGTTGGAGCCGTCCCGGTCTGCTCCGGACAGCAGCGCGCTGGAAGGCACGGACGTGTCGGCGGTCACGCAGTTCGCTCCTCGCTGAATTTCTTTTTCTGGCCCGTCGGGCGCAGGGTGGCTCGGTTGCCCGTCGAAGGGTACCGAGGCCTGGTAGAGCCGATGCAACGCCACCCTCGCGCCTTCATCAGCCTAGTGCAGGACCGCACGGGTGTTCGATCCCCCGGTCGGGTGAAGCAAACATCACGTTCCCTTCCAGGCATGAACCATTTAGTGTTCGGGCACGTCCTCATGAACAACCCGGCACTCCGCCGGGGAGGACGGAACTGCAACAAGCGAACGACTGACAACGCGAAACCGTAAAGCAACGCAATACGGCTCCTTCGCCGCCAACCGGCAGCAGCCGGCCAGCTTCGGAAGGAAGTTTCGAGGAAAAGCCGCGAGCGGGAACGTTTTCGGCCTGGTTGGATGTTGACCCTGGTACGACAGCTCGTCGAGCTAGAGAAGAGGCGACGTGACTACTGTTCTGACACCCGCGACCCCGCTGACGGCCGCTGACCGATGCGACCGTTGCGGCGCCCAGGCATATCTGCGCGTCGTCCTGCTGAGCGGCGGCGAACTGCTGTTCTGCGCCCACCACGGGCGCAAGTTCGAGCCGGAACTCAAGAAGATCGCCGCGGATATACAGGATGAGACCGAGCGGCTCACGTCCGCTCCGACGGCCAATGCCGACACCGAGGACCGCTGACACAGGCCTATACCTCGCATCCGACGAGCCAGGACCGGCCAGGCCGGTCGACGGGCGGCACCCCTGAGACCCAGGAGTGCCGCCCGTCCTCACGTCCGGAGCCGGGGCCGGACCGGCCCCGGTGCCCTAACGCCCCCCGGGCCTGATGCGCCCCGGTGCTCCCGCGGAACCCTGCGGCTCCTGCGCCACATGCCCCTGTACGGGCCGTGCAGCGGGTCCGGAGCGCCGTTCGGCACCCCACGCGATGTCGTGGCCGTCGCTTCGCCGCGGGGCCGTCTCCGGGGCCGTCACGAACCCCGTGAGCGGCGCGATCTTCGTGTACACCCCCGGGCTGTCGGGGCGCCCGCAGCCGCGCCCCCAGGACACGAGCCCGATGAGCCTGCCCTGGGCGACGAGCGGCCCGCCGCTGTCCCCCTGGCAGGCGTCCCGGCCGCCGTCGCGGTGTCCCGCGCACACCATGGAGTCGGGCCGGTACTGCCCGTCGGCGTCCCCCGGATACGCACGCCGGCAGACGTCGTCCGCCAGCACGGTCACGCGGGCGGCCCGCAGCGCGTACGCGTAGTCGCCGAATCCGCTCGTGTCCCCCCAGCCGTACACGGCCGCCTCGCCGCCCGCCGCGTAGCCCGGATGCCCCGCCCCGGCCATGGGGAGCACGTAGTGGGCGGGCACGGCCTCGGCCAGCTCCAGTACGGCCAGGTCCCCGGCGTTGCTGCGGGCGTCGTAGGCCGGGTTCACACGGGCCGAGCGGATCGGGATCTCGCGGCCCTCGTCCGCCCGCAGCTCCGTACGCCCGGTGATCACCCGGAAGTCGGGGACGGACGCGACCGGGCCGCCCAGCACCTGGCGGCCCAGGCAGTGGGCGGCGGTCAGGACCTTGGTCGGGCCCACGATGACGCCGCCGCAGAACTGGCCGCCCCGCGTACCCCCGAACCGGTCACGGCTGGCGAGGGCCACCACCCACGGGCTGTCGGCCGCCTTCACCGGCTTCCCGCCGATCACCACACTGTCCGCGGCTGCCTGCGGCGCCTGGGCCAGCGGCGCCGCGGCCGCCCCCGCCACCAGGGTCAGCGCGCCCGCCAGAGCACGGGAAAAGGGACGACGCATGAGGCCTCCTGACTCCGAGTGTGCATGACTCCACCCAGAGTGGGACGCCAAGTGGCCGTGCGCACCCGCGCACGGCCACCTCCGTACGGCCCCGGCCGGACCGCGTGTCCGGCCGGTCCGGATCAGTCCAGGTAGTCGCGCAGGACCTGCGAGCGCGACGGGTGGCGCAGCTTCGACATCGTCTTGGACTCGATCTGACGGATCCGCTCGCGCGTGACGCCGTAGACCTTGCCGATCTCGTCGAGGGTCTTCGGCTGGCCGTCGGTGAGGCCGAAGCGCATCGAGACCACGCCGGCCTCGCGCTCGCTCAGGGTGTCGAGCACCGAGTGCAGCTGCTCCTGGAGGAGCGTGAAGCTCACGGCGTCGGCCGGGACGACCGCCTCGGAGTCCTCGATGAGGTCACCGAACTCGCTGTCGCCGTCCTCGCCGAGCGGGGTGTGCAGGGAGATCGGCTCACGGCCGTACTTCTGGACCTCGATGACCTTCTCGGGGGTCATGTCGAGTTCCTTGGCCAGCTCCTCCGGGGTGGGCTCGCGGCCCAGGTCCTGGAGCATCTGGCGCTGCACACGGGCCAGCTTGTTGATGACCTCGACCATGTGCACCGGGATGCGGATGGTGCGGGCCTGGTCGGCCATGGCACGCGTGATCGCCTGGCGGATCCACCAGGTCGCGTACGTGGAGAACTTGTAGCCCTTGGTGTAGTCGAACTTCTCGACCGCGCGGATCAGGCCCAGGTTGCCCTCCTGGATCAGGTCCAGGAAGAGCATGCCGCGGCCGGTGTAGCGCTTGGCCAGGGAGACGACGAGGCGGAGGTTGGCCTCCAGCAGGTGGTTCTTGGCGCGGCGGCCGTCCTCGGCGATGATCTCCAGCTCGCGCTTGAGCTTGGGCGCCAGCTTGTCGGAGTTGGCCAGCTTGTCCTCGGCGAACAGGCCCGCCTCGATGCGCTTGGCGAGCTCGACCTCCTGCTCGGCGTTGAGGAGGGGGACCTTGCCGATCTGCTTGAGGTAGTCCTTGACCGGGTCGGCGGTGGCACCGGCCACGGCGACCTGCTGGGCCGGGGCGTCGTCCTCGTCGTCGGAGATGACGAAGCCCTTGCTCTCGCCGCCGTCCTCTTCCTCCTCGCCCTCCGCCTTGACCGCGCCGGGGCCCTCCTCGGAGGACTCCTCCTCGCCGGCCTCGTCGGCGTCCTTCTTGGCGGCGGTCTTCTTCGCCGCGGTCTTCTTGGCGGCGGTCTTCTTGGCAGGGGCCGCCTTCTTGGCCGCCGTCTTCTTCGCCGCGGTCTTCTTCGCGGCCGGCTCCGCGCCGGGCTCCTCCGCGAGAGCGTCCACGGGCTCCGGGTCCACCGTCTCGGCAGCGGGTGCCGCGGCGGCGACGGTCTGCGCGGCCGTCGTCTTCGCCGCGACGGTCTTCGTGGCCGTCCGCTTGGCCGGGGTCTTCGCTGCGACGCTCTTGCGGGTGGTGCGCTTGGGCGACTCCGCGGCACTGACCATCAGCGTCACACCCTCTTCCTCGAGGATCTGGTTGAGGCTGCGCAGAACATTCTTCCACTGGGTCGCAGGAATCTGGTCAGCCTCGAAGGCCCGACGCACGTCATCGCCGGCGATCTGCCCCTCGGCCTTGCCCCGCTCGATGAGCGCCATCACAGACTCGGAATCGGCGATCTCCGGCGGGAGCGTACGGGATGTGCTGGCCGACACGAACAACCTCTCGGAACGATGGAAACGGCTTCCGACCCCGGCCGGATGGTGCTGAACCGGAGCCGACGACCACCGACTGGGGATGGGCCGGGGGCGCGGGCAGGGGCCGGGGAGCTGCACAGCACCCGCAAGGGCTGCTGTCTTCCCTCCGTCGGCCATCACCTCTCTAGGTCATCGTTCGACCTCGCGGAGTGTTACGCCCAATCTTCGTGGCCCGAGTCACACCCCGACCGCCCGACCGCCCCGCCGCCCGCGCCGCCGCGCCTCTGCGCGTCAGTGCTCGCGCGGGGCGGGGACCACGCGCTCGACCTCCGGGTGCACCGTCAGGAGCTGGCGCATGGCGTTCTCGGCGCCCACGGCGTCGCCTGCCGCGAGGGCCTCGACCATGCGCGCGTGGTGCGCGACGCACGTCTCGCTCGGACGGTCGCAGGCGGTGATGGGGCTGCCGGAGACCTGCAGGGCGGCGGAGACGATGCCGGAGAGGTGCTCCAGCATGCGGTTGCCCGCGACCTGGATGAGGAGCGCGTGGAACTCGTTGTCGGCGCGTGCGAAGGTGATCGCGTCGCCCTGGCCGAGGGCGTGGCCCATGATCTCGACCATGTCGGCGAGGCGCTGCTGGATGTCCGGGCGCCCGTGGCCGGCGGCGAGGCGGGCGGCGAGCGGCTCGATGGTCCAGCGGAGCTCGTTCAGCTCGCGGCGCTGGTCGTCGCGCTGGGGGCCGAAGGCGCGCCACTCGATGATGTCGGGGTCGAGCAGGTTCCAGTCGGCGACCGGCCGGACGCGGGTGCCGACGTTGGGGCGGGCGCTGACGAGGCCCTTGGCCTCCAGCACGCGCAGCGATTCGCGGACCACCGTGCGGGAGACCTCGAAGCGCTGGCCGATCTCCTCGGGGACCAGGGGGCGGTCTGCGCCGAGGTCGCCGGAGACGATCATCTGGCCGAGCTGCTGGACGAGTTGGCCGTGCAGTCCGCGGCCGCGGCTGCCTGCCGCGCGGCGGCCCACCCGGCTCAACTCCACGTCGGCGCCGTCCCAGTGGGGCGCTGCGACGCGGTCGGTCCCGGAGGTCTCCGCGTAGGGGTAGCGGTCGAGTTCGCCCGGGCCGGCGAGGCCGGAGTCTGCATGGCGGGCGGCGGTCATCATGGTGTGCGCAAGGGTACTCACGAATCCTTTGTCGGCCGTGCCTGGATGACCCTTGAGGTCTTTGGTGAAAAGCACACGAAAGGGTGATCGGTGCCACCTACGCAATTGACGACTTATCGTAAAGAACCGGGCTCTTTGCGGGGAGTTGTGGTCCGGTTCACGTGATGCGGACCGGATCGATCCCCTTCAGGCCATCTCCGGCACCACATCGATCAGCAACGGTCCTTTACCAACGGACGCGGCTGCGCAGTCCTGTGAACGCATAGGCGCACAACAGAACCGTCAGCGACAACAGCAGCGCCGTGCCGACGGGTTGGGCCATCACCCGCAGGGCCCCCAGGACCAGGCGGTCCGCCTCGGGGGGCCACTGCGCCCAGGCCAGCCCGCGCAGCCGGGCCGCGAGCCCGCTCGCCGCGTACGCGGACGGCCCGTCCAGCGCCTTGCGCACGAGCGGCACGACGATGACCGGTACGGCGAGCACGGCGGCCAGGCCCGCGACCGCCGACCGGAAGACCCCGGAGGCCAGCACCCCGGCCCAGGCGCAGCCGACGAGCAGTCCGGCCCAACTCACCGCCGGGGAGAGCCATTCCCCGGGGGCGCGCAGCGGGCCGCGGTCGAAGACCAGCTTCAGCGCGGCGGCGTCGGCGGTGACCACGAGCGCGCCGAAGGCCAGGGCGAGGGCGCCGCAGACCGCGAGCTTGGCGGCGAGCAGGCCCAGGCGGCGCGGCACGGTGCCGCGGTCGGCGGCGAGCGCGGGGTAGCGGTACTCCTCGCCGAAGGCCAGGGCGCCGAGCAGCCCGGCGCCGAGGGCGGCGGGGGGCAGGGGCAGCAGCTCCGGCCAGGCAGCGAGCAGCCGGTTCTGCGGGGTGCCGCCGGCCCGGGCCAGCACCAGTGCGGTGACGGCGGAGACGGCGACGACCAGGGCCGCGGTCAGGAGGGGCACGGCGGTGCCGAAGACCCGGCACAGCTCGTAGCGCAGCGGCCGCAGCGGCCCGCCCACCCGGCGCACCGCGGAGGCGGGCCGCGTACCGCCGGAGGTGGCGGCGGCGCTCCCGGGCGTCTGGTCCGCGCCGTCCGGCTCGGTGCGCGCCTGCGGCACCGGCGGGCGCGGCGCGCCCGCGTCCCCGGTCTCGTCGGCGAGCTGGTGGACCAGCACGCCGTGCCGGAACGCGGCCTCGCCCACCTCCGCGCAGCTGCTGCCGTACACCGACAGGCGGCTGCCGCTCTCCTCCACGATTTCCACCGCGCGCTGGGCGGCCCTGGCCTCCCGGCCGAGCACGTCGGCCAGCCGGCCGGCGTACGGGCTGCGGACGGCGACGCGGGGCCGCAGCCGGGTCCGGGCGAACTCGGCCGCGTCCTGGTCGGCGACCAGCCGGCCCGCCGCGATGCTGACGACCCGGTCCGCGCTGCGGGCGGCCTCCTTGGCGTCGGCGGTGGTGAAGAGCACCGCTCCGCCCTGGGAGGCGTGTCCGCGCAGCAGCCCGTGGAGCCAGCCGTGTTCGCGGGGCGAGAGTCCGGCGGTGGGCTCGTCGAGGAGCAGCGTGCACGGGTCGGCGAGCAGGGCCGCGGCCAGTGCCACCCGGCGCTCCATGCCGAGCGAGAGCGAGCCGAGCCGCTGGTCGCGCAGGCCCCCGATGCCGACCACCTCCAGCATGGTGTCGGCCCGGGAGGCCGGCACCCCGGCGGCGGCGCACAGCATCCGCAGCTGGCTCAGGACGGTCCGCGACGGGTTGCCGGGCACGTCTGCGAGCACCACCCCGACCTCACGGCCGGGATGGGCGATCCGGTGCAGCGGGCGGCCGCGGAAGTAGGTGACGCCGCGGCCCGGTTCGAGTTCGAGCATGAGCCGCAGTGCGGTGGTCTTGCCCGATCCCGGTTCGCCGAGGAGGGCGGTCACGGTTCCCGGGCGGGCCTCGAGGGTGAGGTCGTCCACCAGGGGAGGGAGGTCTCGACGGGGTGTGCTGGTGAGTCCGATGGCCTGGAGCATCGCTTCTCTCGCGGGGGGTGAGACCGCTCTGCGGCAATGTGAGTACCGCAAACAAGATAACGCGATATATCCGATTTTCTGGGTAGCCGGGGTGCGTTCGCACCCGTGTCGACGCGTCAGACTTCGGGGCGCAGCATCGGCGGGTTGAGCAGGGTCGCCCCGCCGGCCCGGAACAGCTGGGCGGGGCGGCCGCCCTGACGGGTCGTCGTCCCTCCGGCCGGTACCAGGAACCCGGGGGTCCCGGTGACCTTGCGGTGGAAGTTGCGCGGGTCGAGGGCCACGCCCCACACGGCCTCGTAGACCCGGCGCAGCTCGCCGACCGTGAACGCGGGCGGGCAGAAGGCCGTGGCCAGCGAGGAGTACTCGATCTTGGACCTGGCGCGCTCCACGCCGTCGGCGAGGATCCGGGCGTGGTCGAAGGCCAGCCCCGCGGCGGCCTCGTCCGAGGCCACCAGGAGTTCGTCGACGGGGGCCCAGCGCGCGCTGTTGGCGTCTCCGCCCGCCCGGGGTGCGGGCAGGTCCGGAGCCAGGACCAGATGCGCGACGCTGACGACGCGCATGCGCGGATCGCGCTTCGGATCCCCGTACGTGGCCAGCTGCTCGAGGTGCGCCCCGTTGCCCGCGCCCGGATCGGCCGGGTCGTGCGCGCACAGGCCGGTTTCCTCGGAGAGCTCGCGGGCGGCGGCCGCGGACAGGTCCTCGTCTCCGCGGACGAAACCGCCGGGCAGGGCCCAGCGTCCCTGGAACGGCTGCTCGCCCCGCCGGACGACCAGCGCGCAGAGCGCGTGTCGCCGCACGGTGAGCACGACCAGGTCGACGGTGACAGCGAAGGGCGGATAGGCCGACGGGTCGTAGGGCGACATGCCGCGATCATAGTCGTCTGCTTGACGATAAACAGAGCTTTGGTGATCCCGGAGGCGGCGGTCCCCAGGCTACCCGCCCAGTTGGAGCGCATCGGCCGCCTCCTCCACCATGCCCAGGCCGAGCCGGCTGATCCGGACGGCGAACGGTTGCCCAGAGACCCGCAGGTCGCAAAGGCGCAGGGCGCCGAGGGGAGCACCCGGCAGCGGGACGACGGCGACGGTCCCCGCGGGGGCGTCGGGGCGGATCCCGGCGAGGGCCGTCAGGGCGTGCACCCCGGCGGCCGCGGCCACCGCGGCGGGACGGCAGGCCGCCGGATGCGGGAGGGGCGCGCTGCCCGCGGTGCGCTGCTCGGCGGCGTACATCTCCGGCAGCCGGTACCCGAAGCTCTCCGCGGCGTCGAGCAGACCCCGCAGCAGACCGGCGGCCTCCTTCTCGAAGCCGGCCTGGGCGAGCCCGGCGACCGCCACGGCGCTCTCGTACGCGCGCACCGCTCCGGAGCGGTGGCCGAAGGGGTTGTGGCCCGGCTCCCGGGTCGCCATGCTCCGCAGGCCCCAGCCGGAGTCCATGGCGGGGGCCCCGAGGAGGCGGGCGAGCTGTTCCGTGCGGACCCGGTCCAGCAGCCCGGGTGCGAGCAGGCCGCCTCCCAGGAGACCGGTGTCCAGGAGATGGGCCGCGCTTCCCGTCAGCCGCGGCAGCGGTCTCCCGTCGGGGTGCAGGGCAGCCGCGGGCCGGCCTCCGTCCGGGCCGTCGATCCAGAACCCGTCCCGGAAGCGCTTGCCGAGTGCGGCCGCCCACTCCCGCCACTCCTCGGCGCCGGGCCGCCCGCATCTGGCGAGCAGGTCGGCCCCGAGCAGCGCGGCCCGGTGGGCGTGGGCCTGGGTCTCGCAGCGCCGCGGCCCCGGATCGGGATCGGCCAGGAAGCCGTCCGCCCCCAGGGCCCCGCGCATCCAGTCCAGGCACCGCTCGGCCGCCGGGAGGAGCCGGGCCACCTCCTCCTCGGGCATCCCCCAGCGCCGGGCCTCGGCGAGCACCGCCGGGAAGGCGAGGGTCGCCTCGGTGCCGGTGCACCCGGGCGGCAGCTGCGGCCCCGCCCCGCGCAGCGGCCCCGGAATCTTCCCGGCGTCGGGGCCCGGGCCGCCGCTCTGGGTCCGGGCCAGGGTCCGCAGGGTGGCCGCCGCGAGCCCGGTGCCGAGCGGCAGCGCCATCCTGGCGGCCCAGAGGGACTCCGCCGGAGCCAGCCCGAGCCGCCACGGCACCCCGGCGGCGACGAAGGCGTCGGCCGGCTCCTCCCGGTCCCGCATCAGCAGCGCGCCGAGGTCCTCGACGCTGCGGCGGAACCAGACCTCGACCCGCGGGTCGTCCCCCTCGGCCCGGGCGCCGGCCAGCGGATTGGCCACCAGCCCGGCGGGGGCCCGCGAGATGCGGTCCTGCGTGGTCCGCAGCTCGATGGTGCGGGACTCACCGGGCCCCAGTTCGAGCTGCCAGCGCAGCAGCCCCGCCGAGGCCAGCGCGTCGTCCGGGGCCGGCTCGGCCGCGGTGACGGCCTGGGCCTCCCCGCTGGTCCAGCGCAGCCCGGCGGCGTGCACCCCGGCCGGCAGCTCGGGCCCGGCCCGGCCGGCCGCCACCGCGGCCAGCTCGGCCAGGTCGGTGCCGAGCAGCAGCTCCACGGGCAGGCGCAGCGGCCGGGCCGTGAAACTCCGCACGGTGATCCGCTCGGTGCCGTCCGCGTGCCGGACCCTCTCCACCCCGATGTCGGGATCGGGGCCACCGTCGGCCCCGGTGCGGACGGTGGCGGTGAAGGAGGCCCGGTCGGGGCCGAGGCTGCGCCCCTGGACGGCGACCGGGTCCCGGCCGCCGACGCGGAGCACGCAGCGGGAGAGCAGCCTGCGCCCGGAGCGGTAGATCCCGTCGATCCCCCGCCCGGTCAACTGGCCGTGTTCCGGCGAGATGACCAGGCAGGGTGCGGCGACGCAGATGATGGCGCCGTGCACGGGCGGCAACTCGGTCCTGCGGGCGGGCGGTACGGAGGGGGCCATGGGTCGCCTTGTCTGGGCTGTCTGCGCTCCGGCCTGTTTCGCTGGGCGGCGGCGCGGCCGGGCCCCCGCCACCCTCCAGCTGAACGGCCCGGCCCCCGCCCGGGTCACGGGCCCCGGTGGCGGCTGCGCCCGTACCGGGCCGTGCCGGTGACGGAGCCCGCGCCGCAGGACGGCCGCGGCCGCGCCCCTGATCCGCCGTACGGAACTCCCCGCACCCCGGCCCCGGTCCCGGCTCACCGGTCGCTCCCCGCGGCGCGGCGGGGCTCCCGGCGGGGCTTCGCCTCCCGGCGGCCCGGAGGGCGGGTGGTGGCCGCGACGCGCCTGCGGCGCGGTTCCCGTCGCCGTCGCTCCTCCCGCAGGCAGGCCCGCAGCCCCTCCGGGTCGATGCCCTCGTTGCAGGCGTGGTGGAGCAGTTGGGCGAAGCGGTACTCGGCGTCGGCCCGCAGGGCCAGTCCGAGGGCGATGCGGGCCGTCGGCTCGTCCCCGGTGGACCACGAGACCCAGCCCGCGAGGGTGAGCGGGGCCGCCGCGTGCTCGCCGTAGGCGCCGACGCAACGGCGGGCCAGTGCCCGCCACAGCCGCAGGGCGGGGGCCGCCTCCTCACCCTCCATCCACTCGGCGGCGACGTCGCGGATCTCGCGGTCCTGGAGGCCGAGGATCACGGTGGCGGCCTCGTCGTGCCCCAGCAGCGCGTCGTCCCAGTCGTCGGCTCCCGGTCCCCCCTCGACGGGTGGGGCGAGGGTCATCCGCTGCATCAGGGTGCGGGCCAGCGCGACCGTCTCCGCGCCCACCTCCCCGCGGGTGGCGCCGTCGAGGATCTTCGGCACGAGGGCGGCTGCCGCCCGGTCCAGGGCCCGTTCCATCTCCGCCGCGACGCCGCCGCGCAGGGGGACCATCCGGCCCTCGATCTCCCGGAGGGAGCCCCGGACCCGGAGTCCGGCGAAGGTGGCCGTCGCCGCCGTCACCGAGGTGCCGGTCGCGGCCAGCGGGCTGCCCTCCGCGGGGCAGCACCGCTCGTCGGGGCAGCAGTAGGACCAGTACCGGCCGGCGGAGAGGCACAGTGCCTCCATCACGGGCACGTCGAGCGCGCCGCAGGCCACCCGGATGCGCTGGGCCAGCGGCCGCAGCCGGGTCATGACCCGCTGGCCGCTCTCGCCGTCCGCCGGATCCTGGCAGAGGAAGACGACGATGCCGTCGGGCTTGGCGCCGCGCCGTTCACTGCCGCGGACCAGGCAGTCGGCCACCTGCCGGGCGGTGTCCTCCCATTCGGCCGGGGCCGTGGGGATGCCGACGCGGAGCCGGCCGCCGAAGCGCCCGCCCTCGCCGTGCACGGTGACCATGACGAGGGAGTCGGTCGGATGGAATCCGAGCATGTACGGCAGCGCGTCGGCGAGTTCGGCCGGGCTGCGCAAGGTGATCCGGGGGGCGAGGGCCTGCTCGGACGGGCCGATGGCGGGCCGGTCGGACGGGGTGCGTGATTCTCGGTCGTTCGTCATGCCCCGACGGTCCCGCGGACGATCAGATCCCGAAAGCCCTGTGGATAACTGTTGATTGCTCAACATCCACAGGCATTTCCGTGCCCTTGACACGGTGCCGGCTTTCCCGTGCCCTTGACACGAAGCCGGAGTCGCCGCGCACGCCGTCTCCGGCCCGGCCGGTGGTCAGCCCGCCGTCGCGAGGATCAGCGGGAGGACCCGGCCGCCGCCCGCCTGGCGGATCAGCCGGGCGGCGACGGCCAGGGTCCAGCCGGAGTCGGAGTAGTCGTCGACGAGGAGGACCGGCCCGGGCGACTGCGCCAGCGCCGCGGCCAGCTCCTGCGAGACGGCGAACGTGCCGGACAGGGCCCTGAGGCGCTGGGCGGAGTTGCTGCGCCGCGCCGCGTGCGCGCCGTCCGGCCCGGTGTACGTCAGGGTCCCCAGGTACGGGAGGCGGCCGATGCGCGCGATCCCCTCCGCGAGGGAGCCCACGAGCTGCGGGCGGGCCAGGGACGGTACGGCGACGACGCCCACGGGCCGGTCGGAGGCGTCCGCGACACCGGGGGCCCAGCCGCCCGCGGAGCGCGCCCAGTCGGCGAGCACGGCCACCGCGGCGTGCAGGACGTCCTCGGGGACCGGCCCGTCGGGGGCGTTCTCGGCGAGCAGCGGGCGCAGCCGGTTGCCCCAGCCGATGTCCGAGAGCCGGCCCAGGGCCCGCCCCGTGGAGCACTGCTCCCCGGCCGGGATGCGTCCCTTGACGTTGACGCCGAGGGCGGCCATGCCGGTCGGCCACATCCGGCGCGGCTCCACCTCCACGCCCGGGCGCTCCAGTTCCTTCGCCGCGCCGGTCAGGGTCTCCGCCGACACGGAGGAATCGGCCCAGGCGCCCGCGCAGTTGTCGCACCTGCCGCAGGGGGCCGCCCCCTCGTCGTCAAGTTGCCGGCGCAGGAACTCCATCCGGCATCCGGAGGTGCCCACGTAGTCGCGCATGGCCTGCTGTTCGGCGGCCCGCTGGCGGGCGACCCAGGCGTACCGCTCGGAGTCGTACGTCCACTCCCGGCCGGTGGAGGTCCAGCCGCCCTTGACCCGCTTCACGGCTCCGTCGACGTCGAGCACCTTGAGCATCGTCTCCAGCCGGGTTCGCCGGAGCTCCACCGCCGCCTCCAGGGCCGGCACCGACAGCGGCCGCCCCGCGTCGGCGAGGGCCGACAGGGTCTGCCGCACCTGGGCCTCGGGCGGGAAGGCGGTGTCGGCGAAGTAGCGCCAGATGGCCTCGTCCTCCATGCCCGGCAGCAGCAGGACCTCTGCGTGCTCCACCCCGCGCCCGGCGCGGCCCACCTGCTGGTAGTAGGCGATCGGCGAGGACGGCGAGCCGAGGTGGATCACGAAGCCGAGGTCGGGCTTGTCGAAGCCCATGCCCAGCGCCGAGGTCGCGACCAGCGCCTTGACCCGGTTCGCCTGGAGGTCGTCCTCGGCCTGCAGCCGGTCGGCGTTCTCCGTCTTGCCCGTGTACGAGGCGACCGGGAAACCGCGCTGGCGCAGGAAGGCGGCGGCCTCCTCGGCCGCGGCCACCGTCAGCGTGTAGATGATCCCCGAGCCGGGCAGCTCCTCCAGGTGCTCGGCGAGCCACGCCAGCCGGTGCGCGGCGTCCGGCAGCTCGACCACGCCGAGGCGCAGGCTCTCCCGGTCCAGCGGACCGCGCAGCACCAGGGCCTCGCCGGCACCCGTGCCCAGCTGCTCCGCGACGTCCGCGGTGACCCGGGCGTTGGCGGTCGCGGTGGTGGCCAGGACCGGCACACCGGGGGCGAGCTCGGCGAGCATCGCCCGCAGCCGGCGGTAGTCGGGGCGGAAGTCGTGGCCCCAGTCGGAGATGCAGTGGGCCTCGTCGACCACGAGCAGACCGGTCGTGGCCGCGAGCTTGGGCAGCACCTGCTCGCGGAAGTCCACGGAGTTGAGGCGCTCGGGGCTGACGAGGAGCACGTCCGTCTCGCCGCGCTCCACCTCCCCGTAGATGGCGTCCCACTCCTCGGGGTTGGCCGAGTTGATGGTGCGCGCCTGGATGCCGGCCCGGGCCGCCGCCTCGACCTGGTTGCGCATCAGCGCGAGCAGCGGCGAGATGATCACCGTGGGGCCGGAGCCGCGGCGGCGCAGCAGTGCGGTGGCGACGAAGTACACCGCCGACTTGCCCCAACCGGTGCGCTGCACCACCAGGGCCCGCCGGCGCTCCTCCACCAGGGCGGCCACGGCCTGCCACTGGTCCTCCCGCAGCCTCGCCCCGCTCCCCGGGGCGCCGATGAGCTCAGCGAGGATGGCGTCTGCTTCGGTGCGGAGCTCCAGGTTGTCCATGCCCCCATGCAACCGGATGGCACGGACAATCGGCCAATTCACCCAGCGTGAGAAGAGCGTCGCGGACCGTCCACCTGTCGGACGCACGCTCCACCCGGGCTCGATCCTGTCCCCAAAGGGGTGTTTCCGCTGGTACTGGGGCTTCAGCCGTGGTCGGATGAGTCATCTTCGGCTTGGCGGGGCAAGGATATGAACGGCATACCGGCGAATTCCGGTCGGCGACGCCAATTGCTCGTTGCCGCAGGCTCACGGGCCACGCGAGAATTGGCATGCTCCCGCTCGGCCGGACGGCGCTCCCACAGGCCGCGCCGCGGCGCGCCCGCACGACAGCTGTGCCCGTCCGCGGGCGTGTACCCGAAGGGAGGACCGTGGCCTTCGGATTCGCCCCGCCCTCGACGTCGTCACTGACAACGGCAGCCGGCGGCACCAGCCGGCACGGCAGACTGCTGGAGCCCTCCGAGTGGACCGCGGCGGGCATCCCCCTGCTGCGCAATCCGCGCGAGGTCGTCCACGGACTGCACTCCCGGCACGGCCCGGCGCCCTCGACCGCGGTGATCGCCGTGCTCGGCCCCGAGGAGCGGCTCGTCGCGAGCGCCTCCTTCGCCCGCCGCTCGGCCTCGGCCGACGGCTGGGAGTACCGCAACGCCCTGCTCGCTGCGCTGCGCCGGGTCATCCCGCACGACCTGCGGCGCCGGACCCCGGTGCGCACCGCGGTCCTGCTGTACTGCCGCGAGGGCGACGAGCGGTGGACGGAGGAGGACGGCGCCTGGATGTGGGGGCTGCGGGACGCCTGCACCCTGCACGGGCTGCGCTGCGGCGCGTACATCACGCTGACCCGCGGCGGCTGGCAGGTGCTGGGCGAGGGCCGGGGCGGCAGGCATCCCAGCTCCGACTCGCGGCCCGAGCGCCTCGGCGACAGCGTGGCCGAATTCCCCGCGGTGACCCTGCGCACCGGCGGCGGCGCGAGCGAGGTCATGCGGAGCCGTACCGCCGCACGCTGAGGACGCGCGCCGCACGCCGAAGCCCTGCCGACGCCGGAGCCCGCGCGGTGCGTCCGGAGCCACCCGCGCGCCGAAGCCCGCCGCGCGCCGAGAAGCCGCCCGCGCGCCGTTCCGTACGCGGGCAGCCCTCACGGGGCCGTACACCCTGGATCGGGCGTACGGCTGGTCAGGCCTCGGGCTTCAGCGGGGCCGGTCCGGCCGGCCCCGCCCCTTGCCCGCGCCGGGTACGGGGCGTCAGACGCCCGTGCCCAGCACGGAGTTGATCTGCTGTGCGTCGCCGCACACGATCAGCAGGGCGCCGGCCCGCGCGAGCGCGGTCGGCAGGGCGGCGGCGGTCGCCCCGACCGGTCCGCCGTTGGCCGCGAAGACCACGACGGGACGGCCCGCGGCGCGCTGGACCTGCGCCGCGTCCGCGTAGAAGACGTCGTCCCGGGCGTCGTGCAGGGCCCAGTACGCGGCCTCGCCGAAGGACAGCTCGTGCGCGGCCCACGGGTGCGGGTCGCCGGTGGTGAGCACCAGGATGTCGCCGGGCGCGCGCCCGGTGTCGAGCAGCAGGTCGACGGCCTCTTCGGCCGCGTCCAGCGCACCCTCGGCGGAGGCCGGGATCAGCTGGATCTGGGGCACCGCCGCGGAGACGGACGGTGCGGTGGGGGCTACGGGTCCGGGGGTGGCCTGCGGCGCACGCTGCGCGGGCGGTACGGGCCTGGGAGCCCCGCCCGCACGGCTCGCCGCCGCGGGGGAGGGACCGGGGCGTCCGGGCCGCGGGACGGCGGCGGGACGCGGACCAGGTACGGGGCGGGGGGTCTGCGCGGTGCGGCTCGCGGCCGGCGTGACGCGGGGACCCTGGGCACTCTCGTGAATCTGAGGCTCCTCGGGGGTGAGAGGCATGAGTTGATGTCTATCAAACACCGGTACGAAACGTACCGGCGGGTGGCACGTGGGTGCGATCAGAAATCGAAGCCGAGTTGGCCTCCGTTTTCCAGCTCCGTCGCTTCCTCGCTGCGCCGCACCTTCTTGAGGTGCCGCCACTTGGGCAGCCCGTCGAGGTACGACCACGAGAGCCGGTGGTACGGGGTGGGCCCCAGCTCCTCGAGCGCGGCCCGGTGCACCGGCGAGGGGTATCCGGCGTTGTCGCCGAAGGCGAACTCGGCGCATCCGCCGCCCTGTTGGCCGAGCTCGGCCATCATCCGGTCGCGCCTGACCTTGGCGATCACCGAGGCGGCGGCGACGGCGACGCAGGACTGGTCGCCCTTGATCACCGTACGGACCCGCCAGGGCGCGCCGAGGTAGTCGTGCTTGCCGTCGAGGATCACCGCGTCGGGCCGCACGGGCAGCGCCTCCAGGGCGCGCTCCGCGGCGAGCCGCAGGGCGGCCGTCATCCCGAGTGCGTCGATCTCCTCCGGGGAGGCGTGTCCCAGCGCGTACGCGGTGACCCAGTCCTCCAGGACGCCGAGGAGCGCGTCGCGGCGTTTCTGGGTGAGCAGTTTGGAGTCGGTGAGGCCTGCGGGCGGCCGGCGCAGACCGGTGATCGCCGCGCACACGGTGACGGGACCGGCCCAGGCCCCTCGTCCGACTTCGTCGACCCCGGCGATGACCTTGGCGCCGGTGGTTGCACGGAGGGAGCGTTCGACGGTGTGGGTGGGTGCTTCGTACGGCATGGCGCCAGCAAGGGTACGCCGCCCCGCGCCGCCTGCACACCCCGCCCCGGGTGGAGTCCGTACGGCGTCTCACACCCTGAGCAGCGGCACCATCACCTGATCGATCATTTCCGTGATGTCCGCATCCGTCCATTCGCTCCCGCACACCTTCGCGCGGTACATCATCATGGCCGGAATGACGTCGGCGACGAACGGAGTCGTCGCGTCCGGTCGGACGTCGCCACGCTCGATCCCGCGCTGCACAAGCTCCCTGATCAGGCGATGGGCCGGCTCGTGCAGCCCGGCCCGGACGACGTCGTGGAACCGGCCCGCATGGGTGTGGTCGCATTCGTGAAGGACCGCACGCAGCGCCTGACCAGCGCGCGACTCCATCACGTCACGCATCCGCACACACAACCGGAGGAGGTCCCCCCGGACCGATCCGCCGTCGGCGATCTCACCGATCGGCGGCAGCCCGGCCCGCAGCACCTCGGCCACCAGGTCCGCCTTGGAGGGCCACCGCCGGTACACCGCCGCCTTGCCGGTGTGCGCGCGGGCCGCCACCCCCTCCATGGTGAGCCCGTTCCAGCCGACCGTGCTCAGCTGCTCCAACGCCGCGTCGAGAATCGCCCGTTCGAGCTCCGGACCCCGCCTGCGCCCCGGTGACGTCACTGACCAGCGCGAACCCACCATCACCTCCACCTTCGACCCGCCCACGCGCCCCTCGTACGCATTTTCAGCCTTAGTGAACGGTTGCGTTCACTAACCGGGGGCTCCTACCGTGGGGCCGCAGTGAACGGCTGCGTTCACTATTTCACTATGGGGGGATCCTCGGTGAAAAGCTCTCCACTCGCCACGCCCCGGATACCGGGCGCGGCCCGCCGGGAAGGGCGGCCCGGCGTGGCACTCGCGGTCATCGCCGCCTGTCAGCTCATGGTCGTCCTCGACGCGACGATCGTGAACATCGCGCTCCCGCACATCCAGACCGCCCTCGCCTTCTCCACCACCGACCTGTCCTGGGTGATCAGCGCCTACACCCTGGCCTTCGGCGGCCTCCTGCTGCTCGGCGGCCGGGCCGGCGACATCCTCGGCCGGCGCCGCGTGTTCCTGACCGGCATCCTGCTCTTCACCCTGGCCTCCCTGCTCGGCGGCTTCGCCGAGGAGCCCTGGCAACTGCTGGCCGCCCGGGCCCTCCAGGGGGTCGGCGGCGCGATCGCCTCGCCGACCTCGCTGGCCCTGATCACCACGACGTTCGCCGAAGGCCCGGAGCGCAACCGCGCGTTCGGCGTGTTCGCCGCCGTCTCCGCGGGCGGCGGCGCGATCGGCCTGCTGACGGGCGGCATGCTCACCGAATGGCTCGACTGGCGCTGGGTGTTCTTCGTCAACGTGCCGATCGGCCTGCTGATCGCCGTGCTCACGCCGCTCTACATCACCGAGTCCGAGCGGCACCCGGGCCGCTTCGACATCGCGGGGGCCCTCACCTCCACCGGCGGCATGGCCTCCCTGGTCTACGGATTCATCCGCGCGTCCGAGGACGGCTGGCGCGACGGGGGCACCCTCGTCTCCTTCGCCGTGGCCGTCGTCCTGCTGGGACTCTTCGTGGCCGTCGAGTCGCGGGCCCACGAGCCGATCATCCCGCTGCGGATGTTCGCCGACCGCAACCGCGCCGGCACCTACCTGATCATGCTCGGTCTCGCCGCCGCGATGTTCGGGATGTTCTTCTTCATCGTCCAGTTCGTCCAGAACGTGCTGGACTTCTCCCCCATCCGGTCCGGGCTCGGCTTCCTGCCGGTGACCGTCGCGATCGTCACCGCCGCCGGACTCTCGCAGCGCTTCCTGCCCCGCTTCGGCCCCAAACCGTTCATGGTCGCCGGATCCGCCCTCACCGGCATCGGCCTCGCCTGGCTGACCCTCATCCGCACCGACAGCTCGTACGTGTCCGGGGTGCTCGGGCCGATGCTGCTCTTCGGCTTCGGCATGGGCCTGAACTTCGTGACGCTCACCCTCACCGCCGTCTCCGGGGTCGCCCAGCGGGAGGCGGGCGCGGCTTCCGGGCTGCTCAACGCCAGCCAGCAGGTGGGAGGCTCGCTCGGCCTCTCCATCCTGGTCACCGTCTTCGGCACGGCCAGCCGGAACGAGGGCGCGAACCAGGTGCCGGACTTCATGGCCCACGCGGACCCCGATCAGATGGCCGCGTTCAAGGAGACCGGGCGGCTTCCCGACCCCTGGGGGGACCTCGTCCTCACCCAGGGCATCTCCACCGCGTTCACCGCCGCGGTCGCCATGGCCGCAATCGCCCTGGCCACCGCGCTGCTGGTGATCCGGGTGCGCAAGAGCGACCTGGAAGCCCTGAACGGCGCCGTGGCGGAGGCCGGTCCGGCGGCCTGAGCCCTGCGACGCGCCCGAGCGCTGCGGCGCGGCGTACGGGGACCCCGGCGCGGGAGCTGGTTCCGCGCCGGGGTCCCCGTACGTCCGCGGCGGCTACTCGGTGCGGCTGTGGAAGGTGCCCAGGGTGCGGCACACCTCGTACGAGGCCGTCACCGGACGCTCGCGCAGGATCCGGCGGGCCCGGTACTCGCCGAGGCTCATCGCGTACCAGGGCACCCGGCCGCGGCTCGACAGGTCGTTGTTGATCCCGCGCAGGGCACAGGAGCGGCGGGGTTCGGGCAGCCGGTCCAGCGCGGGCACGGCGTCCGCCGACAGGGATTGGAAGTACGCCAGGTCGAGCTTGCCGGTCTGCTCGAAGCGGGCCGCGTTCCTCTCGGCGACCATGCCGTCCGGGGACAGCAGCCCGAAGGCCAGGACGGCGGCGGCCGCACCGGCCGCGAACGCGCGCGGCAGCCGGCGGGCGCCGAGCACCCCGGCGGCCATGATCAGTACGATGACCAGTCCCAGCCAGAGCTCCATCGCCGCCACCGACACGCGCAGCCGGGTCAGCCCGTACGCGTCCACGTAAAGGTCCATGCGGCGCAGCGCGGAGGCGACCACGACCAGGGTCAGGACGCACAGCGTGCCGAGCACGACGCGGACGAAGCGGCGGTCTCCGGCTCCGGAACGAGGGGCCCACCGCAGGGCGATCGCGATCACGGCGAGGGTGAGCAGGGTGGCCCAGAGCAGCTGCCAGAAGCCCTGGCGGGCGTACTCGGCGTAGCTGAGCCCGGTGCTGCGCAGGACCTTGTCGTAACCGCCGAACAGCACCGCCAGTTGGACGGCGTTGAAGCCGGCGAAGAGCAGGTCGAGCACGATGAGCGGAAGCGCCCATTCGACGCGGGAGCGGGCCTTTCCGGGGGCGATCCGGATGCGGTCCCAGCGCGAGGGCGCGGCGGCGGCGCGGGCGGCGGCGAGCGCGAGGACGGCGCCGAGCAGGAAGAGCACGAGGCGTACGGGTCCGTCGCCGAGGGAGATCTCCGGGGTGAGCCCGTCCAGGAGGTCGGCGAAGGCGGCGTCGGCGGAGGCGAACAGGGTGCCGAACAGCACCAGCAGGACGAGGGCCACGGCGGCGGCCTTGACCACGGGCAGCCAGCGGGCGCGGTCGACCCCGCTGCCGCGCGAGCGCAGCCCGCTCCAGGCCCAGCGGATCCCGAGCACGGCGGAGTCGACGAAGCCGAACGGGCTGAGCAGGACACCGGGCCAGGTACGGCTGCCGTGCAGGGACAGCGCGCCGAGCAGGACGGCGGCGAGCAGTGCCAGGGCGGACGGCCAGTCGGCGTCGCGGAGGGCGGGTACGGCGAGGAGGGCGACGCAGCCCACCGCCCAGGCCACGCTCCAGGGCCGCGCGCGGCGCCGGGCCGCCCGGGCGGCGAAGTACGCTCCGACCGCGGCGGGCACGACGGCGAGCAGCAGCCCGAGGCCCAGGCCGTCGCCGAGGAACAGCCCCGAGGCGAGGCCGGCCGCCGCGGCGGCGAGCAGCACGGCGGTGGGTACGGGCCCGGCCGGAGCCGGCCGCGCGGCTTCGGCCCAGGCCAGCGGCACGATGGACCACGCCCCGGACGTGGCCCGCTGCCGGCGGACCTGGTAGGCCTGCCACGCCTTGGGGTCCCACCCGGGCGGCGGTCCCGCGCCGGCCCCACCCGCGTGCCGGCCGGCGGCCTGCGCCGGGACGGCGGGCCCGTCGGCGGCGGCCTCCGGCTCGCCGGGCGGCTGGGTCGACTGGGCCGACTGGGCCGACTGGGCCGACTGCTCGGGATCGGCAGGCGAACCGCCGGTCGCGTCGCCGGGCTCGCCGTCGGTGTTCTCTGGCATCGGGTTCCCCTCCCCTGTCGGCCGCCCTCGTCGTCACGACGGAGGCGGCAGCGCCGACAGGTTAGGCCCGTGACGTGCGGTGTCAGCCCGGCCGGAAGGCCGCTGTGGCAGGACCGTGACAATCGGAACGGCTCCTGTCGCCGGCCCGCCGACCGGCCATCCATGCCATCCCGGCCATCCAGGCCGCCCGGGCGCCGGGAGCCCGGCTAGTGCGCCGCCGTCTCCGGCAGCCAGGCCGGCAGGGCCTCCGTACGGGCCAGCCAAGCGGCCGGCAGCACCGCGTCGCCGCGTGCCCCCAGCACCCCGCCGACGATGGCGCAGGTCGTGTCCACGTCCCCGCCCACCTGCGCGGTGGTCCAGAACGCCCGCTCGTAGTCGTCCAGCGAGCGGGCCGCCGACCACAGGGCGAACGGCACGGTGTCGTGCGCGCTCGTCCGCCGCCCGCACCCCAGCACGGCCGCGACCGTCGTGGCATCGCCGTAGTCCAGCATGTCCCGCGCCCGCCGCAGCCCCGCTCCCACGGCACTGCGCGGCACCAGCGCGATCACTCCGTCCAGCAGGTCGCCGGCCTTGGGCGGACCGGCCGGATCCGCCGCGAGCGCGGCCGCCGCCGCCACGGCCATGGCCCCGCACACCGCCTCGCGGTGCTGGTGCGTGGTGTAAGCGGAGATCTCCGCCTGGTGCGTGGCCTGCTCCGGATCGTCGGCGTACCAAGCGCCAAGCGGCGCGATCCGCATGGCCGCGCCGTTGCCCCAGGAGCCCTGCCCGTTGAACAGCTCGGCGGCCAGCGTGCGCCAGTCCTCACCCTCGCGGACGAGGCGGAGCATCCGGTTGACGGCGGGACCGTAGCCGCGGTCGAAGTCGTGGTGGTGGGCGAAGGAGCTCGCCAGGGCGTCCTGGTCGATGCGCCCGTGCGAGGCGAGGACGGCGACCACCGAGCAGGCCATCTCGGTGTCGTCGGTCCACTGCCAGGTCTCGCCGCCGACGGGCAGCTCGCGGCGCTTGAGGAGGGGGTAGTTCACGGGGACGAAGTACTGGGAGCCCAGGGCGTCACCCAGAGCCAGCCCGCGGAGGCTGGCCATGGCGCGTGCGTAGCGCCGTTCGGAAGCGGAGTCAGCGGTCATCCCGCGTCAGTTTAGCCGTCCAGGTCATAAGGCTCCGGTGTGGTCCACCTCTCAAACGGGCGGTCCATGCGGTAGCGGCCGTCCGGACCCAGCAGGAGCACCCTGAATTCACCGTTCCCGGGGTTGGACAGGGCTTCGAACTCGGACACCGACCAGTGGAACCAGCGCATGCAGAAGAGCCGCATCGTCAGCCCGTGCGTCACCAGCAGCACGTTCGGCGGGTGGTCCGGGGCCTCGAAGCTGCGGTAGAGGCTCTCCAGGAAGGATCCGACCCGGTCGTAGACGTCCGCGCCGGACTCCCCCTGCGCGAAGCGGTAGAAGAAGTGCCCGTACGCGTCGCGGTACGCCTTCTGCAGCCGTACGTCGTCGCGGTCCTGCCAGTTGCCCCAGTCCTGCTCGCGCAGTCTCGGCTCCTCGCGCATCCGGACCCGCCCCGGGTCCAGCCGCAGTTCCCGGAAGGTCTGGAGGGTCCGGCGGTAGGGGGAGACGTACGCGCTGATGGCCTCGTCGCCGAACAGCTCGCGCAGCCGTTCGCCCGCTTCCGCGGCCTGCCCGCGGCCCTGGTGGGTCAGCCGCAGGGCGTGGTCGGGTTCCCGTTCGTACACCGTGTCATCGGCATTGCCCTCCGATTCCCCGTGCCGGACAAGGACGATGCGCCGTGGTCGTGCCATCCCCCGACCCTATGCGGCGGCCGGCGGGCCGAGCACCCGGGCTCGCCGGTCGGCCCGCCGATCGTCGTACGGTCATACCGTCCAGGAGGGTTCGAGGTCGACGACGTCACCGGTGAGGGCTTCCACATCGGCCTCCGTCTGGGCGCGCAGCGAGAGCCGCTCGACCCGTTCCTGCCGGTACTTGCCGTGTTCGGCGGCGGCATGCCACATCGAGAGCACCAGGAACTCCCGGCCCGGGGCCTCACCGAACAGGCCCCGGATCATTCCGGGTGAGCCGGCCATCGCCGGGTTCCACACCTTCTCCTGCATGAGGGCGAAGTGGTCCACGCGGCCTTCCCGCACCCGGGTGTGGGCGACCCGCACGACGTCCGCGTCGGTGAAGCGCGGCTCGAAGCCGGTCTTCACGTCGAAGCGGTGGTCGAAGAGCGTGACCCGCGCGTTCGTGTACGTCCCGGTCTGGGACGCGGCCAGCCGGTCGTGCGAACGGGCCATGAAGGAATCGTAGAAGGAACGGCTCTCCCAGAACGCGAAGACATGCGCGACCCCCTGTCGCCCCCGGCTCCAACCGCCGCCCTGTCCCCGGAATCCCGGCTCGCCAGGCAGCCCCGCCCATTTACGCTGCCCGCGCTCGAACCCGCGTCGGTCCGTCACCGTGCAGCGAATCCACTTGACCAGCACCGCGCCATCGTACGGGCCCGGCGCGGCCCCGGTCAGTCCTCAGCGCGGTTGATCCGCACCAGTTCCTCCGCATCCCGCCCGGACAGCCGAAGCCCGAACTCCCGGTCGAGCAGGGCGAGCAGCTCGTCGGGGTCCACCGAGCGCCGCTCGGCCCGCCCGTCCGCGTGCAGCCGGTTGAGCTCCCGGCCCACGAGCGCCCGGCGGACGGGGTGGTGGGCGAAGTCGCCCGGGTGCTGGACGATCACCCGCCCGACGAAGACGGACCGGGGGTGGGTGGAGCTGTAGTGGTTCAGCAGGACGTAGTCGACGGGGTGGTAGCGCTGCGGGGAGAACGCGTACAGGTCCCGCCAGATGCCCTCGCGCAGGATGGACAGGGCGAGGATCCCCTCGTCCTCCTCGCGGACGGCGTACGTCCACTCCCCCTGCACCACTTCGGCTCCGGGCCGCGCGAGCGGGACGGGCTCGCGCGGCCCCTGGTGGCCGAACCCGGCGTCGCACAGCCAGGGTTCGCCCTCGACGGTGACGACGAGGACGGCGTGCGTCACCGCGAGCAGGGTGTCCCCCCGGGTGCGGTTGCGGGCGCCGCGCCCGGAGACCTCGAAGCCGATCCGCTCCAGGGCGGCTGCCAGCAGCGAGTTCTGCTCGTAGCAGTAGCCGCCGCGGCGGCCGTGCACGAGCTTGTCCTCCAGAGCCTTGACTCCCAGCTCGACGGGGCGGCCGAGCAGCACGTCCAGGTTCTCGAAGGTGATGGCACCGGTGTGGGCCCGGTGCACTGCGTACAACGTCTCGAGGTCCGGCCGGAGTTCCCCGTCCTCCCCGACCGGTCCGTCGTATCCGATCCGTGCCAGATAGGCATCCAGATCCAGCAGCTCACCGCTCCACATGTCTCCCCCGCTCCATCCGCCCCGGCCGCCTCTCGGCTCCCGGCACATCCCGGGCGACGGCGCCTGCCCGCCCCACACCATGATCCCCGTGACCGCCCCGCAGACCAACCCGCCCTTCGGCCACGCACGACGGCGCCGTTGCCCGCCCTATGGCGGTCCCTCGGCGAACGCCCGCAGCCGACGGCCTGACGCCGTCTCGGCGAGACCGACGATCCCGGGGTCCTTCACCGCGAGGGCGTTCCTCGCGACCACGCACCAGTCCTCGCGCTCGAGTAGTGCCAGATAGCCCTTTCGATGGGGCTCCCATCGCTGAACGGGCCCGATCGAACCCGCGTCGCCGCGCTCACCGAGGCTGCTCGCCAGCCACGCGGCGGTGCAGTAGCGACCGGCGGAGGGCCCCGAACGCTCGATGTGGCGCAGGTGCGCGGCCAGCACCGCCTCGGCATGGGGATAGCCCGAGAGGGTCGTGCCCATGCCTTGGCTGTAGGTCATCACCAGGAGCAGCCGGCCGGTGTGGTCGGCCGTCTCGTCATCCATGCAGGGCCCGGTGACCGCCTCGTGAAGGACCGTGCTCCGGGCGACGCGGCCGGCGAAGTAGCCGTTGAGGAAATCACCGTCGCAGGCCCTGCGCAGGAGCCAGTGCCGGGCCGTGGGTCCGCCGAGTCGGCAGAGGGCTTCCACGACGTAGACCCGACCCCAGCCGGTGACCCGGTCAGCGAGCCAGACAAGTGCCTCGGTGCCTCCGGGCAGTCGTTCCAAGGCGTGTGCCGCGAGGGGACCGAAGTGGTCGGACAGCAATCCGATCGTCCGGATCAGGGGAATGTCCTCTGCCTCGCCCGTGGCGGCGATCAGGGCGAGGCCCACGGTGACCGAGCAGCGATCGGTTCCGTGCCGGACCAGCCGCCGGCCGGTCTCGCGGACGTGTTCCCCGTGCGCCCGCGCGGCAGCGGCAGCGATGTGCTCGTCGGGGTGGATCGGAACGTGGACATCGTGGAAGGCGTCGGCCCATGCGTCCGGAGGGGACGTGGTGCGCGCGAAATACGCGTCCAGGACGCGGGCCGCGTCCCTGCCGGCGGAGCGCCGGTCCCGCGGGGCCTTCGGCTCGGACCGGCCTCGGTGCGAGGCCTCGTCGGGATACGGTTCCCCGTCTCGCGGCAGTGGCTCGGCCGCGGCAAGCCGGTGGAGCCGCAGCGCGTGCTCGAACAGGGCCGTCCGCGATCCGGGCGGGTTCGTCCCGGTGGTCTCGCTCACCGGCGGACGGAGGACTCGATTCTCTTGATCATGGCCCGGAGCATGCCACCACCCGACCCGGCGCCACAAGGCGTTTTCCTTCGTCGGCGCTGCCGCTCCGGATCCGTGCGCCGCCCGGGCCGGGGCACGGCGAAGGGGACCGACCCGTGGTCGGTCCCCTCCGTGAGCTGCCGGTCAGCCACGCGCACGGCCTACGGCGGATGCCGCATCCGACGCGACCGCGCCCGGGGTCAGCTGCAGCCGCTGGTCGAGCCGCAGCCCTCGCAGATGTAGCAGGAGCCGGCGCGCTGCATCTTCGTACCGCACGAGAAGCAGAGCGGGGCGTCGGCGGAGACGCCGAGCTGCATCTCGACCAGTTCGGCGTTGGAGTGCGCCGTCTTCGGGGCCTGGATCTCGACGACCGCGACCGGCTTCGGCGCCGTCGGGACGGCGGCCAGCGGGGCGGACTGGGCCAGGGACTCCGTGTCGAGGTCCTCCTCGAGCGGCTCGTACGAGCCGGTGTCCAGGTGGCGCTGACGCTCCTCGGCGGTGTGGATGCCGAGCGCGGAGCGGGTCTCGAAGGGCAGGAAGTCCAGCGCGAGGCGACGGAAGATGTAGTCGACGATCGACTGCGCCATCCGCACGTCCGGGTCGTCCGTCATGCCGGCCGGCTCGAAGCGCATGTTCGTGAACTTCGAGACGTACGTCTCCAGCGGGACGCCGTACTGCAGACCGACCGAGACGGCGATCGAGAAGGCGTCCATCATGCCCGCGAGGGTCGAACCCTGCTTGGACATCTTCAGGAAGACCTCGCCCAGGCCGTCGTCCGGGTAGGAGTTCGCGGTCATGTAGCCCTCGGCGCCACCCACGGTGAAGGAGGTGGTGATGCCCGGGCGGCCCTTGGGGAGTCGCTTGCGGACGGGGCGGTACTCGATGACCTTCTCGACCGCCGCGCGGATGGTGTCCTCCGCCTTGGCGGTGACCTCCACCTTCTCCTCTTCCTTCTTCTTCGCGGAGAGGGGCTGGCCGACCTTGCAGTTGTCGCGGTAGATCGCGAGCGCCTTGACGCCCATCTTCCACGCCTCGAAGTAGATCTCCTCGATCTCCTCGACGGTCGCCGTCTCCGGCATGTTGACCGTCTTCGAGATCGCGCCGGAGATCCAGGGCTGGATCGCGGCCATCATGCGGACGTGGCCCATCGCGGAGATGGAACGCTCGCCCATCGCACAGTCGAAGACCGAGTAGTGCTCGGTCTTCAGACCGGGGGCGTCGACGACCACGCCGTGCTCGGCGATGTGGGCGACGATCGCCTCGATCTGCTCCTCCTGGTAGCCCAGGCGGCGCAGGGCCTGCGGGACGGTGCCGTTGACGATCTGCATCGAGCCGCCGCCGACGAGCTTCTTGAACTTGACCAGGGCCAGGTCCGGCTCGACACCGGTGGTGTCGCAGGACATCGCGAGACCGATGGTGCCGGTCGGCGCGAGGACGGAGGCCTGGGAGTTGCGGAAGCCGTTCTTCTCGCCGAGGCGCAGGACGTCCTGCCAGGCCTCGGTGGCCGCGGCCCAGATCGAGTTGTCCAGGTCGTCGGTGCGCGGCGCGACGGCGTTGGCGTCGGCGTGCTGCTTCATGACGCGCTTGTGCGCCTCGGCGTTGCGGGCGTAGCCGTCGTACGGGCCGACGATGGCGGCCAGCTCGGCGGAGCGCTTGTACGCGGTGCCGGTCATCAGCGAGGTGATCGACGCGGCGAGGGTGCGGCCGCCGTCCGAGTCGTACGCGTGGCCGGTCGCCATCAGCAGGGCGCCGAGGTTGGCGTAGCCGATGCCCAGCTGGCGGAAGGCGCGGGTGTTCTCGCCGATCTTCTGCGTCGGGAAGTCCGCGAAGCAGATGGAGATGTCCATCGCGGTGATGACGAGCTCGACGACCTTGGCGAAGCGCTCGGCGTCGAAGGACTGGTCGCCCTTGCCGTCGTCGTTCAGGAACTTCATCAGGTTCAGCGAGGCGAGGTTGCAGGACGTGTTGTCCAGGTGCATGTACTCGCTGCACGGGTTCGACGCGGTGATGCGGCCGGACTCGGGGCAGGTGTGCCAGTTGTTGATCACACCGTCGTACTGGATGCCCGGGTCGGCGCAGGCCCACGCGGCCTCGGCCAGCTTGCGGAAGAGCGCCTTGGCGTCGACCTTCTCGATGACCTCGCCGGTCATGCGGGCGCGCAGGCCGAACTCGGTGCCGTTCTCGACGGCCGTCATGAACTCGTCGTTCACGCGGACGGAGTTGTTGGCGTTCTGGTACTGGACGGACGTGATGTCGTCGCCGCCCAGGTCCATGTCGAAGCCCGCGTCGCGCAGGGCGCGGATCTTCTCCTCTTCCTTCACCTTGGTGGCGATGAAGTCCTCGACGTCCGGGTGGTCCACGTCCAGGACGACCATCTTGGCCGCGCGGCGGGTGGCGCCGCCCGACTTGATCGTTCCGGCGGACGCGTCGGCGCCGCGCATGAAGGAGACCGGACCGGAGGCGTTGCCGCCGGAGGAGAGGAGCTCCTTGGAGGAGCGGATGCGGGAGAGGTTCAGGCCGGCGCCGGAGCCGCCCTTGAAGATCATGCCCTCTTCCTTGTACCAGTCGAGGATCGACTCCATGGAGTCGTCGACGGCGAGGATGAAGCAGGCGGAGACCTGCTGCGGCTGGGGCGTGCCGACGTTGAACCACACCGGGGAGTTGAAGCTGAAGATCTGGTGCAGGAGGGCGTAGGTCAGCTCGTGCTCGAAGATCTCCGCGTCGGCGGGGGACGCGAAGTAGTCGTAGTCCTCGCCGGCCTTCGTGTACGTCTTCACGATGCGGTCGATGAGCTGCTTGAGACCGGTCTCGCGCTGCGGGGTGCCGACGGCGCCGCGGAAGTACTTGCTGGTGACGATGTTGACCGCATTGACCGACCAGAAGTCGGGGAACTCGACGCCACGCTGCTCGAAGTTCACCGACCCGTCACGCCAGTTGGTCATGACGACGTCACGGCGCTCCCAGCTCACCTCGTCGTACGGGTGCACTCCGGGGGTGGTGTGGATGCGCTCGATCCGAAGGCCGCCCTTGGCAGTCTTGGTCCCCTTGGCGCGGGAACCTCGTGCCGAGCCGCTCGCCGTCTCTGTCATGCCGCTTCCTCCCATATGCGGGCAAAAACGCCCTAAAGTGCCAGCGTTATTCCGCGGCACGGCCTGTCTTGTATCTACGTTTCCTCGCCTGGCTGTCCCGGACTGCGGCCGCGCTGCGCTGCGGCCGCCCGGTCAGTCGGCGGCGGAGGCGGGCACGGGGACCGGAACGGTCCCCCCGGGCTCGCACTCTTGGGGGTGAGGCCGCGGCACGCGGAGTTCCGCGATGGCGGTCTCGAAGTCTTCGAGCGTGTCGAACGCCTTGTAAACGGACGCGAACCGCAGGTATGCGACCAGGTCGAGTTCCTGCAACGGGCCGAGTATGGCCAGACCCACGTCGTGGGTGGTCAGCTCGGCGCTCCCGGTGGCGCGCACCGCCTCCTCGACCCGCTGGCCGAGCTTGGCGAGGGCGTCCTCGGTGACCGGCCGTCCCTGGCACGCCTTGCGCACGCCGGAGATGACCTTGGTACGGCTGAAGGGTTCGGTCACCCCGCTGCGCTTGATCACCATCAGCGAGGCCGTCTCCACCGTCGTGAAACGACGGGAGCAGTCGGGGCACTGGCGGCGCCTGCGGATCGACGTGCCGTCGTCCGTTGTGCGGCTGTCGACGACGCGGCTGTCGGGGTGCCTGCAGAAGGGGCAGTGCATGGTTCCCTCACCCTCCCTCTTGGCACGACTGAATCACCCCGCGGGGCCCCTGAGCGACCGGGACGGGTCTCGGTCGGGGGCTCGCGAAGCAGCCACCAGCATATGCGATGCCGAGGGCCTCGGAGGACCGGGGACCACAACTTCTGGGCGGCAGCGCTCATCCAACCACTAGATCTTGGGTTGTGGTGGATTTACTTCGTTCCGCGTGTCGTCGCACGCGATGCCCGGACGGAGGCCTTCCCGGTGCCACACTGGGCACAGGACCGGAAGGTGGCGATCCGAGCGGGAAGGGTACCGTAAACAGCGGACGCCGGACCGAACCCGCGTTCGGCGGACCGATCGTCCATACACCCCTTGTTGTGCCCAGGTTGGACGATCCGCGATTTTTCACTCGAACGTGTGTTTGGCGCAACCTTTCGAAAGCAACTACCGTTGTCCAGCTAGGGAGAACATTTCGAGAGGGGCCGCCGACGTGACCACCACCGCAGACAGTGCCACCATCACTGCCCAGAACCGCTCCCAGAGCCGACTCGAGCCGGTGCATCCCATGAACGACGCAAGTCTGAACCCGGAGCCGGAGCCCGCGCGCCCCGCGCGCTCGCTGCCCGGCCGACCTCCAGGCATCCGCGCCGACAGCTCCGGGCTCACGGACAGGCAGCGGAGGGTCATCGAGGTCATCCGCGACTCGGTGCAGCGGCGCGGCTACCCGCCGTCGATGCGGGAGATCGGCCAGGCGGTCGGCCTGTCCAGCACGTCGTCGGTGGCCCACCAGCTGATGGCCCTGGAGCGCAAGGGCTTCCTGCGCCGTGACCCGCACCGCCCCCGGGCGTACGAGGTCCGCGGCTCCGACCAGCCCAGCTCGCAGCCCACGGACACCACCGGCAAGCCCGCCGCCTCGTACGTGCCCCTGGTCGGCCGGATCGCGGCCGGCGGCCCGATCCTCGCCGAGGAGTCGGTGGAGGACGTGTTCCCGCTCCCCCGCCAGCTCGTCGGCGACGGCGAGCTCTTCGTCCTCAAGGTCGTCGGCGACTCGATGATCGAGGCCGCCATCTGTGACGGGGACTGGGTCACGGTCCGCCGCCAGCCCGTCGCGGAGAACGGCGACATCGTGGCCGCGATGCTCGACGGCGAGGCCACGGTCAAGCGCTTCAAGCGCGAGGACGGGCACGTCTGGCTGCTCCCGCACAACGCCGCCTACCAGCCGATCCCCGGTGACGAGGCGACCATCCTCGGCAAGGTCGTCGCGGTACTGCGCCGAGTCTGACCCTCGCCGCTTCCTAGCCAGCCCCCGGGATCCACTGCGCCGGTCCCGGGGGTTGTTTTTGTACCTCCGGGGACCAGCGGCGGGACCTCTCGGACTGCTTCCGGACCACTTGGCGGCGGACCGCCTGCCGACGGGCTGCTTGTCGACCGACTGCTTGCCGTCGGGCTACTTGCCGTCGGCCGTGGCCTTCGCGTCGATCGCGGCCAGTGAGCGGCGGGCCTGGTTGCGGTCCGTGGTGTACCAGAAGTCCGGCAACGTGGCCCGCAGGAAGCTCCCGTACCGGGCCGTGGCCAGCCGGGGGTCCAGGACCGCGACGACACCCCGATCGCCGGAGGCCCGTACGAGCCGGCCCGCACCCTGGGCCATCAGCAGCGCGGCGTGCGTGGCCGCCACGGCCATGAAGCCGTTGCCCCCGTGCTCCTCGACCGACTTCTGCCGGGCGCTCATCAGCGGATCGTCCGGGCGCGGGAACGGGATGCGGTCCATCACCACGAGCTGACAGCTCGGACCGGGCACGTCCACGCCCTGCCAGAGCGACAGCGTCCCGAACAGGCAGGTCTTCGGGTCCGCCGCGAACGCCTTGATCAGCTCACCCAGCGTCTCCTCGCCCTGGAGCAGGATCGGGTTGTCGAGCCGGCCGCGCAGCTCCTCGGCGGCCGCCTTGGCACCCCGCATCGAGGAGAACAGGCCGAGCGTGCGGCCGCCGGCGGCCTCGATCAGTTCGGCGAGCTCGTCCATCATGTCGCCCCGGGTGCCCTCCCGGCCGGGCGTGGCCAGGTGCTTCGCGACGTAGAGGATGCCCTGCTTGGGGTAGTCGAACGGCGAGCCCACGTCCAGGCCCTTCCAGACCGGGGCGTCCTCCGCCTCGACCCCTTCGGGAGACAGGCCCAGCGAGGCCGCGACCCCGTTGAAGTCCCCGCCCAGCTTCAGGGTCGCCGAGGTCAGGACCACCGAGCGGTCCTCGAAGAGCTTCTCGCGCAGCAGCCCGGACACCGACAGCGGGGCGACCCGCAGGGTGGCCCCGAAGCGGTCGTGCCGCTCGTACCAGACGACGTCGTACTCGGAGCCGAGCAGGATCCGCTCGGCCACTCCGTGGACGCTCTCCACCGCGGCCAGGGCCTGCTTGCGGACGGCGTCCTCGTCGTGGACGGACTTGTCACGGGTCGCCCCCATGGCGGAGATGACGTTGCGCGCGGCGTCCCGCAGGGCCGCCAGCGCGTAGCCGAGGTCCTCGGGGACCTCCACCAGCCGGCCCGGAAGGGCCAGCTCCATGACCCGCTCGAACGATTCGGACGCCGTCTGGAGCGAGTCCGCCGTCTTCTCGTCGACCAGCTTGGCCGCGCGCTTCACGGCGCGGTTGACCTGGCCGGGGGTGAGCTCACCGGTGGCGACGCCGGTCACCCGGGAGACCAGCTCGTGCGCCTCGTCCACGATCAGCACCTCGTGCTGCGGCAGCACCGGGGCGCCCTCGATGGCGTCGATGGCGAGCAGCGCGTGGTTGGTGACGACCACGTCGGCCAGCTTGGCCCGCTCGCGCGCGGCCTCGGCGAAGCACTCGGCGCCGTAGGCGCACTTCGTCGCGCCCAGGCACTCCCGGGAGGAGACGGAGATCTGCGCCCAGGCCTTGTCGGAGACGCCGGGCGTCAGGTCGTCCCGGTCGCCGGTCTCCGTCTCGTCGGCCCAGTCGCGCAGGCGCAGCAGGTCCTGGCCCAGCTTGCTGGTGGGGGCGGCGGCCTCGAACTGGTCGAAGAGGCCCTCCTCCTCGTCCTGCGGCGCGCCTTCGTGCAGCCGGTGCAGGCAGAGGTAGTTGGACCGGCCCTTGAGCATGGCGAACTGCGGCCGGCGGCGCAGCTGCGGATGCAGTGCGTCCACCGTCCGGGGCAGGTCGCGCTCGACGAGCTGCCGCTGGAGGGCGAGGGTGGCGGTGGCCACGACCACGCGCTCGCCGTGCGCGAGGGCCGGCACCAGGTAGCCGAGGGACTTTCCGGTGCCGGTGCCGGCCTGGATGAGCCGGTGCGTGTTGTCGTCGATCGCTTCGGCGACGGCTTCGGCCATGGCCACCTGGCCGGGCCGCTCCGAGCCGCCGACGGCGGAGACGGCGGCGTGCAGGAGGTCGGGGAGGGAGGGCTTCGTCATAGCAATGACAACCCTACGGGGCGCCACCGACAGTGACCGCCACGACGGTGATTCATGGCCGGTACAAGGGATTGGGCACACTGCCGTACTCCACCGCGTGCGGGCGGTCGGGACGGTCGCGGTAACCGTCCTCGTACAGCCGGTTCCGGTTCAGGCAGAGCCGTCCGATCCGCTCCCCGAGCAGGTCGAAGAGCTCGTGGCGCTCCTTGAGCTCGGGGAAGCGCGCCTGGTGCCGCAGGATCTCCGCCCGTACGAGCGACCAGAACTCCGGCTCCGGGACACCCAGGCGGTCCTCGCAGAGGGCGGAGAGGTACCGGAAGACGCCGACGAAGAGACCGGAGTGGATGTACTGGGGCAGGAAGTCCGCGGGCTTGTCGCGCAGCGCGGCGCGCACCTCGGCGGGAACGGCGGCGAGCTCGGGCAGCGGCTCGCGGCAGATGTTGACCTCGCCCACGAAGTCCTTGAGGGCGAGTCTGACCGGTACCTCGCGCTCGTCGAAGATCACCGTGGTGTTCTCGCCGTGCGGGGAGAAGACGGTGCCGTAGCGGTAGAGGAAGTGGAGCAGCGGGGGCAGCAGGGCGGAGAAGAGCCGCTGGAGCCAGGCGGCCGCGGTGAGGCCTGACCGGGCGACGAGCTCGGCGGTGAAGGACCGGCCGCGCGGGTCGACGTGGAGGAGCGAGGCGAGCGTACGGGCCCGCTCACCGGGGTCGAGGCGGCCGGTCAGCGGTTCGCGCCAGATCGCCCCGAGGAGCTCCCTGTACTGGTACGGGGCCTCGGGGAGCTCGTCGTAGACGGGGTGGCGCACGGTGACCGAGGCGACCTCGCCGAGGAGGACCACGCGGCACTCCTCGTGGAGGAAGGGGTCCGCGTCGTGGAGCGAGCGGATCCATGCGGTGACGGCGGGGGCGGCGGCGGACTGGTCGGAGGGCAGGCCGCGCCAGACGAGGGTGTTGAAGACGGAGAGCGGCAGTTTGACGCTGTGCCGGTCGGGGCGGGTGAGGTTGAGGAAGGTGCGGATCGACTGCTGCGGGATGCGCAGGTCGGGGTCGGCGGGGAGCGGGACCAGGGCGCCCGAGGCCAGGGCCGGGGCGAAGAGGGGGAGCACGACCTCGTCCCACTGCCAGGGGTGGACCGGGAGGTAGAGGTAGCCGATCGGGTCGAGGCCGCGGGCGCGCAGGGTCCGGTCGAAGGCGGCGCGGGTGACGGGGTCGAGCTCCTGGGCGTAGAGGCGGGCCGGGTCCTCCAGGCCGGCCGTGCCGCGGTAGGCCGCGAGGGAGGTGTGGACGGCGAGCCAGGGCAGTCGCTGGCGGGTGCGGGCCTCGGGGGCCCAGGAGGCGGTGTCGGCGGCGGACAGTCCCATGCGGCCCTTGTTGAGGACGAGCCAGGGGTGGCCGGTCTGGTGGCCTTCGAGTTCGCAGTGGTCGAGATCGGCGAGGACGTCGGCGGTGAGGGCGGTGTGGTCGATGCGGGCGTCGGCGGCGAGGGTGGCGCTGAGCTCGCGGACGAGGTGGCCGAGGGTGGAGCCGTCGAGGCCGAGGAGGGTCCGGGTGCGCAGGAGGAAGGCGTACGGGTCGCCGAAGGCGGTCGGGGGTTCCGTGGACGGGGGCGGCGGCGTGAGCACGATGGTGTCGGGGGCGACGTGCCAGCTGCCGTAGGCGCGGCGGCGGGCCCGGAAGCCGAGGCTGCTGCCGTCGTCGAGGGTCAGCTGCCAGGCGTCACCGGCGGCGGTGGCCGGTGCGGGGGCCTGGAGGGGGCTGATGATCTCCTCGTAGGCGAACTCGGCCAGCATCTTGGCGAGCAGCCGGCGGGCGGCGGACTCCCAGGTGGCGGTGGTGAGTTCGGGCGGCGTGCAGGGGTGCTGGGGTGATGACGGAATGAAAGCTTCCGTGAACTGGGCGCCGGCGGAGTCGGGGGTGGCGGGGAAATTCGGCACGGGACTCCTCGGGATCGGGAACTTTGCTGCGCGACGCAGAGTTTTCGAAGGGTGAGGCGTGGACGGGGAGGCTCGGATGGATCAGATGAGATTGCGCAGGGCCCGCTCGCGGATCATCAGTGCGGCCCGCTTCCCGGGGAGGTCGATCTCCGCGGAACAGCGGAATCCGGAGTTGAGGAAGGCTGATACGGAGGGGGTGTTGCGGATGTCCGGTTCGGCGATGACGCGGGTGCAGCGGGGGCGGTTGTCGAGCACCAGGTCGGCGACGGCGCGCAGCAGGACCGTGCCCAGACCGCGGCCGCGGTTCGGGCCGTCCCCGATGAGCAGGTGGATACCCGTGTCGTGGGGGCGCGCGGTGTAGTGGCGGGAGAGCGGGTCGAGATCGGCCCGGTAGATCTCCCAGTAGCTCATCGGCGTGCCGTCGAGGAGGCCCAGGCAGGGGATGCTGTGGCCGTTTCCGTCGAGCTGGGACCGCACGTGGGCCGCGGTGACGGCGGCGGGACCGGCGAGCTCCCAGTACGTGGCCACCTCGGGATCGTTCATCCAGCCGGCCAGCAGCTCCAGGTCGCGGCCGAGCCGTACGGGTTCGAGGCGGAAGGACCCGGCCGGGGTGGCGGCGGCGCCCCAGCCGGCCGGGGAATCGAGCAGTTCCGCCTCGGCGAGCAGCGGCAGCACCCGGGCGGTGAGCCGCCGGCCGGGGATGCGCGCGCCGGTGGTGGCGGAGTCGACGGTGGCGGTGGCAGTGGCGGTCGACGCGTAGGCGGAGGTGGCCGCGTAGGCGGAGGTCGCCGCATAAGCGGAGGTGGCCGCGTAGGCCGAGGTGGCCGCGTAGGTGGGTGTGTCGGTGGAGGGCATCGGCACTCAATCGTGAAGGGGGTTGGCGATGGTGACGTAGACGGACTGGGAGTCCACGGGGCCGACGAGCTCGTCGAGGCCGCCCAGGCGGGTCAGCAGGTTCGCCTTGCACCTCAGGGTGGGTGAGTCGAGCAGTCGCGCGGGGAGCGGGCCGAGACCGGAGGCCTTGCCGAGGAACCGGCGGAAGGCGGCGAGCAGGACGCGCTCGTCGGCGAGTTGCTGGGATCCGAAGGCGCCGATGAGGCCGAGCACGTTGTTGATGCCGAGGTAGTAGGCGAAGCGTTCGTCGGTGACGGCGTCGGAGACGAAGGTGTCGCTGGCGCTGCCGATGCCGGGGAGCCGGCGCTCCAGTTCCACGCGGCGGGAGGCGCGGAAGTAGTAGCCCTGGTTGTCGCGGTAGCGGCCGCCGACCGGCCAGCCGGCCGGGTCGAGGAGGACCAGCGTGTTCTGCTGGTGCGCTTCGAGGGCGATGCCGGCGAGCGCGTCGAAGGCGAGGATCGGCAGGACGACGTGGTCGAGGTAGCGCAGGAACCACTCGGCGGCGACGGCGGCGGTCGGGCGCCCGGTGGCGGCGGCGAGCCGGGAGACGGTCTCGGCGAGCCGGGAACGCATGGTGGTCCGGCCCGGCCACGGGCGGGGCGAGGTGAGTGCGGCGATGCAGACGGCGTCGTCGTGGGAGCGGAAGGGGTTGTGCCGGAGCACGGCGTCGAGTCCGGGGGCGGGGGTGCCGTCCGGGGCGTCGACGGCGATCCAGGCGGGGTCGCGCACGATGTCGAAGCCGGGGTGGGCCGCCTGCCACTGTTCCGCGAGGCCGGTGCGGAGCAGCCGGTGCACCTCGACGCCGCGGTGGAGTTCCTTGCGCAGGTTCTCGCGGCGGGAGTTGGTGATGCGCAGGCCCAGGGAGAGCTTGAGCATCGCGGGTGCGCCGGGGCGGTGGACGGTGCGGACGGAGGAGGTGGGGTGCCAGGGCTCGCCGAAGGGGCCCAGGTCGTGCAGGAGTCCCGCGTCGCGGAGGGCGGCGACGGCGGGCCGCTGGAGCAGGTCGCGGGCCTGCCAGGGGTGCAGGGGAAGGGGGGTCGTGCCGTCGGGCAGCGGGAGTCCGGGGGTGAGCCGGCCGAGGAGCCGTGCGGCGGAGACGGGGCGGCCGCGTTCGGTCCAGGCGGAGTCGGTGGCGAGGACGGAAGGGGCGACGGCGAGCCAGTGCAGGGGGAAGGAGCCGTGGAGTTCGGGTGAGTAGTGGCGGACCTCGGCTTCGGAGAGTCCTTCGCGGCTCTTCGGGTCCGGCTGAAGGGGGTGGCCCAGGAGGAGGGACTGTTCGGCGGTGAGGAAGAGGTCACCGGCGACGCGTGCGGGAGGGGTGGGCCGCTCGCGCCGGTCGGCGATGAACTCGGCTGTGCGGCGCACCGAGTCGGCGACCCGGCCGACGAGGTCGGCGCCACCGCGGCCGTGGGCGTCGCCCTCGCGGGCGAGCAGCGAGGCGAGGGTGACGGCGTCGAGGGAGGGGGCGTAGGCGGGCGCGCCTTCGAGCCGGGCGGGGCCGAAGCGGTGCCAGCCGGTGGCGGACCAGTACCGGACGACGACGAGCAGGGCGGTCCCCGATGCGGGCAGGGGGATGCGCAGCTTGCTCCCGGCAGCGGCGCCCGGGTGCGGGGTTCCGCTCTCCCGGACCCAGCACCTCAACAGGTTCTCCACGGCGGCGCCTTCGGCGGCGACTCCCGGATCCGGGTGGTCCAGTACCTCGGCCATCGCCCCGGACCCGCCGCCGATCCCGGCCCGCGGCAGTCCGTCCAGCTGCCGCAGCACGCCGCCGGCTCTGCTCGGAGCGCCGGAACCGGGTGCGGGCCAGTGGGCGGCCGCGGAGTTCACCGGCGTCGTGGCGGGGTGGGTGGCTTCGGGCATGGCGGGGTCCTTGTGGTCAGTGGGGGTGGCGGGAGGCGGCCGCCGGGATGGCGTCCGACAGGCGGTCCAGGACCGCCGCGGCCTGGTCGTCGGTCAGGGTCAGCGGGGGCAGCAGGCGTACGACGCTGGAGTCGCGGCCGCCGAGTTCGACGATCAGGCCGCGGTTCAGGCACTCCTGGCGGACCGCCGCGGCGAGGGCCTGAGCCGCGGCCCCGGTCTCCGGGTCGACGAGTTCGATGCCGATCATGAGTCCGCGGCCGCGGACCTCCCCGATGCAGGGGTGCGCGGAGGCCAGACCGCGCAGCGCGGTCAGCATCCGCTCACCCAGGGTCGCGGCGCGCTCGGCGAGACGGTTCTTCCGTACGTACGCCAAGGTGGCCGTCCCGGCCGCCATCGCCAATTGGTTGCCCCGGAAGGTGCCCGCATGGGCTCCCGGAGCCCAGACGTCCAGGCCCGACCGGTAGACGATCACCGCCAGCGGGAGGCTGCCGCCGATCGCCTTGGACAGGACCATCACGTCCGGCACCACCCCGGCATGGTCGACGCCCCAGAAGGCACCGGTGCGGCCCACGCCCGTCTGCACCTCGTCCGCGATCAGCGGGATGTCCCGGGCCCGTGTGATGTCGCGCATGCGGCGCAGCCACGCGTCGGGGGCCGGGAAAACCCCGCCCTCCCCCTGCACCGGCTCGACGATCATCGCCGCGGGCGCCGGCACCCCGCCCTTGGGGTCGTCCAGCAGGCTCTCGGTCCAGCGGGCACCGAGCCGCGCGCCCTCGGGGCCGCCGACCCCGAACGGGCAGCGGAAGTCCTGGGGGAAGGGAAGCCGGGTCACCCGTACGTCCGGCGCTCCCCCCGAGGCGCCGAGGGCCCCCGCGGTCATCCCGTGGTAGGCCCCCGTGAAGGCCAGCAGTCCCGATCGCCCGGTGGCGGTCCGGACCAGCTTGAGCGCGGCCTCGACCGCGTCGGTGCCGGCGGGGCCGCAGAACTGGATCCGGGCGTCGGCGGCCAGTTCCGGCGGGAGGCAGGCGAACAGCTCCGTGGTGAAGGCGTCCTTGACCGGGGTCGCGAGGTCCAGGACGTGCAGCGGGGCCCCCGAGTCCAGGACGTCCCGTACGGCTTCGAGCACCACGGGGTGGTTGTGCCCCAGGGCGAGGGTGCCGGCGCCGGAGAGGCAGTCCAGGTAGCGCCGCCCGTCCGCGCCCTCGATGGTCAGCCCCCGCGCGCGCACCGGCACGATGGGCAGCGAGCGGGCGTACGTCCGGGCTGCGGACTCCCGCATCGCCTGCCTGCGCAGGATGCCCTCCACCGCGCCGGGCCCCACTGCCCGGCTCCCCTGCGGCGGCACCTGCGGCTGTACTTGCGGCGGCACTTGCGCGGCAGCCGCGCCCTGCTCGGTCAAAGCCACGACTCTCGGACCTCCCGCACGGAGTGCTCCATCGGATTGCGCCTCGAACATGAACGCCGTCCCCCGTACGTACCAACGACGGGGGCGGCGGCGGATCACGGGTGGCCGCAAGATCCTTGTCCGCCGCGGCTTCGCTTCGGTTGTGCCCGGGCGCGCCGCGTCCCCCGCTTCCGGAACCGCGGCCCCGGGCTGTGCCGTCCCCAACGGCAGCGGCATAGTGGGGTGCTGAACTCGGGACGCGCACCCCGCGTGTCCCTAGTACCTCAACTGCACCGCGATTGACATCCGGAATCACCAGGGGGATTCACGACATGCGCCCGAACCGACCGGTCACCGCGATCCTGTGCGCGGCGGCACTCACCATGACCGCCGCGGCCTGCGGACCCGGCGACGGGGAGGCCGGCGGCGACGCCAAGCCGACCGTGGCGGCGAGCCTCCCCACCGAGGCCGACGGGACCGTCAAGATCCCGGACCAGCTCAAGGAGAGGCTCAAGGAGCACGGCTTCGACCTGGACAAGTGGAAGGGGGGTGCGTGGAAGAACTGGAAGCAGGAGGACTGGCTCCGCGAGGCGGGCGACTACGTCAACCCGATCATCGAGGACCTGTGGAACCCGGACCGGATGCGTGAGGCCGACAAGACCCCGCAGCCCCCGGCCGTCGACCAGGACGCCGGCAAGGACCAGGGCGTCACCGACCCGACCCCGGCTCCGGTGCAGGCCAAGGCCGCCAACGCGCCGTACCACACCAGTGTTCCGGTGTCCGGCAAGGTGTTCTTCGACGGCCCCGAGGGCTCCATGGTCTGCTCGGCAACCGTGGTGAAGGACCCGGCCCACCCGGGCAAGTCCAACATGGTCTGGACGGCCGGCCACTGCGTGCACGCGGGCAAGTCCGGCGGCTGGTACCGCAACATCGCCTTCGTCCCGTCGTACAACAACGCGGGCAAGCCGGCCGCCCAGCTCAAGGGCGCCCCGCGCGAGCAGGTGGCCCCGTACGGCGTGTGGTGGAGCGACTGGGCGCAGACCTCGGACCAGTGGATCGCGAACGGCGGCCCGACCGGTGGCGCGGGCGCCCCGTACGACTTCGCGGTACTGCACGTGACCCCGGAGAAGAGCACCGGGAAGTCGCTGGAGGAGACCGTCGGCGCGGCGCTCCCGGTGGAGTTCAACGCCCCGGCGGTGTCGAAGGTCGCGGGCATCACGGCGACCGGCTACCCGGCGGCGGCTCCGTTCGACGGCCAGAAGGCCTTCCAGTGCACCGACAAGCCGGGCCGGCTGTCGCTGGTCGCGAACTCCCCGGTGATGTACCGGATCGGCTGCACGATGACCGGTGGCTCCTCCGGCGGCGGCTGGGTGGCCGCCGGCAGTGACGGCAAGCCGGCGCTGGTGTCGAACACCTCGATCGGCCCCGCCAAGGCGGGCTGGCTGGCCGGACCCCGGCTCGGCCCGGAAGCCAAGGGGATCTTCGACGCGGTGAGCTCCAAGTTCAAGTAGCCCTGCCCGGGCGCACGCACGAACGACGGAGGGCCCCCTGCACCGCAGGGGGCCCTCCGTCGTTCGTGCGCGGCTTGCCGGCTACGGCCTGTCGCTCACTGCTTCGCCGGCACGTACGGCGCCAGGTCCGCCGCCAGCTCCTGGTGGACGCGCGCCTTCAGCAGGGTGCCCTCCGGGGTGTGCTCCTCGGAGATCACCTCGCCCTCGGCGTGCGCCCGGGCGACCAGCGAGCCGCGCGTGTACGGCACCAGCGCCTCGACCTCGACCTCGGGCCGCGGCAGCTCGGAGTCGATCAGCGCGAGGAGCTCCGCGATGCCCTGCCCCGTGCGCGCCGAGACGGCGATGGAGTGCCGCTCGATGCGCAGCAGCCGCTGCAGTACGAGCGGGTCCGCGGCATCGGCCTTGTTGATCACCACGATCTCGGGCACGTTGACCGCGCCGACCTCGCGGATGACCTCGCGGACCGCCGCCAGCTGCTCCTCCGGGGCCGGGTGCGAGCCGTCCACGATGTGCAGGATGAGGTCGGAGTCGCCGACCTCCTCCATCGTGGAGCGGAACGCCTCGACCAGGTGGTGGGGCAGGTGCCGGACGAAGCCGACCGTGTCGGCCAGGGTGTAGATCCGGCCGGAGGGGGTCTCGGCCCGGCGCACGGTCGGGTCGAGGGTGGCGAACAGTGCGTTCTCCACCAGCACGCCCGCGCCCGTGAGGCGGTTGAGCAGCGAGGACTTGCCCGCGTTGGTGTAGCCGGCGATGGCGACCGAGGGCACCTTGTTGCGGCGCCGTTCCTGCCGCTTGATGTCGCGGCCGGTCTTCATCTCCGCGATCTCCCGGCGCATCTTCGCCATCTTCTCGCGGATCCGGCGCCGGTCGGTCTCGATCTTGGTCTCACCGGGGCCTCGGGTGGCCATGCCGCCACCGCCGCCGCCACCCATCTGCCGGGACAGCGAGGCACCCCAGCCGCGCAGTCGAGGCAGCATGTACTGCATCTGCGCGAGGGCGACCTGTGCCTTGCCCTCTCGGGACTTGGCGTGCTGGGCGAAGATGTCGAGGATCAGGGCGGTCCGGTCGACCACCTTGACCTTGACGACGTCCTCGAGGGCGATGAGCTGGCCGGGGCTGAGCTCGCCGTCGCAGACGACGGTGTCGGCTCCGCTCTCCATCACGATGTCGCGCAGTTCGCGGGCCTTGCCCGAGCCGATGAAGGTGGCCGGGTCCGGCTTGTCACGGCGCTGGATCACACCGTCGAGTACGAGGGCGCCCGCCGTCTCGGCGAGGGCGGCGAGCTCCGCGAGGGAGTTCTCGGCGTCCTGCACCGTTCCGGAGGTCCACACGCCCACCAGCACCACGCGCTCCAGGCGCAGCTGCCGGTACTCGACCTCGGTGACGTCTTCGAGCTCGGTGGAGAGGCCGGCCACGCGGCGCAGTGCCGCGCGCTCGGAGCGCTCGAACTGCGCGCCGTCCCGGTCTCCGTCGACCTCGTGGCTCCAGGCGACGTCCTCTTCCATCAGGGCGTCGGCCCGAAGGCTCTCGGTGAAGCTCTGCGAGTCCGGCACGTCCCGTGCGTCCCGCGCGTCCTGGGAAGGGGAAGAAGAGGAGGTCATTGGATCCTTACGTCGATATCGAATGCGGCACTGCCGCGCACGGCCCTGGCCGTGCGCGAGAGAGGCCTAACTCTGTCACGTCCAACGTGTCACGTCGCCGGGAGATTCCCCCGGCGTGCGGCTCCGTCGACCGGCCCTGTCGATGGTGACATGCCCGTTCCCCGGGGGTCACACGCTTTTCGGGCCGCCCCACTCCGGGTGCCCGGGCATCGCCGGCGTCGTCTTCCCGTACAGCCACGGCTTCAGGAAGGCCGTGAGGTCCCGTCCGGCCACCTCCGAGGCCAGGCGTACGAAGTCCTCCGTGCCGGCGGTCGCGTCCTTGTTCTCCGCCACCCAGCGCCGCTCGACCCGGTCGAAGGCCTTCTCCCCGATCTCCTGCCGCAGCGCGTACAGGATCAGCGCGGCCCCGTCGTAGACCGCCGGCCGGAACAGCCCGACCTTCTCGCCGGCGGCCGGGGGCTTCGGCGCGGCCGGGGGCCCGCCCGCCGCCCGCCACTGGTCGGAGCGCTGGTACGCCTCGCGCATGCGCCGCTCCATGGAGTACTTGCCGAGGCCGTCCGCGTACAGGGCCTCGTACCAGGTGGCGTGCCCCTCGTTGAGCCACAGGTCGGACCAGGTCCGCGGGGTGACGCTGTCGCCGAACCACTGGTGGGCGAGCTCGTGGACCATCACGGCCTCGACGTACCAGGCGGGGTAGCCCGCCCCGGAGAACAGGCCGTTCTCGAAGAGCGAGAGCGTCTGGGTCTCCAGCTCGAACCCGGTCTTCGCCTTGGCGATCAGCACCCCGTAGTTCTCGAACGGGTAGCTGCCGACGCGCTGCTCCATCCACTGCACGTGCCCGGCGGTCTTCCGCAGCCAGGGCTCCAGCCTCTTGCGGTCAGCGGCCGGGACCACGCTGCGCAGCGGCAGCCCGTGCGGACCGGTGGCCCCGACCACGGCCGACTCGCCGATGGAGACCTGCGCGAGCTCGGTGGCCATGGGGTGCAGGGTCCGGTACGTCCAGGTGGTCGCGCCCGCCGCCCGGCGGGCCGGGAGGGCGCCGGCCACCCCGTTGGCGACGGCGGTCAGGCCGGCCGGGGCGGTGATCCGGAAGGTGAAGTACGCCTTGTCCGCGGGGTGGTCGTTGCACGGGAAGACCCGGTGGGCGGCGTCGGCCTGGTTGGCCATGGCCAGGCCGTCCTCGGTGGGCAGCCAGCCTCCGTCGGCGATGCCGCGCGGATCGCTGGTGTGCCGGATCTCGATGTGGAGCGGCACGTTCTCCGTGACCGGGCGTGCCGGCGTGAGCACGAGGTCCTCGCCGGCGCTCTCGAAGTGCGCCGGCTCGCCGTTGACCCGGGCGGAGGCCACCGTGCCGTGGCTGAAGTCCAGGTTGATCCGCTCCAGCGGCTCCAGCGCGCGGGCGTCGATGACGGTGATCGCGTCGAGTGGGCTCTTGTTGTCCTTGTACGTGAAGGACAGGTCGTACGAGAGGACGTCGTACCCGGGGTTCCCGAGCTCCGGGAACAGCACGTCGCCGATGCCCAGCGGCTTCGGCGGGGGCAGCACGGCGGCGACGAGGGTGAGGGAGGCCGCGGCCAGCAGGGCGGCGCGCAGGCGCGGGGAGGAGAGCTGCATCCCCCATCGCTTACCAGCGCCCGCCGCGCGGCCGGGCACGACGCGCGACGGGTCCACCCGAACGGGACCTTCCGCCGTGGTCCCGGCCCGGTCCCGGGCCCTTCGCGGCCGGACGGTCGGCGCGGGCCCGGCCTACGCCCGGCGCACGTCGTAGACCCCGGGTACATCCCGCATCGCCCGCATCAGGGCCGGCAGTCCCGTCGCGTCGGGCAGCTGCAGGGTGTACGTGTGCCGTACCCGCTGCTCGACGGGCGGTTCCACGGTCGCGGAGACCACCTCGACCCCCTCGCGGGCGATGGCTTCGGTCAGGTCGGCCAGGAGGTGGGGGCGGCCGAACGATTCGGCGAGCAGGGTGACCCGGCAGTCCGCCGTGGCCCGCCAGTGCACGGCGACGGAGGTCCGCCCCAGCGCGCGCATCTGGGCCACCGCCGCGCAGTGGATGCGGTGGACGGTGACGGCCCCGCCCCGTACGACGAACCCGGCCACGGCGTCCGGCGGCACGGGCGTACAGCAGCCGGCCAGCCGTACGGTGGCGTCCGGCAGATCGGCGACGGCATTGCCGCCGCCGCCCCGGGCGCCGACCACGGACAGCGGCGCCCGGGCGGGGGTGGCGGCGGGCTTCGCGATGTCGGGGTGTGCCTGGAGCCAGCTGCCGATGGCGATCCGGGCGGCCGGGGTCCTGGCGTGCTCCAGCCAGTCGGCGCCGGGCCCCGAGGAGGCGTCCTGCGCGAGCAGCAGCTGGACGGTGTCCCCGTCGGAGAGCCGCGAGGCCAGGGAGGTGAGGCGCCCGTTGACCCGGGCGCCGATACAGCCGTGGGCCGCCTCGCCGTACTGCGCGTAGGCGGCGTCGATGCAGCTGGCCCCGGCGGGCAGGCTCAGCGTGCCGGAGGACCTGCCGTCCTCGTGGAACACCGTGATCTCCCGGTCCTGTGCCAGCTCGGCGCGGAGCACGCTCCAGAAGGTGTCGGGGTCGGGCGCGGACTGCTGCCAGTCGAGGAGCCGCGAGAGCCAGCCGGGCCGGGTCGGGTCGACCCGCTCCTCGTCGCAGTCCGGGGCGGGCTCCGCGGCCGGGGCGGTGGCGTACGGATTGCCGAGGGCGACGACGCCGGCTTCGGCGACCCGGTGCATCTGGCGGGTGCGGACGATGACTTCGGCCACGTACCCCTCGGGCGTGGCGACGGCGGTGTGCAGCGACTGGTAGAGGTTGAACTTGGGGGCGGCGATGAAGTCCTTGAACTCCGAGACGACCGGGGTGAAGCAGGTGTGCAGCTCGCCCAGCACGGCGTAGCAGTCGGCGTTCTCGCCGACGAGGACCAGGATGCGGCCGAAGTCGGAGCCGCGCAGCTCACCGCGGCCCCGGGCGATCCGGTGGACGGAGACGAAGTGCCGGGGGCGTACGACCACCTCGGCGGCGATGCCGGCCTCCCGCAGTACGGTGCGTACGGACTCGGCGATGGCGGGGAGCGGGTCGCGCTCGCCGGCGTGGGCCGCGATGAGCGCGCGGGTGTGCTCGTACTCCTCGGGGTGCAGGATCGCGAAGACGAGGTCTTCCAGCTCGGTCTTGAGGGCCTGTACGCCGAGCCGTTCGGCGAGCGGGATGAGGACGTCGCGGGTGACCTTGGCGATGCGCGCCTGTTTCTCGGGGCGCATCACGCCGAGGGTGCGCATGTTGTGCAGCCGGTCGGCGAGTTTGATGGACATGACGCGGACGTCGTTGCCGGTGGCGACGAGCATCTTGCGGAAGGTCTCGGGCTCGGCGGCGGCGCCGTAGTCGATCTTCTCGACCTTGGTGACGCCGTCGACGATGAAGCAGACTTCGTCGCCGAATTCCGCGCGGACCTGATCGAGGGTCACTTCGGTGTCCTCGACCGTGTCGTGCAGCAGAGAGGCCGTCAAGGTCGTTGTCTCGGCGCCGAGTTCGGCGAGGATCAGGGTGACGGCGAGCGGATGTGTGATGTACGGCTCACCGCTTTTGCGCATCTGGCCGCGGTGCGAGGACTCCGCGAGCACGTACGCGCGGCGCAGGAGGGACAGGTCCGCGTCCGGGTGGTGGGCGCGGTGCGCCTCGGCCACGTGGCCGATGGCATCGGGGAGCCGGTCTCGGGATGCGGGTCCGAGAAGGGCAGCGCGCCCGAGTCGTCGCAGGTCAAGGCGGGTTCGGCCCCGTCTGCTGAGTTCGGGGCGCGCTTCGGGACGTGCTTCGGGGTTCGTGGCCTCTGCACTCATGGGCACCTCCGGCGGCTTCGACCGGCGGTGGCGGGCATGGGGTGAGCCCTCAGGGCCGGTGCCTGATGCTACCGACCCCACCACGTGGCGCAGTCCGCCTCTCGCTCAGCGTGAAACGGATCACCCATTAGAGGGAACCCTCAGCCGAAAGCCGTTTCGGTGAGCCAGGCCGTGTCGAACTCGCCCGCGGCGACGATGACGGCGGGTCCCGTCATGTCGATCTGCCCGTCGGGGTGTTCGGTGATGACGAGGGTGCCGCCGGGGAGGTCGACGGTGTACGTGACGGGCTCGCCGGTGACGGCCGGGTCGGCGCCGTCGCGGCGGATGGCCGCCACGGCGACGGCGCAGGCGCCGGTGCCGCAGGAGCGGGTCTCGCCGGAGCCGCGCTCGTGGACGCGCATGGCGACGTGCCGGGGGCCGCGGTCGACGACGAACTCCACGTTGACGCCCGTCGGGTAGACCTCGGCCGGGCTGAACGGGGGCGGGTCGAGCAGCTTTCCGGCGTGGTCGAGGCTGTCGACGAACGCGACGGCGTGCGGGTTGCCCATGTTGACGTTGCGGGCGGGCCAGGCGCGCTCGCCGACGCTGACGGTGACCTGCTCCTCGGGGAGGACGGCCCGGCCCATGGAGACCGTCACGTCGCCGCTCTTGTCGAGGTGCACGCGCTTGATGCCGCCCCGGGTGGCGACGGCGAGGTCGCCGGGCTCGACGTGGCCGGCGTACTGGAGGTAGCGGGCGAAGACGCGGACGCCGTTGCCGCACATCTCGGCGATGGAGCCGTCGCTGTTGCGGTAGTCCATGAACCACTCGGCCTCGTCGGCCATGTGCGTCGCCTCGGGGTGCGCGGCGGACCGGACGACGTGCAGCACCCCGTCCGCGCCGATGCCGGCGCGCCGGTCGCACAGCTTCGCGACGGCGGTCGCGGGCAGCTCGACGGCGTTGTCCGGGTCCGGGACGATCACGAAGTCGTTCTCGGTGCCGTGGCCCTTGAGGAAGGAGAGGCTCGTCTGCGTCACGCGCCCATGGTACCGAGCGGGACGTTCGGGCAGGTCGGCGGCGCCGCCGGGAGCCCGGCGCGATCCGAAAGACGCGCCTTACCGCAGTCGCGCGACCCGGTACACGGCCAGCGCGACGACGGCCAGTGCGACCAGTGCGTACAGCCCCGCCATGCGCCAGTCGGGGCGGCGGCCGCTGCCGCGGGCCGGGAGCCCGGGCCAGGTGTACCCGACGCGGCGGGCGGCCATCATCCCCCAGCCGCCGGCGCAGCAGCAGATGAGGAAGCCGAGCATGGCGACCACGGCTCCGCCGTCGCCGAACTCGAAGGCGAGCGGGAAGGCGAACATCAGGGAGCCGGCCGCTGCCAGCATCACGATGGGCGCGATCTGCCAGATGCGCAGGCGGCGCTGCGGGCGCAGCTCCACCTCGAACGCGGGACCGGCGGCGGCCTCCGCCTCGGCGGCGTCCGGTGCGTCCGGGCCGTCGGGGGTCAGCCGTGCGGGATCCGCGGGCAGGCCGAGAGCCTCGGGCTCGGCGACCGTGGGATCACCGTCCCAGAGGTCCGCGTCCTGCCTCGTGCCGTCCTGCCCGGTGTCGCGAGGGCCGGCCTCCATCGCCACGCGCCCTCCCCACTCGGACTTCGTACGCCGTTGTTCACCGCCGGTGACCGCACCCGCGGAATTTGATGATGGCACGGCTCAAGCCCTCGAACGGGCACGAGGGGCGTCCCGATGCCATCACGTGATCAGGCTGTGACCGCTCGTTCGACCAACGACTGCGCGAGTCCGACGAGTTCCCCCCGGTCCGCGACGGCCCCGCTGAGCCAGTGCACACGGGGGTCCCTGCGGAACCAGGAGTCCTGGCGGCGGGCGAAGCGCTTGGTGGCCCGTACGGTCTCGGCCCTGGCCTCGTCCTCGGTGCACTCGCCGGCGAGGGCGGCGAGCACCTGCTGGTAGCCGAGCGCCCTGGAAGCGGTGATTCCGTCGCGCAGGCCCCGGGCTTCCAGCGTGCGGACCTCGTCGACGAGACCGGCCTCCCACATCCGGTCCACGCGCAGTGCGATCCGCTCGTCGAGCTCCGGCCGGGCCACGTCCACGCCGATCTGCACCGTCTCGTAGACCGAGTCGTGGCCGGGCAGGTTCGCGGTGAAGGGCTTCCCGGTGATCTCGATGACCTCCAGGGCCCGGACGATGCGGCGGCCGTTGCTGGGCAGGATCGCCTGGGCCGCGGCCGGGTCGGCGGCGGCGAGGCGGGCGTGCAGGGCGCCGGGGCCGCGCAGCGTGACCTCGGCCTCCAGCCGGGCCCGGACCTCGGGGTCGGTGCCGGGGAACTCCATCGCGTCGAGGGCTCCGCGGACGTACAGGCCCGATCCGCCGACGAGGACGGGCGTGCGGCCCTGGGCGAGGAGCTTGTCGATCTCGGCGCGGGCCAGGCGCTGGTACTCGGCGACGCTCGCGGTCTCGGTCACGTCCCAGATGTCGAGGAGGTGGTGCGGGACTCCGCCGCGCTCCTCGGTCGTCAGCTTGGCGGTGCCGATGTCCATCCCCCGGTACAGCTGCATGGAATCGGCGTTGACGACCTCGCCGTCGAAACGGCGGGCCAGGGCTACGCCCAGATCGGACTTTCCGGCCGCGGTGGGACCGACGACGGCGATGACCCGCGGAGCGGGGGCTGCATTGCTCACCGCCCCAGTCTCGCAAACGCCGCGGCATGTACCCGATCGAGTTACGTGACGGGGTGGTGTCGGGGTCGTTGCCCTGGCGGGGTTCCGCCGGGCGCACGCCGGGCGGAGGCCGGGCCGCACACGGCGGAACTTCACCCGCACGAGTAACGTTATGGGAGTAGACATGGGCGTTTTTAGTCGGTTTCGCCGCAAGGCCGCGGAAGCGAGCACGGAGGATGCCGCGGCCGCGGCCCTGACGACGGAGTCCGAGGACGCGGTCGCCGCGGACGAGGCGGAGACCGCGGTCGGGACCGCGCCGCCGGCTGGGTCGGAGAGCGCCGCGCCGGAGGGCGTGGAGATCCCGAAGCAGCAGTCGGCGGAGAAGGCCGCGGACAGCGAGGCCGGCGAAGGCGCCCGCAAGTAGCTACCGCCACTGGAAGGTGACCCATGGGCCTGCTGGACACGCTGAAGGCCAAGCTCGCACCGGCGAAGGAAAAGGTCGGCGACCTCGCGCAGCAGCACGAGGGGAAGATCGGCCAGAATCTCGACAAGATGGCCAAGGCCGTGGACTCCAAGACCAAGGGCAAGTACCACGGTCACATCGAGACCGGCACGAGCAAGGCGAAGGACGCCCTGGGCAAGATCGCGCACAAGGACGCCCCCGGCGGGCAGACGCCGCCGGCGCCGTCCGCCTGACGCGGTCGACGGCAGGGGCGCGGGTTCGGCTGAACCCGCGCCCCTTCCTCGTTCCCGGCGGCCTCCCTGCAGCCGCCTCGGCGGCGGCACCGCCGGTCAGGACCGTGCGGTCAGGAACAGGCGGCCAGGGCGGGTCGGTCAGGACCAGGCGGCGACGAAGTAGCCGACCCCGTACGGGGCGTCCTCGTACAGCAGCCGCCCGTCGAGGCCCGCGCCCTCGGCCGCTCCGGCCAGCACCTGCCAGGGCGCCCGCCCGGCGGCCTTGAGCTCGTACGCGAGCTCGGCGTCGAGGGCGCCGAGCGCGGCCACGTCGGCGGCGGCGAGCGCGCGGGCCGCGGCGGCGTCGAAGGCGGCGGCGCGGTCGTCGAGGTAGCCGGGGGCCTTCAGGGTCCGGCAGGCGCTGCCGTCGCCCATGACGAGGAGCGCGACGCGCTCCTCGCGGGCCGCGAGCCCCCGGCCGGCCTCCAGGCACCGCGCGGCTTCGAGGGGCTCCCCGACGCCGAGCCCCTCGACGGGAGCGGCGCCCCAGCGGGCGTGCCGGAGCAGCCAGGCGCCGACCGCCAGGGACGGCGGCAGCAGCCGAGGCCCCTCCTCGCCCTCCCCGAGCTGTACGCCGGCCTCGACGCCGAAGCCGTGGAAACCGCCGCGGGAGCCCTGGGGGTAGGCCCCGCGGTGGTCCTGGTCGGCGGCGCCGACGACGACGAGCAGGTCGGGGCGGGAGGCGGCGAGCACCGCGAGCGCGTCGGAGCAGGCGGTACGGGCGTCCGCGAGCTCGGGAGCGGCCCCCGCGGCGACCTCGGGCACGAGCAGGGGCGGGGCGGGGCACACGGCGGCGGCAACAAGCATGATCCGCACCCTAGGGCATGTCCGCGAGGTGGCGCCGTGCGCCGGGAGGCAGGCGGCCCTTCCCGGACAGGCCTGTCCCGCGAGGCCCCCGGCGGGGGCCGCGCGGGGCTGTCAGGAAGACGCCGGCAGGGCGCAGCCCGAAGCGGCGGCCGGCGGGAGCGGGGCGGGGACGCCCAGGGTCGGGATGCCGAGCATGACGCCCTGCGGCTGCGCGGGAGCCGCGTTGCGCTTCTCCCAGGCGTCACCGGCGCGCGTGCGGCGCACGGACAGCGTCGGGCCCTCCGCCAGCAGGTGGTGCGGGGCCGCGTAGGTGATGTCCACGGTCACCACGTCCCCGGGGCGGACCTCCCCCTCCGGCTTCGTGAAGTGCACCAGGCGGTTGTCGGGCGCGCGCCCGGACAGCCGGTGCGTGGCTCCGTCCTTGCGGCCCTCGCCCTCCGCGACCATGACCTCCAGCGTCCGCCCGACCTGCTTCTTGTTCTCGTCCCAGGAGATCTCCTCCTGGAGGGCCACCAGCCGCATGTAGCGCTCCTGGACGACCTCCTTCGGGATCTGCCCCTCCATGTCCGCCGCGGGGGTCCCGGGGCGCTTGGAGTACTGGAAGGTGAAGGCGTTCGCGAAACGGGCCTCGCGCACGGCGTGCATCGTCTGCTCGAAGTCCTCCTCCGTCTCACCGGGGAAGCCCACGATGATGTCGGTGGAGATCGCCGCGTGCGGGATGGCCGCGCGGACCTTCTCGATGATGCCGAGGAAGCGCTCCTGGCGGTAGGAGCGGCGCATCGCGCGCAGGATGGTGTCCGATCCGGACTGCATCGGCATGTGCAGCTGCGGCATGACGTTCGGGGTCTCGGCCATCGCCGCGATCACGTCGTCCGTGAAGTCGCGCGGGTGCGGGGAGGTGAAGCGGACCCGCTCCAGGCCCTCGATCTGCCCGCACGCCCGCAGCAGCTTCGAGAAGGCCTCGCGGTCGCCCAGGTCGGACCCGTACGCGTTCACGTTCTGCCCGAGCAGGGTGATCTCGGAAACGCCCTCGGCGACCAGGGCCTCCACCTCGGCGAGGATGTCGCCGGGCCGGCGGTCCTCCTCCTTGCCGCGCAGGGCAGGGACGATGCAGAAGGTGCACGTGTTGTTGCAGCCGACGGAGATCGAAACCCACGCGGCGTACGCGGACTCGCGCCGGGTCGGCAGCGTGGAGGGGAACGCCTCCAGCGACTCGGCGATCTCGACCTGCGCCTCTTCCTGGATGCGGGCGCGCTCCAGCAGGACGGGCAGCTTGCCGATGTTGTGGGTGCCGAAGACCACGTCGACCCAGGGGGCCCGCTTGACGATCGTGTCGCGGTCCTTCTGCGCGAGGCAGCCGCCGACGGCGATCTGCATGCCGGGGCGCTTGGTCTTCATCGGGGCGAGCCGGCCGAGGTTGCCGTACAGCTTGTTGTCGGCGTTCTCCCGCACGGCGCAGGTGTTGAACACCACGACGTCGGCGTCACCGTCACAGCCCTCGGGCGCCCGCGTGTAGCCCGCGCCCTCCAGCAGACCGGACAGCCGCTCGGAGTCGTGCACGTTCATCTGGCACCCGTAGGTGCGCACCTCGTATGTTCCCTTGACGTCCACTGCCGTGCTCCGGTCGCTGCTGCTGGTCATACGACAAGGGTAGGCGGTACCCGGAACCCCTCCGGCCCCCTCCCGCCGGGGGCCGGCCGTGACAGCGGCCCCGCCCCGGTGGCAGGATCGCCGCATGGCTCACGTACCGCCCCGCATCCGCAGGCGCACCGCCCTGTGGGGGCTGGTGGCCGTACTGGCGGTGCTCGGGCTGCTCGCCTGGTGGCTGAGGCCCTTCGGGGAGCCGGAGCTCAAGGGCGGGCTGACCTTCAGCACGGGGGTCCGTACCGGCGTCTACCACCGCTACGGCCAGCTGCTGGAACAGGCCCTGGCCCAGGACATGCCCGGCGTGAAGGTGGCGCTGACGCCCAGCGAGGGCTCGCAGGAGAACCTCCAGCGCGTGGCCACCGGGAAGGCCGACTTCACCATCGCGACCGCGGACGCGGTCTCCAAGTACCGGGTCGACGGGAAGCCGGGCGCGGAGCAGCTGCGCGGCGTGGCACGGCTCTACGACGACTACGTGCAGCTGGTGGTGCCGGCCGGCTCGAGCGTGCAGTCGGCGCGGGACCTGAAGGGCAAGCGGGTCGCGATCGGCCAGCCGGGATCCGGCGTGCGCCTGATCTCGGAGCGGCTGCTGACGGCGGCCAAGCTGGATCCGGCGCGGGACATCACCCCGGTGTCGATAGGCATCGACACCATGCCCGCGGAGCTGCAGGCCGGCCGGATCGACGCGTTCTTCTGGTCCGGCGGCCTGCCGACCCAGGCGGTGCGCGAACTGTCGGAGCGGTACGACATCCGGCTCGTGCAGCTCGGCGACCTGGTGGAGTCGCTCCAGGCGAGCGGGACCCCGGCGCGGTACTACCGGGCGGCGGTGATGCCGCAGGACGCCTACACGCGGGCCCGGAACACCTCGTCGGTGGCGACCTTGGCCGTGCCGAACCTGCTGGTCACCACCGAGGCGACGGACCCGGAGCTGACCGAGCGGTTCACGCAGACGGTGATCAGCAGCCGCGACCGGATCGGGCACCAGGTGCACGCCGCCCAGCTGGTGGACCTGCGCACGGCGATCTACACGGACCCGCTCGACCTGCACGAGGGCGCGCAGCGCTACTACCGCTCGGTGAAGCCCTAGGGGGTGTCCGGTCAGCCGCCCGGCAGCAGCATCAGCGCGGCCGCGGCCGCCCCGATCAGCCCCGCGTGCGTCCCCAGGGCCGCCGGGACCACCCGCAGCCCGCTCACGAAGGACAGCGTGGCGTAGTCGGCCAGGTGCGCGCGGATCGGCGCGAACAGCGTGTCCCCCGACGTGGCGACGCCGCCGCCGATCACCGCGATGTCGGTCTCGACCAGCGTCGCGGTGGCCGCGATGGCCGCGGCCAGGGCCCGCCCCGCACGGTCGAAGGCGGCCACCGCGACGGGATCCCCGGCCTCCGCGGCCGCGGCCACGCCCGCAGCGGAGGCGTCCCCGTCCGGGTCGGCCGGGGTCCAGCCCTGGGCCAGGGCCCACCGGGCGATGGCGGTGCCGGAGGCGATGGACTCCACGCAGCCACGGCTCCCGCAGACGCACGGCTCACCCTCGAAAGCCACGCTGATGTGACCGATGTGGCCCGCATTGCCCGTGGGGCCCGGGTGGAGCCGGTTGTTCAGGATCAGCCCTCCGCCGACCCCGGTGGAGACCACCATGCACAGGGCGTTCGCGTGCCCCCGGGCCGCGCCCAGCCAGTGCTCGGCGGCGGTCATCGCCACGCCGTCGCCGGCGAGCACGGTCGGCAGGGCCGCGCCGTGCCGGGCCAGTTCTGCCTCGACCCGGGGCTGGATCGGGAACTCCCGCCACGCCCCGATGTTCACGGGGCTCACCGTGCCGCGCGAGGTGTCCACGGGGCCCGCGCTGCCGATGCCGCAACGGACCGCCGAGGGCCACAGCGGGGAGCCGGCGAGCTCGGCGACGACCTCGGCGACGGCGGCGAAGACCGCGTCGCCGTCCGCACCGCGCGGGGTCGGGCGGCGGGTGGTGGCCGTCATCGTGCCGTCGGGGTGCACCAGCGCGCCGGCGATCTTCGTACCGCCGATGTCGACGGCCACGGTCAGGCCGGCGGCCGGATCGACGGCGGCGGCGCCGTCAGCGGTCTGCGGTGCGGGCGGTGCGGAGGTGGGACTCGTCACGGAAGCGGCTCCAGGAAGGGGTCGGGATCAGTATGGGGCCGCCGGCGGGGCCGTACTCTCCCGGGGCTCCAGCCGCGGCCGCTCGCTCTCCCGGGCCCGGGGCGGGCTCCCGGCCAGTACGGCGAGGAGCTCCTCGGCGGCGAGCCGGCCGAACCCGGCGGTGTCGCGTACGAGCGCGGTGAGCCGGGGGTGGGTGACCCGGCACAGCGCGGAGTCGTCCCAGGCGACCACGGAGACGCGGCCGGGGACCGCGATGCCCAGCTCGGCGGCGACGGCGATGCCGGCGACCGCCATCACGTCGTTGTCGTAGACGAGGGCGGTCGGCGGCCCGGGTTCGGCGAGGACCCGGCGGGTGGCGGCCGCGCCCTCGGCGTCGGAGTAGTCGGTGACCACGGAGCGCACGTGCGCCGGGTCGAGCCCGCGCGCCTCGGCCTCGGCGCGCAGCGACGCGATGCGGCGGGCGGTGTGGGCGAGGCCGGGCAGTCCGGCGATGTGGGTGATCCGCCGGTGGCCCAGCCCGTACAGGTGCTCCACGACCCGGGCCATGGCCCGGGCGTCGTCGGCCCAGACCGAGGACAGCCCCCCGTCCCCGCCCGTCCCGCCGATCATCACGGCGGGCAGGCCGAGCCCCGCGAGGAGCTCCGGCCGCGGGTCGTCCGTACGCGGGTCCACGACGAGGACGCCGTCGACGCGCCGTTCGGCCCACCAGCGGCGGTACACGGCGCATTCGGCGTCGATGGAGTCGACGACCTGGAAGAGCAGCGCGACCCGGCCCGCGGAGAGCACCTCCTGGATGCCGGAGACCAGTTGGAGGAAGAAGGACTCGACGCCGAGGGTCTGCGCGGGCCGGGCGAGCACCAGCCCGACCGCTCCGGAACGCTCCCCGGACAGGGCCCGCGCGGCGCTGTTGGGCTGCCAGCCGAGTTCTTCGGCGACCCCGCGGATGCGGGCGCGGGTGTCCTTGGAGACGCCCGGACGGTCGTTGAGCGCGAAGGACACGGCGCTTTCGGACACCCCGGCCCGGCGGGCGATGTCCTTGATGGTGGGCCTGCGGGCCATGGCGTGCCTGCCTCTTCCTCCGGTCATTTCCCGTACGCATTCCGGCGCCGGAACTAAACCGCATTAGTTTCGACCAGCTTGAGCGGCCGAAACCCTTCTGTCAACGGGACTGAAGCGCTTAAGTACCGGCGCCGGAGGCCCTGTTGACTTCCCTCCCGGCACCCGGCAGGTTGTCCGTCACCCGGCGAATTCCCGAGAACTCCAGGACGCCCTCATGCACGACGGATTCATCCCTCGTCCACTCCGTTTCGGCGCCAACTACACCCCCTCGCGCGGCTGGTTCCACCACTGGCTCGACTTCGACCTCGACGAGGTCAGGGCCGACCTCGACTCCGTCGCCGCGCTCGGGCTGGACCACGTGCGGGTCTTCCCGCTGTGGCCGGTGTTCCAGCCGAACCGGACCCTGATCCGGCCGCGCGCCGTCGAGCAGCTCGTCGCGCTCGCCGACGCGGCCGCCGAGCGCGGGCTCGACGTCGGCGTGGACGGCCTGCAAGGGCACTTGTCGAGCTTCGACTTCCTGCCCGCGTGGACCGGGACCTGGCACCGGCGCGGCATCTTCACCGACCCGGACGTCGTCGCCGCGCAGGAGGAGTACCTGCGCACGCTGGCCGGCGCCCTCGCCGACCGCCCCAACTTCCTCGGCATGACCGTGGGCAACGAGATCAACCAGTTCTCCGACGCCCCCCACCCGGACCCGGACCGGATCACCCGTGAGCAGGCCGGGCGCTGGCTGGAGCGGATGCTCGCCGCGTGCGAGAAGGGCGCGCCGGACCGGTTCCACGTGCACGCCGAGTACGACGCCGCCTGGTACCGGGACGGCCACCCCTTCACCCCGGCCCAGGCCGCCCGGCTGGGCGCGGCCACGGCGGTGCACTCCTGGGTGTTCAACGGCACCGCGCAGCGCCACGGCCGCACCGGAACGGCGACCGAGCACCACGCCGCGTACCTGGTCGAGCTGGCGAAGGCCTGGGCCCGTGACCCGCACCGGCCGGTGTGGCTCCAGGAGGTCGGGGCGCCCGCGCCGCTGATCCCGGCGGAGCACGCGGCGGCGTTCACCGAGGCGACGGTGGCGAACGTGCTGGACTGCCCGGACCTGTGGGGCGTGACCTGGTGGTGCTCGCACGACGTGTCCCGGGAGCTCGCGGACTTCCCGGAGCTGGAGTACGGGCTCGGCCTGCTCACCAACGACCGCAGGGCCAAGCCCGCCGGGTCCGCCGTCGCACGGATCGCCGCGCAGTGGCGGGGCCGGGAGCACCGCCCCGCCGTACGGTCCACCGCGCTGGCCGTGGACGTCGGCGGGGCGCAGGCGGCGCCGGGGCGCTCGGTGTGCGCCCCGGGCGGCGCCTTCTTCGAGGCCTGGGCCGCGCTCACCGCCCAGGGGGTCCGCCCCGCGGTGGTCCTGGCGGAGCTCGCCGGGGACACGGCCCATCTGTCGGCGCGCGGCATCACGGAGGTGCTGCGCGTGCCCGACGTCACCTGACCGTCCGCAACCCGACCGCTCGTCCCCCGTCACCGAGGAGCCCCGCATGTCCGAGACCGACAACGGCGCCGACCCTCGCACCGCCCGCCCGACGCGCACCGCCCGCCCCCTGCGCACGGCGCCGCCGGCGCCTCCCACCCGGCGCGGCGTCCTGGCCGCCGGGGCCGGAGCGGGGGCCGCCGCCCTGCTCGGCGTCACCGGCGCCGCCACCGCGGCGCGCGCCGCGCAGGCCCCGCCGGCCCCGGCACCCGCCGCCCCGACGGCCCCGGCACCCGCCGACCTGGCCCCGTACGCCTCCTACTGGTTCCCCGACTCGCTCCCCCAGGGCGCCCCCGGCCCCGGCATCACGTGGCGCTCCCTCAAGCAGTGGAGCCCCGAGTCCGATCGGGACCTGGCCCACAACACCGCCACCGTGCCCCTCGCGCCCCGCTTCACCCCCGTGCCCCCGAACGCGACGGCCCGCGGCGGCCAGGCCCGGATCTCCTCGCTCGTCTCCTTCGGACCCACCGCGCAGAACCCCTCGCAGGGCTCCGCCACCGCCGACCACTACGCGCTCACGCACTGGGCGTACCTCGACGAGCTGGTGTTCTGGGGCGGCTCCTCCGGCGAGGGCATCGTGCTCGCCCCGAACGCGCCCGTCGTCGACGCCGCCCACCGCAACGGCGTCCCGGTGCTCGGCAACGTCTTCCTGCCGCCCGTCGCGTACGGCGGTGACCTCCAGTGGACCCGGGACCTCGTCCAGCGGGACCCGCTCGGCCGGTTCCCGATCGCCGAGAAGCTCGTACTGGTGGCGCGGACGTACGGGTTCGACGGCTGGTTCGTGAATGCCGAGACCGATGGCGGGGACAGCTCGCTCGCCGCCCGGATGCGGGAGTTCCTGCGCGCGCTGCGGGCGGCCGGCGCCCCGTACGGCCTGCGGATCACCTGGTACGACGCCATGAACAGCACGGGCCGGGTCGGCTGGCAGGGCGCGCTCAACCAGCTCAACCAGGAGTTCTTCGAGGACCGGGCGGGCCGGGTCGCGGACACGGTGTTCGTCGACTTCCGCTGGACCCGGCAGACCCTGGCCTCCTCGGGGGCGCTCGCCGACCGGCTGGGCCGCTCCCGCCACGAGCTGTGGGCGGCACTCGACGTGGAGTCGCGCGGCTGGGATTCCGGCCTCCGCTGGGACGCGATCATCCCGCGCGACCGCGCCCACGTCGTCAGTTTCGGCTTCTACCGGCCCGAGTGGACCCGCAACCACCTCACCGACCGCTCCCCCGGCGCCTTCCACCGCGCCGACGACCGGTTCTGGACGGGCGAGTCCCTGGACCCGGCACACCCCGCGCCCGAGGGCGCCTGGCGGGCGCCCGCCACCGCCGTCGCGGACCGGTCCACCGTTACCGCGCTGCCGTTCGCCTGCGCCTTCAACACCGGGCACGGGGAGCGCTGGTACGAGGACGGCGTGGTCACCTCCGACACCCCGTGGAACCACCTCGGGCTCCAGGACCGCCTCCCGGGCCGCCGCTGGGCCGTGGAGGGCTCCGGAGCGCGTCCGTCCGTGACGCTGGACTTCGCGAGGGCCTGGCGCGGCGGCTCCAGCCTCCTCGTGTCCGGCGGCCCGAGCGCCACGGCCGTCGTCGGCCTGCACTGCACGCGGCTGCCGCTGACCGGTTCCGCGGCCTTGGAGCTGGTGCACGCCACCGAGGCGGGGGCGGTGACCGTGGAGGTCGGCGTGGCCACGCGCGAGCCGGCCGGCCCGGGCGAGCCCGTCCCGTACACCTGGCTGAAGACGCAGGCGCCGGGCTCGGGCCGGGGCGCCTGGCACACCTCCCGGATCGGGCTCTCGGCACTGGCGGGCAAGACCGCGTACGGACTTGCCGTACGGATCACGGCTCGGGGGAAGGGAGCGGTGTCCTGGCGGCTCGGGGCGATATCGGTACGCGACGACACCGCGCGGCGGCGCCCGGCGACTCCGGGTGCACTGACCGTCGACGCCTCGGCCCAGCAGGACGGCAAGGCCTCCGTCCGGCTGTCCTGGCGCCGGGCGGCCGGGCCGGTCCGGCACTACGAGCTGTACCGGCTGTACCCGGACGGCACCCGCCGCTTCCTCGGCGGCACCTGCGGCACGGCCCTGTACCTCCCGGCCGTCACCCGCGCCGACGGGGAGCCCGCCGCCGCGTTCGAGGTCCGGGCCGTGGACGAGCTGTACGCGGCCTCGGCCCCGGCGGGCACGACGCTCCCCTGGGCCTGACCACCCGGCCGGATCCGGTTCGCGCCCGGACTCAGGGGTCTGAGGGGTCTCAGGGGCCTCCGGGGCCTCAGAGCCGAAGGGTCAGGGCTCGGGGGCTCAGGACGTATGCGGATCGCTGCGCGGGACGGCCACCGTCACCCGCAGCCCGTGCGGCGGGTTCTTCTCGTACGCGAGGGACCCGCCGCCCGCGGCGAGCAGTGCCCGGGAGATCGACAGGCCGAGCCCCGAGCCCTTGATGTTCTGGTGGCGGCCGCTGCGCCAGAACCGGTCACCGACGCGGAGCAGCTCCTCGTCGGTGAGTCCGGGGCCGCGGTCGGCGACGACGACCTGCACGAAGGGCCCGGCCGAGGCCACCGACACCTCGACCTCCTCACCCTCCGGGGTGAACTTGAGGGCGTTGTCGATCACGGCGTCGAGCGCGCTGGAGAGCGCGATCGGGTCGGCCCAGCCGGTGACGGCGGTCCGGCCCGTCTCGGTGACCCGTACGCCCTTCTCCTCCGCGTACGGGCGCCAGGCGGCGACCCGCTCCGCGGTGAGCCCGGCGATGTCGGTGAGGCTGAGCTCGGCCGAGGTGTGCTCGGCCAGCGCCAGGTCCAGCAGGTCGTCCAGGACCTGGGTCAGGCGCTTGCCCTCGGTCCGCACGGAGGCGATCTCCTCGTTGCCCTCGGGCAGTTCGAGGGCGAGCAGCTCGATCCGCAGGAGCAGCGCCGCGAGCGGATTGCGCAGCTGGTGGGAGGCGTCGGCGACGAACGCCCGCTGCTGCTCCAGGACCTCTTCCACGTTGTCGGCCATCTCGTTGAACGAATGTGCCAGGCGTTGGAGTTCCGGGGGCCCGCCGGCCGCCGCGACCCGGGAGTTCATCCGCCCGGTGGCGATGCCGTGGGCGGCGGCGTCGAGGGTCCGGACGGGCTTGAGCACCCAGCGGGTGAGCACGAGGGCGGCGCCGAAGGCCACGAGCATCGCGGCCGCCAGCCCGGCGATGATGATCAGCCAGCCGTCCAGGATGCGGGCCCTCATCTGATCGGTGGGCGACTCGGTGACGACGACCGCGACGACGTCGCCGTCGAGGACGACCGGCGAGGCGACGAGCAGCTTGCCGTGGGACTGCCACGGCCACACCTGGGCGGGGTCGTGGCTGCGGCGCCCGGCGAGCGCCTCCTGGAAGGCGCGGCGGCCCTCGCCCGTCTCGGGGAGCTCCCACCAGCCGGGCGCGCGCGCCATGGCGTTGTCGTCGCGCAGGAAGATGCCGACGCGGATGCCGTACAGCTGCTGGTAGCGGGCCAGTTCCAGCTGGAGGGTCTCCAGGCGCTCGGTGGCGCCGGTGGATCCGGAGCCCTCGGCGTCGATGACGAACTGGGCGAGGGCGGCGAAGCGGGCGCTGTCGTCGATGCGGTCGACGACCACGCGCTGCTGCTGCCCCGCGGCCAGGCTCACGGCGAGCGGGAAGCCGAGGGCGAGCAGCACGCCCGCCATGAGGACGACGAGCAGGGGGAGCAGGCGGGCGCGCACGGCGGGACCCCTCTAGGGCGCGGCCGGGGTGACGAGCCGGTAGCCCACCCCGCGGACGGTCTCGATGAGCGCGGGCATGCGCAGCTTGGAGCGCAGCGAGGCGACGTGGACCTCCAGGGTCCGCCCGGTCCCCTCCCAGCTGGTCCGCCACACCTCGCTGATGATCTGCTCGCGCCGGAAGACGACCCCGGGGCGCTGCGCGAGCAGGGCCAGCAGGTCGAACTCCTTGCGGGTGAGCGGCACGTCGGCGCCGTCGACGCTGACCCGGCGGGTCGACAGCTCGATGCTGACGGGGCCGAGCCGGACCACGTCGGGGGCGGCCGTACCGGTGGCTGCGGCCTCCTCGGAGGCGCCGGTGCGCCGGGCGACGGCGTGGATGCGTGCGAGGAGTTCACCCGTGTCGTAGGGCTTGACGACATAGTCGTCGGCGCCCATGTTGAGGCCGTGGATGCGGGAACGTACGTCGCCGCGCGCGGTCACCATGATCACGGGGGTCGACGTGCGCTTCCGGATCTTGCCGCAGACCTCGTACCCGTCCTGATCGGGCAGCCCGAGGTCCAGGAGGACGACGCCGAAGGGGGGAGCCCCGGCGGGCAGCAGGGCCTGCAGGGCCTCCTCGCCGCTGCGGGCGTGGGTCACCTGGAAGCCGTGTCGGGCGAGGATCGCGGACAGGGCGGCGGCGACGTGGTCGTCGTCCTCGACGAGCAGCAGTCTCATTGCGTCCCCCTTTCCTGTTTTCCTGATCAGGGCCCGCGGTCAGGGCCACCCTGCATCCACGCCGATGAAGAGGCCCACGTCAAGGGGGTTCCGGTCCGGCGCGTCTTCCGTTATGCACCCGGTACGGGCGATCCTGCCCCGGTAGCCGCGGTGCGCACGGAGCGTATCGGAGCGAGGCCGTTTCGTTATGCTCAATTCTCCCTCAGATGTAATGACGGTGTGCGCACGACGTCACTACTGTCCTCCCAACCGAGGAGGACGGAGCAAGAAGCCGATGAGCGGAGTATCAGTGACCAAGGACGCGCAGGATGCGGCCCCGGCCGCGGACGACCTGGTCGTACTGAGCAACGTCAACAAGCACTTCGGCGCGCTGCACGTGCTTCAGGACATCGATCTGAGCATCGCCCGCGGTGAGGTCGTCGTCGTGATCGGTCCCTCGGGATCGGGCAAGTCAACGCTGTGCCGGACCATCAACCGCCTGGAGACGATCGACTCGGGCACCATCACGGTCGACGGCAAGGAACTGCCGTCGGAGGGACGGGAACTGGCCCGGCTGCGCGCCGATGTGGGCATGGTCTTCCAGTCCTTCAACCTGTTCGCGCACAAGACGGTGCTGCAGAACGTGATGCTCGGTCAGCTGAAGGTCCGCAAGACGGACTCGGCCGCCGCGCTCGAGAAGGCCAAGTCCCTGCTGGACCGGGTGGGCGTCGGCTCCCAGGCCGACAAGTACCCGGCGCAGCTGTCCGGCGGCCAGCAGCAGCGCGTGGCGATCGCCCGCGCGCTGGCGATGGACCCGAAGGTGATGCTGTTCGACGAGCCGACCTCGGCGCTCGACCCGGAAATGATCAACGAGGTGCTGGAAGTCATGCAGCAGCTCGCCCGGGAGGGCATGACGATGGTGGTCGTCACGCACGAGATGGGCTTCGCCCGTTCTGCGGCCAATCGGGTCGTGTTCATGGCCGACGGAAAGATCGTCGAAGAGGCCGCGCCCGAGCAGTTCTTCAGCAACCCGCGCAGTGACCGCGCCAAGGACTTCCTTTCGAAGATCCTGCACCACTGACGGTCTTGCTCTGGTAGTGATCCCCTGGCGGCTCAGAGCACGCGTGTCGCTCGTCGTCCAACAACGTCTCATCCGAGGGAAGTTCACCATGAAGGTTTTCAAGGCCGGTGCGGCCGCAGCCGTTGCCGCAGTCCTCGCCCTGACGGCGACCGCCTGCGGCGGCAGCAGCGACAAGGCGAGCGGTGACGGCGGCGCGTCCGGTGGCGCCAAGAAGGACAAGATCGCCATCGGCATCAAGTTCGACCAGCCCGGTCTGGGCCTCAAGACCCCGGACGGCAAGTTCACCGGCTTCGACGTGGACGTGGCGACGTACGTCGCCAAGGAGCTGGGCTACCAGCCCGACCAGATCGAGTTCAAGCAGGCCGTCAGCGCCGAGCGCGAGAACCTGATCGCCAACGGTGACGTGAAGCTGGTCGTCGCGACCTACACGATCAACGACAAGCGCAAGGCGAAGGTCGACTTCGCCGGCCCGTACTTCAAGGCCCACCAGGACCTGCTGGTCCGCGCCGACGAGACCTCGATCACCAAGGCCGAGGACCTCAACAAGAAGAAGCTCTGCTCGGTCACCGGCTCCACCTCGGCGCAGAACGTCAAGACCAAGCTGGCCCCCGAGGCCGACCTGCAGCAGCTGGGCGGCTACTCCGAGTGCCTCACCGGGCTGGAGAACAAGGCCGTGGACGCGCTGACCACGGACGACTCGATCCTCGCCGGCTACGCCGCCCAGGAGAAGAACAAGGGCAAGTTCAAGCTCACGGGCCTGAAGCTGAGCGACGAGCCCTACGGCATCGGCCTGAAGAAGGGCGACAAGGACCTCCAGACGAAGGTCAACGCCGCGCTGAAGAAGATGGTCGAGGACGGCTCCTGGCAGAAGGCGGTCGACGCGAACTTCGGCCCGGCCAACTACAAGGCCGAGCCGGCCCCGCAGATCACCGAAGGCAGCTGATTCACCGGTGAGGGGTGTCGCCGCCCGCCTGCCGCGGGCGGCGGCACACCTCACCGGTCCATCCTGGGGAGAGCGCAGGGCAACGTGTTCGACTTTCTAAATTCCGGGCAGTACGACGTGCTCGGGGCCTTCTGGGTGACGGTTCAGCTCACCCTCTACTCAGCAGTCGGATCCCTGGTCTGGGGCACGATGCTGGCAGGGATGCGGGTCAGCCCGGTTCCGCTGATGCGGTCGTTCGGCACCGCGTACGTCAACACCGTGCGCAATACCCCGCTGACCCTGCTGATCATCGGCTGCTCACTGGGCCTCAACCAGACGCTCGGCATCTCGCTCGGCGGCGGGACCTTCAAGGAGATCGGGTTCCGCCTCGCGGTGCTGGGCCTGATCGCCTACACCGGCACGTTCGTCTGCGAAGCGATCCGCTCGGGCATCAACACCGTGCCCGTGGGACAGGCCGAGGCCGCCCGCGCGCTGGGTCTGAGCTTCTTCCAGGTGCTCACCCTGATCGTGCTCCCCCAGGCCTTCCGCGCGGTGATCGCGCCGCTCGCCAACGTGCTGATCGCGCTCACCAAGAACACCACGGTGGCCGCGACCATCGGCGTGGCCGAGGCGGCCCTGCTGATGAAGGAAATGCTGGAGAACGAGTCGGACGCGATCTTCGCCGTCTTCGCCGTCTTCGCTCTCGGCTTCGTCGTGCTGACCCTGCCCACCGGCCTGCTGCTGGGCTGGGTGGCCAAGCGAGTGGCGGTGAAGCGATGAGTTCCGTTCTGTACGACACCCCCGGCCCCAAGGCCAAAACCCGCAACTGGGTCTACACCGGCATCTTCCTGGTGGTCATCGCTCTGGTCCTGTGGTGGGCGCTGTCCCTCATGGCCGAGAAGAACCAGCTCGACGCCGACAAGTGGTCTCCGTTCGTCACCGACAGCCAGGTCTGGACGACGTATCTGCTCCCCGGCCTCGGTGAGACCCTCAAGGCCGGTCTGATCGCCATGGTGATCGCGCTGCCCCTGGGTGCGCTCCTCGGCATCGCGCGCCTCTCGGACCACGCGTGGATCCGCGTCCCGGTCGGAACGGTCGTGGAATTCTTCCGCGCCATCCCGGTCCTGATGCTGATGTTCTTCAGCTCCGCCCTGTACGTGATGTTCGGTACCGTCAGCTCCGATCTGCGGCCGCTGTACGCGGTGGTCACCGGCCTGGTCCTGTACAACGCCTCGGTCATCGCCGAGATCGTCCGGGCCGGCATCCTGACGCTGCCGCGCGGCCAGACCGACGCGGCGAAGGCGATCGGCATGCGCAAGGGCCAGATCATGACGTACGTCCTGGTACCGCAGGCCGTCACGGCGATGCTGCCCGCGCTGGTCAGCCAGCTCGTGGTGATCCTGAAGGACACGGCGCTCGGCGGCGCGGCCCTGGGCTTCGCCGACCTGATGTCGATGAACCGGCAGATCTCGGCCAACTACAGCAACACCATCGCGACCATGGTCGTGATCGCCCTGATCTACATCGCCGTGAACTTCGCGCTCACCACCTTCGCCTCCTGGCTCGAAGGGCGGCTGCGGAAGTCGCAGAAGGGCACCGGCGCCGTCGTCGCCGGGGACGTGGCCGAGGTCGACGCGGGCGGCGCCGCCGGCGTGGGCCAGGCTCCCTGACGGCTCTCCCCCGGCTCGGGCGGCTGACGCCCGGTCAGTACACTGGCGTGACACCTGTGGTGCGGCGGAACTCATCCGCCGCACCACACGGCGTTGGCGGGGCCGGGTGTCACTTGACGCAGGCACCTCCAATGGGTTGCATACGTTCTGTGATCACATACCGGACATCGGGAGCCGCATCATGGACCCGGTGATCGTCGTCGGCGCAGGACCGGTCGGGCTGTCCCTGGCGCTGGCCCTGGCCGGCTCGGGCGTGCCCAGCGTCGTGCTCGACGAGGGACCGGGCAAGGACCTGCCCCGACCGGCCCGTACGGTCGTCCTGCACGAGGACACCTCGGCCATGGTCCACCGGCTGGGCTGTGCCACGCTGCGCGACGAGGGGGCACTGTTCGCCGCCTGGCGCACCATGCGGCGCCGCAGCCGGGCCGACGACGCCCGGCGCATCACCTTCGAGGACCGCCAGGCACCCCTGCACCTGCCGCAGCACGCCCTCACGCGCGGGCTGCGCGACGCCGCGGCCGCGCATCCGCTGATCCAGCTGGTCACCGACAGCAAGCTGGACTCCCTGGAACAGGACGCCGACGGGGTCACCGCGCACACCCGGGGCGCCGAGACCACCTGGTGGCGCGGGAGTTACCTGGTCGGCTGCGACGGGGCCCGCTCCACCGTGCGCAAGCTGCTCGGCATCCGCTTCCCGGGCCGCACGGCCGTCGAGCGGCACGCCGTGGCCGCCCTGCGCACCGAACTCCCCTGGCCCGGCGAGGCCCTGCTGCACCGCGACCCGCCGCAGGAGACCACCGCCCGGCCGCTGCCCGACGGGGTCTGGCGGCTGGACTGGCTGCTCCCGGCCCGCGGGGAGCTGGTCACGCCCGACGCGCTCGTCACCCTGATCCGGGACACCCTGGCCGCGTGGTGCGGGGGCACGACACCCCCGTACGAGCTCCTCGACACCGGGGTGCACACCCTGCACCACCGGCTGGCCCGGCGCTGGCGCGACCGGCGCGCCTTCCTCGCCGGGGACGCCGCCCACCTGCTGGGCGCGCTCGGCACGCAGGGGGTCGACGAGGGGCTGCGGGACGCCGAGAACCTCGCCTGGAAGCTGTCCCTGGCCTGGCACCAGGGCGCTTCCGAGGGCCTGCTCGACAGCTACGAGGGCGAGCGCCGCACGGCGGTCGCGGCCCGGCTGCGCGCCGCCGACCAGGCGATGCCCGTGCTGCGCGGCGGCGGCGGGCTGCGGACGTACCTGCCCGGCGCCACCCGCTCCGGTGAACTGCTTCTGACGGACGGCCACTTGGGGCGGGGGCCGCTGGGTGCGGCGCCGACGTACGCCCCGCCGGTGGCCGTACGCGAGGTGCCCACCGACACGGAGCCGGGCGGTCAGGTCGCCAACGTTCCCGTCACCGCGCCCGACGGGTCGACGGTGCCGCTGCGCGACCTGCTGGGCCGGGGCCGGCCGCTGGTGATCCTCGTCGCCCCGGGGACCGGGGTCTGGGACCGGCGGCACTGGCTGGGAGCCGGGCTGATGCCGCGGCTCGCGGCGGCGGTGAGCGCACTCCCGGTCCGTACCGAACTGCTGGTCGCGGACGGCTACCCAGGGGCGCCCGCACACACGGTCCTGCTGGTCAGGCCCGACGGGCACCTGGCTGCCACCTTCGCGGGCGTGCGGCCCGCGGAGCTGTACGAGGCGGCGGACACGCTCCGGTGGGGAGCCCCCGAGGGCGCTCGCGCACCGCTCGACCCCGCCTCGACCGCACCCGCGACCCCGACACATCCAGCCGTGATCGATTGACCGGTCTCCGGTCCGCGTGCTTCACTCGCGAACATGACCGGCAACGACGTACGCCTGTGGCGGAGGGTCCATATGGACCTGCTCCGCTACGCGGGCTGCGTGTGTCGCCCTTCCTGCTGATTCGCCATTCCCCGCGCGCTCCGCGCGCACTTTCGCGAACCCCCAGGACGGTCACGCCCCCATGTCTGCGCCCCTTGCCCCCAGTGCATCCACTGCGCCCCTCGCACCTCCGCACGCCCCCGTACGCGCCCCCGTGCGCGCGGTCACGGCGGCGGAACTCCTCGACTTCGCCCTGCGCACCGCCGCCGACCCGGCGGTCATCGACTCCCTCCCCCTCGACCCCGAGGGCCGCACCTGGATCCGCCTCGACGGGCCGGGCGGCAGCGAGGCCTGGGTGATCGGCTGGCCGCCGGGCACCGGCACCGGATGGCACGACCACGCCGAGTCGCAGGGCGCGTTCGCCACCGCCCGCGGCCACCTGAGGGAGCACTCGCTGGCGGTACGGCTCCCCTCGGAGGGCTGGCGGAGCCTGGAACTCGCCCCGGACCTGGACCGCAGCCGCAGCCTGGGCGCGGGGACGGGCCGGGCGTTCGGCGAGCACCACGTCCACGAGGTGCTCAACGAGTCGCAGACGGAGCACGCGGTCTCGGTGCACGCGTACTACCCGCCGCTGCCCCTGATCCGCCGCTTCAGCCGCAGCGGACAGGTGCTCACGCTGGAGCAGGTCGAGCGCCCGGCGGACTGGCAGTGAGCGCCCCGGTCGGCATCGACGCCCTGCTGGAGCGGGTCCGGTCGACGTACGCGCGGATCGACCCGGCGCAGGCGTACGAGGCGTTCGGCGCGGGCGACGCACTGCTGGTGGACATCCGCTACCAGGCGCTGCGCGAGCGGGACGGCCTGATCCCGGGAGCGCTGGTGGTGGAGCGCAACGAACTGGAGTGGCGACTGGACCCCCAGGGCTCCCACCGGGCCCCCGAAGCCACCTCGCACGACCTGCGGGTGGTGGTGATCTGCAACGAGGGCTACGCCTCCTCCCTGGCGGCGGTCTCCCTCCACGCCCTGGGCCTCCACCGCGCGACGGACCTCACGGGCGGCTTCCAGGCCTGGAAGGCCGCGGGCCTGCCCGTCGCCCCCGCCGCTTAGGGCGTGTCCGGCGGACCGGGGCGGGGGACCACGTACGTCGCCGGGCCCGGCCCCGCCGCTTCGGCGGCGGGGCCGGGCCGTGGACGGCGGCGGGGCGCTACCGCGAGGTGGCCACCTCGACCGGCGGCACCCGCAGGGCGACCCGCCCCGGCACGGCGGTCGCGGCCAGCGCCAGCAGCCCGGCCACACCCACCACCCCGACGTACACCACCGGCAGCACCGCCGGCGCCGCGGTCCCCGTCATCCCCACGCTGAACGCGGTCAGTACGGCCAGCGCGATCCCCGACCCCAGCACCGCCCCGATCAGCACCACCGCCAGGGCCTCCGCCCGCAGCATCCGCAGCACTTGGCGCCGCTTCGCCCCCGCCAGCCTCAGCATCGCGAACTCGCGCAGCCGCTCCGACGTGGACATCGCCAGCGTGTTGACCACCGCGATCGCGGTGAAGGCCAGGACCAGCCCCATCGCCAGCAGGTTGATCTCGGCGCCTTCGCGCTGCCGCTCCCCCCGCGCCGCGTCCGCGTCCCGCGCCGACAGCACCCCGACCCCCGGGAATCCGCCGACCGCAGCGGCCAGCTGCTCGCGCCCGGTCCCCGGCTCCGCCGCCACCAGCACGCTGCTCGCCAGCGGGTTGTCCACGTGCGCCGCGACGAGGTCGTGCGGCAGCGTCAGGTCGCCGAAGCCCAGCCCCCGCGCGTACACGGCCGAGACGGTCAGGGTGACCGGTGTCCCGTCGCCCAGTGCCAGCCGCAGCGGGCTCCCCGGCTTCAGCCCCAGCTGGTCGGCGGCCAGTTCGCTCACCGCCACGCTCTTCTCGCCGAAGCCTTCCAGGCTCCCGCTCGTCACACCCGGGTCCCAGGTCCGGGTCAGCCCGGCCGGGGTGACGCCCTGCGCGCCGTACTTCGTCAGCCCCACCCGTACGGACGTGTGCACGACCTCGGTGGCAGCCGTGACCCCGGGGGTCCGCCGGACCCGCTCCGCCGCCGCACCCGTGACCCCCGGCCCCTGCGCGGCCAGCACCCAGCCGGCCCGGACCCCGTCACGGGCCTGCGCCCGGGCGGCGTCGCCCAGCGTCGGCGTGATGAACAGGACGGTGCAGGTCATGCCGATCAGCAGGGCGAGCGGGGTGACGGCGGAGGCCATCCGGGTGGCGTTGCCGCGCAGGTTCGCGGTGGCCAGGTACCCGCCCGGGCCGGCCAGCCGCAGCGGCCCGGCGAGGACCGCGGTCGCGCCCCGGACCAGCAGCGGGCCGAGCAGCGAGACCGCCCCGGCGAAGACGACGACCGCGAGGAAGGTCACCGGGGTCGATGCCGGCTCGGTGCGCAGCGCGCTGAGTACGGCGACCAGCACCACACCGCCGGCCAGCAGCAGAACGCCGATCGCGATCCGGGTCCACGCGGGCCGGCCCCGCTCCACGGCGGCTTCGGCGAGCGCTTCGGCCGGGCGGATCCGGGCGATCCGCCGCCCGGTGATCCGGGCCGCGGCCCAGGCTCCGAGGAGGCTCGCGCCGAGGGCGGCGAACATCGGGAAGATCCCGGCGGTGCGCTCCAGGTTGGCGGGGACGACCCCGCTGTCGACGAACCGGCCGTGCAGCCAGGCGGCGAGCGGGAGTCCGGCGAGCGCCCCCGCGACACCGGCGGCCAGGCCCACGAGCAGGGCCTCGCGGCCGATCATGCGGCGCAGCTGCCGGGGCGTGGCGGCGATGGCCCGCAGCAGGGCGAGCTCGCGGTAGCGCTGCTGGACGCAGAGGGCGAAGGTGCCGACGACCACGAGGATCGCGACGAGCAGCGAGGTGCCTCCCATGGCCCCGCCCATGGAGACCAGCTTGATGCGCGCGCCGGCCGCGTCGAGGAACTCCACGGGCCCGCGTGCGTCGCCGGCGGCGACCTGCGCGCCACTGCCCTGGCCCTGGAGCGCCTTCCCGATCCGCCCGGCCAGCTCACCGGGGTCGGTCCCGGGCGCCGGGAGCACCCCGACGGCGGTGACCTGTCCGTCGCGTGCGGCCAGCCGCTGCGCCTCGGCGTCGCCGAAGAACAGCGCGCTCTGCCGGGCGAGGTCGCCGGCGGCGCTCCGCGCGATCCCGCTCACGGTGTACGTCTTGGGCTCGCCGGTGGCCTGCACGGTGAGCGGGGCGCCCGTCTTCAGCCCTGCGCGGGCGGCCAGTTCACGGTCGACGACGACCTCGTCGCCGCCCTGGGGGGCGCGGCCCTCGGCGAGCGTGAAGGGCGTGAGCACGGCGGAGGTCCAGGCGTGCCCGTACGAGGGCTTCGTGCCGGCGGCCTCGCCCAGCGGGACGGCCTGGAAGCTGAGCTCCGGTACGGCCCGCTCGACGCCGGGTACGGAACGGACCGCGTCCACGGTGGCTGCGGGGAGCCAGGCCCGCTCGGTGACGGGCTTGGCCTTGTGCTTGATCTTGCTCTTCTGCCCGTCGCCCTTCTTCTCGACCGTGGTCTGGTGCACGTTCTGGTCGGCGGAGACCACGACCGGCGTGGCCGCGTAGCGCTCGGTGGCGATCTTTCCGCGGAGTCCGGTTTCCAGGAGCGTGCCGCAGGCGGTGATGAGGGCGGCCGCACACAGCAGTGCGACGAAGGCGCCGAGGAAGCCGGCCTTGCGGTCCCTGACGGTCTGGAGGGCGTAACGCAGCATCATGCGGCCAACTCTGCCGCCGGGCCCGCGCGTTGGCAGTGCTGCACCCCGGCCTCTCGGCCCGGGGGCTACCCCCACCCCCCGGGCCCTGTCCACTGCCCGGAGGCCCGGAGGCCGGCACCCGTGCATCCGTGCACCTCGTACGTCAGAACCCCGAATACCCCGGGCCGTCTTCGTCCTCGTCCGTGCCTTCGGCGCCCTCTTGCTCCAGCGCGCGCCGCACCACCCGCAGGGCCATGCCCTCCGGGTACCCCTTGCGGGCGAGCATCCCGGCGAGGCGCCGGATCCGTTTGTCCCGCTCCAGGCCCCGGGTGGCGCGGAGCTTGCGCTCCACGAGCTCCCGGGCGGTCTGCTCCTCCTGGTCGGAGTCCAGCTGTTCCAGGGCCTCCTGGACGAGGGTGGCGTGCACCCCCTTGGTGCGCAGCTCCTGCGCGAGCGCCCGGCGGGCGAGGCCCCGGCCCCGGTGCCGGGACTCGACCCAGGCCCCGGCGAACGCGGCGTCGTCGATCAGGCCGACCTCCTCGTACCGGGAGAGGACCTCCTGCGACACCTCCTCGGGGATGCCCCGCTTCTCCAGGGCGTCCGCGAGCTGCCGCCGGGTGCGCGGCATCCCGGTGAGCAGACGCAGGCAGATCGCCCGCGCCTGCTCCTCGGGACTCTGGGGCGGCAGTTCCTGGCGGCCCTCCCGGTCGCCGTCACGGCGGCCTTCCCGGCCGCCCTCACGACGGCCTTCGCGGCCGCCCTCCCGGCGATCTCCGCGACGGCCCTCCCGGCCGCCGCTCCCGCCGCCCCTTTCCTGCTCCCGCACGGTCAGCTCTTGGCGACGGCAGCCTTGGCCGTCGTCTTGGCCTTCGACGCGGGGGCGGGCACGGCCGCGGCCTCGGCGGCAGGCGCACCGGCGCCGGCCTCGGCGGCGGCGTCCTTGCGCACGCCCACGCCCAGCTTCTCCTTGATCTTCCGCTCGATCTCGTTGGCGAGGTCGGGGTTGTCCTTCAGGAAGTTGCGGGCGTTCTCCTTGCCCTGGCCGAGCTGGTCGCCCTCGTACGTGTACCAGGCGCCGGCCTTGCGCACGAAGCCGTGCTCCACGCCCATGTCGATCAGACCGCCCTCGCGGCTGATGCCCTGGCCGTAGAGGATGTCGAACTCGGCCTGCTTGAAGGGCGGCGCGACCTTGTTCTTGACGACCTTGACGCGGGTGCGGTTGCCGACCGCGTCGGTGCCGTCCTTGAGGGTCTCGATGCGGCGGATGTCGAGGCGCACGGAGGCGTAGAACTTCAGCGCGCGGCCACCGGTGGTGGTCTCCGGCGAGCCGAACATCACACCGATCTTCTCGCGGAGCTGGTTGATGAAGATCGCGGTGGTCTTGGACTGGTTGAGCGCACCGGTGATCTTCCGGAGCGCCTGGCTCATCAGTCGGGCCTGGAGACCCACGTGCGAGTCGCCCATCTCGCCCTCGATCTCCGCACGCGGCACGAGCGCGGCGACGGAGTCGATGACGATCAGGTCGAGGGCACCGGAGCGGACCAGCATGTCCACGATCTCCAGCGCCTGCTCGCCGGTGTCCGGCTGCGACAGGATGAGGTTGTCGGTGTCGACGCCGAGGGCCTTCGCGTACTCGGGGTCGAGCGCGTGCTCGGCGTCCACGAAGGCGACGGTGCCGCCGGCCTTCTGTGCGTTGGCCACGGCGTGCAGGGTCAGGGTCGTCTTGCCGGAGGACTCCGGGCCGTACACCTCGATCACACGGCCGCGGGGCAGCCCGCCGACGCCGAGGGCGATGTCCAGCGCGGTCGACCCGGTGGGGATGACCTCGATGGGGTCGTTCGGCTTGTCGCCGAGGCGCATGACCGCACCCTTGCCGAATTGCCGTTCAATCTGTGCGAGCGCGGCGTCGAGAGCCTTCTCGCGGTCGGTGCCTGCCATGGGTTCCACCCGGTTTGCTTGAGTCGATCGCTTCACGCCATTGACGCTAACGCCTGCCACTGACAATGCGCTCCCACGCCCGTTTCGGCTGTGGATAACTCATCAGAATGGATGTTCGATTTCCGTGTCAAGCGGGCTCGCCGGGCACCCGACTGACAACCCAGGGTTGACACCCCTCCCGCTGTCAACCTAGGGTTGCCTCCATGACGAACCCTTCGGTGGAACCCGTTCGCATGACCAATCCGGTACGCCTCGACGACCTGATCGAGGCCATCAAGAAGGTCCACACCGACTCCCTGGAGCAGCTCAGCGGCGCCGTCGTCGTCGCCGAATCGCTCGGAGACGTCGCGGACCACCTCATCGGCCACTTCGTGGACCAGGCCCGCCGCTCCGGCGCCTCCTGGACCGACATCGGCCGCAGCATGGGCGTCACCCGCCAGGCCGCCCAGAAGCGCTTCGTCCCCAAGGCCGACAAGGAGGGCGAGGGCGGCATGGACCCCGCCCAGGGCTTCGGCCGCTTCACACCGCGCGCCCGCAACGTCGTCGTCACCGCTCAGAACGAGACCCGCGCCGCCGGCAACTCCGAGATCCGCACCGAGCACCTCGTCCTCGGCCTGCTCGCCGAGCCGGAGGGCCTCGCCGCGCTCGCCCTGCGCGCCCAGCAGGTCTCCGCCGACGACGTGCGCGCCGCCGCGACCGCCGCCCTGCCCCCGGCCGCGGCCGGGGAGCTCCCCGCCCTCATCCCCTTCGACGCCGGCGCCAAGAAGGCCCTGGAGCTCACCTTCCGCGAGGCGCTGCGCCTGGGCCACAACTACGTGGGCACCGAGCACGTCCTCCTCGCCCTCCTCGAACTCGAGAACGGCGAAGGCCCGCTCAGCGGCCTCGGCGTCGACAAGGACGCCGTCGAGGCGACCGTCAACGAGGCCCTGGAGTCCTTCGCCGCCGCGGCCGGGGAAACGACCGGGGAGACGCCGTAGCCGAGTCCCCGGCCGCCCGCTCGGTCAGTTCGTACCGCTTCACGTACGCGCCGAGGAAGGCCTGCAGCGTGGCGACGGCCGGGATCGCGATGAGCGCCCCGACCGCGCCCAGCAGGGCCGTGCCGGCGATGACGGACCCGAAGGCCACCGCCGGGTGGATGTCGACCGTCTTCGAGGTCAGCTTCGGCTGCAGGACGTAGTTCTCGAACTGCTGGTAGATCACCACGAAGCCCAGCACGTACAGCGCGTACCAGGGCGAGTCGGGGAAGGCGATCAGCATCGGCAGCGCGCCCGCCAGGTAGGTGCCGATGGTGGGGATGAACTGGGACACCAGCCCCACCCACACCGCCAGCGCGGGCGCGTACGGCACGTCGAGCACCGCGAAGACGACGTAGTGCGCGATGCCGGAGACCAGCGCCATCAGCCCGCGCGAGTACAGGTAGCCGCCCGTCTTGGCGACGGCGATCTCCCAGGCGCGCAGCACCTCCGACTGCTTCGCGGGCGGCAGTACGGAGCACAGCGCGCGCCGCAGCCGCGGCCCGTCGGCGGCGAAGTAGAAGGAGAAGAGCCCGACCGTCAGCAGCCGGAAGAGCCCGCCGAGCACGGTGGCGGACACGTCGAGCACGCCGGTCGCGCTGTTCTGCACGTACTTCTGGAGCCAGTCGGAGTGCAGCAGGCTGTCCTGGATCTCCAGCCGGGACAGCTTGGTGTGGAAGGTGGTGTTGATCGCGGCGATCACCGAGTCGAGGTAGCGGGGGAAGCCCCCCACCATCTCGACGATCTGCCCGGCGAGCATCGAGCCGAGCAGCACGACGAACCCGGCGGCGGCGACGAACACGCCCAGGAACACCAGGAAGGTGGCGAGCCCGCGGCGCATGCCGCGGGCGGCCATCCGGGAGACGGCGGGTTCGACCGCGAGCGCGAGGAAGAACGCGATCAGGATGTTGACGAGCAGTGCGGTCAGCTGGTGGAAGGCCCAGCTGCCGAGCTGGAAGCAGGCGATGAGGGCGAGTACGAGGACGACGGCGCGCGGCAGCCAGCGCGGCATCCGGGCCCCGGCCCCCGCCGGCGGTGCGGTGGCCCCTCCGGGAGGTGCCGCGGATCCCGCGGGCCCGGCCGCCTCGGCGGTCCCGGCCCCCTCGGCGGTGTCGGTCGTCGTATCCGTCGTCGTGCCGGTCGTCGTCACGGTCGTCTCATCGGTGGCTGCCACGCCGACCAGTCTGTCCCACCCGCCCCGCGTACGGGGAAACGGCCGCCCCCGTCAGCGCAGCGAGGCGGGCACGTCCATCGCCGAACACACCGCGCGCCACACGTCCTTGGCCTCCCAGCCCGCGTCCAGCGCCTGGTGGACGGTGCGTCCGCCCAGCTCCGTCATGACGTGGTCCCGCGCGAAGGAGTCCGCGTAGCCCGCGCCGAAGTGCTCGGCCATCCGCTCCCAGAAAATCGTCAACCGCATGCCCCCAGTATCCCGCCCCGGGAGAGTGCACCGGCGACGTTCTCCTCCCGTCCGCGAGGCGGCGCGCCCTACGGTGTCACGCATGCCTGGAGACGACGCTTCCTCGCTGACCCCGCCGCCCTCGTCGAACCCACCGACCCCACTGGCCCGCGCCGAGCAGTTCTTCTGGCTCACGGCCCGGGTCCTGGAGCAGCGGCGGTTCGCCTTCCACTTCCTCGGCGGGGACGCCGACGCGGTGGACACCGCCCTCGGCTCGTACCTCAACGCCGACGGCGGCTACGGCCACGCCCTCGATCCGGACCTGCGCGGTCCGCTCAGCCATCCGCTCCACACGGCGCACGCGCTCCGGGTCCTGGACAGCCTGGGCCGCTGTGCCGGGCAGCGGATCGAGCGGCTCTGCCGCCACCTGACCCGCGTCTCCACCGCGGACGGCGCGCTCCCGGTGGTCCTCCCGGCGCCGCGCGGCTACCCCGGGGCCCCTTACCACCCGGTGTACGACGACCCGCCGGGCGACCTGCTGACCACGGGCCCGGTGGTCGGCGTGCTGCACCGCAACCGGATCTGGCACGCGTGGCTGTTCCGGGCCACGGACTTCTGCTGGGAGCGGGTCGAGAACCTGCGCCGGGCGGGCCCGTACGAGGTCCAGAGCGCGGTGGCCTTCCTCGACGGCGCCCCCGACCGGGCGCGGGCGGTGGCGGCCGCGGACCGGCTCGGACGGCTCGTACGGGAGCAGCGGCTGGTCGTGCTCGATCCGCGCCGCCGCCGGGAGTACCCGCCCTACCCCGGCTGCGCGCCGGGCGAGCAGCTGTTCCCGCACGATCTGGCCCGGCGGCCGGAGTCCCTGGCGCGCGGCTGGTTCACCGACGAGGAGATCCGGCGGTCGCTGGACTTCCTGGCCGCCGGCCAGCAGCAGGACGGTGGCTGGCCGGTGCGGCGCCTCGCGTGGGCGCCGGGCAGCTCGCTGGAGCGGCGCCCGATCGCCACCCTGGAAGCCCTGCTGACGCTGCGCGCGTACGGGCGCCCCCTGGCCGGTGAGCCCCCGGCGGACGCTAGCCGCCCAGGGCCCGCACTCCCGCGGTGACGACCACGGCGGCGGCGACCACGAGCAGGAACGGCGCCCGCAGCAGCAGCGCGAGCCCCGCGGCGGCCAGCCCGGCGGCGCGGGCGTCGAGGACGAGCTCGTGCCCGGTGCTGAAGGTCTGCTGGGCGGTGAGCGCCGCGAGCAGCGCGACCGGCAGCAGGGCGGCGAGCCGGCGCACCGGCGGCCGCTCCAGTACCCCGGCGGGCACGAGCAGCCCGGCGAGCTTGACGGCGTAGCAGCCGACGACGGTGAGCGCGATGGCGATCCAGACGTTCACGAGCGGCGTCCCTTCAGCCAGAGGATCGCGGGGGCGGCGAGCGCGGCGACGAGCACCGGCAGCCCGGCGGGCAGTACGGGCAGCAGGCCCAGCCCGAGGACGAGGGCGAGCGCGGCGACGGCCCGTTCGGTTGCGGTCTTCAGCATCGGCGCGAGCAGGGCCAGGAAGACGGCCGGTCCGGCGGCGTCCAGCCCCCACGCGGAGGTGTCCCCGAGGGCCTCGGCGCCGAGGGCTCCGAGCAGGGTGGTGAGGTTCCACAGGACGTACAGGCTCAGCCCGGTCACGGTGAACCCCAGCCGGGCCGACCTGCGGTCCGGCTGGGCCAGGGCCACGGCGGTGGTCTCGTCGATCACCCAGTGGGCGGCGAGGGGCCGCACGGCCTTGGGCACGGCGAGCAGCTGCGACAGCCGCAGCCCGTAGAAGGCGTTCCGCGTGCCGAGGAAGAAGGCTCCGGCGGCCGCGGTGAACGGGTTCCCGCCCGCGGCCAGCGCCCCGACCAGCGCGAACTGCGAGGCTCCGGTGAACACCAGCAGGCTCAGCGCGCAGGCCTGGAGCACGCTGATCCCGGCCCCGGCGGCGGTCACCCCGAAGGCGAACCCGGACAGCCCGACGGCCACCCCGACCCCGAGCGCGTCCCGTAGGACGGCCCGCCGCGGTCGCTCCGCGACCCCCTCGGGGGTCTCCTGCCTCACCATCTGTCGCTCTCCCACACCCGGACCGTACGCAGCCCGTCCCCCACCGGTCTTGTACGTTCTTGCACGCGGGAGCGGGGGCGGGCAGGCGGGAGGCGCGCAGGCGGGGCCGGGCTCAGCCCCCGCGCGGGAGCCGGCCGCTCGAGCGCCCCCGGCGGTAGGCGCCCGGGGGGACGCCCACGATGCGGGTGAAGTGGCGGTTCAGGTGGGGCTGGTCGGTGAAGCCGACGGCGACGGCCGCCTCCGCGGGCGGGGTGCCCCCGTCCAGCAGCACCCGGGCCCGCCGGACCCGGGCGTCGGTCAGCCAGGTGTGCGGCGGCATCCCGTACGTCTCCCGGAAGGCCCGCAGCAGGGCGAAGGGGCTGGTCCCCAGTTCCGCGGCGAGCTGTTCCAGCGAGGGCGGCCGCGCCATCCGCTCCTGGAGCACCGCCCGCGCCGCCGCGGCGTCGACCGCTCCCGCGCTGCGGACCGTACGGGCGGGCAGCGGCCCGGCGTGCCGGGCCAGCATCCGCGCGACCGCGGCGCGCAGCAGCGTGTCGGCGGCCAGCGCGTTCCCCTCCTCGGCGGCCCGGTGCACCTCGGTGATCACGTACGAGGTCTGCGGGTCGGTGACCGAGTCGGCGGTGAAGCCGGGGGTCCCGCGCAAACTGCCGATCTCCGCGGCCACCTCCGCGATCAGCTGTCGGGAGGGGTAGAGGGTGGCGTACGCCCAGCCCTCCGGGACCCCGGCGCGCGCGGTGTGCGGCACCTCCGGGTTGATCAGGACCACGCTGCCCGGCCCGGCCCGCAGGGTGCCGCCGGGCAGGCCGACCTCCTCGATGCCGCCGGTGACGGCCGCGATGACGTACCCGTCGTGGGTGTGGCGCGGGAAGGTGTGGCGTACGTAGTGGGCGCGCAGCAGGTCCAGGCCGGGCAGCTGCGCGTACCGCCAGTGCCGGGCCCACTCCCGCCCGGCCGCCTCGTGTGCCCCGTGCGCCCCGTGCGCCTTGTCCGCCCCGTGCGCCCCGTCTGTCATTCCTCCATTCTGCGCCCCGCCCGCCGCGGCGACCCGCCCGGTGCGGGTGTCTGCCCAGGTCCGGGCCGTTGTCAGTGGCCGGGTGCAGGATGGGGGCATGGCCGGCTCCGCGCTCGATGCGTTCTCCCCCGCGACCCGTTCCTGGTTCACGGGGGCCTTCGCCTCGCCCACTTCCGCGCAGGAGGGCGCCTGGCGGGCCATCCGGGAGGGCTCCGACGTGCTCGTCGTGGCGCCGACCGGCTCCGGCAAGACCCTGGCCGCCTTCCTCGCCGCCCTCGACCGGCTGGCGTCCGTCCCGCCGCCGGCCGAGCCGAAGAAGCGCTGCCGGGTGCTGTACGTGTCCCCGCTGAAGGCCCTCGCGGTGGACGTCGAGCGGAATCTGCGCAGCCCGCTGACCGGGATCCGCCAGGAGTCCGTCCGCCTGGGCCTGCCCGAGCCGGAGATCCGGGTCGGGATCCGCTCGGGGGACACCCCGCCGGCGGAGCGGCGGGCGCTGGCCACCCGGCCGCCGGACATCCTGATCACCACGCCCGAGTCGCTGTTCCTGATGCTGACTTCGGCGACGCGCGACGCACTGGCCGGGATCGAGACGGTGATCCTGGACGAGGTGCACGCCGTCGCGGGGACCAAGCGCGGCGCGCACCTGGCCCTGTCCCTGGAGCGGCTGGACGAGCTGCTGCCCCGCCCGGCCCGCCGGATCGGGCTGTCGGCGACGGTCCGGCCGGTGGACGAGGTGGCCCGCTATCTCGCCCCGCGCGGCAAGGTGGAGATCGTCCAGCCGCCCTCGGCGAAGGAGTTCGACCTGTCGGTGGTCGTCCCGGTGCAGGACATGGGCGAGTTGGGCGGCTCGCCGGCCACCGAGGGGCGGGAGGGCGGGGACAAGCCCTCGATCTGGCCGCACGTGGAGGAGCGGATCGCCGATCTCGTCCAGGCCCACCGCTCCACGATCGTGTTCGCCAACTCCCGCCGCCTCGCCGAGCGGCTGTGCAACCGGCTGAACGAGATCGCGTACGAGCGCGCCGTGGGCGAGAAGCTGCCCGACGGCTCGCCGCCGGCCGAGATCATGGCCCAGTCGGGAGCCGCCCTGGGAGCCCCGCCGCTGCTGGCGCGGGCGCACCACGGCTCGGTCTCCAAGGAGCAGCGGGCGCTGGTGGAGGAGGACCTGAAGGCGGGCCGGCTGCCCGCCGTGGTCGCCACCTCCAGTCTGGAACTGGGCATCGACATGGGCGCGGTGGACCTGGTGGTGCAGGTGGAGTCCCCGCCCTCGGTGGCCTCCGGGCTCCAGCGCGTGGGCCGGGCCGGGCACCAGGTGGGCGCGGTCTCCAGGGGGGTGGTGTTCCCCAAGTACCGCGGGGACCTGGTCCAGGCGGCCGTGGTCACCGAGCGGATGCGCACCGGGTCGATCGAGTCGCTGCGCATCCCGTCGAATCCGCTGGACGTGCTCGCGCAGCAGCTGGTCGCGATGACCGCGATGGACACCTGGCAGCTGGACGAGCTGCTGGCGCTCGTGCGGCGGGCGGCGCCGTTCGCGGCCCTGCCGGAGTCGGCGTTCACCGCGGTCCTCGACATGCTGGCGGGCCGCTATCCGTCCGACGCGTTCGCGGAGCTCAGACCGCGGGTCGTCTGGGACCGGGTGGCGGGGACGATCACCGGTCGTCCGGGGGCGCAGCGCCTCGCCGTCACCTCCGGCGGCACCATCCCCGACCGGGGCCTCTTCGGGGTGTTCCTCGCGGGCGCGGATCCGAAGAAGGGGGGTGGCCGGGTCGGCGAGCTCGACGAGGAGATGGTCTACGAGTCCCGCGTCGGGGACGTGTTCACGCTGGGCACCACCTCCTGGCGCATCGAGGACATCACCCGCGACCGGGTCCTGGTCTCCCCCGCCCCCGGGGTGCCCGGCCGGCTGCCGTTCTGGAAGGGCGACCAGCTGGGCCGACCCCTCGAACTGGGCCGTGCGGTCGGCGCGTTCCTTCGCGAGCTGGGCGCCCTGACCCAGGAGGACGCCCGGCTGCGCCTGGTCGCGGCCGGGCTCGACGCCTGGGCCGCGGAGAACGTCCTCGCGTACCTCGCCGAGCAGCGCGAGGCCTGCGGCCACGTCCCCGACGACCGGACCATCGTGGTCGAGCGGTTCCGCGACGAGCTCGGCGACTGGCGGGTCGTGGTCCACTCCCCCTTCGGTGCCCAGGTACACGCTCCCTGGGCGCTCGCCCTCGGCGCCCGCCTCGCCGAGAAGTACGGCATGGACGCGCAGGTCATGCACGCCGACGACGGGATCGTGCTGCGGCTGCCCGACGCGGACCTGCTGTCGATGGACCTGCTGGACCACGACCCCGCGCACACCGCCTCCTTCGAGTTCGACGACGAACAGGCCCCGCTGGGCGCCGCGGACGTCGCTTTCGACCACGGCGAGATCAACCAGATCGTCACCGACCAGGTCGGCGGCTCCGCCCTGTTCGCCTCCCGGTTCCGCGAGTGCGCGGCGCGCGCCCTGCTGCTGCCGCGTCGCAGTCCCGGCAAGCGGACCCCGCTGTGGCAGCAGCGCCAGCGCGCCTCCCAGCTGCTCCAGGTGGCTTCCGAATTCGGATCGTTCCCGATCGTGCTGGAAGCCGTACGGGAGTGCCTGCAGGACGTCTTCGACGTGCCGGGCCTGACGGAGCTGATGGGGGACATCGAGGCGCGCCGCGTCCGCCTGGTCGAGGTCACCACCGCCGAACCGTCCCCGTTCGCCCGGTCGCTGCTGTTCGGGTACGTCGCCCAGTTCCTGTACGAGGGGGACTCGCCGCTCGCCGAGCGCAGGGCGGCCGCGCTGTCGCTGGACTCCCGCCTGCTGGCGGAGCTGCTGGGCCAGGCGGAGCTGCGCGAACTGCTCGACGCGCAGGTGCTGGAGGAGCTGGAGCGCGAGCTCCAGTGGCTGACGGAGGACCGGCGGGCCAAGGACGCCGAGTCCGTCGCCGACCTGCTGCGCCTGCTCGGCCCGCTGACCACGGCCGAACTGGCCGAGCGCGGCGCCGACGCGGCCTGGCCGAAGGCCCTGGCCGAGGCCCGCCGGGCCATCGCGGTCCGGATCGGCGGGGCGGACCACTGGGCGTCGGTCGAGGACGCGGGCCGCCTGCGCGACGCGCTGGGCACGGCCCTCCCGGTCGGGGTCCCCGAGGCGTTCACCGAGCCGGTCAAGGACCCGCTCGGTGATCTGCTGGCCCGGTACGCCCGTACCCACGGGCCCTTCACCACGACCGCCGTCGCCGCCCGCTTCGGCCTGGGCGCGGCGGTGACGGAGGGCGCCCTGCAGCGGCTCGCGGCGGCGGGCCGGGTGGTGCAGGGCGAGTTCCATCCGGCCGGCATCGGCCAGGAGTGGTGCGACGCGACCGTGCTGCGCAGGCTGCGCCGCCGCTCCCTGGCGGCGCTGCGCCAGGAGCTGGAGCCGGTCCCGCCGACCTCCCTGGCCACCTTCCTGCCGCAGTGGCAGCACCTGGGCGGCGCCCTGCGCGGCATCGACGGCCTGGCCCGGGCGATCGAGCAGCTCCAGGGCGCCCCGGTGCCCGCTTCGGCCCTGGAGCGGCTGATCCTCCCCTCCCGGGTCGCGGGGTACTCCCCGACCCTGCTGGACGAGCTCACCACCACCGGGGAGGTGGTCTGGGCGGGCGCCGGGGCCCTCCCCGGCAAGGACGGCTGGGTCTCGCTCTACCTGGCGGACGCCGCGCCGCTGCTGCTGCCCCCGCCGCACCCGCTGGAGCTGACGCCCCTTCACCAGTCGGTCCTCGAGACCCTGTCCGGCGGGTACGGGCTGTTCTTCCGCCAGCTCGCGGAATCGGTGCGCGCCAAGTGGTCCGAGGCCACCGACCTCGAACTGTCCGAGGCCGTCTGGGACCTGGCCTGGTCGGGACGGCTGACCAACGACACGCTCGCCCCGCTGCGCTCCCTGCTCGGCTCGGGCCGTACGGCGGGCGCCACCGCCCACCGGGCCCGGCGCACCGTCCCGCGCGGCCGGTACGGGGCGCTCAGCGCGCAGGTGTCCCGCCCGGGACCGCCCACGGTCTCGGGCCGCTGGTCGCTGCTGCCCACCCGGGCCCCCGACCCCACCCACCGGGCGCACGCACTGGCCCGGACCCTGCTGGACCGGCACGGGGTGGTGACGCGGGGCGCGGTGGCCGCCGAGGGCGTGGAGGGCGGCTTCAGCGCGGTGTACCGGGTCCTGTCGGCCTTCGAGGACAGCGGGCAGGCCCGGCGCGGATACGTGGTGGAGGGTCTGGGCGCGGCCCAGTTCGCGATGGACGGCGCGGTGGACCGGCTGCGGTCTGCCGAGCGGAACCCGCCCCCGCTGGCGGCGGTGGTCCTGGCCGCCGCCGACCCGGCGAACGCGTACGGGGCGGCCCTGCCCTGGCCGGAGCCCCCGGCCGGGGCCACCCACAAGCCGGGCCGCAAGGCCGGCTCGCTGGTGGTCCTGGTCGACGGCGAGCTCGCCCTGTACCTGGAGCGCGGCGGCAAGACGCTGCTGGCCTGGCCCCCGGCCGAGGACCCGCGGCTCGCCGCGGCCACCGCGGCCCTGGCGGCCGCCTCCCGGATCGGCGCGCTCCCGGCGCTCACGGTGGAACGGATCAATGCCGCTGCGGCGTTGACCTCCCCGCTGGGCCCGGCCCTGGAGGCGGCCGGCTTCCACGCCACCCCGCGGGGGCTGCGCATGCGCTCGTGAGTCCGACGGCCGGGTCGACCGCTGAATCCGACATTCCGGTCCCGACCATCGCGCTTACGTCCCGCTTATGTCTTGAGCACGTCACGAAGCCCCTCTCGACTGGCGACCCCGCCCTTTTCTGGACTATCAAGATCACCGCAGGCGTCAAGCGTGACGACGCCACGTCAAAAAAACACACTCATGGGGGACCAGAAAAGTGAGCACCAACACCATGCGACGAGCGGCAACGGGCGTCATCGGTCTGGCGGTTGCCGGAACCCTGACCCTCACCGGCTGCAAGAACGGCAACGAGGAGGTCGCGCCCGCGCAGTCGAGCGCTCCGGCCGCACAGCCGAGCCAGGCAGGCCAGGACTCCGCGCAGCCCAGCACCCCGGCCAGCCCCTCCACCGGCGGCGGCCAGGCGGGCGCGGCGGGCCAGGCCAAGCCCGGCCAGACATTCAAGATCGGCGAGACGGCGCAGATCCCGTTCAGCTACGGCAGCACCAAGGGCGGCACCCTCGCCCTCACCGTCACCGCCGTCGAGCAGGGCCAGCCGGCCGACCTCGACTCGCTCAAGCTGGGCGACAAGGTCAAGGGGATGATCCCCTACTACGTCCGCTACACGGTCAAGAACATCGGCACCGTGGACCTCTCGTACGCCTCCGTGGGCCACATCAAGGGCACCCTCCCGGACGGCTCCGAGGCCCAGGGCGTCTCCGTCATCGGCAAGTTCGAGAAGTGCAAGGACGAGACGCTGCCGAAGGGCTTCACCAACGGCCAGACGCAGACCAGCTGCGCCATCGCCCTGGCCCCGTCCGCCCAGACGAAGGTGGTCGGCGCCGAGTACTGGGGCGACCCGTACAACAACCTGAGCGACGGCAAGGGCCTCTTCTGGAAGTAACGGCACGGGAACCGGCAGCGGCCACCCCCGCGCCTTCCCCTTCCTGACGACCGGGCCCCCGCCCGCGCCACCGCGCGGGCGGGGGCTCCCGCCGTCCGGGCTCCGCGGCGCGACAATGGCGCCATGCCCGAAGGAGACAGCGTCTGGCGCGCCGCGGCCCGGCTGGACGCCGCCCTCACCGGCCACGAGCTGACCCGCAGCGACCTGCGCGTGCCCCGCTTCGCCACCGCCGACCTCACCGGCCGCACCACCCTCGGCGTCACCCCGCGCGGCAAACACCTCCTCGCCCGCTTCGAGGGCGGCCTGACCCTCCACACCCACCTGGGCATGGACGGCTCCTGGCGGGTCTTCGCCGCGCGCGAGGCGTGGCACGGCGGCCCCGCGTACGAGATCCGCGCCGTTCTGGGCACCGCCGGGCACACGGCCGTCGGCTACCGCCTCCCGGTCGTCGAACTGCTCCGCACCCGCGAGGAGGACCGGGCCGTCGGCCATCTGGGCCCCGACCTCCTCGGCCCCGACTGGGACGCGGGGAAGGCCGCCGCCAACCTCCTCGCCGCCCCCGGGCGCCCGCTCGGCGAGGCCCTGCTCGACCAGCGCAACCTGGCCGGCATCGGCAACATCTACAAGTCCGAGCTCTGCTTCCTCGCCCAGGTCACCCCCTGGACCCCGGTCGGCGACCTCCCCGACCCCGGGACCACCGCCGTCCGCCTCGCCGGCGCCGCCCACCGCCTGCTGCGCGCCAACACCGGCGACAGCGCGGTCCGCAACACCACCGGCAGCCGCCGCCGCGGCCAGGAGCTCTTCGTGTACGGCCGCGCCCGCCGGCCCTGCCTGCGCTGCGGCACCCCCGTCCGCGAGGCCCCGCAGGACGACCGCCCGACGTACTGGTGCCCCCGCTGCCAGTCCGGCCCGACCCCTCCCACACGCCCGCCTGGTTGACGGTCCGTCAGATCCGGTCGTACCGTCCCGGCATGCCCACACCCAGAGCCCCGTACGACCTCACCGGCCGGACCGCCCTGATCACCGGCGCCGCGAGCGGCATAGGCCGCGCCACCGCCGTTCTCCTCGCCGAGGCGGGCGCCGCCGTGCACTGCGCGGACCGCGACGAGCCGGGCCTCGCCGAGACCGCCGACCTCGTCGCCAAGGCCGGCGGGTCCGCCACCGTCCACCCCCTCGACGTCACCGACCGGGCCGCCCTGCGCGCCGCCGTGGCCGCCGCCGGCCCGCTCGACATCACCGCCGCCATCGCCGGGATCATGCACACCAGCAGCGTCCTGGAGACCTCCGACGAGGACCTCGACCGGGTCCTGGACATCAACTTCAAGGGGATCCTGCGCACCTGCCAGGAGGCCGCGCGGGCCATGATCGCGGCCGGCCGCCCGGGATCGATCATCACGATGGCCTCCGGAGCCGTGGACGCCGCCCAGCCCGGCCTGCTCTGCTACAGCGCCGCCAAGGCCGCCGTCGTCCAGCTCACCAAGACCCTCGCCACGGAGGCCGGGCCCCACGGGATCCGGGTCAACGCCGTAGCCCCGGGGTGGATCCGCACTCCCATGACCGGAAGGCACGGCCCCGAGGTCCGGGAGCAGACCGAGGCCGCGATGGTCCGGATGTCCCCCCTGCGCCGCGTCGGAGAGCCCGAGGACATCGCCCAGGCCGTGCTCTACCTGGCCTCGGACGCCTCGTCCTTCATGACGGGCCAGATCCTCCGCCCGAACGGCGGAGTGTCGATGCCCTGGTGAGTCCCTCACCACCCGGCACCGCGCCGTCCGGCCCGGCCACCGCCGTGGCGGGCGACTGAGCCAGCGCCCGCCGGGCCCTGCGTACGGGCCCGGGCGTGCAGTGCACCGGCAGCAGGCCCAGTCCCCAGCCCCCCACGGCCACCGCGCCCTCCACCGGACCCGACTCGCCCGGCGCCAGCGCCAGCCGCAGCACCGCCCACCACCACAGGGCACCCGCCGCCAGAGCGAGGGCCGCCATCGGGGATATGCCCAGTACCGGAGGTGTCCGCAGTAACCGCCGCACGGCTGCCTCCCGGGATCAGGGCCGCGATCCGGACTCGTCCGGATTTCCCATCCTCCCGCACACCTCCGGGCCGCGCACCCAGAACGGCCCGGAGCCCCGGCCGGTGCGTGACGCACCGGCCGGGGCTCCGGCCACGCTCATTTCTTCACAGCTCGCGCATCGATCTCACGCGGCTACGACATTCACCGCTTCCGCAGGCGCCTTGATGGTCACCCGCTCCGGGCCGCCCGTGACCGAAGCCACGGAGACCGAATTGAGCATCGGGCGGACCGGCACGGTGACCGGTTCGCTTGCCGACTGCGCCAGCTCAGCCAGCGACAGCTCGTCGCTGACCTCGCGCATCAGCTCGGACATCCGTACGTCCAACGCGTCGCAGATCGCGGAGAGCAGCTCGGAGGATGCCTCCTTCTGCCCCCGCTCCACCTCGGAAAGATAGCCGAGAGAAACTCGGGCGGACGAGGAGACTTCGCGCAGAGTACGGCCCTGGCGCTGGCGCTGCCGACGCAGCACGTCACCCAGCAGGCGACGGAGCAGAATCATCGGTGGCTCCCTCCTCTGACCGTGTAGCCGCATCCTTCACGCCCCACCGTACCGCCTCGCGCCGCGGCCGTGCGGGGAGCTATGTCGTGTTCACTCAGGGCTGCAAACATCAAATCCCCCCGTTCTGTTCCGTATCCTGCCCCCGCGCATTCTCGCGGAGTTCGCTCGAGAGCAGTTCGAGCACTGTCCGTGCACTCTCCCTACGAATTTCCGCACGGGAGCCGTTCAACCTCAGCGGGACGGTTTTCCTGCCCTGCGGACCCGCCACGGCGATGAAGACGGTGCCCACCGGCTGCCCGTCCTGCGGGTCCGGACCGGCCACCCCGGTGGTCGCGATCCCCCACGATGCACCCAGCACGCGCCGCACGCCGACCGCCATCTCGGTCGCGACCTGCGCGTTCACCGCACCTTCGGCGGCCAGCAGCCCCGCGTCCACCCCCAGGACGCGGTGCTTCAGCTCGGTGGCGTACGCCGTGACCGAACCGCGGAACGAGCGGGAGGCTCCGGCGATGCCCGTGAGCTCCGCGGCCACCATGCCGCCGGTCAGCGACTCCGCGACGGCGAGGGTCTGGTCACTCTCCGCGAGGAGGCGCAACACCTCCGCGGCGATCGCTGCGGTGGTCCCGGTCTCCGCCGCCGGTTCCGCGGCGCCCGAAGACGCCCCACCGACCGCCGGAGAATCCCCCACCGCGTATGTCACCTTGCGGCCCGCTCCGCTTCCAGACCCTGGCGACGCAGCACCACGGCCTGACGGATGTAATCCAAACCGGTGACCACGGTCAGCACGACGGCGGCCGCCATCACCCAGTAGCGCAGGGTCGCCAGCGGCCCGGTCAGCGCGAGGACGTACATGCCCACCGCCGTCCCCTGGACGAGGGTCTTGAGCTTGCCGCCCCGGCTGGCGGGAATCACCCCGTACCGGATGACCCAGAAACGCATGAGCGTGATCCCGAGTTCCCGCCCGAGGATCACCCCGGTGACCCACCAGGGCAGGTCTCCGAGCCAGGAGAGACAGATCAACGCCGACCCCATGATCGCCTTGTCGGCGATGGGGTCGGCGATCTTCCCGAAGTCCGTGACCAGGTTGTACGTACGGGCCAGGTGCCCGTCGAAGATGTCCGTGATCATGGCGACGGCGAACGCGGCCCAGGCCCATGCGCGCCACACCGGGTCGTACCCGCCGTCGGCGAGGAGGAGCAGGACGAATCCCGGCACCAGGACGAGCCGGATCATCGTCAGGATGTTCGCGATGTTCCACAGGCTGGCCTGATTGACCGCCGCGGCCCCCAGCTTCGCGCCGGGCGCGGGCCGGCGGCCGGTCCCGCCCGCCGCAGATGCCGGGACTCCGGTCATCCGGCCGCCTCCTCGTCGAGGTGCAGGGGCTCGGCCACCAGGTCCACGCCCAGCGTGCCGACCACCTTCGCCGTCACGATACGGCCGGGCACCAGGCCCGTGCTGTCCGTGAAGACGACCTGGCCGTCCGTCTCGGGAGCCTGGTGCGCGGCCCGCCCGTAGGCACCGTCACCGTCCTCGTCCACCGCTTCCACGGACTCGACGAGTACCTCCAGGGTCTCCCCGATCCGCTCCTCGGCGCGCTGCGAGGTGAGCTCCTCGGCGAGCCGCTGCATGTGCGCGAGCCGCTCGGCGATCGTCTCCTCGTCCAGCTTGTTGTCGTACGTGACGGCCTCGGTGCCGTCCTCGTCGGAGTAGCCGAAGACGCCGATCGCGTCGAGCCGCGCGTGGGTGAGGAAGCGCTCCAGCTCCTTGAAGTCCGACTCGCTCTCGCCGGGGAAGCCGACGATGAAGTTGGACCGGACGCCGGCCAGCGGGGCCTTGCTGCGGATGGTGTCCAGCAGCTCCAGGAACCGGTCCGTGTCGCCGAAGCGGCGCATGGCGCGCAGCACGTCGGGGGCCGAGTGCTGGAAGGACAGGTCGAAGTACGGCACGACCTTGGGGGTCGAGGTCAGCACGTCGATCAGGCCGGGCCGCATCTCGGCCGGCTGGAGGTAGCTGACGCGGACGCGCTCGATGCCGTCCACCGCGGCCAGCTCGGGCAGCAGGGTCTCCAGCAGGCGGATGTCGCCGAGGTCCTTGCCGTACGAGGTGTTGTTCTCGGAGACCAGCATGATCTCCTTGACGCCCTGCTCGGCGAGCCAGCGCGTCTCGCCCAGCACATCACTGGGGCGGCGCGAGATGAAGGAGCCGCGGAAGGACGGGATGGCGCAGAACGAGCAGCGCCGGTCGCAGCCGGAGGCCAGCTTGACCGAGGCGACCGGGCTCTTGTCCAGACGGCGGCGCAGGGGCGCGCGCGGCCCGGAGGCCGGGGCGACTCCGTCCGGGAGGTCGGCGGGGGCCTCGGCAGGCTCCTCGGCGGGCGCCGACTGGGCGTGGCCGGGCAGTGCCACCGCGCTCTCCTGGCGGGCCGCGGGGCTGATCGGCAGCAGCTTGCGCCGGTCACGCGGGGTGTGGGAGGCGTGGATGCCGCCGTTGAGGATGGTCTGGAGGCGGTCGGAGATGTCGGCGTAGTCGTCGAAGCCGAGCACGCCGTCGGCCTCGGGAAGCGCCTCGGCGAGCTCCTTGCCGTAGCGCTCGGCCATGCAGCCGACGGCGACGACGGCCTGGGTCTTGCCGTGATCCTTGAGATCGTTGGCTTCCAGCAGGGCGTCTACGGAGTCCTTTTTGGCGGCTTCGACGAAGCCGCAGGTGTTGACGACGGCTACGTCCGCATCGGCGGCGTCCTCGACGAGCTCCCAGCCATCCGCCGCCAAGCGGCCTGCGAGCTCCTCCGAGTCCACCTCGTTACGGGCGCAGCCAAGAGTGACAAGGGCGACGGTACGGCGTTCGGGCATGGACTCAAGACTACTTTGTCCAAACGGCGGCCCCCGCCCCAAGTCCCGGTAAACCAAGATCCCCGGGGTGCGGCGCAGCACCCCGGGGACCCGGAATCACGGATTCAGCGCTGTATCAGCCCGCCTGGGCCGCCCCCTGGCGGGGGTCGTCCTTGGTGTATGTGAGGCGTTCCACCTGACCCGGCTGGAAGTCGTCCTTGATCTCCTTGCCGTTCACGAAGAGCTTCACGACCCCGGCATCGCCGAGGACGAGGTCGATGGACTCCTTGTCCGTGAAGGTCTTGGACTCGCCCGGGGCCAGCGTCCCGTCGAACAGCAGGCGGCCGCTGTGGTCCTTGGCGGAGATCCAGCTCTCGCCGTCGTTGGCCGTCAGGACGACCGTGACGAGGTCCTTGGGCGCGGCGGCGATCGCACTGTCCGAGGGCTCCGGCTTGGGGGCCTTCGGCTGCTGCGGCTGGGCGGCCGGCTTGCCGGCCGACTGCTTGGGCGCCGCCTGCGGGGCGGCGGAGGCGTCCGCCACCGGCCGCTTGTCCTTGGCGTCGCCGCCGCTGAAGGCGGTGAAGCCCACGAAGCCGATCACGGCGACGATGGCGGCGACCATGGCCGCGGTCCAGTTGGGCCGCTGCCGCTCGGGACGGATGCGTTCGGCGTCGAACAACGGCGCGGCGGGCGTGGGTGCCGGCCGGCCGCCGTGGGCCGCGTCGTACGCGTCGACCAGGGGTTCCGGATCGGTGCGGACGGCGCGGGCGAGCGTACGGATGTGGCCGCGGGCGTAGACGTCGCCGCCGCACCGCGTGAAATCGTCAGCTTCGATCGCGTGCACGATCGGGATGCGCACGCGGGTGGTGGAACTGACCTCGTCGACAGTGAGCCCGGCGGCGATCCGGGCCTTCTTCAGGACCGTCCCGATGGACGGCCCTTCGGCCTTGCGTTCGATGATGCGGTCCTCGGACCGGTCGTCGGTCGAAGGACGCTCATCTTCGGGGGAGTTGGAGTTGCCGATGGACACGAGGGCGCCTTTCGAGCGTGTAGCCACCTGCTGGATGTCCAGTCTAGGGGGGTGACGAAAGGGTGGAGCAACCGGAGGGTGGACTTCCTACGCCATCCGAATGGCAAACCGAACAGTGTGGGAAGTCGGGGTGCTGCGGCGGCCCCGCACCGGACACGGCGGTGCCACCTCCCTCAACTTGACGCGGCCCCAAGGGAAACGGTTGCCCGCCCGCGAATCACGGTTGGGTCTCTCCCCGGATGACGGCCAGGACCCCGTCCAGCTCGTCCGCTTTGACCAGGACGTCGCGCGCTTTCGAACCCTCGCTCGGGCCGACGATTGCCCGCGACTCCATCAGGTCCATGAGCCGGCCGGCCTTCGCGAAGCCCACCCGGAGCTTGCGCTGGAGCATCGAGGTGGACCCGAACTGGGTGGAGACCACCAGCTCGGCCGCCTGGCACAGCAGGTCCAGGTCGTCGCCGATCTCCTCGTCGATCTCCTTCTTCTGCTTCTGCCCGACCGTGACGTCGTCCCGGAAGACGGGCGCCATCTGGTCCTTGCAGTGCTGCACGATCCCGGCGATCTCGTCCTCGGTGACGAAGGCGCCCTGGAGGCGGACCGGCTTGTTCGCCCCCATCGGCAGGAACAGCCCGTCACCCTTGCCGATCAGCTTCTCGGCGCCCGGCTGGTCCAGGATGACCCGGCTGTCGGCGAGCGAGGAGGTGGCGAAGGCGAGCCGTGAGGGCACGTTCGCCTTGATCAGGCCGGTGACCACGTCCACCGAGGGCCGCTGGGTGGCGAGCACCAGGTGGATGCCGGCCGCACGGGCCAGCTGGGTGATGCGGACGATCGAGTCCTCGACGTCGCGCGGGGCCACCATCATCAGGTCCGCGAGCTCGTCGACGATCACCAGCAGGTACGGGTACGGGCTGAGCTCCCGCTCGCTGCCCGGCGGCAGTTTGATCTTGCCGTCCCGGATGGCCTGGTTGAAGTCGTCGATGTGCCGGTAGCCGAAGGCGGCCAGGTCGTCGTAGCGCAGGTCCATCTCGCGCACGACCCACTGGAGCGCCTCGGCGGCCCGCTTGGGATTGGTGATGATCGGCGTGATCAGGTGCGGGATGCCCTCGTACGCCGTCAGCTCGACGCGCTTGGGGTCCACGAGCACCATCCGGACGTCCTCCGGGGTGGCCCGCACCATCACCGAGGTGATGAGGCAGTTGATGCAGGAGGACTTTCCGGAGCCGGTGGCGCCGGCGACGAGCACGTGCGGCATCTTCGCGAGGTTGGCCATGACGTAGCCGCCCTCGACGTCCTTGCCGAGCGCCACCAGCATCGGGTGGTCGTCCTCGGCCGCGTCCGCCAGCCGGAGCACGTCACCCAGGTTGACCATCTCTCGGTCGGTGTTCGGGATCTCGATGCCGACGGCCGACTTGCCCGGGATCGGGCTGATGATCCGGACGTCCGGCGAGGCCACGGCGTACGCGATGTTCTTCGCCAGCGCCGTGATCCGCTCGACCTTGACCGCCGCGCCGAGCGTGACCTCGTACCGGGTGACCGTCGGGCCCCGGGTGAAACCGGTGACCTGCGCGTCGACCTTGAACTCGGAGAACACGTTGGTCAGCGAGGCCACGACCGCGTCGTTGGCGGCGCTGCGGGTCTTGCCCGGCCCGCCCTTCTCCAGCAGATCGAGCGAGGGCAGGGCGTACGTGATGTCCCCGCGCAGCTGGAGCTGCTCGGCGCGGGGCGGCAGCGGCTGGGACGGCGGAGGGGCTTTGGTGAGGTCCGGGACGGACAGGGTCCCGGAGGCCGCGGCGGTGGTGGCGTGCGGTGCCTCGGCCGCCTCCGCGACGGGCTCGGGCTCCGGCTCCGCGGCCTTGGGCCGCTCCACCCGCGCGGGCGGCACCGGGGTGGTGATCTCGGCCCCCTCGCGCTCCGCCGAGATGCCGTGCGTGAGGTCGGCCACCAGCGGGGAGGGCGGCATTCCGCCGTAGACCACCCCGTCCAGCGCGGCGGCCGCCGCCGCGGCCACGTCGACGGCGTCCATCCCGCGCTCGGCGGCCGGCCGGGCCGGGGCCCGGCGCGGGCGCCGCCGCCGGGCGAGCGCCTGCTCCTCGGCCGCGTCGGCGGAACCGGCGGGACCGGCCGCGTCCGTGGACGCCCCCGGACCGGCGGCCCCCGACCGGGCCCGCCACTGCTCGGCGTCGTGCCGGTCGGCGGGGGCGCCGCCCTCCCCGTACCCCTCGTCGTACTCGTTCGGGGCGATGATCCCCAGCCGGATCCCCAGCCGCCGCAGCCGCTGCGGGATCGCGTTCACCGGGGTGGCGGTCACCACGAGCAGCCCGAAGATCGTGAGCAGCACCAGCATCGGCACGGCCAGCGGCGCGCCCATGGTGAAGATCAGCGGCTTCGAGGCGCCCCAGCCGATCAGTCCGCCCGCGTTCTGCATGGCGGTGGTGCCCTCGTCGCGGCCGGGCGCCCCGCAGGCGATGTGCACGAGGCCGAGGACGCCGATGGCGAGCGCGGAGAGGCCGACGCCGATCCGGCCGTTGGCGTCGGGCTGCTCGGGGTGGCGGATGAAACGTACCGCCATGACGCCGAGCAGGATCGGCACGAGCAGATCCAGTCGTCCGAAGGCGCCGGTGACCAGCATCGTGACCAGATCCCCGACGGGACCGCTCAGGTTCGACCAGGTACCGGCGGCGACGATCAGCGCCAGGGCGAGCAGCAGCAGCGCGACGCCGTCCTTGCGGTGGGCCGGGTCGAGGTTCTTGGCCCCCTGGCCGACTCCGCGGAAGACCGCGCCGACCGCGTGCGCGCAGCCCAGCCACACGGCGCGCACCAGCCGCACCACGCCCCCGGTGGGGGACGGCGCGGGCTTGGGCGGCGCCTTCCTGGCGGGGGCGCGCCGGGGCGCCGCGGTCTTCTTCGCGGCGGAACCGCGCGCGGCGGCCGCCTTCTTCGCCGGCGCCGTCGTCCGGCCGGTGCGGCCCTTCGCGGTGCCCGCTGCGCTCTGGGAACCCTTGCCGGACGTACGTGAGGCCATGGGGCCGAGGTTACCGGTGCGCGCGCCGGTGGACACGCGTGCCCACCCCTTCACCCGTTCGTGTCGCGCGTCGCGTCAGTGCTTTGACGCACCGCCAGACATGTCACCCGCGCCAACGGCCCGGCGTCCGGCCTCCGGACGCGCTCAGCCCTGCGCGGGCAGCACCGGCGTTCCCCCGCCGGTCCCGGGCTCCAGCGCGTCGAGCGCCCGCCTCAGTCCGGTGAGCTTGCGCTCCAGATGGGCCGCGGTCGCCACGACCGCCGCGTCGGCCGATTCCTCGCCGAGCTGCTTGGTCAGCGCCTCGGCCTGCTCCTCGACCGCAGCGAGCCGCGCGGAGAGCTCGGCCAGCAGGCCGGCCGTCTCCTTGCTGCCGTCGCCGTTGGAACCGCCGCCCTCCAGCTGGAGGCGCAGCAGCGCCGCCTGCTCCCGCAGCTGGCAGTTCTTCGTGTACAGCTCCACGAACACCGAGACCTTGGCCCGCAGCACCCACGGGTCGAAGGGCTTGGAGATGTAGTCCACCGCGCCGGCGGCGTAGCCGCGGAACGTGTGGTGCGGACCGTGGTTGATCGCGGTGAGGAAGATGATCGGGATGTCCCGGGTCCGCTCGCGCCGCTTGATGTGCGCGGCGGTCTCGAATCCGTCCATCCCGGGCATCTGCACATCCAGCAGGATGACCGCGAAATCGTCCGTCAGCAGCGCCTTGAGCGCTTCCTCCCCCGACGACGCCCGGACCAGTGTCTGATCGAGCGCGGAGAGGATGGCCTCCAGCGCCAGCAGATTCTCCGGCCGGTCGTCGACCAGGAGGATCTTGGCCTTCTGCACCATGCCCTGTCCTCCTCGCCCCGGCATGGGGCCTCCCCGGCTCCTGGCACCGGCCTGTACGCCGGGCCCCGCCCCAGAAGAGGACGGCATCCTTGCGCCGTCCGTCCTTGTGCCGGTCATCGTAGCCCCAGTCCCGAGATCGCCACACCCTGTCACCAGGATGTCACTGTGCACGAAGCAGAAACGGTGTGGGAGAGCAGAAGGTTCCCCGCCTCCCGCCCTTTCACACCGCTTTCGCCACAGTCAGTCAGCAATTGGTATCAGAGTGCTCGCCCGTTGATCACTTGCCGCGCATCCACTGTTCCATGACCGACAGCAGATAGTCCGGGTCGACCGGCTTGGTGACATAGTCGGAAGCACCGGAGTCGATCGCCTTCTCCCGGTCCCCCTTCATCGCCTTCGCCGTCAGCGCGATGATCGGCAGCCCCGCGAACTGCGGCATCCGCCGGATCGCCGAGGTCGTCGCGTACCCGTCCATCTCCGGCATCATGATGTCCATCAGTACGACCGTCACATCGTCGTGCTGCTCCAGGACTTCGATGCCCTCCCGGCCGTTCTCCGCGTACAGCACCGCGAGTCCGTGCTGCTCCAGCACGCTGGTCAGCGCGAACACGTTGCGCACGTCGTCGTCGACGATGAGCACCTTCTCGCCGTGGAAGTCGTACGACCTGGGCAGCACCGGAAGATCCTCCTCCGGATTGACCCAACCCTCCCCGGGCCCCTGCGCGTTCGGCTGCCCCGGCACCGCCGTCCGCGGCTCCAGGTCGCTCAGCGCCTTGCGCCGCCGCCGGAACAGCGCGGCTCCGCCCTGCCCCTGCCCGGCCGGCTCGGCGGCCGGCAGCGCCGGCCGGACGTGCTGCGCGTGCTGCGGCTGCGCCGCGGAGACCGGCGCCGCCGGGGCCGCCGGCAGCGCGGGCCGCGCCCCGTCGACCTGCCTGCGGTACACCTCGCCGCGCCCGCCGCCGGGCGTGGGCGGCGCGTACCCCTGCGGCGGCAGCTCGCTCGGGTGCAGCGGCAGGTACAGCGTGAACGTGGAGCCTCGGCCGGGCTCGCTCGCCGCGTGGATCTCCCCGCCCAGCAGCCGGGCGATCTCCCGGCTGATGGACAGCCCGAGCCCCGTGCCGCCGTACTTCCTGCTGGTCGTCCCGTCGGCCTGCTTGAACGCCTCGAAGATCACCAGCATCTTGCTCGCCGCGATCCCGATCCCGGTGTCCGTCACCGAGAAGGCGATCAGGTCCGCGTCCGCCTCCCGCAGCGAACCGGCCTCCAGCAGCTGCTCGCGGATCGCCATCGGCACGTCCGCGCCGGCGGGCCGGATCACCAGCTCCACCGCCCCGGTGTCGGTGAACTTCACCGCGTTCGACAGCAGGTTGCGCAACACCTGGAGCAGCCGCTGCTCGTCCGTGTGCAGGGTCGCGGGCAGCTCCGGGGAGACCCGTACCGAGAAGTCCAGGCCCTTCTCCGCGGTCAGCGGCCGGAAGGTCGCCTCCACGTAGTCCACGAGCTGCACGAGCGCGATCCGCGTCGGCGAGACGTCCATCTTCCCGGCCTCGACCTTCGACAGGTCCAGGATGTCGTTGATCAGCTGGAGCAGGTCCGAGCCCGCCCCGTGGATCGTCTCCGCGAACTCCACCTGCTTCGGCGACAGGTTCTCGTCCGCGTTGTCCGCGAGCAGCTTGGCCAGGATCAGCAGCGAGTTGAGCGGCGTCCGCAGCTCGTGCGACATGTTCGCCAGGAACTCGGACTTGTAGCGCATCGACACCGCGAGCTGCTCGGCACGCTCCTCCAGGACCTGCCGGGCCTCCTCGATCTCGGTGTTCTTCACCTCGATGTCCCGGTTCTGCTGGGCCAGCAGCTCCGCCTTCTCCTCCAGCTCGGCATTGGCGGCCTGCAGCGCCTTCTGCCGGTTCTCCAGCTCGTCGGAGCGCTCTCGCAGCTGCTCGGTCATCTCCTGCGACTGCTTGAGCAGCATCTCCGTCTTGGAGTTGACGCTGATCGTGTTGACGCTCGTACCGATCATCTCGGCGATCTGGCTCAGGAAGTCCTTCTGGATCTGCGTGAAGGGCTGGAAGGACGCCAGCTCGATGACGCCGAGCACCTTCCCCTCGAACAGCACCGGCAGCACGATCACGTGCGCCGGCGGAGCCTCCCCGAGACCGGAGGAGATCTTCAGGTAGCCGGGCGGGGTGTTCTCGACCAGGATCGTCCGCTTCTCCTCGGCGACGGTCCCGATCAGCCCCTCCCCCGGCCGGAAGGAGGTGGGCACCGCCCCGCCCGCGTACGCGTAACTCCCGCGCATCCGCAGCTCGTACGAACCGTCGGGACCGCCGTCGGTCCCGATCTCGGTGGTGGCCCCCGAGGGCAGCGCCAGGAAGAACGCCCCGTGCTGCGCCGAGACCACCGGGGTCAGCTCGCTCATGATCAGCGAGGCCACGTCGTCCAGCTCGCGGCGGCCCTGCATCAGGGCCGAGATCCGGGCGAGGTTGCCCTTCAGCCAGTCCTGCTCCTTGTTGGCCAAGGTGGTGTCGCGCAGGTTCGCGATCATCGTGTTGATGTTGTCCTGGAGGACCTGGATCTCGCCCGCCGCGTCCACGTCGATCTTCAGGTTGAGGTCGCCGCGCGTCACCGCCGTGGCCACGGCCGCGATCGCGCGCACCTGCCGGGTCAGGTTCCCGGCCATCTCGTTCACGGACTCCGTGAGGTCGCGCCAGGTGCCGTCCACGTCGCGCACCCGCGCCTGGCCGCCCAGGATGCCCTCGGTACCCACCTCGCGCGCCACCCGCGTGACCTGGTCGGCGAACGAGGACAGCTGGTCGACCATCGTGTTGATCGTCGTCTTCAGCTCCAGGATCTCGCCCCGGGCGTCGATGTCGATCTTCTTGGTCATGTCGCCCTTGGCGATGGCGGTCGTGACCATGGCGATCTGCCGCACCTGGCCGGTGAGGTTGGAGGCCATGAAATTCACCGAATCGGTCAGGTCCTTCCACGTACCCGACACACCCGGCACGTGCGCCTGGCCGCCGAGCCGGCCCTCCGTACCCACCTCGCGGGCCACGCGCGTGACCTCGTCAGCGAAGGAGGACAGGGTCTTCACCATCGTGTTGACGGTGTCGGCGAGCTGCGCGACCTCGCCGCGCGCCTCGACCGTGACCGCCTTGGTCAGGTCGCCGTTGGCGACCGCCGCCGAGACCTGCGAGATGTTGCGCACCTGCGAGGTCAGGTTGTTGGCCATCAGGTTGACGTTGTCGGTCAGGTCCTTCCAGATGCCGGTCACCCCGCGCACCCGCGCCTGCCCGCCGAGGATGCCCTCGGAACCCACCTCACGGGCGACCCGCGTCACCTGCTCCGCGAACGAGGACAGCTGGTCCACCATCGTGTTCACGGTGGTGACGAGTTCGAGGATCTCGCCCTTCGCGTCCACGGTGATCTTCTTGGAGAGGTCGCCCATCGCGACCGCCGTCGTCACCTCGGCGATGTTGCGCACCTGCGAGGTCAGGTTGTTCGCCATGAAGTTGACGGACTGCGTGAGGTCCTTCCAGGTACCGGAGACCCCCTTCACCTCCGCCTGACCGCCCAGGATCCCCTCGGTGCCCACCTCGCGGGCGACGCGGGTCACCTGCTCCGCGAAGTTCGAGAGCTGGTCCACCATCGTGTTGAGGGTGTTCTTCAGCTCCAGGATCTCGCCGCGCGCGTCCACGTCGATCTTCTGCGAGAGGTCGCCGCGGGCCACCGCCGTCGCGACCTGCGCGATGTTGCGCACCTGCGAGGTCAGGTTCCCGGCCATGCCGTTCACCGAGTCCGTGAGGTCGCGCCACACGCCGGCCACCCCGGGCACCTGCGCCTGCCCGCCGAGCCGGCCCTCCGTACCCACGTCCCGGGCCACCCGCGTCACCTGCTCGGCGAACGCCGAGAGCTGGTCGACCATCGTGTTGATGGTGTTCTTCAGCTCCAGGATCTCGCCGCGCGCGTCCACGTCGATCTTCTGCGAGAGGTCGCCGCGGGCCACCGCCGTGGTCACCTGCGCGATCTGCCGCACCTGGGAGGTCAGATTGCCCGCCATGAAGTTGACGGAGTCGGTGAGCTCCTTCCAGGTGCCCGAGACCCCCTCCACCCGTGCCTGGCCGCCGAGGCGGCCCTCCGTGCCCACGTCACGGGCCATCCGCGTGACCTGATCGGCGAAGGAGGACAGCTGGTCCACCATCGTGTTCACGGTGTTCTTCAGCTGGAGCATCTCGCCCGAGACGTCCACGGTGACCTTCTGCGACAGATCGCCGTTGGCCACCGCCGTCGTCACCTGCGCGATGTTGCGCACCTGGCCGGTCAGATTGCGGAAGGCGGTGTTCACCGAATCGGTGAGGTCCTTCCACGTACCCGCCGCGCCCGGCACCTGCGCCTGACCGCCCAGCTCACCCTCGACGCCGACCTCACGGGCCACTCGCGTCACTTCGGCACCGAAGGACTGGAGCTGGTCCACCATCGTGTTGACGGTGTTCTTCAGCTCCAGCATCTCGCCGGCCACGTCCACGGTGACCTTCTGCGACAGATCGCCGTTGGCCACCGCCGTCGTCACCTGCGCGATGTCCCGCACCTGCGTGGTCAGGTTGCGGAAGACCGTGTTCACCGAATCGGTGAGGTCCTTCCACGTACCCGCCGCACCCGGCACCTGCGCCTGACCGCCCAGCAGGCCCTTCGCCCCGACCTCGCTGGCCACGCGGGTGACCTCGTCCGCGAAGGTGCGCAGCGTCTCCGTCATCTGGTTGATCGTTTCGGCCAGCTGCGCCACCTCGCCGCGCGCGCTGACCCGTACCTTCTGCGACAGGTCGCCATTGGCCACAGCCGTCGTGACCTGCGCGATCCCGCGCACCTGAGCCGTCAGGTTGCCCGCCATGGTGTTGACGGAGTCGGTCAGGTCCTTCCACACACCCGCGACCCCGGGCACCTTCGCCTGGCCGCCGAGCTCACCCTCCGTACCCACCTCACGGGCGACCCGCGTCACCTCGGAGGAGAACGAGGACAGCTGGTCCACCATGGTGTTCACGGTGTTCTTCAGCTGCAGCATCTCGCCGGCCACGTGCACCGTGACCTTGCGCGACAGATCGCCCTTCGCGACCGCCGTCGTGACGAGAGCGATGTCACGCACCTGAGCGGTGAGCCGGTACGCCATCGTGTTGACGGAGTCGGTCAGATCCTTCCAGGAACCCGACATCCCGCGCACCTGGGCCTGACCGCCGAGCTTGCCCTCGGTGCCCACCTCCAGCGCGACCCGCGTCACCTCGTCGGTGAACGCGGACAACTGGTCGACCAGGTTGTTGACCGTACGCCCGACCTTCAGGAACTCACCGCGCAGCGGATGCCCGGCCCCCTCCGCGGCCTGCGTCCGCAGGTCCATCCGCTGGTCCAGATCACCCTCGGCGACCGCCGACAGCACCCGGCCCACCTCGGACACCGGCCGGGCGAGATCGTCCACCAGCTGGTTCGAGGCATCGATCGCGGCCGCCCAGGAGCCCTCGCAGGCGCCTGTTTCCAGCCTTTCGCTCAGCTTTCCCTCGCGGCCCACCATCCGCCGCACCCGGGAGAGCTCTCCCGTCAGATGGAGGTTCCGGTCGGCGACCTCGTTGTAGACGGCGGCGATCTCCGCCATCACACCGTCGCCGGACACCGTCAGCCGCTTGCGGAAGTTCCCGTCCCGCATCGACACCAGGGCCGTGAGCAGCCGGTTCAGGGCCGCGGTATCGACTTCCGTCGTGCCGTTGCGGCGGGACCTCCCGCCCTTCGGGCGCGTTCCCGTACGTCGCACCGCTGCGCCAGACTCCACCGTGTCCCTCCCGAAAGGGTCGACCGCTGTTCCACCGACACCCGGCGAGCGCACGCCCGGCTATCCGATCCTGCCCAGTGTTTCACCCTGACCGAACCCGGCCATAACACTTCGGCACCATCGCACACCGGCCGCACCCTGCGGGTGGAATCCCTGACGACGGCACCATGCCGACCGCGAAGGTAAGTAACCTGGCACCCGATGTCCAACCGCGTCGAAGGAGATTCGTGATCACGGCTCGGGCGGCTGCCAGCTTCGACCCCCTCGGGCGCTCGGTCGCCGCGGCCCGGGCGTTCGTCCGCGACACCCTGCAGGGATGGGGCTTCGCGGACATCGTCGACGACGCCGTGGTGCTCACCAGCGAGCTCGTCACCAACGCCGTGGTCCACGCCGGCACCAAGGCCGAGGTGCTCTGCCTGCGCTCCGGGGACGGGGTACGGGTCGAGATCGCCGACCGCTATCCGGAACGCGAGCTCCCCCTCCAGCACCCGGGCGAGCGCCCGTACGCCGACCCCGACCGGGAGAGCGGCCGCGGACTGATGCTCTGCGCCGCCCTCGCCACGCGCTGGGGAGTCGAGTACACGGCCACCCACAAGCACGTGTGGTTCCGGCTCGACCTCCCGGACCGGCCGGTCGGTACCCGATCCGCCGGACCCGTCGTCCCGGACCGCCTCCTGCCCCTCGCCGACAGCCGGGTGCGCGTCGCCGTCCTCCAGATCGACGCCTCCGACTCGATCTCCGCCTGGAACGAGGACGCCGAGCACGTCTTCGGCTATTCCGCCGAGAAGGTCGTCGGCCGCCCCCTCGCCGAGCTCGCGGCCTGGCCCCAGACCCCCGGCACCGGCACCGGCATCGCCGAGGCCCTGCGCCTCTCCCGCTGGGAGGGCAGCTACGGCATCCGCGGCGCCGACGGCCGCGTGATCCCCGTGTACGCATCCCACCTGCGGGTACGCGATGCCCATGGCGAGCCCTCCATCGTCTGCCTCCTGGTCCACGACGACGAGCGGGCCCTGCTCCAGACCCCCGTCCGGGTGGCCTCCGCCGACAGCCTCCAGCTCACCGAGCCCCGCCCCGCGGACCCCTTCGAGGTCTTCATCGGCTCCCCCGCCCCCGACGACCTCGACGGGCTCCTCCAGCGCACCGTCGAACGCGCCCGCGACATGCTCGACGCCGACTCCGCCTTCCTGCTGCTGGCCACCGACGACGAGACGGAGCTCGAGGTCCGCGCAACGACCGGGCTCCCCTCGACCCGCCAGCGCTTCGCCCGAGTCCCCGTCGAGGCCGGCACCAACCGGTACGGCTCCGCCCGCATGCCCGCCGTCCACGACGACCTCGCCGCCGTCCCCGGAGCCGTACCGCTCCTGGAGGCCACCGGCATGCGCTCGGTGATCACCGTCCCGCTCAAGGTCGAAGGCCGGCTCACCGGCTCGCTCGGCGTCGCCGCCGAGAACCCCGGCCGCTACTCCAACGCCGAGGCGCTGCGGCTCCAGTTCGCCGCCGACCGCATCGCCCTCGCCGTCGAATCCGCCCGCCTCGGCGAGCTGGAACGACTGCGCCGCGGCTCCCTGTCCTTCCTCGTCGAGGCCTCCGACCTGCTGGCCGGCACCCTCGACCGGGACCAGACCCTGGCCCTCATGGCCCAGATGACCGTCCCGACCCTGGCCACCTGGTGTGCCGTGTACACGATCGCCGACCAGTCCTCGGATCCGTACCTCTCGTACGTCCTGCACGAGGACGAGGAGCGCATCGACGGCCTGAAGGCCCTCCTGTCCCGTGTCAGCCCGCCCGAACCGGTCCGCGAGGCCGGCGCCCGCCCCTGGCCTGAGACGGCCCAGGCGGTCGGCGGGGAGACCGTCGTCCTCCCGTTGCTGGCCCGCAACCGCGTGATCGGCATGCTCACCCTCGGCAAGCCCTCCGAGGAGCACTTCCGCCAGGAGATCCTCGAGCTCGCGGAGGACCTCTCCCGCCGGGCCGCCCTCGCCCTCGACAACGCCCGCCTCTACTCGGAGCGCACGGCGATCAGCCGCTCCCTGCAGCGCAGCCTGCTCCCTCCCGGCTCCCCCGCGATCCCCGGCATGGAGGTCGAGGTCATCTACCGCGCGGCCGGCGAGGGCAACGAGGTGGGCGGCGACTTCTACGACGTCTTCCCGATCCGCGACGGCGCGTACGGCTTCGCCATCGGCGACGTCTGCGGTACGGGCCCCGAGGCCGCCGCCGTCACCGGCCTCGCCCGGCACGCCCTGCGCCTGCTGGCCCGCGAAGGTCTCGGCGGCCCGGCCGTACTGGAGCGGCTCAACGCGGCCATCCTCGACGAGGGCGCCCGCAGCCGCTTCCTGACCCTCCTCTACGGGGAGCTCCACCCGCAGCCGGACGGCGGCGCCCTGATGAAGGTCGTCTGCGCGGGCCACCCGCTGCCGCTCCGCCTCCGACCGGACGGTCAGGTCACCGCGGCCGCGGACCCGCAGCCCCTGCTCGGCGTGATCGACGACCTCGACCTCTACGAACAGACCCTCATGCTCGACCCCGGCGATGTGCTGCTCTGCGTCACGGACGGCGTGACGGAACGCCGCGAGGGCACGCGCATGCTGGGCGACGACGGCCTCACCGAGGTGCTCACCACCTGTACGGGCCTCACCGCCGGCGCGGTAGCCGCCCGCGTCCTGCGCGCGGTGGAGCGCTTCGCGGCCGAACCGGCCTCGGACGACATGGCCATCCTGGCCTTCCGCGTCCCCCAGCAGCGCACGGGCGACTAGCCGGAGCTCATGCGGCGGGTGGCGGAGCGCAGTGCGAAGGCCATGACGACCTCGAAAACGCCCAGCAGGACGAGCCAGAGCCCCAGCAGCCGGGTCAGCGCGACCGCGGAGTCCACCGGGAAGCACAGCACGACGATTCCGGCGACGGTGCCGAGGGCGCCCAGGCCGAAGAGCAGGCCCCGGTGCACAAGTGCGCGGTCCGCGATCGCGGTGTAGGCCGTGAGTACTCCGGTCAGCAGCCAGAACACCCCGAGGATCAGGGACAGTGCGCCGATGGTCTGCATCGGATGCCGCAGCACGAGGACGCCGGCCAGGAGCGCCAGCATGGCGACCAGGATGCCCGCCAGTCTGCTGCCGCCGTCGTTGCTGTGCGAGAAGGCGGAGACGAAGCGGAAGACACCCACCACAAGCAGCTGCAGACCGATGATGACGGCCAGGATGTGCAGCGTCTCGTCGGGCCAGACGAGTACCAGAATGCCGGGGATCAGGGTCGCGAGGGCGAAGCCGAGTGCCCAGTGCCAGGTGCCTCCGACCTGCTTGAGGACGTCCTCGGGGTCGCTCTGCGGGTGCTTCGGTGCCGCGTCGAACGGAACGGTCATCACGCCTCCCAGGGTTCCCCCCTTCCCGCTCAGTTTAGGGAGGTGCGCTGCAGCCCGCCCGTCCGGCGCCGGAGTCGACTCCCGGAAACGCAAAAAGGCCCCCGCCATGAGGCGGGGGCCTTTTCTTTGGAGCCCTTTAACGGAATCGAACCGTTGACCTTCTCCTTACCATGGAGACGCTCTACCGACTGAGCTAAAAGGGCGGGTTGTTCGGCGGCGTCCTACTCTCCCACAGGGTCCCCCCTGCAGTACCATCGGCGCTGAAAGGCTTAGCTTCCGGGTTCGGAATGTAACCGGGCGT
>NZ_JBIAXU010000018.1:0-177814 GCF_042896985.1 Streptomyces sp. NPDC001194 | reverse complement strand
GCCGACGCTCCGCGTCGACTCCCTCGTCCGCCTTGCGATCCACGGCGCCCACCGCCGCTCCCTGATCCGGCCTGATCGACAAGACACCCCCTAGGGCGCGTCCGTAGTCCCGCCTGCCCCGCGGCGTCCGGGGGCGCCACTTCGCGGGACACGACCTGGAGCCTGGTTCCGACCACGCTGCTAAAATTGGGTGATTCTGCCCAAATCGGGTTGGGGTGAGTGGATGAGGACCTCCCGATCGCGTCGGCGTGCGCTCGTGCCGGCGTCCTGTGCCGCCCTGCTGATCGCCTGGGGCGGCTCTCCGCTCGGCTCGGCCGCCGTCGCCGTGGCGCGCGCCGGTCCGTCGCCCACCCCCGTCCCCGCGGCGACGATGACCGCCCCCGCCCCCACCCGCATCCCGTCGCCCCTGAAGCCGATCAAGCAGGCCGCCTTCCAGGCTACCGTCGACCGGGCGGCGAAGAAGCTGACGGTTCCCGGCGCGGTGGTGCTGCTGCGCACCCCGCAAGGCACGTACCGGGCGATCGTCGGCACCTCGGAGCTGGGCAGGGCCGCGCCGCCGGACACGGGCGACCACTTCCGGATCGCATCCAACACCAAGACCATGACGGCGGCGCTGATCATGCTCCTCGCCCAGGACGGCAGGCTCCGCCTGACCGACCCGGTGTCCGCCTACGTCCCGGGGGTGCCGAACGGCGAACGGATCACCCTCGCCGAGCTCCTGAAGATGCGCAGCGGGCTCCACGACTACACCGCCGCCCCCGAACTCGCGGCGACGCTGGACGCGGACCCGGGCAAGGCCTGGACCCCGCAGCAGGTCCTGGCCATCGCCTTCCGGCATCCGCCGAACTTCGCGCCCGGCGCCTCCTACGAGTACTCCAACACCAACTACGCCCTGCTGGGCCTGGTGGCGGAGAAGGCCGGCGGCCGGCCCCTGGCCCGGCAGTTCCGGGACCGGCTGTTCACCCCGCTCGGACTGAAGGGGACCTTCCTGCCGGCCGCGGACGACCGCTCGCTGCCCGAGCCCTCGGCGCACGGCTACATGTACGGCGGTTCGGCCTACGCCCTGGCCGACGACCCGTACCCCGCCTCGATCCGTGAGGCGGCGCAGACCGGGAGGCTCCGGCCCGTGGACTACACCCGCCAGAACCCCTCCTACGCCACCGCGGCCGGTGGGGCCGTCTCCACCGCCGACGACCTGGCCACCTGGATCCGGTCCCTGGTGAGGGGCAAGGTCCTGGACCCCGCGTCCCAACGGCAGTGGCTCCACGGTCCGCAGGCCGAGGACCCGGCCGCGCCCGAAGGCCGGGAGTACGGCTACGGCATCGCCCACCAGCGCTTCGGCCCGAACGCCGCGATGTACTACCACGGCGGCGAACTCCCGGGCTTCAACTCCTTCATGGGCCACGACCCCGACCACGACGTCACGCTCGTGATCTGGACGAACCTCACCGTGGCCCCCGACGGCCGGGCCACCGCCCAGGCCCTGCTGCCCACCGTGCTCAACGAGATCTACGCCGGGCTCGACCTCCCCACGGGTTAGGGCCGTTCCGGCTCCGCCACCGTGCCCGGCTCCAGGACCAGCCGCGGAACGTCCGTCCGTTCGATGCCGAACACCTGCGCGTACAGGGAGAGTTCCGCTTCCAGTGCACGGATCATGGTGTCCGCCCGGCGGAATCCGTGGCCCTCGCCCTCGAAGGCGACGTACGCGTGCGGCACCGGCCGTCCCCGCAGCGCGGCCAGGAAGCGCTCCGCCTGGGCCGGCGGGCAGACCGGGTCGTCCAGCCCCTGGAGCAGCACGAACGGCGCGGTGATCCTCCCGGCGCGGGCCAGCGGCGAACGCTCGCGGCACCGTACGGCCAGGGTCTGCGGGGGCCCCGCCAGGCCGTCGATGTAGTGGGACTCCAGGTCGTGGGTCTCCTCGGCGAAGCCCGTCAGGTCCAGCACGGGGTAGATGACCGTCCCGCACGCGTACAGGTCGGTGGCCGCCAGCGAGGCCGCCGCCGTCCAGCCGCCCGCGCTGCCGCCGCGGATGGCGAGCCGGGCCGGGTCGGCCGTGCCCTCGGCGGCCAGCGCCCGGGCCACCGCCGCGCAGTCCTCCACGTCCACGACGCCCCACTGCTCGCGCAGCCGCTCCCGGTAGGCGCGCCCGTAGCCGCTGGAGCCCCCGTAGTTCACCTCGGCCACGCCGATGCCGCGCGAGGTGAAGTACGCGATGTGCAGGTCGAGTACGGGCGGCACGTGGTCGGTGGGGCCGCCGTGGGCCCACACCACGTACGGGGGCAGTTCGTCGGCGGGGGCCCGGCGCGCGGGGTGGTGCGGCGGGTAGATGTGGGCGTGGATCTCCCGGCCGCCCGGGCCGAGGAAGGTCCGGCTCTGCGGCTCGGGGTAGTACGAGGGGTCCACCGGGTCCACCCCGGCGGCGCCGACCACCCGCGCGTGACCGTCCTCGACGTCGAGCTCGACCACCTCGTAGGCGCTGCGCGGGCTGGCCGCGACCCCGTACACGCGGTTGCCGTGCGCGGCGAGCGTCGGCTGCCAGGCCGTCCACGGCCCGGCGGCGTCCACCAGGTCGCCGGTCTCCGGGTCGAGGACGCCGAGCACGGAGGAGCCCTGGCCGTGCAGGACGGCGACGAGCCCTCCGGGGAGCGGGGCCAGCCAGCTCAGTCCGGGCTTCCACAGCGGGCCGCCGAACTCCTCTTCGCGCGGGCAGAGGTTGACGGCCTCGCCGGTCTCCGGGTCCACGCGGTACGGGTTCCACCAGCCGCTGCGGTCGCTGACGGCGAGGAGGGCCCCGCCGGAGGCCCACTCCACCTGGGCGACGGCCTCCTCGGGGCCGCCGAGCACGGTCCGGACCCCGGCCAGCGTCCCGTCGGGCCGGACCTCGGCCACCCGTACCTCGGTGCCGTCCCACGGCATCCGCGGGTGGTCCCACACCAGCCAGGCCGCCCGCAGCCCGTCGGGGGAGAGCCGTGGACCGGTGGTGAACCGGTGCCGGTCGTCGCCGAGTTCGCGTACGAGGGAGCGGTCCTCGGCGGCCGAGCCGTCCAGCGGCACGGCGGCCAGCACCCGTCGCACGTCGGTCGGCGCCGGTCCGGTGAACTCCTCCAGCACGCACCAGACTTCGCCGTCCCGCAGGACGGGGTCGGCCCAGCGCAGTCCGCCGCCGACCGCGGAGAGGGGGGTCAGGGGCCGCGGGACGCGCCCCTCTCCGGGCGCGTCGGGTTCGTAGGCGTACATCCGCTGGTCGGTGAAGTGGACGAAGACCAACAGGGGGCCGCCCGAAGGGCGTTCGGCGCCCGCCCAGGGCCGGCCGCCGTACTCGGTGACCCGGCTGCGGACGTTCCACGGAGCCGGCAGCACCGAGGCCTCGGCGCCGTCCGCGGGCCGGCGCACGAGGGCGCGGCGGCCGCCCTCCGCCGGACGGGGCTCGGTCCACCACACTTCGGGGCCGACGGTGCCCACGTACTCGGGCCGCCCGTCGAGCGAGGCGGCGACGGCCGCGTCCAGGGGCGAGGGCCAGCTTCCGTAGGGCCCGGTCGGCACCGCCATCACCGGTTCACCATCACAGAATCACCATCACGGGTCACCATCACAGGGTCCGCAGGGCGTGGTCGAGGACGCGCACTCCGAAGTGCAGGGCGTCGACGGGGACCCGCTCGTCCACGCCGTGGAAGAGGGACCAGTAGTCGAAGCCGGGCGGCAGCTTCAGCGGGGAAAAGCCGTATCCGGTGATCCCGAGCCGGGAGAACTGCTTGGCGTCGGTGCCGCCCGCCATGCAGAACGGCACCACGTGCCCCTCGGGGTCGAAGCGTTCCACGGACTCGCGCAGGATCCCGAACGTCCGGCCGTCCACGGGGGCTTCGAGGGCCACCTCGCGGTGGTGGAACTCCCAGGTGACGTCGGGGCCGGTGAGCTCGTCGAGGGTGGCGGTGAACTCGGCCTCGGTGCCGGGCAGCATCCGGCCGTCCACGTACGCGGTGGCCGTACCCGGGATGACGTTGAGCTTGTACCCGGCGCTGAGCATGGTCGGGTTGGCGCTGTTGCGCACGGTCGCCTCGACGAGGAGGCCGGCCGGGCCGAGCTTGGGGAGGACGGCGTCGAGGTCGAAGTCGCGGGCCCGGGGGTCGACCGACAGGCCCTGGAGGGCGGCGAGTTCGGTGATGCAGGCGGCGACCGTGCCGGTGAGCCGGACGGGCCACCGGTACTCGCCGAGCCGGGCCACTGCGGCGGCGAGCCGGCTGACCGCATTGGCCCGGTTGGGCTTGGAGCCGTGGCCGGTCGTGCCGTGGGCGGTCAACTTCAGCCATGCGGTGCCGCGTTCGCCGGCCGCGATGGGGTAGAGGGCCTGTCCGGGGCCGTTGTGCACGGTGAAGGCGCCGGATTCGCTCAGGCCCTCCGTACAGCCCTCGAAGAGGTGCGGGTGCTCGCGGGCGAGGAAGCCCGAGCCGTCGACGGCGCTGTCCTCCTCGTCGGCGGTGTAGGCGATCACGATGTCCCGGCGCGGCCGGACGCCGGCCCGTGCCCAGGCCCGTACGGCGGCCAGCACCATCGCGTCCATGTTCTTCATGTCGACGGCGCCGCGGCCCCAGACCACCCCGTCGCGGATCTCCCCGGAGAAGGGGTCCACGCTCCAGTCGGCCGCCTCGGCGGGTACCACGTCGAGGTGGCCGTGGACGAGGAGGGCCTCGGCGCCGGGGTCGGTCCCCCCGATCCGGGCCACCACGTTGGTGCGGCCGGGCGTGCGCTCCAGCAGGACCGGCTCCAGGCCGGCCGCGGCGAGCCGCTCGGCGACGTACTCGGCGGCGGGGCGCTCGCGGCAGTCGCCGCCGCCCCGGTTCGTGGTGTCGATGCGGATCAGATCGGAAGTGAACCCGACGGCTTCGTCGAGCGCGACCTGGTCGACGGGGGACTCCCGGTCCGCCGCGGACTCCTGGGTGACTGCGGGCATGTCAGCCATACTGCTCCTCCACGGCCGCCGAGACGACCGTCGTGACCGCCTTGAAGGTGCGGATCCCCTCGTACATCGTCTCGGTGGTGTACGCGACCCTGCGCTCCCCGAAGCGTTCGACGCCCGGGACGACGGTGGCGGACATCGCCAGGTGCACGGCGTCGAACTCCAGCTCCACGGTGTACGGACCGCCGCGCACGGGATCCCGGCGCCCGGCGAGGGCCGTGGCCTGCTTGGCGGCGGTACGGATGTCGGCGGCGGTACGGGCCGGGGTGCGGCAGACGGCGGCGTAGCGGGAGACGTGGTCCTTGACGGCGACCTTCACCGCGTCCGGCGCGTAGCCTTCGGCGTCGACGCAGGTCAGGTCGTCCCCGGTGACGAGGATGACGGGCACTCCGTACTCGGCGACGACGTGCGCGTTGAGCAGCCCCTCGCTCGCGCGGGTGCCGTTCAGCCAGACCCCGGTGATGGAGTTGGCGAGGTAGGTGTGCGCGAGGACCCCCTCGGAGCCGGCGCCCGTGTGGTAGCCGACGAACGCGATGCCGTCGACGTCGCCGTGCTGGACCCCCTCGACCATGGAGAGGCTCTTGTGGCGGCCGGTGAGCAGCTCGGCCCGCTCGTCGAGCTGTTCGAGGAGCAGGTTCCGCATGGTCCAGTGGGCCTCGTTGACGAGGACCTCGTCGGCGCCGCCGTCGAGGAACCCGAGAACGGCCGCGTTCACGTCGGAGGTGAACAGGGGGCGGCAGCGCTCCCACTGGGGGGTGCCGGGCAGGACGTCGCCGGGCCAGGTGACGCCCGTGGCGCCTTCCATGTCGGCGGAGACGAGGATCTTCATCGGGCCCCCCGGGCGGTCGGCTGCGGGCCGCGCGTCACCGCAGGGCGGCCGACCCCGACGAGGGCGTCCGGGCAGGCCTGCACGCCGCTTCCGCGCAGGCGTCCAGCCTAGCCGCCGGGGCCCGCTCCGGCCCGGGGCCACGCCCGGGCCGGGGTCTCACATCGGCCGGGAATTCCACCCGATCCGGTGAGCCGCCCGGCGCGGGCGGCAGTGCCGCCGGCGGTACCGGCAGTGGTGCCGGCGGTACCCGCAGTGGTGCCGGCCGCAGTGCCGGCCCGGGGCAACCGCCTTGCTCAGCCCTCGACTTCGGTGGCCAGGTTGTCCAGCAGGGTGTCGTAGATGCGGCCCAGGCCCTTGGGGGCGAAGGTGCGCTCGAAGAAGCCGCCGATGCCGCCGGCGCCGTTCCAGACGGTGGTGACCACGGTCTTGGACTTGCCCTCACCGGCCGGGGTGACGACCCAGGTGGTGACCATGGTGGAGTTGCGGTCCTTCTCCACGAGCTGGCCGTCGGTCGGCTCGGTGACCTCCAGCAGGCAGTCGCGCACGCGCTTGCTGGTGGCCTGGAGCTTCCAGTGGACGAGGGTGCCCTCGCCGTCGCCGCCCTCGCGCACCTCGTACTCGCTGAAGTGCTCGGGCAGCAGCTTCCCCCGGGTCCCGGTGTAGTCCGCCAGCGCGTCGAACACGGTCTCCGCGTCAGCCGCGATGATCCGCTCCGTGGTGGCCTCGACCTGCGCCATAGCTGTTCCTCCAGCAGTTGTGTCCGCTCTTCGCGGCAAGCCAACCACCTCCGGGGCAAGCGCCCAAATCCGGGGGCTGCCCGCCCTCCCCGGCGCGCTCCGCGGCTCCGCGCCGGGGAGGGCTCAGGCCCGGGCCAGGATTTCTCCGTTCAGGACCGAGAACCAGGCGTCCGGGGAGGCGGCCCAGCGATGCCAGGACTCGGCGACGGCGGTCAGGCCGGCCGGGGTCGCGTGGCCGTCGCGCGTCGCGAGGGAGGCGTAGGACGAGGCCGTCGTGCGGTCCGCCCACAGGGAGGACCACCACGCGGTCTCCTCCGGGGTGGCGTAACACCAGGCCGTCGCCGACGAGGCCACCTGCGTGAAACCGGCCGCCCGCGCCCAGGACGACAGGCAGCGCCCGGCGTCCGGTTCGCCGCCGTTGGCACGGGCCACGCGGCGGTACAGGTCCAGCCACTCGTCCAGGCCCGGCTCGGCCGGATACCAGGTCATCGCCGCGTAGTCCGCGTCCCGGGCGGCCACGATCCCGCCCGGCCGGCACACCCGGCGCATCTCGCGCAGCGCCCGTACGGGGTCGCCGACGTGCTGGAGCACCTGGTGGGCGTGGACCACGTCGAAGGAGTCGTCCGGGAAGTCCAGCGCGTGGACGTCCGCGGTGGCGAAGGCGACCGCGCCGGTCAGGCCGCGCTCCGCCACGTACTCCGCGGCCTGCACCAGGACGTCCGGCGCCGCGTCGACCGCCGTCACCCGGCCGCCGGGCGCGACCAGTTCCGCCAGGTCCGCCGTGATGGTGCCGGGGCCGCAGCCCACGTCCAGCACCGACATCCCCGGCCGCAGCTCGCCGATCAGGTACGCCGCCGAGTTCGCCGCGGTGCGCCAGCGGTGCGAGCGCAGTACGGATTCGTGGTGCCCGTGCGTGTAGACGGCGGTTTCCTTCGTCTCCTCGGCAGCCATGAGCCGACTCCTCCTCGTCGTCGAAGCGTTGTGATCACCGTAGGGGATCCGCTCGGAGAATGAGATATGTGTTTTGACATGTGGACACCATCCTTGTGGGGCAAGGGCGGTCCATGGGTCGGTGGCAGGGGGAGGGAGGGGCGAGGACAGTGGGCTCCAGAGATCCGGTCCCCTGGCAGAGGACGGTGAGAGCCATGCCGGACACGCTGCTCGACCAGCACGCCGAGGCCCTGCGGCTCTTCGGTGAGCGGGTGCGCGCCGTCGGGGACGCTCAATGGGGCGCCCCGACCCCCTGTACGGAATGGACCGTCCGCGACCTGGTCAACCACGTCACGGGAGAGCAGCTCTGGATCCCGCCGATGGTCAGCGAGGGGCGGACCGTCGAGGAGATCGGCGACGCGTTCTCCGGCGACGTGCTCGGCGAGGACCCGGCCGCCGCCTGGGAGCGGGCGTCGGGCGCCGCGCACGCCGCGTTCACCGCGCCCGGGGCGCTGGACCGCACGGTCCGGCTCTCGTACGGACCCGCGCTGGGCCGGGCGTACTGCGCGGAGCTGACCGCCGACTGCGTCGTGCACGCCTGGGACCTCTCGCGGGGCATCGGCGCCGACGACCGGCTGCCGGACGCTCTGGTCGAGTTCGCCCTCAAGGAGGTCATGCCGTACGCCGACGGGCTCGCGGCCAGCGGCATGTTCGCCGAGCCGCTGGACATACCGGCGGGCGCGAACGCCCAGACCCGGCTGCTGGCGCTGGTGGGCAGGAAGGGCTGAGCCCCGCCGCCCGCCGGGGGCGGACGACAACAGGCGTGCCCACGCGAATCGCCGTATAAAGGGCATGGCCGCTCGGGTCGGCGGTACGGACGGGTACGGAACGGGGAAGGCGGGGCGAGGTGCCGGGGACGCAGCGCACGGCGGAGGGCCGCGGTCCGGTCCGCTACGGGCCGCCCGCGCCCCAGCCCGGCCTGCCCGTGCTCCCCGAGCTCACCGCCGTGATCGCCGCCGCCGCCGAGCGGTCCGCCCCGGAACCCCCGGGCGGCGGGGAGTCCGTACGCGAGGCCGCCTGCCGGCACTGGGGGCGGCGCGGGCTGCCCACCGCGCCGGAGAACGTGGCCGCCGGGCCCGGCGCCGCCGCCCTGCTGCTGGCGCTGCTCGGCGCGTACGGCGGCGACGTGATGCTGCCCCGGCCGTGTCCCGCATGGTGGACCCCGCAGGTCCGGCTGCTGGGACGGCGGGCCTACCACGTGCCGACCCCGGCCGAGTGCGGCGGCATCCCGGATCCGTACGCCCTGCTGGAGACCGTACGGAGGGTGCGCGCCGAAGGGGGCGACCCGCGCGTGCTGCTGCTGTCCGTCGCCGACGATCCGACGGCGACCGTGCCCCCGCCCGAAATGCTGCGCGAGGCCTGCGAGGCCGCCGGGGACGCCGGGCTGTTCGTCGTCAGCGACGAGAGCTGGCGCGACACCGTCCACCGGCCGCACGACACCCTCGTGCTGAGCCCCGCCGAGATGCTGCCCGACCAGGCCGCCGTACTCCTCGACCTGGCCGGGGCGCTGCTGCCCGCCGGGTGGCCCGCGGCCGTGGTCCGCTTCCCCGGCACCCCGCGCGGCACCTGGCTGCGGGCCCGCACGCTGGACGTCCTCACCGCGACCGGGGCCCTGGTCGCGGGCCCGGTCGCCGGGGCCGCGGCGTACGCCCTCGACGAACCGGACGCCGTCGCCGGGCGCGCCTACGCCGCCGCGGCGCTGCACGGGGCGGTGGCCGCCGCCGCCCACCGGGAGCTGCTGGCCGCCGGCGCGCTCGCCCGTCCGCCGCAGGCCGGGCGCCACCTGTACGCCGACCTGTCCCCGCTGCGCGCCGGACTCGCCCGGCACGGGGTCCGCGACGCGATGGAGCTGGAGGACTACCTGGGCGGCCGGCTCGGCGCGCCCACCCCGGGAGGGCAGCGCTTCGCGGACGAGCTGGGCGCGCTGCGCGTGCGCCTGTCGACGGGCCCGCTGCTCGGCGCCACCCCGCAGGAGCGGCTCGCCGCGCTCACCGCGCGCGACCCCCTCGGCCTTCCGTACGTACGGCGCTCCCTTGACCTGCTCGGATCGGTCCTGGCCGCACTGAGCTCCTGACCTGACCGATACGAGCCCGCTGTGCGGTGAACGGAGAGCTCTTGATGAGGGATCGGACGGACACCCCCGCACCCCCGGGCCCCACGGCCGCGGGCCCGGCGACCCCGGGCCCCACGGCCGCGGACCACACGGCAACGGCCCGCCGCCGTACCGCGCCCCGCCGCGAGAGCGTGCCCCATCGCGACACCGTGCCCCATCGCGACACCGCGCCCCACCGCGACACCGAGCCCCGCCCGACGCCCCGGCCCGTGTCCGGCCGTCCGGGCCCGGGCCCCGGCCCCGCCGGGCCGCGGCCGTTGGGGGAGGTGCGGAGCTGGCCGCGGTCCTTCGCCGACCGGCTGACCACCCCGCTGCCCGGGGTGCGGGCCTTCGCCCGGCTCGCGCGCGAGGGCGCGTTCCGGCCCGGCCCCGACGGGCTGCGCGGCATCCCCGACCTCCCGTACGCCCCCGCCCCGCTGCCCGCGGCCGGCCCCGGGACGCTCTGTGCCACCTGGGCGGGGCACGCCAGCTGGGTGCTGAGGATCGGCGGGCTGACCGTGCTGACCGACCCGGTCTGGTCGCGGCGCATCCTCGGCACACCGGCGCGGATGACCCCGGTCGGCGTGCGCTGGGAGGAACTGCCGCCGGTGGACGCGGTGGTGATCAGCCACAACCACTACGACCACCTGGACGCCCCCACCCTCAAACGGCTGCCCCGGCACACCCCGCTCTTCGTCCCGGCCGGCCTGGCCCGCTGGTGCCGGCGCCGCGGCTTCAGCCGGGTCACCGAGCTCGACTGGTGGGAATGCGCCGAACTGGGCGGCGTGCGCTTCGAGTTCGTTCCGGCGCACCACTGGTCGAAGCGGTCGCTGCTCGACACGTGCCGGACGCTGTGGGGCGGTTGGGTGCTCAGCGACGTGCGGGCGGCCGGGACGCCGGGGAAGGTGTACTTCGCGGGGGACACCGGGTACGGGCACTGGTTCGGGGAGATCGGCCGGCGTCATCCGGGGATCGACCTGGCGCTGCTGCCGATCGGGGCGTACGCGCCGCGGTGGTGGCTGAGGGACGTCCACGCCGATCCGGAGGAGGCCGTCCAGGCCTGCCGGGACGTGGGGGCGAGGCGGATGGCGCCGATGCACTGGGGGACGTTCGTACTGTCGGCGGAGCCGGTGACGGAACCGCTGGAGCGGGTCCGGGCGGCCTGGTCCCGGGCCGGTCTGCCCCGGGAGGACCTCTGGGACCTTCCGATCGGCGGCTCGCGCACGCTCCACCCCGCCGGAGCCGGGGCGGGGTAGCCGGGGCGCCCTCCGCCCCCGGCCGGCTCCGGTTCCTACGAGTGCCGCACGGTCCCCAGCGGGTCGGGGTCGTTCTCCAGCGCGGTGACGGCCGTCTTCCAGCCGCTGTCCCCGGGATCGAGGGCGCTGCGCAGGTAGGCCGTGGTGAGCCGCTGGAGCAGGGCGACCCGGGCGGGGCTCTCGTCGGTCGTCTCGGCGACCTCGGTGCCCGGGATGCCGCCGAGCGAGTGCTCGGCCCCGAACAGGGTGAGCAGGCTCTTGCCGGCCGGGCTGTGGGTGTAGGGGTCGGTGAACCAGTCCGGCCCGCGGGTGGACAGCGCGGAGTCGTCCGCGTCGCCGGCGACGATGAGCGCCGGGGTGGTCATGGTGTCGAAGGACGGCTTCATGAAGGGCAGGTTCTCGGCGGCGAACGGGGTGAGGCTGTCGCCCAGACCGGGCAGGGCGAGCAGTACGCCCGCCTTGACGCGGGGGTCGGACATGTCCTCGCCGGGAACGCCGTCGGCGTCCAGGACCCGCGCGCCGAGCAGCGTGCTCGCGCTCTGGGCTCCCCAGGAGTGGCCGGCCACGGCGACGCGGCCCTGGTCGACGCGGCCGCCGAGACCGGGTACGGCGGCTTCCAGGACGTCGAGCCCGTCGAGCGCGAGCGTGAGGTCCTCGACGCGTATGCGCCAGATCCGGGGCGTACGGGGGTCCTCGTGCGGGATGGCGAGCGTCCGGGAGTCGAGGTGGGTGGGCTGGACGACCACGAAGCCCTGGGCGGCCCAGTGGTCGGCGAGCGGGGCGTAGCCGTTCATCGACCAGCCGAAGCCGTGTGAGAAGACGATGACGGGCAGGTCGCCGCCGGTGGCGGGGGCGCTGACGCGGACCTGGAGGTCCTCGCCGCGGCCGGCCGGGGCCGGCAGGAGGACCGGCTTGGCGGACACCACCGTGGTGGGCGCGTCCGCGCGCTGCCGGGCGTTCGCGGAGTTCGATGCGGACATGGGAGTGCCTTCCGTTCGGGTTCTGCGCGCTCTGGGTCGAAGGGGCCGGCCGTCGCCGACGGGGGAGGCCTGGTGGGCGGCCCCCCGGTCTGCCATCATGACTGAACCGGAACCTTGTTCCGTTAACGATACGGAGCGCTGTTCCGTTTCGCAAGACGCAGATCGGAAAGGAACGCCGCGATGGACGACAGCGGCCAGAACGCGGACGGCCCGGCCGCGTCCAAGCGCAAGGACGCCCGGCGCAATCAGCAGACCCTGCTGGACGCGGCCGCCGCGGTCTTCGCCACCTCGGGCGTCGAAGCGCCCGTACGGGACATCGCGGCCGAGGCCGGCGTCGGGATGGGCACGATCTACCGGCACTTCCCCACCCGGGCGGACCTCGTCATCGCCGTCTACCGCCACCAGATCGAGGCCTGCGCCGAGGCCGGACCGGCCCTCCTCGCCGCCGGCCCGACCCCGCACGCCGCCCTGGGGCGGTGGGTCCGGCTCTTCGTCGACTTCCTGGTGACCAAACACGGGCTCGCGGCCGCGATGCAGGCCGACAACGCCGGCTTCGAGGCGCTGCACGCCCACTTCCTCGACCGCCTCCTGCCGGTCTGCACCGAGCTCCTCGACGCCGCCGCGGCGGCGGGCGAGATCCGCTCGGACGTCAGCGCGTACCAGTTCATGCGCGGAGTCGGGAACCTCTGCATCGGCGCCGGGACCGACCCCCGCTACGACGCGCGCCCGCTGGTCGAACTCCTCGTCGAGGGACTCCGTGCGCCGCGCCGGCCGTAGGGGGTGACCGCAAAGTGGCGCCGTCCGCCCGGAGCGCGGGGCAGGCGGGACTGTGACGACACCCCCTAACGGCCCCCGAGCCGGCGCCAGAGCGACGGGGCCGCGCTGATCAGCAGGGTCACGGCGACCGCCAGCGCCACGCCCTTCCACGGCTCCGAGAACAGGGAGCCGCCCAGGATGCCGATCAGGCCGTACGTCGCCGCCCAGGCGAGGCAGGCCGGGGCGTCGCCGCGGGCGAAGCGGCGCAGCGGGAGCCGGGCCAGCAGGCAGGCCAGCATCACCGGGATCCGGCCCGCCGGGACCAGCCGGGAGACCACCAGGACCAGCACCCCGTTCTCGTCCAGCCTCCGCCGGGCCTGTGCGAGGCGTTCGGGCGTCGCCCGCCCCCGCAGCGTCTCCAGCCACCGCGAGCCGCCCCGCGACCGCACCCCGCGCTGCCCCAGCCAGTACAGCGCCATGTCCCCGGCGAACGCGGCCACCGCCGCCACCACGAACACCATCAGCACGCCGAACGGCAGCGACTGCTGATGGAACGCCACCACCGCCGCCGAGCTCACCAGTGCCCCCGTGGGGATCACCGGCACCAGCGCACCCAACGCCACCAGCAGGAACAGCGCCGGGTACCCCACCGCCTGCCGGGTCGTCTCCGGCGGCACCTGGCCGACCGCCGCCGCCACCGCGGCCCCTACCCCGAGCCCGAGTCCGTGCCCCGTCACGGCAGCCGGACCCGTTCGCCGTGGCCGGGTACCCGTACCGTCACCTTCGGCGCCAGCTGCCGGGCCCGCCGTACGAACTCCTCGCCCGGCGAGTGGAATTCGTGCGGCCGCACCGCGTCCAGCCCGATCGGCCAGTACGTCCCGTAGTGCACCGGAACCGCCGCCGCCGGTGCCAGCGCGGCCAGCGCCCGCGCCGCCCCGCCCGGATCGAGGTGCCCCGGCCCCAGGTACGGGCCCCAGCCGCCGACCGGCAGCAGGGCCACGTCCACCGGCCCGACCTCCGCGGCCATCGCCTCGAACAGCCCCGTGTCCCCCGCGAAGTACGTTCGCGCCGAGCCCCGGACCACGTACCCGAGCGCCGGCGCGAGACGGGGCCCGAACGGCAGCCGCCGCCCGTCGTGCCGCGCGCTGACCGCCCGGACCCGCACGCCCGCCCGTACGTCCACCTCGTCGCCCGGGACCACCTCCGTGACGGGCAGCCCCCGCGCGGCCGCGACCCGCGCGAGCCCCGGCACGGCCCGGGGCGCCCCGCGCGGCACCAGCAGCCGGGTCCCGGGCGCGAGCCGGGCCAGCGAGGGCAGGTGCAGGTGGTCGGCGTGCAGGTGCGACACGAGCACCACGTCCGCCTCGGCCGCCTCCGGCGGGGGCGGCGCCCCGCGCCGCCGCCGCAGGTGCGCGAGCCGCCGGGCGAACAACGGGTCCGTCAGCAGCCGCACCCCGGAGTCCTCGACCGTGCACGTGGCATGGCCCCACCAGGTGATCTCCACCGCCACCCGGCCTCCCCGTCGACTCGTGCGTCCCCCGGCCCTTTGAAGCCTAGAAGGTGTCCGGGATCCTGCCCTCTCGATGCGCGTCGAACCGAAGGTGACGGCACCCTCCTCCGGGGCCGCGGATCGGAGTAGGGTCGGGCGGCATGGATGAGCTGCGCGTGGCCGCTATCGCCAGCCTGGCCCCGCTCGAGGATCTGGACGCCGACCCCTTCGTCGTCGACACCCGCAGCCAGTACGCCATGTGCGCCCGCTGGGCGGCCGACCGGGGCTACGTCGTGACGAGGAGGCTGCTCTTCTACGGGCTGCGCGCCAACCACTGCGGTCTGTGGTGCGACGTGGACGCCGGGCAGGTCGACCTGTTCGTCGCCCCCAACCACCGGGTCCTGGCCCGCGCGCTGCGCTCCGTCGAGGAGTTCACCGCCGAGTGCGGGCGGCGCGGCGTACGGCTGGAGACCGCCGGGCTGGCGGAGCCGCAGTACACCTCCGCCATGAAGGCCGAGGTGCACCGCCGCCTGTCCATGCCGACCGCCGGCTACGACGGCACCTAGGGCACCTAGGGCACCCGGGGCACCCACGGCACGGAGCGTGCCCCCTCCGCACTCCCGGCCGGCGCCGTTCGCACCTCCGTGCGCCACCCTGTCTCCCGGCCGCGCCGGCCGCGCTGTGCGACGCTGGAGGGTGCGGCCGGGACCGCGGGCGGGGCGCGGATGCGGGGGAGACACGAGGCGGTACGGCGTGTGGCGAGGACGGTGGAGGACCGCGGGCAGCGCTCTGGTGCGGGTGATCCTCGTCTGGGCGGTGTCCACCCTGACGATGCTCGCGCTCGCCGGCATCCTCCCCGACTTCCGGCTCCGGTCCGGTGACGGCGACAGCGTCACCGAGATCGGGCTGACCGCCGCCTGGGGCGCCGGCGCCTTCGGCCTGCTGACCGCACTGGTGTGGCCGGTGCTGGTCCGCGCGCTGCTGCTGGTGCCCGCCCTGGTGCTCGGCCTGCTCGTCTTCTTCCTCAACGGCTCGCTGCTGCTGCTCGCCCTCAGCCTGATCCCCTCCGGCCGCGGCGAGGTCGCCCCGGAGACCGCCGTGGTGGTGGCCGCCGTGATGTCCGCCGTCGCCTCCGCGACCTCGACCGCCCTCGCCGTACGCGACGACGGGGCGTACCGGCGCCGGCTCCACCGGCTCGCCGACCGGCGTCGCCGGCGCACCCGGCGCAAGGGCGAGCCCGGCGCCGGCCCGAGCGCCCCCGGCCTGGTCTTCCTCCAGCTCGACGGCGTCGGGTACGAGACGCTGCGCCACGCGGCGGGCAGCGCTCTGATGCCCACGGTGGCCGGCTGGCTGGACGGCAGCCACCACATCACGCCCTGGCGCACCGACTGGTCCAGCCAGACCGGCGCCAGCCAGCTCGGCATCCTGCACGGCTCCAACCACGACGTGCCCGCCTTCCGCTGGTACGAGAAGGACACCGGCGAGGTGGTGGTCTGCAACCGGCCGACCAGCGCCGCCGAACTCCAGCGCCGGGCCGTCGCGCGCACCGGCGACGGCGGGCTGCTGACCCTCGACGGGGCGAGCCGGGGCAACCTCTTCAGCGGCGGCGCCGACCAGCTGGCCCTCGTCCTGTCGGTCTCGGCGCGGCGGGGCCGGGCGAACCGTTCCCGCGCGGGCTACTTCGCGTACTTCTGCGACCCGGCCAACGCCGTCCGCACCGCCCTGTCCTTCGTCGCCGAGGCCGCCCGGGAGATCGGCCAGTCGCTGGGGGCCCGGCTGCGCGGAGAGCGGCCGAGGGTGGCCCGCGGCGGGCTGTACCCGCTGGTCCGCGCCTTCGCGACGGTGGTCGAACGGGACGTCGTCGTCGCGGCGGTCATCGGCGACATGCTCGCGGGGCGCGCCGCGATCTACGCGGACCTCGTCGCCTACGACGAGGTCGCCCACCATTCGGGGCCGCGCGGCCGGGACACCGACCGGGTGCTGGCCCGGCTCGACCGCAGCCTCGCGCTGATCGCCCGCGTGGCCGAGCACGCACCCCGGGAGTACCGGATCGTGCTGCTCTCGGACCACGGCCAGAGCCCGGGGGAGACCTTCCTGGGCCGGTACGGGCTGACCCTCAAGGACCTGGTCCGCGCGGGCTGCGGACTGCCGGTCTCGCGCCGGGCCGGCCGCACCCGCAGCGGTGCCGAGGCCCGCGCGGCGGTGCGCGCGGCCCTGCACAGGCCGGTGGAGGAGGGCGCGCAGGCCCACCCGGAGCGGGGTCCGGACCCGGTGGTGCTCGCCTCGGGCAACCTCGGGCTGATCTCCTTCCCGGACGTACGGGGACGGGCCTCGCGGGAGCGGATCGAGCGGGCGCACCCGGCCCTGCTCGCGACCCTGGCCAACCATCCGGGCATCGGGTTCCTGCTGGTGGACGGGGAGGTACTGGGCCCGGGCGGGGCGGTGGCCCGCCTCGACCAGCCCGGTGCGGCGCAGGAGCTGCTGGCCCGGTTCGGGCCGGGCGCGGAGCAGGCGGTCCGGCGCACCGACGGCTTCCCGCACGTGGCCGACGTCATGGTGAACTCGGCGTACGACCCGCTCACGGGGTCGGTGCACGCCTTCGAGGAGCAGATCGGATCGCACGGCGGCCTCGGCGGTGAGCAGGGGCGCCCGTTCCTGATGTGGCCGACGGAGCTGTCGGAGCCGGAGCGGGACCTGGTGGGCGCGGAAGCGGTGCACGAGGTGCTGCGCCGCTGGCTGCGGGAGGCGGACGGCCCCCAGGTGCCGGTCGATCCGCCGTCGGGCGAGGCGGCGGCCCCGGGGGAGGAGCCGGTGGAGGAGCCCCCGGGGGAGCAGCCGGTGGAGGAACCCCCGTCCGGAGGCGGAAACGACGGAAGCCTTCCTTCCGCAAGGGTGTCCGCACGGGACGAAATCCGCTGATTTTGTGGCGCATTCGCGGTGGTCAACCATGTGCTGACCCTGCCCGGCATGTGAGACACCCAGAGGCGCACCACCGATGACCAGCACCGCAACCCTGCCTGCCGAGGCCGCCGCACCCCCCGAGCAGGGCCGCGACCCCCACGCGCGCCGCTTCGGCCTGCCGATCGCGACCTGCCTGGTCATGGGCAACATCATCGGCGGCGGCATCTTCCTGCTGCCCGCCTCGGTGGCGCCGTTCGGCACGATCAGCCTGGTCGCCTTCGGCGTGCTCACCGCCGGTGCGATAGCCCTCGCCCTGGTCTTCGGCCGGCTCGCGCAGCGGCTCCCGCAGACCGGCGGTCCGTACGTCTACGCCCGCGCCGCGTTCGGCGACTTCGCCGGGTTCCTCGCGGCCTGGAGCTACTGGATCACCGCCTGGGTCTCGAACGCGGCCCTCGCGGTGGCGGCCGTCGGCTACCTCACCGTGCTCTTCCCTGCCATCGGCGGTCACAAGGCGGCGATGTGCCTGGCGGCCCTCGCCGTGCAGTGGCTCCCGGCGCTCGCCAACCTGGCCGGCACCCGTTACGTCGGCGCCGTCCAACTGGTCGCCACCGTGCTGAAGTTCGCCCCGCTGCTGCTGGTCGCCGTCGGCGGGCTGTTCTTCTTCGACCCGGCCAACCTCGGCCCCTTCCAGGCCACGGGCCAGAGCCCCGTCGGGGCGGTCTCCGCCGCCGCGGCGATCCTGCTCTTCAGCTACCTCGGCGTCGAGTCGGCCGCCGTCAGCGCGGGCGAGGTCCGCGACCCGGCCCGCAACGTCGGCCGGGCCACCATCCTCGGCACCGCCGGCGCGGCCGCCGTCTACCTGCTGGGCACCCTCTCCGTCTTCGGCCTGGTCCCCCACGACGAGCTGGCCGCCTCCGAGGCCCCCTTCACCGACGCCGTCAACGCGATGTTCGGCGGCACCTGGGGCGGAACGCTCGTCGCCTGCGCGGCCGTGATCTCGATGCTCGGCGCCCTCAACGGCTGGACCCTGCTCAGCGCGCAGACCCCGTACGCCGCGGCCCGCGACGGGCTCTTCCCGAAGGTCTTCGAGACGAAGAAGCGGGGCGTCCCGGTGGTCGGAGTGCTCGTCACCGTCGCCCTGGCCTCCGGCCTGACGGTCTACAACTACACGGCCGGCTCGGACGGGGTCTTCGAGATCCTCGTGCTGGTCACCACCTTCACGGCGACCGTCCCGTACCTGCTCTCCACCGCCGCGCAGATCCACTTCCTGCTCTCCGGGCAGTCCGAGCGCGTCCACCGCGGCCGCCTGGTCCGCGACGGGATCCTCGCGGGCCTGGCCTTCGGCTTCTCGATGTGGCTGGTCGCCGGCTCCGGCTACGCGGCCGTCTACCAGGGCGTGCTGTTCCTCTTCGCCGGCGTCCTCGTCTACGCCGCGATGTCCGCCCGAAAGCACCGGGACGGACACCGGGCCGCCGCCTGACCTGCGCGGTAGCGTGGAACGAGAGCGATCGAAAGGAAACGAGAGGACACGCAGGGGGCAGTAAGGGGTCGCCATGTCCGCGATCAGAGAGAGCATCGACATTTCCCGCAGTCCCGAAGACGTCTTCGACTACGTGACGGACCCCACGCACCTGCCGGAGTGGCAGGACAGTGCCGTCTCCGCCCGCCCGCTCGACGGCGCACCCGTCCACGTCGGTTCGAAGGTCGTCGTCACCCGGCGCATGGGCAAGCGGCAGTTCCCGATGACCATGCAGGTCACGGAGCTCGACCGGCCGCGCAGCTGGCACATCCAAGGGGTCGGCGGACCTGTGCGCGGGGATGTGCGCGGCACCATCGAGTCCCTCGACGGCGGCAAGCGCTCGCGCATGACCCTGGACCTCGACTTCGAGGGCCACGGCATCGGCAGGGTCATCGCCCCGCTCGTGGTCAAGCCGTACGCCCGCAAGGAGACGCCGCGCAACGAGGAGAAGCTGAAGCACCTCCTGGAGAACTGAGGCCGGCACCGGGGCGCGAAAAACCGGGTGCTCCGGGGTACGGGGTGCGCCCACACCGGGGCGCGCCACGTTCCCCGCCCTGAGGACCGCCAGCGGCAAGCCGCCAGGCCTCCGCTCCCCCCCCCGACCGAGATCGCGGGGAGGGTGAAGGTGCGCGGGCGGGGCGGGACCGAGCTCCAGCCCGGCATCGACCTGCTCCAGCGTGCGGAGGGCTTTCCTCCGCAGGCGCCGGTGCTGGTGATCACGGACGGGTGGTGCGACACCCTGCGGATCCGGCGCGAGCACGCCCATCCGGTTCCGCAGGGTGCGACCCTGCCGTTCACGCCCCGCGGGCCGGTCTTCCGGCCGGCCCGCGGGGCGCGGGCCGGCTCAGTCGAGGTAGTCGCGCAGGACCTGCGAACGCGACGGGTGGCGCAGCTTCGACATGGTCTTCGACTCGATCTGGCGGATGCGCTCACGGGTGACCCCGTACACGCGGCCGATCTCGTCCAGGGTCTTCGGCTGGCCGTCGTTCAGGCCGTAACGCATCGAGACGACGCCCGCCTCGCGCTCCGAGAGCGTGCCCAGGATCGACTGCAGCTGCTCCTGGAGGAACGTGAAGGACACGGCGTCGGCCGGCACGACCGCCTCGGAGTCCTCGATGAGGTCACCGAACTCGCTGTCGCCCTCCTCACCCAGCGGGGTGTGCAGGGAGATCGGCTCGCGGCCGTACTTCTGGACCTCGATGACCTTCTCGGGGGTCATGTCGAGTTCCTTGCCCAGCTCCTCCGGGGTGGGCTCGCGGCCCAGGTCCTGGAGCATCTGGCGCTGCACACGGGCGAGCTTGTTGATGATCTCGACCATGTGGACGGGGATGCGGATCGTGCGCGACTGGTCGGCCATGGCACGCGTGATCGCCTGCCGGATCCACCAGGTCGCGTACGTGGAGAACTTGAAGCCCTTGGTGTAGTCGAACTTCTCCACGGCACGGATCAGGCCGACGTTGCCCTCCTGGATCAGGTCCAGGAAGAGCATGCCGCGGCCGGTGTAGCGCTTGGCCAGGGAGACCACGAGACGGAGGTTGGCCTCCAGCAGGTGGTTCTTGGCGCGGCGCCCGTCCTCGACGAGGATCTCCAGCTCGCGCTTGAACGCGGGCTTGTGGTCCTCCTCCTCTTCGAGCTTGTACTCGGAGAAGAGACCCGCCTCGATGCGCTTGGCGAGCTCGACCTCCTGCTCGGCGTTGAGCAGCGGCACCTTGCCGATCAGCTTCAGGTAGTCCTTGACGGGGTCGGCGGTGGCACCGGCCACCATGACCGTCTGCGCCGGGGCGTCGTCCTCGTCGTCGTCGGACAGGACGAAGCCCTGGGTGCCGCCGGCCTTGGGGGCCTCTTCCTCGACCTCGTCGACGAGGTCCTCGGCGGCCCAGTCCTCACCCTCGGCGGCCGGGTTCTCGCCCTCGTCCGAGTCCTTGGCACTGGTCTTCTTGGCCGCGGCGGCGGTCTTCTTCACCGCGGTCTTCTTCGCGGCGGTCTTCTTGACCGTCCGCTTCTTCGGCTCGGCGGCGGCGTCGGCCGTCACCTCGTCCTCGGTGGCCGCGGCCGGCGAAGCGGATATCGCCGCCGCGGTGGCCGGGGCCGCGCTGGTGGCCGAGGCCTTGCGCGCACCGATGGGGCGCGGCGCGGCGGCCGCCTTCTTCGTCACGGTGCGGGCAGGCGCGGCGGCCGCCTTGCGGGGCTTCTTCGCGGCAGCCTTCGTGGCGGGGGCGGCGCTGACGTGCAGGGCGACACCCTCCTCGTCCAGGACCTGGTTCAGGCTGCGCAGGACCCGCTTCCACTGGTCCACCGGGATGCGGCCGGCCTCGAAGGCCTGGCGCACGTCGTCACCGTTGATGTGACCCTGCTCGCGGCCGCGCTCGACGAGCGCGACGAGGGCCTCCGATTCGGCGATCTCCGGAGGGAACGTACGGGACGGGCTGAGCGACACAAGGAGCCTCTCGTTGCGAACAGATAGGGAGTGGGCGGGACATCATCGCGCGGACTCGGGAAACAGACCCGAGGGGGGTCTGTATTCCGGGGCCGCGCGAGGACACCTGTCGGTTCATCGCATGCCCGAGTCGATTCGTTACGCGCTGAATTGAGTGACCTGCGCCACGCTGTGGGCGCGCAACCATTCGGCCGTGGATCCGTCCGCGCCTGCGCACCCTTCCCGTCAGCCCGTTTTGCGGGCTTCGATGAGGAAACGGGCGGTATGCGCCACGAACGGGCCGTCACGATCGATCTGTTCGTGGAGCTCGCGCAACCGGTCCCGGTACTGCCCGACCGTGAAGCCGGGCACCATCCAGATCACCTTCCGCAGAAAGTAGATCACGGCTCCGATGTCGTGGAACTCCGTACGCAGTCTTTCGGAGCGCAGATCCACCACTTCGAGGCCGGCCTTGCCCGCGTCGGCCACCGCGTCGTCGGGGTGCCGGCCGCGCCGGACCTCCTCCGGCTGGGGTCCGAGGAAGTACTCGACGAGCTCGAAGACGCTCGCCGGCCCGACCTGCTGCGAGAGGTACGTACCGCCCGGACGCAGCACCCGCGCGATCTCCTCCCACCAGATGGTCACCGGGTGACGGCTGGAGACCAGCTCGAAGGCCTCGTCGCCGAACGGCAGCGGCGGCTCGTCGGCGTCCGCGACCACGACCGCGCCCAGGGGGTGCAGGAGCCGGGTCGCCCTGCCGATGTTCGGCGGCCAGGACTCGGTGGCCGCCATGAGCGGGGGCAGCGGCCCGGCCCCGGCGAGCACCTCCCCGCCGCCGGTCTGGATGTCGAGGGCGGAGCGGACCCCGGCGAGGCGCTCGCCGAGCAGCCGCTGGTAGCCCCAGGAGGGTCGCTGCTCGGTGGCCCGGCCGTCGAGCCAGGAGAAGTCCCAGCCGTCGACCGAAACGGACTCGGCTTCGGCGACGAGGTGGTCGAAAGTGCGCGTCATGTCTCGATCGTCCCAGGCTCGGCGCCGGTGATCCACCGGTTTGACCGGATCCCGCGCACCGGGGGCGGCCGCGGACCACCGCACCCGCCGACGGGGTCCATTAGAGTGGAGCCGGGCCGTGACTGGCGTTCGGGTGGATCACCACCGGGGAGCGGCCCGGCGTACGTCCCCGCACGTACGTCTCCTGCCGCGCGCCTGGGCGAACCGCGAACCCGCGAACCGCGATCCGCAGCGACGCTCAGGAGACCCCGTGACGACTGCCCAGACTGCCACTGCCACCGTCACCGACGCCGGCCGCGCCCGGCTGATGGACGGCACCGCCCTCGCCCGCCGCGTCTCGGAGCGGACGGCCGCCCTCGCGGCGAAGATCACCGAGCGCACCGGCACCGCCCCCTGCCTCGCGACCGTGCTCGTCGGCGAGGACCCGGCGTCCGTGACGTACGTGAAGATGAAGCAGAACCGCTGCGCCAAGGCCGGGATCACCTCCCGCCACGTGGAGCTGCCGGCCGAGACCACCACCGAGGAGCTCGTCGCCGCGCTCACCGCCCTCTCCGAGGACCCGGAGATCAGCGGCATCCTGCTCCAGCACCCGGTCCCGCACCACATCGACGAGCGCGCCGCCTTCGAGGCCATCGCCCCGGGCAAGGACGTCGACGGGGTCACCATGCACTCCTTCGCCGCCATGGGCTTCGGGCTGCCGGGCTTCGTGTCCTGCACCCCCGGCGGGATCATGCGGCTCCTCGCCGAATACGACGTGGACCTGACCGGCAAGCACGCCGTGGTCGTCGGGCGCAGCGCGATCCTGGGCAAGCCGGCCGGCATGCTGCTGCTGGAGCAGAACGCCACCGTCACCTACTGCCACTCCCGCACCGTCGACCTGCCGTCGATCGTGCGCCAGGCCGACGTGCTGGTCGCCGCCGTGGGCAAGGCCGAGTTCATCCGGGGCGAGGACATCAAGCCGGGCGCCGTGGTCCTGGACGCCGGCTACAACGAGGGCAACGTCGGCGACGTCCACTTCGAGTCCGCCGCCGCCCGCGCCTCGCTGATCACCCCGGTCCCGGGCGGTGTCGGCCCGATGACCATCGCCGTGCTGCTGGAGCAGACGGTCCGGGCGGCCGCCGCCCAGGCCGGGCTGGAGCTCGCGGACCTCTGACCGCAGCGCTCGCGCGCCGCGTACGGGAACACCGCCTGCGCACACCGCTTACGGCAGACGCCCCGGGCCCCTCGGCCCGGGGCGTTCCGCGTTTTCCGGGGTGTCTTGATTCTTGTGGGCGGATCCTGACGGGGGCCGGGGAGCGAGCGGTATGTTTTGCGCCGGGGCGCGCGATGACACGTGCAACACGTTTCCTGGGGAGACTGCTGATGGACCTGTTCACGCCACTGGAGCTGCCCGGCGGCTCGGCCCTGCCGAACCGCTTGGCGAAGGCGGCCATGGAGGAGAGCCTCGCCGGGTCCGGCCAGCTGCCGGACGAGCGCATCGAGCGCCTCTACCGGCGCTGGGCGCGGGGCGGCGCGGGTCTCCTGATCACCGGGAACGTGATGGTCGACCGCCGGGCGCTGACCGCGCCGGGCACCATCGTCCTCGACGCCCGTTCCCCGCTCGACCCCTTCCGCCGCTGGGCCGAGGCCGCGTCCAGCGGTGGCGGGCGGGTCTGGATGCAGATCAACCACCCGGGCCGGCAGGTCGGCTCCGAGATGCCCGGCACGGCCTGGGCGCCCTCCGACATCGGCGTCAGCCTCGGCAAGCACACCAAGCGCTTCGCCCGCCCCACCGCGATGACCGAGGCCGACATCGAGGCCACCATCGCCCGGTTCGCGGTCACGGCCCGGCGGGCCGAGGAGGCCGGCTTCGACGGGGTGCAGATCCACGCCGCCCACGGCTACCTGCTCAGCCAGTTCCTCTCCCCGCTGGTCAACCGGCGCACCGACCGCTGGGGCGGCAGCCCGGAGAACCGGGTCCGGCTGCTCACCGAGGTCGTCCGGGCGGTCCGCGCGCAGGTGGCCCCCGGCTTCGCGGTCGGCGTCAAGCTCAACACCGCCGACTTCCAGCGCGGCGGCTTCGACACCGAGGACGCGGTGCAGGTCCTCGAGGCCCTCGGCGGCCTCGGCGTCGACCTGGTCGAACTGTCCGGCGGCAGCGTGGAGAGCCCCGCGACCCTGGGCCGCACCGCCGACCTGCGGACCCTCGAGCGGGAGGCGTACTTCCTCGCCTTCGCCGAGCAGTTCCTGGACGCGGCCACGATGCCGCTGATGCTGACCGGCGGGATAGGCCGCCAGGAGACCGCTCGGAAGGTACTGGCCCGCGGGGTGTCCGTCGTCGGGCTCGCCTCCGCGCTGGCGTTCCGCCCCGATCTGCCGGCCCGCTGGCGCGCCGGGGAGGACGTACGGGTGACCGTGGAGCGGCTGCGCTGGAAGGACCGGGACCTGGCCGGCGCCGCGCTGCTGGCCTTCGTACGCTTCCAGCTGCACCGGCTGGCACGCGGGCTGGAGCCGCGCCCGGCGGCCTCCCCGCGGGCCACGTTCGCCCTCGACCAGCTCCAGCACTGGCGCCGGGTGCGGGCGTACGGGGCCTGGCTCGCGCGCAACCCCGAGCCGGAGGACGCCCTCGCCGGGTGAGGACCGGCGGCCGGCGCCTTCAGAGCGCGGCCGGGTCCCGCCGTACGGCCGCCACGATGGGGGAGGTGCGGAACTCCCGGGCCAGCGCGGTCAGCGGCCGGGAGTCCAGCCGGTACGGCTCGGGCAGCCCCTGGTCGGCCTCGGCACCGGCCGCCCGGGAGGCCGCCGCCGCGGCTTCGGCGGCGGCCGCCTCCCGGCGCCGGCAGGCCGCGGCGAGCATGGCCGCGTCGGCCACGACCGAGGCCCGCGACGCGCACATGCCCTGGCCGAGGGCGGCCTCGTGGGCGGCGCCCCGCACGGCCGGGTCGAACCAGCTGGCCAGGGCCAGGATCCCGTCGTCGATCACCGATTCCCGGTGGATCAGCCGGATCCCGATCGGCGACCACCAGGTCAGCGGCACCGTCGTCACGCTCGACGCGGCGAAGCCGCGCAGCGCCTTCCACAGCGGGTGCAGCCGCCGGTAGCGGCTGAAGTCCCGCCAGGCCGCCGAACCGCCGACCAGCGGGACGATGAACCCCGAGCCCACCATCAGGGCCGCGGCGGAGGCGAACGGCGGGGCCACGTACGTGGACAGGCCGTCCCAGTCGCGGCCCGTCCAGCGGGCGCCCACCGCCGCCCACTTCGCGACCAGGTAGCCGAGGTCCAGCGCCCCGCCGAGCACGATCAGGGCCAGTCCGGTGCGCAGCGGGCGCAGCGAGGGGCGCACGCGCAGCAGCCACTTCCAGCACAGCAGGGTCAGCGTCGAACTGCCCACCGTGTGCGCGAGGAGGTAGCAGACGATCATCTCGCGCAGCCAGGGCGTGTTGGCGTAGTACGTGTCCAGGTCGCGCAGCCGTTCCGCGGGCGCGTCGCCGATCGCGAACAGGACGACGATGAGCAGGGTGACGGCGCTGAACACGGCCACCGTCAGCCGGGTGGCCCGCCGTACGACGGCGGGCGGGCCGCCGCCCCACTGCAGGACCAGAACGATGCACGACCCGGAGAACGCGGTCAGCGCGCTGTACACGAGCGGGGCCGAGAAGTTGACGATCCCGGTGAACCGGTTGACCGCGGAGATCGTCGGCGGCGCCGCCAGGAACATGACGAGGCAGCCGACGACGAGCAGGGTGCACACGGCCCGCATGAGCGGCTGGTCCCAGCCCCGGCGCAGGGTCGGCGCCTTGATCAGCAGCGCCAGGATCATCACCGACCCCGGGACGTACAGGATGAGACCGTCGTTCATCGCGCCTGACCGACGGGACCCACGGGATCGACCGGCCCCGCCCCCTGGTCGAGCCCCGCGACGGCCCGCTCGGCCGCCGTCAGCGGCGGCGCCTTCAGCGCACCCCGGTCCGAGGCGCGCAGCACGCGCCAGACCACCGAGGGCCTCAGCCAGTACGCCGGAGTGCTGCTCATCGTGATGACCTGGAGGAACGCGGCGGTCAGCGCCTCCCGCGTGGTGGCTCCGGTCATCAGCCGGTTGACGTACGCGTTGAGCAGACCGACACCGGCCCGCGGCTTCATGCCGGTGGCCCCCGGGTACAGGATGTCCTGCGAGGTGGCGAGCTCCCAGGCGGTGGACACCTGCGGGACGAGCGCGCGCTGCGCCTCGCGGCCGAAGGAGGGATGGGCGAGCCCCTGGGTGCGCAGCAGGGTCCGCACGGCCAGCAGCCCCTGCGCGGCGACGGTCATGCCCTGCCCGTACAGCGGGTTGAAGGTCGCTACGGAGTCGCCGACGGCGAAGAACCCGTCGGGCAGGTCCGCCTTCTCGAAGTAGACCCGGCGGTTGGCGGTGCCCTGGGTGACGGCTATGTCGCTCAAGGGCTTCCTGCCGGCCAGGAGTTCGCCGACGATCGGGTCGCGCAGGCCCTTGGCGAACGGGATGAACTGCTCGGGGTCGCCGGTGGGCTGGCCGCCGCGGGTGCCGGACAGGGTGGCCTGCCACTGGCCGTTCTCGATGGGGACGATCGTCGCGGTCTGGCCTGGCACGTACACCCGCGGGTCGGACTGCACGTTGACGATCGGGAAGCCCATCCCGTGCGCCCCGGCGGGGGCTTCGAAGATCCGGGTCGCGTAGACCAGGCCGGAGTCGACCTGGGCCTGTCTGATCCCGCCGACCCCCAGTTCCTGCAGCCAGGCCCTGGCCCGCGAGCCGCGCCCGCTCGCGTCGACCACGAGGTCGGCGGTCACCAGCCGGTCCTGCTCCCCGGGGGTGTCGACGCGGACGCCGGTGACGCGGGCCGCCGTGCCCTCCAGGGCCCGTACGCGGCTCTGCTGGAGCGTGGTGACTCCGCGCAGCCCCGTGACCCGGGCGCGGACCACCGCGTCGAGGAGGTCGCGGCTGCACGAGATGTTGAACTGCTTCTCCCCGCAGCGCGGGATCCAGCCCTGTGCGGTCATGGTGACGAGGTCGGTGGGCAGGCTGCGGCGGATCGCGCCGGCCGCCGTCCACGCGTCGGTGATGCCCGGGAGTATCTTCTCGATGGCGCGCGCCCCGCCCGACCACATGACGTGGACGTGACGGGCCTGCGGGAGTCCGCGCCGCGGCGCCGGGCTGTCGGGCAGCGTGTCGGCGTCGATGATCGTGACCGTCGCGTGCTCGGCGAGCACGGCCGCCGCGAGCAGGCCGGCCATGCTGCCGCCGATGACGACGGCGTGGCGGGGCGGGGAGGACTGGGTCATCGTGGAGCTCTCTGTCGGGGCCGTGCGGGGGCAGCGGCGCGCGTGAGGTGCATCGGGAGGGGAGGCGCCGGTCACCGGGGCGTCATCGGTACGCCGCGGGGGCGTGCACTCAACGGCCCCAGCCGAGCGAGGACTTGATGCGCTCGATCGCCTCGGGGAACCGCTCCTCGCGGGGCCCCGGCAAGTACGCCTTGAGGACTTGGCCGAGGTACAGGCCGAAGGTCTCCGCCCGGATCTCCGCCGGATCCTCCCGGTCGGCGCGAGCGGCCGCCTGCCGGACCACGCTGCCCAGTCCTGTCTCCGAGTGCAGCAGCTGCGCGAGGTCCCCCCGGTCTCCGGTGAGCCGGGCAGCCACGGCCATGCCCGGGCCGTGGCTGTCGCAGGTGCCTTCCTCCAGGTGCCATAACTCGTGGCAGGCGATGACGAGTTGGTGCTCGGGCCGGGTCCGCTCCTCGATGACGAGCAGGTCGCGCTCCTCCATCTCCAACCACAGCCCGCTGGCCGTGTCGGGCGGGAACCCGGCGAACCGGAACTCCACGGGCCGGCCGCCGCGACGTCGGCCGTACGCGGCGCACAGGCTTCCGATGATCTCGGCGGCATCGGCCGGCCGCGCCAGGCGCGCTTCCGCCAGCAGATCACCGCCGAGCTTGCGCATGCTCCGTGTGGTCCTCATGGCGTTCCCCCCTCGGCAGCCTTCCGGTCCTCCGGCACCGCCACGCCGCCCGGGTTCTCGCGCGTCAGCTGACCCTCGCGGGCCAGCAGGTCGTCGAGGTGGTCGGCCAGCGACTTCCAGCCCGCCGGGGAGAGCAGCCCGGCGCGCGTGACGATGCTCCGTACATCGTGCGCCCGCAGGACGGCCAGCATCGGGTTCTCCGTGCTCCGTTCGGCGGTTTCCAGCTCCTGCTCGATCCCGGCGAGGGCGGTGGCGAGCGCCTCGGTGTCGTCGGCCAGCAGGAAACCGGCGTCGACCCCGTAGAAGCGCTGGATCCCGGCGGCCGCCGCGAGGTTGGGCAGGCCGTCGCCGCGCGCGAGGCGGGTCAGCGACTGCCCCGACGCGCAGAAGGACTGGGCGATGGCCGCGAGGGAGTGGGCCTGGCCGTCCGGGCGCGGCCGGGTGCGCCGCAGGTGCTCGAACCGCTGGCGGACCTGCTCCTTCAGCGGCAGCCGGGGCGGCGCACCGTCGAGGGTGAGCCGGATGTCCCGCGGGGGCATGCCCGTCAGGTACGAGAGGTGCCCGAGATCGGCGGGAGCACCGCCGCCGGCGGTGGCGAGGGCGTGCTCCACCGCGCACTGGCTGTCGGCGAGGAGGAAGCCGGCGTAGACCCCGAAGAACCGCTGCACGCCCGCCGCGTGGCCCAGCCGGGGCAGTCCGGTGCCCGCGTTGAGGGGTCCGAGGGAGGCGCCGGGCGCCTGGAAGTCCTCCGCGATGGCGGCCAGCGACCACTCCCGGCCGTGCTTGTCACGGCGGGTGGCCCGCAGCCGCAGGAAGCGCCGGTGCACCCTCAGACACAGCGGCAGTTCGGGCGCGGTCCCGGCCACGACCTGCGGGATGAGCGCGGGTTCGACCCCGCACAGGCGGCTCAGCCGCTCCGGGCACAGTACGTCCGCCGGGTCCCGCCCGCTCCGTTCGGCCGATGCCGCGACGCGCTCCCAGGCGGAGGCCAGGTCGGGTCGGTCGGCAGCTGCCACCGTGAGGTACTCCGTATGTCGAGAGGACGTTCGAGAGCTTCGGCTGGGTGCAGCGTAGCCCTCCGCCCGTCCGTGAAACAGGAGAATCCCAACGTTTCTTGCGATGTGAGTCAAAGAAGGTTGGCACGCCCGCCCCGCCCCGCGGGCATGACCCCGCGGGTAATCGACCCCGGCGCGGGGCCGGCGGCACAGTGGAGCCATCGGGTCCCGAGACCGCGCACTCGGCCTCGGGACCCGTCCCCACCAGCGCGTTCGACCACAGGCCCGTGACCGTGACCGCGACCGTGCCCGCGCGAACGCTCCGACCCGTCCTGGAGGCCGATCCGTCATGTCCGCGACCCCGCTCACCGGCATCGCCCGTACCGCCGTCCCGCAGACCGCGCTGCGCCGTCTGCTCGCCCTCGACGCCGTGGTCACCGGCGGGAACGGCCTCGCGTACGCCGTGTTCTGCGCCCCGCTCGGCCGGCTGCTCGGCGCCGCGCAGGGCACGCTGTTCGAACTCGGCCTGTTCCTGACCCTCTACGGGGCGGGCGTCGGCCTGCTCGCCGCGCGCCGCAGGCCCCCGGCCGGCCCGGTGAGGTTCGTCGTCGGGGCGAACTGCGCCTGGGCGGCCCTCAGCGCGGTCTCCCTGTTCCTGTGGTCCGCCCCCACCACCGCCGGGCTGGTGTGGATCCCTGCCCAGGCCGCCGTCGTCGCCGCGTTCGCCGTCCTGCAGCGGTCGGCACTGCGCTGCGCCTCAGGGGACCAGTGAGCGCAGGTACTTCGCCGTCGCCGCGTCGGCCGGGAGGAGCGTCTCGATGGCCAGCTCGGCGACGGTCACGTCCATCGGGGTGTTGAACGTGGCGATCGAGGAGACGAAGGAGAGCAGGTGCCCGTCGTGCTCGATCAGCAGCGGCAGCGCGATGTACGGGACGGCCTCCTCGGGTCCGGCCCCCGCGTCCCCGGACCGCCCGGCGACCGGATACCCGGACACCTCCTCGTACAGCGCGCGCAGCGGCGCCGAGCGGGACAGCGCGATCTGCCGCTCCATCTGGGCCAGCAGGTGCCCGCGCCACTGGCCGAGGTTGCGGATCCGCGGGGCCAGGCCCTGCGGGTGCAGGGTGATCCGCATGGCGTTCAGCGGCGGCACCAGCAGGTGTTCGGGCAGCCCGTCGAGCAGCATCGCGATGCCGCGGTTGGCGGCGACGACGTCGTACGCGGCGTCCACGATCAGGGCCGGGTACGGCTCGTAGCCGGTCAGCAGCCGCTCCAGGCCCTCGCGCAGCGTCCCCAGGGAGGGGTCGTCCAGCGGGGTCTGCGTGTAGTGCGGGGCGTAACCCGCGGCGAGGAGCAGCGTGTTGCGCTCGCGTACCGGCACGTCGAGGTGGTCCGCGAGCCGCAGGACCATCTCCTTGCTCGGCCGCGACCGGCCGGTCTCGACGAAGCTGATGTGCCGGGAGGAGGAGTCGGCGCGGCCCGCCAGCTCCAGCTGGCTGATGCCGCGCCGCTCCCGCCAGGTGCGCAGCAGGGCTCCGACGGACGGGGTGGAGGTCATGCCCACGACGTTAGCCGAGGGCCGGTACGCGGCGGCGCGGAAGCACCCGCACGCACCATGGCGCGGACCCTTCCCGGCGGCCCGCGCTGTGGGAACCTTGACCGCACGTCAGAATCCCGGTCCGAACGGTGAAGGAGCATGCCGATGGCAGACGAGCCGCTTTCGCAGAAGGAGATCGAGGACCGGTTGCGGGAGCTCCCCGGCTGGGCCTTCGAGGACGACAGGATCATCCGCACCTACCGGCTGGGCACGCACTTCGCGGCGAGCGCGCTCGTCGCCCACATCGCCTCGGTCCAGGAGGAGTTGAACCACCACTCGGACCTGACCCTGGGCTACAACACGGTCCGGGTGTCCGTGAACACCCACAGCGCGGGCGACTCCGTCACCGGCGCCGACTTCGCGCTCGCCGAGCGCGTCGAGGCGCTCGCCCCCGCCCACGGCGCGAGCTGACGCGGACGGCTGCTCAGACGGGCTCCAGCCGCCACCACTGGGCGGGGGAGTCGGTGTCCTCGCACTGGCGGGCCCGGCCCTCCTCGTCCGCCTCCAGCGGCAGGCCGCTGATACAGGCGATCAGGGACACCACCCCGGGATCGTCGAGGTGTTCCTCGACGATCCACTCCTGCGCCCCGAACGCGTTCGCCCGCCAGACCTGGACCCGGGTGCCGCTCTCCGTCGAGGCGTTCGCGACGTCCAGCAGCCTGTCGTTGTGGAGGCTGACGATGTGCACGATCCCGCCGCCGCTGTGGACCGGCGAGATCCGCCACTGGCGGGCGGCCGGCGGTGCGGGCGGGCCGTCCGGGCCCACCCCCACCCGGGTACTGCCCTCCACCCCGAGCAGCAGGCCGCTGGCGGCGTTGCGGATCCGGTAGACGCCGTCGGGCGGGCTCATCCGCGGCTCAGATGTCGAAGTCGGCCGGGTCGGGCCCGATGCGCCCGGCCGAGGAACCCCGGCCCAGCGCGTCCAGCGCGGCGAGGTCGGCTTCGTCCAGCTCGAAGCCGAACACGTCCAGGTTCTCCCGGATCCGCGACGGGGTCACCGACTTCGGGATCACGATGTTGCCGAGCTGCAGGTGCCAGCGCAGCACCACCTGGGCGGGGGTGCGCCCGTGCCGGTCGGCGGCCTCGACGACCGCGGGGAGCGTCAGCAGCTCCTTGCCCTGGCCGAGCGGGGACCAGGCCTCGGTGGCGATGCCGAGCGTCGAGTGCACGGCGCGCAGCTCGGCCTGGGGGAAGAGCGGGTGCAGCTCGATCTGGTTCACGGCCGGGACCAGCGGGCTCTCGGCGCCGATCCGCTCCAGGTCGGCGGGGCGGAAGTTGGACACGCCGACGGCTCGGGCGCGGCCGCTCTCCGCGATCTCCTCGAAGGTCTTCCAGATGGTGAGGAAGTCGTCGCGCATCGGGCGCGGCCAGTGGATCAGGTACAGGTCGAGGTGGTCGAGGCCCAGCTTGCCCAGGGAGTCGTCGAGCGCGCGCAGCACGTCCTCGCGCCGCCAGGTCCGGGAGCGGTCGTTCCACAGCTTGGTGGTGACGAACAGCTCCTCGCGCGGCACCCCGGAGGCGGCGATCGCCCGGCCGGTGCCCGACTCGTTGCGGTAGGCGGCCGCCGTGTCGATGCTCCGGTACCCCGCCTCCAGCGCGTCCCCGACCGCCCGCGCGGCCTCGGAGTCCGGGACCTGGAAGACGCCGTACCCGAGCTGGGGCATGAGCGTGCCGTTGTTGAGCCGGATGGCGGGGACGTCGTTCACGTCTGGCTGTTCCCTCGGTTCGACGGGCTGGGGCGTACCTGCTGGGGTGCACGGGCGTACCGGCGTACGGGCGTACGGGTCCACGGGCGCACGAGGGGCCGGCGACCGGCCGCCCCGGCGAGCGTATTCCCGCCGAGGCGGCCCACCCGGACCGGACACACCGTCAGGACGGGCCCAGATAGGCCTCCCGGACGAGCGGATCGGCGCGGATCCCGGCCGGCGCGCCCTCGGCGAGGACCGTTCCGAGGTCCAGGACCACCACCCGCGTGCACAGCTCCATGACGAAGGCCACGTCGTGCTCCACCAGCAGCACCGCGCACCCATCCTCCTCGGCCAGCCGCCGGACGACCGCCGCGAGCTGCGCGCGCTCGGGCGCCGACAGCCCGGAAGCGGGCTCGTCCAGCAGCAGCACGCGAGGCGGATCGGCCACGGCGCGGGCCAGTTCGACCATCCGCGCCCGGCCGACCGGCAGCCCGCCCGCGTACGAGGCCCCCAGCGAGCCGATCCCGCAGGCGGCCAGCACCCGCTCCCCGTGCTCGCGCCGCTCCCGCTCCCGGCGGCGCCGCGCCGGCACCCCGAGGAGGTCGGCGGCCAGCCCGCCCCCGCCGCCGCGCCACTCCTGCGCGACCAGCAGGTTCTCGGCCACGCTGAGCTGACCGAACAACTGCTGCCGCTGGAAGGTACGGCGCATCCCGTGCCGGGCCCGCCAGACCGGGGAACGGCGGGTGATGTCCGCCCCGTCGAGCAGCATCCGCCCCCGGTCGGGCCGCCGGATCCCGGACAGGACGTCGAACAGGGTGGTCTTCCCGGCCCCGTTCGGGCCGATCAGCCCGCACACCTCCCCGGCCCGGACCCCGAGGTCCACCCCGGTCAGCGCCTTCACGCCGCCGAAGCGGACGCTGATGCCGAGGCCCTGCAGCACGTACGGCGGCTGCGTCACTTCGCCCTCCCCAGGTAGGCCGCGGCCAGCCGGTCGGCCTCCACCTCGGCGCGCGGCCCGCACCAGGTGACCCGGCCCCGGGAGAGGTACGCGACGGTGTCGGCGACCCCGAGGATCCCGGCGGCCTTCTCCTCCACCAGCAGCAGCGCGGTCCCGGCGTCCCGGAGCTCGGTGAGCAGCCCGTACACCTCCTCCACCACCCGGGGGGCCAGCCCCATCGAGGGCTCGTCGGCGATCAGCACCTCGGGCGGGCGCTGCAGCAGCGGAGCGAGGGCCAGCATCTGCTGTTCCCCGCCGGACAGGGACCCGGCGGCCACACCCCGACGCTCCCGCAGCCGCGGGAACCGCTCGTAGACCCCTTCCCGCGCCTGCGCTTCGCCCAGGTACAGCGAGAGGTTCTCCTCGATGGTCAGCGCCGGGAAGATGCCCCGCCCCTCGGGGGCGAGCAGCACCCCGCTCCGGGCCCGCCGCACGGGCCCGTCCCGGGTCACGTCCCGCCCCCGCAGGAGCACCTGCCCGCTCACGGCGGCCAGCGCGCCGGCGGCCACCCGGCAGGCGGTGCTCTTCCCGGCCCCGTTCGGCCCGAGCACGGCGAGGATCTCCCCCTGCCGGACGGTGAGGTCGAGCCCGTTCAGGACGAGCCCCCCGTCGTACCCGGCGGTGACCCCGCGCAGTTCCAGGGCGGGCCCGCCCCCGGCACCCGGCGCGCCGGGCTCCGTCGGCGTGCGCTGCCCGGGGGTGCGGAGGCGGGGCCCCCGCACCGGGTCCGGGCCGAGCCCGGCTCCGGGAAGGGGCGGGCCGGGGGAGGGCCCCGCAGGGCCCGTACCCCCGCCGGAGGCCGCTGCCGCCGCACCGGTGGCACCCGTACCCCCGCCGGAGGCCGCTGCCGCCGCACCGGTGGCACCCGTACCCCCGCCGGAGGCTGCGCCGCCCGCACCGGCGCCGGCTGTGCCGCCCCCGACGGAGGCCGCGGCCCGGCGCCTGGCCCGCCGTACCGCGAGGGCGGCGCAGTACCCGTCCGGATCGTTGGCCAAGGCCAGCCCCGCCAGGCCGAACAGAATCACCGGCAGGTGCGCGGACTGCGTCACGTAGTCGGCCAGGACCCGCGGGGCCACCGCGAAGACCACCCCCGCCACCACCGCGTACTGCGGCCGCCGGACCCCCGCGGCCACCACCACCGCCAGCCACACCAGCCCCGTCATGGCCGTGAAGTCCGTCGCCGTGATCCGGGTGTTGTACGAGGCGACGAGCACGCCCCCGAACCCCGCCAGCCCCGCCGACACCGTGAACAGGAGGAGCTTCGTCCGCAGGACGGACACCCCCGAGGCCATCGCCGCGGCGGGCGCCGACCGCACGGCCAGCATCGCGCGCCCCGAGGGAGAGTTCCGCAGCGCGCCCAGTCCCGCCGCGCACGCCGAGACGAGCACCAGGAGCGCCACCCCCAGCGCCCGGTCGTCGCCGAGGTCCACCGGCCCGAACACCGGCCGCGGGACCGACCACCCCGAGTCCCCGTTGCGCAGCCACCGCATCTGGAACAGGACCTGGTCAGCCAGGAACGCCAGAGCCAGCGTCGCGAGCGCCAGCGTCCGCCCGCCGAGCCGCAGCGCCGGCAGCGCGACCAGCGCCCCCAGCACCGCCGCCACGCACGTACCCACCGCCAGCGCCGCCACGAACGGCCAGCCCCGGCTCATCAGCAGCCCCGCCACCAGCGCGGCCCCGGTCACGAACGTGCCCTGCGCCAGCGAGACCATCGCCCCGAGACCGGTGACCACCGTGAAGGACATGAACACCAGCCCGAGGGCCAGCCCTTGTGCGAGCAGCCCGCTCCAGAACGGCGTGGTCACGGTGTAGAAGGCCACACCGAGCCCCCCGGCGGCCGCCGCCCACACCCCCCACCGCCGGGCCCACGAGGCCCCCGCCGCGGGGTCCACGGGAACCGCACCCGCATCCGCCTGCGCGTCCTGCGCCGCGGTCCCCGCGGTCCGCCCCCGCCGGGCCAGCACCAGAAGCCCGCCGAACAGGATCAGGAACGGTACGGCCGTGCGGAACCCGGTGATCCCCTCGGCGAACGACGCGTACCCGGCGACCAGGTTCTGCAACACCCCCAGCCCCAGCCCGCCGGCGAACGCGAGCGGCACGGACGCGAACCGCCCGATCACCGCCGCCGTGGCCGAGACGAAGAGGAACAGGGTGAAGTCGTGCGCCGACAGCCCCAGCAGCGGTGTCGCCAGCACCCCCGCCAGGCCCGCCAGGGCGGACGAGATCATCCAGGCGACCGAGGACAGCCGGTCGGCACTGATCCCGCGCAGCTCGGTCAGCGTGCGGTTGTCGACGGCCGCCCGCAGCCGCAGACCCAGCCGCGTGTGCCGCATCAGCACCCACAGGCCCACCGCCACCACCGCCGTCACCACCCAGGTGATCAGCTGGTCGGAGTCCACGCCCACCCCGTCGAGCAGCTGCCGGCTCAGGGCCGGGCTCGGCCCCACTCCCGGAAGCCCGAACTGGTTCTCCGCGGGCTTCACCGGCGCGCCCGCGTCCCCGAGCAGCTCCACGGCCCACAGCCCGGCCGCCGGCAGGGCCACCAGCAGCCCGATCGTGGCCACGATCTGCGCCGTCTCGCCGACCCGCGCGAGCCGCCGGAACATCAGCCGGTCCAGCCCCCACCCGAGCCCGGGGGCCAGTACGCACACCACCAGCAGGGCTGCCGGGACGGCCGGCCAGCCCAGCCCGGAGTGCATCTCGTAGAAGGTCAGCGCGCACAGGTAGGCGGTGGCCCCGTGGGCGAAGTTGAACAGCCCGGACGCCGAGTACGACAGCACCAGCCCGGTGGCCAGCAGCGCGTACAGGGCGCCGGAGACCAGACCGCTCAGCACGAGGACGAGCAGATCTCCCATGCCGCGAGCCCTACTTGAAGGGGATGGGCTGACGGCACGAGAAGGGGACGGAGACCTCGTACGCCCCGCCGCGCAGCTGGACGAGCGCCCCGCAGCCGAAGCTGTCCTTCTGTCCCTTGGGCTCCGAGCGGTCACCGACGAGCGTGCCGGTGTCGGAGAAGCCCTGCGCGGCGGCCTGGAAGGACTCGACGGTCAGCTCCTTGCCGGCTTTCCGCGCGATGGAGACGAACAGGTCGGCGGACATGTACCCGGTCAACATGTGCATGTTGAGCGGGACTTCCCGCCCGCCCGCGGCCGCCTTGATGTCGGCCTTGAACCGGTCCATCTTCGGGTCCGCCGACTCGAACGGCTGGAACTGCAGCAGCACGTGCACTCCGTCGAGCGCCTGCCTGGTGGCGTCCTTGGCGAGCAGCCCCGGGTCGTAGTCGGTCGGGTCGGAGAGCAGTCCCCGGTAGCCGCTGCGCTTGAGCGCCGTGAACAGGCCGATGTTGTTCGGGGTCTGCATGACCGAGACGACGGCGTCCGGCGCCTTGCCGTCGTTGCTCTCCAGGATGTCCTTCACGTACGCCGACCAGTCGCTCGGCACCGCCGTCGCGGGCACGGAGGCCTTGGCGTAGGCGACCTTGAACCCGGCGGCCGCGAAGCCCTGCTGGAAGGTGCGGATGCCGAACTTCCCGGCGTCGCTGTCGTTGGCGATCACCGCGACCGACTTGCCCTGCGCGCCGCCGAGGAGCCGGCCGATCCCCTCGGGCCAGGTCTGGTTGAGGGTGCCGCCGGGGGAGGGGACCAGGCAGCCGTTGAACCCGTAGATGTACTCGGGCCCGCAGAAGGAGGGCAGCGTGCCCCAGCCGAAGGTGGGGACCTTCTCCTGCTCCAGGAAGTCGGCGCCGGAGAAGGTGACCGAGCTCATCGGGGCGACGGCGAAGACCTTGTCCTGCTGGACGAGCTTGCGGGCGGCGGCCATGTTCTTGGCGGGGTCCTGTCCGTCGTCCTCCGCCCCCAGGTAGTCGATCTTGCGCCCGTTGATCCCGCCCTCGGCGTTGGCCCTCAGGTACCGGGCCTTCGCGCCGAGGTCGGTGTCCTTCTTGCTGTACCCGCTGGCGGAGGTCATGGAGACGATCCCGCCGACCTTGATCGAGTCGGCGCTCACGCCGCGGGAGTCCCCGGCGGATCCGGGCTTGCCGGGAGAGGAGCCGTCGGAGGCGGAATTGCAGGCGGAGACGAGCGCGAGCGCGGCCGCCGCGGCGGCCAGGGTGCGGATCGGTCGCAGCATGTGTGGGATCCCCTCCGGTCGGAATCCCCGCATTCTGTGGGCGACCTGACGAAGCGTCAATACGACTGGCGAGGTGAAATGACGGAGCGTCAGATGCTGGCGGAGCGGCCCGTCAGGCCTGGTAGAGGGCCGCCACCTCCTGCGCGTACGCCTTCTCGATCGCCCGCCGCTTCAGCTTCAACGAGGGCGTCAGCAGCCCCCGTTCCTCCGTGAACTGCTCCGCCAGCACCCGGAAGGTGCGGATCGCCTCGGCCTGCGAGACCAGCGTGTTCGCGGCCACCACCGCCCGCCGCACCTCCGCCGTCAGATCCGGGTCGTGGACCAGCTGCGCCGCCTGCAGCTGCGGGCGCCCGCGCATCGACAGCCAGTGCGCGATGCCCTCCATGTCCAGTGTGAGCAGCGCGGCCACGTACGGCCGGTCGTTGCCCACCAGCACGCACTGCGCGACCAGCGGATGCGAACGCACCCGCTCCTCCAGGGCGGTCGGGGAGACGCTCTTGCCGTTGGAGGTCACCAGGATCTCCTTCTTGCGCCCGGTGATCGTGAGGTACCCGTCCTCGTCCAGCCGCCCCAGGTCCCCGGTCGCCAGCCAGCCGTCCCGCAGCACCGCCTCCGTGGAGCGCGGATCGTTCAGGTACCCGGCGAACACGTGGTTCCCGTGCAGCCACACCTCCCCGTCCTCGGCGATGTGCACCGTAGTGCCCGGGATCGGCCGGCCGACCGTGCCGTACTTCGTCGCCCCCGGCGGGTTCGCGGTGGCCGCCGCGCAGGACTCGGTCAGGCCGTAGCCCTCGAACACCGTGATCCCGGCCCCGTCGAAGAACAGCCCGAGGCGCCGCGACATCGCCGACCCGCCCGACATGGCGTGCCGCACCCGGCCGCCCATCGCCTCGCGGACCTTCCCGTACACCAGCTTCTCGAAGAGCTGGTGCTCCATGCGCAGCCCCGCCGAGGGGCCCGGCCCGGTCCCGAACGCCTTCTGCTCGCGCGCCTCCGCGTACCGCACGGCCGTCTCCACCGCCCGGTCGAAGGGACCCGTACGCCCCTCCGCCTCCGCCTTGCGGCGGGCCGCCGCGAAGACCTTCTCGAAGACGTACGGGACTCCCAGCACGAACGTCGGCCGGAACGCGGCGAGGTCCGGCAGCAACTCGGCGGCCGCCAGCACCGGCTGGTGCCCCAGCTTCACCCGCGCCCGGACGGCCGCCACCTCCACCATCCGCCCGAAGACGTGGGCGAGGGGCAGGAACAGCAGGGTGGAGGGCTGCTCCCCGGGCCCCGCCCGGAAGACGGACTCCCAGCGGGCCACCATCGTGTCTGTCTCGTACATGAAATTGCCGTGCGTGAGCACGCAGCCCTTGGGCCGCCCGGTGGTCCCCGAGGTGTAGATGACGGTGGCGACGGCATCGGGCGTCACCGCCGCCCGGTGCCGGTGCACCAGGTCCTCGGCGACCCCGCGGCCGTCCGCGACGAGCGCCTCCACGGCCCCGGCGTCCAGCTGCCACAGCCGCCGCAGGTGCGGCAGCCGCTCGATGACCGACCCGACGGTCATGGCCTGGTCCTCGTCCTCGACGACGCAGGCGGTGCAGTCGGAGTCCTGGAGGATCCAGTGCACCTGCTCGACGGAGGAGGTCGGGTAGACGGGCACGGGCTGCGCGCCGATCGCCCACAGGGCGAAGTCGAACAGGGTCCACTCGTACCGGGTCCGGGACATGACCGCGACCCGCTCCCCGAACCGGACCCCCTGGGCCAGCAGCCCCTTCGCCAGGGCGAGCACCTCGGCGGCGAGCTCCCCGGAGGTCACGTCCCCCCAGACCCCGTCGACCTTGCGGCCGAGCACCACCCGGCCGGGATCCTCCTGGGCGTGCTGGAACACGACGTCGGCGAGCCCGCCGACGGGCGCCGCAACAACGACTGGTGGGACGGTGATCTCGCGCATGCCCCGCTCCTCTCCGCGCAGCGCGGCGACGCTACCCCACACCTCACCAGGGTTGATCACCGAGCGAAGACCTCCACAAGACCTCCCCAGGGAGGTGTGCAGGCCCGGGGATAGGGACACTCCCCGTCCCACCACCCCGGAAACGCCGAACGCCGCCCCGATCCCGCGGAGAGCGGGACGGGGCGGCGCGATCACGCGGTGGTCCTAGGGGGTGTCCGCAAAGTAGCGCCGGCCGCCCGGAGGGCGGTCCCGCGGCGTCCGGTGCGTGCTCTCGGTGTGCCGGGCGGAAGCCCTTGTACTGGACGTACTCGGGATTTCGCCCGGTGCGCCGAGAGCGCGTGCCGGGCGTCGCGGGACAGGCGGGACTTTGCGGACACGCCCTAGCTCCCCGGGACGAAGGAGTCCAGCGCCGCGTCGAAGTGGCTGCGCGCCTCCGGGAGCCGCCCTACGGGCGCGGACACCCAGACGTCGTACAGGTGCCCGTTCTCCTCCCAGCACACGTCGAAGGTGTGCCGGGCCCCTTCGGCGGCGGTGAAGCCGTCCCAGGTGAACTCCCACAGGGCGGCGGGCAGTCCGTTGTGCGTGGTCGGTACGACGGTGCCGTCGCGGTATCCGGGGTTGGTGGCCGGGCCGCTCGCGTGCGAGAGCCGCATGAGGGTGACCGGCCCCTCGGAGGCCGCGGGCTTCGCCTTGACGCCGATCCGGAAGGCCCCGTCCGGGGACACGTAGAACACGCGCTGGTCGTCGGTGCTGCGCCGGAACCCGCTGGGCACGGCCAGGCTGAAGCCCTCGGGGTCGGAGACCGACTGGTACCCGGCGGGTGCGGGCCTGGCGGCCGCGGGAGCGGCAGGGGACACCGTACGGGCGGGCTTGGCGTCGGCTGTGGAGGGGGAGGCGGTGGCCCGGCTCGAGGCGGACGCGGTGGCGGACGGCGCCTGCCGTGCGCCGTCCGTCGACCGCTCCCCGAACTGCGAGGTGACGGCCACGGCCCCCGCGACCGCGACGGCGAACAGCGCGGCGACGGCCCCCGCCCGCAGAGCCGGCCGGGCCCGCCGTGCCGGGGCGGACGGCTGTGCCACGTGCTCGGTCGGCGAGTAGCCGGCCGGGCCGCCGGCTCCGCCCGCGCTCCCGGGAGCGGCCCCGGTCGCGCTTCCGGCCGCCGGGGCGGTCGCGGGGGCGGTCTCCGGATCCGGCCCGGGAGCCCGGTCGACCACGGCGGGGACCGTGCCGGTGCTCACGTACGCCGACAAAAGCCGCTCGGCCTCCGCCGCTTCCATCCGCCGCTCGGGGAGACGCTCCAGCAGGCCGCGGATGACCGGGGCCAGCGGCCCCGCCTGCGCCGGCGGGCGGATCTCGGCGAACACGACGGCGTGCAGGACACCCCCGAGCGAATCTCGGTGGAACGGCGACTTCCCGGTGAGCGCCGTGCACAGCAGGACCCCGAGCGACCACAGGTCGGACGCGGGTCCGGCGGCGGCGCCCTGCATCCGCTCGGGCGAGGTGTACTCGGGCGAGCCGACGAAGGCGCCGGTCTCGCTGATGGTGGTGGAACCGGCGAGGCTCGCGATGCCGAAGTCGGTGAGCACCACCCGCCCGGTGTCCGCCTCCAGGAGCACGTTGGCCGGCTTGACGTCCCGGTGCAGCACCCCCCGGGCGTGCGCCGCGCGCAGGGCGCCGAGCAGGGCCAGCCCCGTCCGCGCGGTCTCGGCGGGGCCCAGCGGTCCTCCGGCGGCGAGCCGGTCGGCCAGCGAGCCGCCCTCGACGAGTTCCATGACGATGTGGGGGCGCCCGTCGTGCTCCACGACGTCGTGCACCACCACCACGTGCGGATGCCTGACCTGGGCGACGGTCCGGGCTTCCCGCAGGGCGCCCCTCGTCTCCGTGCCCCCGTCGACATGGATCTCCTTGACGGCGACGGGACGCCCGAGGAGCTCGTCGGAGGCCTGCCAGACGGTCCCCATGCCGCCTCGGCCCAACCGCTTCTCCAGGCGGTACCGCCCGGCGATCACGCTGCTGCTGCCCGGCTCGTCGTGCGACACGTTGTTTCCCCTCCGACCCCGTGCGCCCATGATGCCGCACCGCCGGATCGGCCCCGCGGACAGGAGCCGGAAACGCAAAAGAACCCCACCGAAGTGGGGTTCCTGCTGGTGTCCGAGGGGGGACTTGAACCCCCACGCCCGATAAAGGGCACTAGCACCTCAAGCTAGCGCGTCTGCCATTCCGCCACCCGGACCAGGTGGTCGGCCCCGGTTTCCCGCGGCGACAAGGACAACAATAGCAAAGGATCGGCGTGCTTCCGACCAGGTATTCGGGCCGGGCCGCTCGCTGACCTGCGGGCATGTACCCGAAGGGTCGGCGAGACTTCGCGTCTCGCGGCTCAGCGGGCCGGTTCGGCGCGCTCGGCCCTCAGCCAGTCGTCGTTGTCCTGCCAGGCGTAGAGGGTGGTGCCGTCCATGTACGCGTAGTAGAGGCCGCAGCGGGCGGCGGCCTTCCCCCGGGCGTCCTTCGGGAACCAGTCCTCCTTCAGCGCGACCTCCTGCGCCTTCGGCCGCGGCTCGGTCGTGCACTCGGCCGGGAGCCGCTCGTCCGGCAGGGTCGCCTTCAGCAGCCGGTCGCCGCCGGTCGTCCGTATCGAGTACCGCACCGACTCCGCCTCGTCCGCCAGCCAGCGCGGCACCGAGGCCCGCGCCGACTTCGCCTCCGCCCCCGTCGCGTACGCGTGCGTCTCCTGATGGCGGTTGCCGTACCAGTCGGCCGCGGCCGGGAGGGCGACCACGATCGCGAGCCCCACGGCCGAGAGGACTGCGGCGGTGATCAGGACGGCGGACCTGCGGATCATGGGGCTTTCGCTTCCCTCGGCGTCTGGTGTGCGGCGTTCCTCATCCTCCGCCCGCGCCCGGGGCGGCGCGTCCTTCCACCGGGCGGGATCCGCGTACATCTCAGGTCGTACACCCCCTCGGCACATCCGGATGCCGATACGCGCTGGACACCACGGGTGCCGAGGCGGTCGGATGAGCGCCGCACGTCGCCGTCCACGGGGGTACACATGGAAACACCGCACCGCGTCAGCACGTTGGAGCTCTTCTTCGACCTCGTCTTCGTCTTCACCATCACCCAGCTGACGGTGCTGCTGGCGGACGACATCAGCTTCCGGGGCGCGGGCCAGGTGCTGGTGATCTTCACCGTCCTGTTCTGGATGTACGGGGGCTACGCGCACCTGACCAACCAGGTGCCGCCCGACCGCACCGTGCGCAGGGTGCTGCTGATCCTGGCCATGGGGGCGTTCCTGGTCTGCGCGCTGGCGGTGCCGACCGCCTTCGGGGCCGGCGGCGTCGCCTTCGGGCTGGGGTACGTGTTCGTCGTCCTCGTGCACAGCGCCCTGTACACGCAGGCCCACGGCACCGGTGTGCTCTGGTTCGCACTGCCCAACCTGCTGTGCGCGCTGTCGGTGCTGGCGGCGGGGTTCTTCGACGGGCCGCCCGCCTGGGGGCTGTGGATGCTCGCCCTGCTGATCCAGTTCGTCGTGCCGCAGCTGGTGCAGAGGGTGGCGGCGAGCGGGGCGGCGCCGGCCGAAGCCGCGTCCGCGGCCGCGGTGACGACGGTCAGCGACCAGCTCGGCGGCATGAGCGCGGAGCACCTCGTGGAGCGCCACGGACTGCTGCTGATCATCGTCTTCGGCGAATCCGTGATCGCGATCGGGATCGGCACCGGCTCGCTGCCCCTGTCCGTGGGGATCGCCGGGGGTGCCTTCCTCGCGCTCGCCATCGCGTCGGCGCTGTGGTGGATGTACTTCGTCCGTGACGAGGGCCGGGCCGAGGAGGTCTTCGCCGAGACGGCCCCCGAGAAGCGTTTCAAGCTGGCGATGCTCGCCTACTACTACGCCTTCCTGCCCATGCTGCTCGGGATCGCCGCCTTCGCGGCCGGCGTCAAGAAGACCATCGGGCACCTGGGCGAGCACCTGCACACCGGCCCCGCGCTCGCCCTCGCCGGCGGGGTCGCCGTCTACCTGGCCGGGGACCTGGCCTTCCGGGCCGTGCTCGGGATCGGCCCGGCCCGCTTCCGGGCGGCGGCGATGCTGCTCGCCCTGGCCACGGTCCCGCTCGGCGCGGCCACCGCAGGGCTCTGGCAGCTGCTCGCGCTGGTCGTCGTACTCCTGGCCGCGCTGGGGGCCGAGGCCCGCTGGGCCCCGGCCGCCTCGGCGGAACGTGCGCAGGCCGCTACGGGCAGTGGATGACCTGGCCCGCGTACGAGAGGTTGCCGCCGAAGCCGAACAGGAGGACCGGGGCACCGGTCGGGATCTCGCCGCGCTGGACCAGCTTCGAGAGCGCCATCGGAATGCTCGCGGCGGAGGTGTTGCCGGAGTCCACGACGTCCCGGGCGACGACCGCGTTCACGGCGCCGATCTTCGCGGCCAGCGGCTCGATGATCCGCAGGTTCGCCTGGTGCAGGACGACGGCGGCCAGGTCCTCGGGGGTGATCCCGGCCTTCTCGCACACCTTGCGGGCGAGCGCCGGGAGCCGGCTGGTGGTCCAGCGGTAGACGGCCTGGCCCTCCTGGGCGAAGACCGGCGGGGATCCCTCGATCCGGACCGCGTGCCCCATCTCCGGGACCGATCCCCACAGGACCGGGCCGATGCCGGGCTCCTCGCAGGCCTCGACCACGGCCGCGCCCGCGCCGTCGCCGGTCAGTACGCAGGTGGTGCGGTCGGTCCAGTCGGTGATCTCGGTCATCTTGTCGGCGCCGATGACCAGGGCGCGCGTGGCGGAGCCGGCCCGGATCGCGTGGTCGGCGGTGGCCAGGGCGTGGGTGAAGCCCGAGCAGACGACGTTGAGGTCCATGACGGCCGGGCTGCCGCCCATGCCCAGCTTGGCGGCGACGCGGGCGGCCATGTTGGGCGAGCGGTCGATCGCGGTGGAGGTGGCCACCAGGACGAGGTCGATGTCGTCGGGGGTCAGCCCGGCGCCGGCCAGGGCTTTGCCCGCGGCGTGGAAGGCCAGCTCGTCCACCGGTTCGTCGGGGCCCGCCATGTGCCGGGTCTTGATGCCGACCCGAGAGCGGATCCACTCGTCGTTGGTGTCGACCATCGCCGCGAGGTCCTCGTTGGTGATCACTTTCGCGGGCTGGTAGTGCCCTAGCGCCACCACGCGTGAACCGGTCATGGGCGGGGTCCCCCTTATTGGGAAGTCAGGATCACCCAGCTTGACCTGCTACTGGTGGGTACAGGTGCACGTGACCCAACAGGATTACCGCCCCTGAATTTGGAGATTCCGGAGGATCTTCCTGCCGGGAGCGCCGTACGGCGGCGATCCGCGAGAATGGGCTCGTCAGCTGCACGACGGGGTGCGCGACGAGGACGGACAGAACGGGCGGGCTGATCACCATGGGACGGGTCACCGAGCGCCGTCGTGTCATCCGGGTGCGCAACGGAGTGGCCGGGGTGCGCCCGGACACGCTGGTCGCCGAGGAGCCACTGGAGATACGGCTGGGCGGCAAGCCCCTGGCCATCACGATGCGCACCCCCGGCGACGATTTCGCGCTGGCCGTGGGCTTCCTGGTGAGCGAGGGCGTACTCGGCTCCGCGTCGGACGTACGGGCCGTGACCTACTGCGAGGGGGCCGCGGAAGACGGCTCGAACACCTACAACGTGGTCAACGTGCAGCTCGCACCCGGAGTCGCGCTGCCGGACATCACGCTCGAACGCAACGTCTACACCACCTCCTCCTGCGGCCTGTGCGGCAAGGCCAGCCTGGACGCGGTGCGCACGGCGACCCGCTTCCCGCTCCGGCCGAGCGGGGCCGCGGACGGGGTACGGATCCCCGCCCGGCTCCTCGGCGAGCTGCCGGACCGGCTCCGCGCCGCGCAGAAGGTGTTCGACCGCACCGGCGGGCTGCACGCGGCCGGGCTCTTCTCGCCGGAGGGCCGGCTGCTGGACGTACGGGAGGACGTCGGCCGGCACAACGCCGTGGACAAGATCGTCGGCCGGGCCTTCCAGGCCGGCCTGCTCCCGCTGGCGGACGCGGTCCTGGTGGTCTCGGGCCGGGCCTCCTTCGAGCTCGCGCAGAAGGCGGTGATGGCGGGGGTAACGGTCCTGGCCGCCGTATCGGCCCCGTCCTCGCTGGCCGTGGACCTGGCCCTGGAGTCGGGCCTGACGCTGGTCGGCTTCCTGCGCGGACCGAACATGAACATCTACGCGGGCGAGGAGCGGATCACCTGGTGAGTGCCGGGCTCCGTCACGCCCCCCTCACCCGTCCGGGCGGTGGCGGGCGGACGGCGCCACGGCCCGCCCGGCGTCGGCGTGAGGTGTTCCGCGCGGGTCACCTCAGCGCCCCCGGCGGGCGCGTCGTCCCGCCTTGGCCGCCGGCGTCGGCTCCGGCTTCGGCGGGTCGATCCGGTGGAGGTCCAAGGTCGCCGGGACCGGGGCGACACCCGGGCCGCCGGCTTCCGCCCAGGCGATGACCTCGTCCGTGGCGGTGTCGTCCAGCGCCCAGCCGAACCAGGCCGCGCGTGCACCCCGGCGGCGCGCCTCGGTGGTGGGCTGGACCACGATCACGTTGGCCTGTGCGCACGGCCCGAGGCAGTCGCTCGTACGGACGGCCAGCCGGCCCTCCGACGCCGCGGCGGCCTCGCGCAGCCGGGCCAGCTGGCCGGCGTGGTCCGAGCCGGGGTTCTTGCGGGGGTCCCCGCAGCAGCAGCCGCGGCAGACCACCAGGGTGCAGGGGCGTTCGGCGTGGGCGGCGAGCGGGCGTATCCAGGTCACCGCCGCACGTTACCGGGCCCGCGGCGCGGGGTGTTGGAGCTCCGGCGAGACCTCCACCACATGCCCGGCGGGCAGTTCGGGGCCCGCCTCGGGCTCCGGGTCCCGGGCGCGGCGGCGCGCCAGCACCGCGCACACCATCAGCTGCATCTGGTGGAACAGCATCAGCGGCAGCACCGCGAGGCTCGCCTGGGCCCCGAACAGCACGCTGGCCATGGGCAGTCCGGCCGCGAGGCTCTTCTTCGACCCCGCGAACTGGATCGCGATCCGGTCCGCCCGGCCGAACCCGAGCCGCTTCGCCCCGTACCAGCTCACCAGCAGCATGACGGCGAGCAGCACGCCCTCCACCGCCATCAGCGCGCCCAGGCGGGCGGCGCTGACCTGGTGCCAGACCCCGGCGGCCATGCCCGCGCTGAAGGCGGCGTACACGACGAGCAGGATCGAGCCGCGGTCGACGTATCCGAGGACCTTCTTGCGCCGGACCAGGAAACCGCCGACCCAGGGACGCAGGGCCTGGCCCAGCAGGAAGGGCAGCAGGAGCTGGAGGACGATCTTGAGGAGGGAGTCGAGGGAGAACCCGCCCCCGCTCCCGCCGAGCAGGCCGGCCGCGAGGAGCGGGGTGAGGACGATGCCGGCGAGGCTGGAGAAGGAGCCCGCGCAGATCGCGGCGGGGACGTTGCCCCGGGCGATCGAGGTGAAGGCGATCGAGGACTGGATCGTCGAGGGGACCAGGCACAGGAAGAGCAGACCGCCGTACAGCTGGGGCGTGAGCACGGTGGGGACCAGGCCACGGGCGGCCAGGCCGAGTACCGGGAAGAGGACGAACGTACAGGCCAGCACGGTGAGGTGGAGCCGCCAGTGGCGCAGGCCGTCGAGGGCCTCGCGGGTGGAGAGCCGGGAGCCGTAGAGGAAGAAGAGCAGGGCCACGGCCCCGGTGGCGACGCCGTCGGCGACGGTGGCGGCCGAGCCGCGGGCCGGCAGCAGGGCGGCCAGGGCGACGGTGCCGAGGAGGGTCAGGATCCACGGGTCCAGGGGCAGCCGGGAGGGCGGGTGCGGGCGGCGCATGTACGGGGCTCTCCGGTCGGTGGCTCGTCGGGACCCCTTCATCGTCGCCGTGGCCCGGTGATCGGGAAACCCGTACACCGCACTGACTGTCATCTCGCTTCGTGATGACGATGGCAGCATGGGTCCCATGGCGGCCATGTACGACCCGGTCCAGCTGCGCACCTTCCTCACGGTGGCGCAGACGCTCAGCTTCACGCAGGCCGCGGGCCGGCTGGGCGTGCGGCAGTCCACGGTCAGCCAGCACGTGCGGCGGCTGGAGGAGGCGACGGGCCGGCCGCTCTTCCTGCGGGACACGCACAGCGTGGAGCTGACGGAGGCCGGCGAGGCGCTGCTCGGCTTCGCCCGGACCATCCTGGAGGCGCACGAGCGGGCGGCGGCCTATTTCACCGGGACGCGGCTGCGGGGGCGGCTGCGGTTCGGGGCCTCGGAGGACTTCGTGCTGACCCGGCTGCCGGAGATCCTGGAGGGCTTCCGGCACGAGCACCCCGAGGTGGACCTGGAACTGTCGGTCGAACTGTCCGGGACCCTGCACGAACGGCTCGACGCGGGGCGGCTCGACCTCGTCCTGGCGAAGCGGCGCGGGCCGGGGGACGAGCGGGGCCGGCTGGTGTGGCGGGACCGGATGGTGTGGATCGGGGCGGAGGGGTTGCGGGTGGATCCGGACCGACCTGTTCCGCTGATCGTCTTCCCGCCGCCCGGGATCACCCGGGCCCGGGCCCTGGAGGTGCTGGAGCGGGAAGGGCGGGGCTGGCGGATCGCCTGTACGAGCGGCAGCCTGAGCGGACTGGTCGCGGCGGCCCGGGCCGGGCTGGGAGTGATGGCCCACACCCGGGGTCTGATCCCGCCGGGGCTGGTACGGGTGGCGGGGCTGCCGGACCTCGGGTCGGTGGAGTTCGCGCTCCTGCGGGGCGGGCGGAGCTCGCCGGAAGCGGAGGCACTGGCCTCCGCGATCCTCTCCGGCGCGGACCGCCTGACCCGCCCCGCCTGACCTGCCCCGGCGGTCGGGCGGGCGGTTCGGGTGCCGCCGCTCGGGTGCTCGGCCGCTCGGGCGGTCAGGTGCTCAGGACCACCAGGCCCTTCGCCGTGGGCAGGGTCCCCGGGGTGAGCGGGGCGAAGGTGACGGGGAGGGACAGGCGCGGCTGATCGGAATCCGGCAGCGGGCCGAAGAAGTACGCCGCCTCCGATGCCGTGTCGCTGACCAGGTGGGGGTCGGCCGGCGAAGCCGTCGGGCGGGTCAGCGGGGTGCGGAACAGCATGCGCAGGTGGCGCAGGGTCTCCGGGGTGACCCCGGGGAGCGGACGCGCCGCGGGGGCCGCGTCCGCGGAGGCCGGGGCGTCCGGGAGGGCCGGGGCGTCCTGCGCGTCCGGCGGGATCGCCCCCGACAGCAGCAGCGCCAGCAGCACCGGGACGGCCTTGAGCCGCAGGGCCCGCGTCGCCTCGTTCAGCCGGTGGGCATGCGAGGAGGGCAGCGACAGCGCGAGGCTCCCGGCGGCGTCGCCGGCCGCGATCGGGACGGCCGAGCAGATCACGCCGGGGGAGTACTCGCGCAGGTCGAAGACCGGCGCCCCCGGAGCCACGGCGTCGAGGGCGCTGAACAGGACCCGGCTGTCGGTGATCGTCTGCGGGGTCAGCCGGGCCGGCCGGTACCGGGCGACGTGGTCGCGGCGCCGGTCGGCGTCGAGCTGGGTCAGCAGGCACTTGCCCACGGCGCTGGCGTGCGCCGCGGCCTTGAAGTCCACCCACTCGCGCACCGGCGGGGCCCCCGGCCCGTCCGCCATCTGCGTGATCCGGACCTCCCCCTCCGCATACCGGCTCAGGTACACCGCGGCGCCCGCGCTGTCCCGGGCCAGGGCCAGCGTGCGCTGGAGCTGGCCCGGGAGTCCTCCGGCGCCGGGTGCGGCGAGCCGGTCGAGGGCGGGCCCGCGCGCGAAGACCCCCGCGCCCGGCCGGTACGCGTACTCCTCCTCGCAGAGCATCGCCAGCAGCGGCCGCAGCTCCGCCTCGGCCAGGCCGGACTCCCGCCGCAGCTGGGCGGCCCGCACCCCCAGCGGATGCCGTTCGAGGACCCGTACGACGGCGAGCGCGCGCCGAGCCTGCGCCATGGCCTCGCCCGTGCCCGCGGAACGGGCCGGCTGCCCGGACACCTGGGCCACCACGCGCTGCCGCGGCACGGACCGCTCCGGCTCCGCCGCCACCGGGGGCATCGGCCGGAACGCGGCCAGCACCGAGGGCAGCCCGGGCCTGGGCAGCGGCACCGGGCCCAGATCGGGATCGTCGAGCTGGTCGACGTAGCGCAGCACGGTCGCCTGTGCGCACAGCCGCACCTCGCGCAGATCCCGCCGGCCGTTCGGCCGGTAGCCGCGCCGGCCCAGCTCGCGCGCCCAGAACCGGGCGTCGTGGTGCTCCCCGCGCCGGGAGTGGTCGAGGAAGAGGCAGTACGCGGCCGAGGCGGTCCGCGCCCGGCCGGAACCGGCGGCGAACTGCCACCAGAAGCGGGCGCCGTCGCGCAGTCCGGCCAGGTGCAGCAGGCAGCCGAAGACCACGGCCCCGGCCAGATCGGTGTGCCCGCTCCCGACGAAGGCCGCGAGCTGCGCCTCGGCCGTGGCACCGCACACGGTGGCCAGGCAGACGGCCTTCAGGTCGCGCCGGGCCCGTTCGGAGTCGAGCGGGCAGTCCCGCGCGGGGTCGCTCCACCCGTACGCGGCCCGGCGGCGCGGGGGCGCCGCGGCGGCCCGTCCCCGGGAGGCGCGCAGCAGCCGGGCCTCCGCCGCGCCCAGGTCGTAGTGGGGGTACCGGTCCCGGACGCCGGCCCGGCTCAGGAACTCGGCCAGGGAGCGGCGGGCCGCCTCGCCGTCGCGCTCCCCCGTGTCCTCGCGGCGGCTCATGACTCGGGTGATTCTGCGGGCCCGGGCGATTCCGCCGGGCCGACGCTTTCCGCCCGGACGGCCGGATCGGCGGAGGCGTCGAGCATGCGTGCGAGCCGCCGGTGGGCCTGGCCGAGCTGCGAGCGGACGGTGGCCTCGTCCACGCCCATCACGGACGCGGCCTCCCCGGGGGTGCACTGGAGCCCGTAGCGCAGCAGGACGGCGTCGCGCTGGCGCTCGGCGAGCCGGGACACGGCGGAGTAGAAGCGGATGGTGTCGGTCAGCACCTCGCACTGCTGATCGGAGCGGGCCTCCTTGAGGGCGGCCTCGAAGGCGCTGATGTCCATCGGTTCGGGTGCGGTGGGTGCGGCCGGCGGGCCGCCGCGTCCGGCGCCGCGCGGCTCCTGCCGGTCGACCAGGCGCTGCTTGAGGATGGTCCAGGCGTAGGCGTCGAGCCGGTCCATGTGGAGCATGCGTAACCACTCGTTCATGATCGAGTCGAAGGCGGCGTCCACCGCGTCCTCGGCAGCCGCGTCGGATCCCAGCTGCAGGTACGCGAAGCGCATGTACGAGGGCCGCCGGTTGGCGTGGAAGGCCCAGTACGACAGGCGTGCCGTGGGGTCCCACTGGCTCATGGGCGTCGGCTGCCGCCGCCGGCTGGGCAGCGGCAGTCCCACGGCCCCACCGGACTCCTCTGGTCCGCCATCGCTCACCGGTCCACCTCGCCTCGTCCCCTGTGCGCGGACAGCCTGGCAGTGCGGGCGCACCGGGGGAGCGCAGAAGAAAGACCTCGAGGGATTACGTTCGGTCATGACCGGCCGATGACCGACTTCGACCACGCGCCCGCCCAGTCCGTGCGTACGCATATGCCGGGGCCGAGCAGGGGCGCCGTGCACCGGCGTACGCCCCGTGGACCGGTGTCCGCGATGATCCGGACCGGCTGTAGCATGGGCCCATTGCGAGGGCCGTGACGCAGAGGTCACCACCCTCGCTTTTGCGTTACGCCCACCGACGTCCACCCCACGAAAATGCGGCACGTGGCCTTTCGGCGGTTCGATACGATGAACCGCATCACAATCCGTCACGTCACGTTGTCACCGCATAGATGAAATGGAGCATCCGAGGATGGCTCGACACCTGATCACCAGCGCGCTTCCCTACATCAACGGGATCAAGCACCTGGGCAACATGGTCGGGTCGATGCTTCCGGCGGATGTGTACTCCCGGTACCTCCGCCAGCGCGGCCACGACGTCCTCTACATCTGCGCCACCGACGAGCACGGCACCCCCGCCGAACTCGCCGCGAAGGAGGCCGGCCTCTCGGTCGCCACCTTCTGCGCGCAGGCGCACGACGCCCAGAAGGCGATCTACGACGGCTTCGAGCTGTCCTTCGACTACTTCGGCCGCAGCTCCTCGCAGCAGAACGCCGAGATCACCCAGCACTTCGCGCGGCAGCTCCAGGAGAACGGCTTCATCGAGGAGCGCGCGATCCGGCAGGTCTACTCGCCGGTCGACGGCCGCTTCCTGCCGGACCGCTACGTCGAGGGCACCTGCCCGCACTGCGGTTACGACAAGGCACGCGGCGACCAGTGCGAGAACTGCACCCGCGTGCTGGACCCCACGGACCTGATCGAGCCCCGCTCGGCGATCTCCGGCTCCACCGAGCTGGAGGTCCGCGAGACCAAGCACCTCTTCCTCCTCCAGTCCAAGCTGCAGGTCGAGGTCGAGGCCTGGGTCGCGGAGCACGAGGAGGAGTGGCCGCAGCTGGCGTCCTCCATCGCCCGCAAGTGGCTGACCGAGGGCCTGCACGACCGCGCCATCACCCGCGACCTGGACTGGGGCGTGCCGGTACCGGCCGACACCTGGCCCGAACTGGCCGCCGACGGCAAGGTCTTCTACGTCTGGTTCGACGCGCCGATCGAGTACATCGCCTCCACCAAGGAGTGGGCGGACGCCGACCCGGCCAACCGCGACTACAAGGCGTGGTGGTACGAGGCCGAGGACGTGCGCTACACGCAGTTCATGGCCAAGGACAACGTCCCGTTCCACACGGTGATGTTCCCGGCCACCGAGATCGGCACCCGCGAGCCGTGGAAGAAGGTCGACTACGTCAAGGCCTTCAACTGGCTGACGTACTACGGCGGCAAGTTCTCCACCTCGCAGAAGCGCGGCGTCTTCACCGACCACGCGCTGGAGATCCTCCCGGCCGACTTCTGGCGCTACTTCCTCATCGCCAACGCGCCCGAGTCCGACGACTCGTCCTTCACGTGGGAGCACTTCACCACCACGGTCAACAAGGACCTCGGCGGCACCCTCGGCAACTTCGTCAACCGCGTCCTGACCTTCTCCCGCAAGAAGTTCGGCGACGAGGTACCGGCGGGCAGCCCGGCCGGCGAGGCCGAGGCCAGGCTGGGCGAGCAGATCGCCGAGCTGCTCGCCGAGTACGAGGGCCACATGGACTCCCTCCAGTACCGCAAGGCCGCGGCCGCGCTGCGCGCCCTGTGGTCCGCCGGCAACGCCTACCTCGACGAGAAGGCCCCCTGGCTGGAGGTCAAGACCGACCTGGACGGCGCGGCGCTCACCCTGCGCACCGCGATGAACCTGATCCACCTCTACTCGGTGGTCTCGGAGCCCTTCATCCCGGCCTCGGCGCGCACCATGCGCTCCTCCTTCGCGCTGGCCGACGACACGACGACGTGGATCAGCCCGGAGCAGGCCAAGTCCCTGGACGCGGTCCCGGCGGGCACGCCGTTCACCGTGCCGCCGGTGCTCTTCGCACGGATCGCCGAGGAGGACCTGGAGTCCTACCGCGAGCGCTTCGGCGGCACCGAGACCGCCTGACCCTCCCCGCCGGGCGAAGGGGCGCGACCTGCCGGGGTCGCGCCCCTTCGCCGTACCCGGCCCGGGCGGGCGCAAGGGCGGACGGTCGGGGTAGGGAAAACCCGACCGCGAAGTGTCCGCCTGGAGGGACCGACGCGGCGCGGCCGAGCGGCTGGAATGGGCCCATGACCCCTTCCCTCCCCGTGTTGCGGACACTCGGCTGGCTCGCCGCGGCCGCCTGGGCGCTGTCCTTCCCGCTCGTGTCCCCGCTGGAACCGCACCGGCTGTGGGGCTGCTGCGCGGCGGTGGGCTACCTCTGCGCTGCGGCCCTCGACGCCCGCCGGCCGCGCGCCGCCCTCGCCGCCGCCCTCACGGGCGCGATCGCCGTCCCCCTGCTGTGGCTCGTCCTGAGCGGACGGGGCCAGTCCGAGGTGACCGTCATCGAACGCTCCGGCCGGCTGCTCCTGGAGACCGGACGGATGTACGTGGACCGGCCGGCGGGGGTCGAGGAGTACACCCCGTACCTGCCCGGCATGGCGGTCTTCGGCATCCCGCACGCCGTGCTGGGCGGGCCTCTGGGCGACGCCCGGCTCTGGTGCGCTGCCGCGCTGTTCGGCGGTCTGCGGGCCGGACGCAGGCTCCTCGGCGCGGCGCACGCCCCGTGGCTTCCGCTGCTCGTGGCCTCGCCGGTGGTGGCCCTGCCGCTGACCGTGAGCGGCGTGGACCTCCCGCTGGCCGGGCTGCTCTGCCTGGCGCTGGCGGCCGCGGCGGCCGGACGGCCGGTCCTGACCGGAGCGGTGCTCGCCGCGGCCTGCGCGCTGAAGTGGACGGCGCTGCCCGCGGTGGCCGTGACGGTCGCGCTGCTCGCCGTCCTCGGCGGCCGGCGGGCCGCGGTGCGGTGCGCCCTGGTGGCCTTGTCGGGCACGGCAGTGCTGATCCTGCCCGGCGCGGTGCTCCAGCCTGCGGAGCTGTGGCGGCAGGTGTTCGCGTTCCCGACCGGGCGGGCCGAGGTACCGACCCCGGCGAGCAGCCCGCTCCCCGGGCACCTGCTGGCCGAACTGGGCCCGTGGGGCTGGTACCTGACGGTGGCCCTGCTGGCGGTGGCGGGCCTCGCGGTGGCGGTCTCCCTGTCGGTGCGCCCGCCACGCACGGTGGTCGCCGCCGCCGACCGCCTCGCGATCGGCCTCACCCTGGCCTTCGCCCTGGCCCCGGCGGGCCGTTTCGGCTACCTCGCGCTCCCGGTCCTCCTGGCGGTCTGGGCCAGGTCGGTGGCCCGGCCCGGTTCCTCGCTCGTCGTGGCGGGATCCCCGGCCGGCAACGCGCGACGGGGTCAGCCCTGCGCGCCCCGCAGATGAGCCAGTACGGCCAGGACGCGCCGGTTGCCTTCGGTGGGATCGAGATCCAGCTTCATGAAGATGCTGCTCGCGTGTTTGACGACGGCGGCCTCGGTGACGAACAACCGGGCGGCCAGAGCCTGGTTGTTGAGGCCCTCGGCCATCAGGGCCAGCACCTCGCGCTCGCGCGGGGTGAGCCGGGCGAGCGGCCGGTCCGTGTCCTGCCGACCCAGCAGGACACGGACCACCTCGGGGTCGATCACCGTCCGGCCGGCCGCCACCCGTTCCAGGGCGTCGAGGAACTCCGCGACCTCCCCGACCCGGTCCTTGAGGAGATAGCCCAGTCCGCCCGCGCCGCCCGCCGCCGCGCCGGCGGTGAGCAGCTGGGTCGCGTACGCCGTCGCGACGTACTGCGAGAGGACCAGTACCGGCAACGAGCCGTCCCGGGAGCGCAGTTCGAGGGCGGCGCGCAGCCCCTCGTCGCGGAAGCCGGGCGGCATCCGGACGTCCGTGACGACCACGTCGGGCCGCTCTGCCTCCACCGCCCGCACCAGCGCGTCGGCGTCGGCCACGGCGGCCAGGACCCGGTGGCCGCCGCGGGTCAGGAGTTCCGTCAGCCCGGCACGCAGCAGGACCGAGTCCTCGGCGAGGATCAGCCGGAGCACGGCACCTCCACGCGGAGCTCCGTCGGACCGCCCACCGGACTGGACACCACCAGCCTGCCCTGCAACATCGCCACCCTGTCCGCGAGACCCGCCAGGCCCGCTCCCGCGCCGGGATCCGCCCCGCCGCGGCCGTCGTCGGTGACGGAGAGAGTCAGCCGGCCACCGTCGACCCTACCGGCGATGCCGATGCGGGAGGCACCGCTGTGCTTGGCAGCGTTGGCCAGGGCCTCGGTCACCGTGAAGTAGGCGGTCAGCTCCACCGGTTCGGGCAGCCGGGGCACGTCGTCCAAGTCGACCGTCACGGGCACGGGATGGCGCAGAGCGACCTCCGCGACGGCAGCCGCGAGCCCGTGATCGGCGAGCACCTGAGGATGGATCCCCCGTACGAGGTCCCGTAGTTGCTCCAGCGCCCGGCGCGCCTCCCCGCGGCCCCGGGTCACCAGAGCGGCGGCGCCGGCGGCCTGCGGCACCCGGCGCAGCTCCAGCTCGGCGAGACCGAGGGTCATGCCCAGGGCGACCAGCTGCTGCTGCGCGCCGTCGTGCAGGTCCCGCTCGATCCGCCGCCGTTCGGCCTCGAACGCCTCCACGAGGCGCACCCGCGAACGGGTCAGCTCCAGCACCCGGGGGTCCTCCTCGCGCGCCCCGAGCAGCAGCCGCGCCGTCTTCACCTGCGCGCCCGCGAGCAGCCCGGCCGCGTACGCGGCCAGCACCAGCCCGGCCAGTCCGACGGCGGTGCCGCCCAAGGCCTCCAGCGGCCCGGAGACGGCCCTGCCGGGGATGAGCATCACGGTCTCGGGGGCGAGGGCCCACACGACGACCGGGCTCGCCACGAGGGTCAGCGAGAAGGCGAGCAGGCCGACGATCCCGAGGCCCGCCGCGCCGAACACCGGCCCGAGCAGGGCCGCGTACCCGAACTCCCGCCACGTGGCCCGCTCGCGCAGCCGGGTCCGCAGCCAGGCGGCGGCGCCGGCCCCGGCGAGCGAGGTGTGCGGATCCGGCACCGGGACCGGTTCCAGCCACCGCAGCCGCCACCGCTCCAGGGCGCCGAGCGGCACCCCGCCCGCGACGGCGCCGAGCAGCAGGAGCAGTCCGATCCCGGCCACCGACAAGAGCACCCCCAGCCCGACGAGCACCGCCAGCGCGAGCAGGACCCCGTACCCGAGGAGCGTTCCGCTGCCCAGGTACGCCCAGCAGCGCCAGGGCCACCACGAGGCGAGGAAGCGGGCCGGTGTCTTCAGGGCGGCCCAGACGGCCACGGGCGGTGCGCCGCCCTGGGGTTCGGCGCCCCGTGGTTCGGCGCGCCGCGATCGCTCGAGCGGCTCCCCGGGGGCGGTGGGTTCGGGCGTGGGGAACGAGCGGGCGGACATGCGGTCAGCGTAGGCGAGGGGCGCCCGGGCCGGGGCCGGGGGCCGGGCGGGGCCCCCGCGGCGTCAGAGCGTGGCCCCGGCCACCAGGAAGCCGCAGATCAGGACCAGCAGGATGGCGAGCAGCGGCCAGACGAAGCGCAGGTACTGGTCGTAGCCGACCTTGGCCAGGGCCACGCCGCCGATCGTCACGGCCGTGGTCGGGACCCAGAGGTTCATCCAGCCGCTCGCCGCCTGCCAGGCCGTGACCGCCAGGGCCCGCGAGACCCCCGCGAAGTCCGCGAGCGGAGCCAGGATGGGCATGGCCAGCGTGGCATGGCCGGAGGTGGAGGGGATCAGGAAGGCGAGCGGCAGGTTCACCAGGAACACGATCACCGCGAACAGCCCGGACGAAGTGCCCCCGACCATCCCCTCGATGGAGTGCAGGACCGTGTCCGTGATCTTCGAGTTGTTCATGATGACGGTCACCCCGCGCGCCAGCATGATGACCAGCGCCGGGGAGATGAAGTCGGCGGCGCCCTGGATGATCGTGGAACTCAGCTTCGCCTCGCCCAACCGCGCCACCAGGCCCACCAGCACCGCCGCGCACATGAACAGGGCGGCCAGCTGCGGGAAGGACCAGTCCAGTTCCCAAGGGTACGGGGCCGCGTCCGCCTTGCCGGTCAGCGCACTGGACCAGGGCACCACCGAGAAGATCATGAAGGCGAAGACGAGGACGAGCAGGACGAGAACCGTCTTGTGGAGGCGGGTCAGCTCCGGCTCCACCACGTCGGCCCCGGTCGCCTTCCGCTCCCGGTCGCCGGGCAGGAAACCGCACACGGACTTCGCCGGGTCCCTCTGGACGCGTCGCGCGTACCGGACGACGTAGAGGATGGTGACGGGGGTGAGCACCAGCCACATCGCGAAGCGCAGCGCGATGCCGTCGCCCAGCGAGATGCCGGCGGCCGAGGAGGCCACACCGGTGGCGAAGGGGTTCACCGTGGAGCACAGCACGCCGATGCCCGCGCCGAGGATGGCGGTGCCGGCGGCGACGAGCCGGTCGTAGCCGAGGGCCAGCATCATCGGCACCAGCAGCCCGTAGAAGCCGAGGGTCTCCTCCGCGAAGCCCTCCACCGTGCCGAGGACCGAGAAGGCAAGCATCACGGCGGCGATCAGCAGCGCGCCGCGCTCGCGCAGCCGGTGGGCGAGCAGGGCGATGCCGCGGTCCAGCGCGCCGGTGGCGAAGACGACCGTGATGAACGCGCCCATGGCGAGGACGAAGAGGAACACCCCCGCGCTGCCGTAGAGGGCCCCGGTCAGGCTCGGACCGACCTCGTGGGTCTTGAGGTCCTGGATGCCGTACAGGCCGTTGACGGGGGAGAGGAACAGGTCGTTCAGGCGGTCGGTGAAGCTCTGCGTGCCTTCGACCCGGTGGTAGGTGCCGGAGACGGGCGCTCCGTTGTCGTCGCGGTCGTACTGGCCCGCCGGGACGAGGAACGCCAGGCCCCAGACCGCGACGGTGACCAGGGCCAGGACCGTCAGCGCGCTCGGGAAGGCGAACTTCTTCCCGGGCGGTGGCGGCTCCTCCTCCTCGGGGACCGGGGGCGCGGTGGGCGTCGTGGTCACCGGGAACCTCCCTCCGGGCCGGGCCGATTCCCGGCCGGGTCCCGTTCCGGCGCCGCCGGGGTGCGGATGCGCTGCTCCGATCATGGGGCGGGGGAGTGCTGGGCGCAGTGGCGGAATGGGCCGGGCGGGTGAACGGCTCCCGCGCGGTGAACCACCGGTCCGACGCGGAGGCGATGGCCGGAAACACGGCGTCGCGCGCGGTGCCGTTCCCCGCGCTCTCCGTCGTCGTCAGGGGGCCGGCGCTCTTCCTCGACCAGTGCGGGTTCCGACGTCGATGGCCTGAAGTGGTTCCTGCGCCGAAGATCTTGACGCGTCTGCGGCGTATCGAACCGCCGTTGTGATCGTTTCTTCAGCCGAAACCCTCACAACGGGAGGACGCGCGGTGACGGCTTGGCAGTACCTCGCCGGAGCGGGCATGGTGGCGGCACTCTGCCCGCTGTACGGCCATGTGGCGGTCGCGGACGACGGCACGGGCCCCGAGCCCGTACGCGGCCACGGGGCCCGGCTCGACGTCTGTGTTCCGGGCGGGAAGCCGCGCCCGCCCGCCACCGTGCCCCCGGCCGTCGTGCCCCCGGCGGTCGAGCCGCCCGCGGTGCGGCCTCCGGTACGGGTCCTCGTGCCCGGCGCCGGGCGGCCCACCGTGCACCACCCGGGGCGGGGGCCCGCGCCGGCCGTCGCGGCCCCGGGAGCGGCGCCCTCGCCGGCGGCGAAGGCCGGGGCCGGGGAGGCGCAGCCCGCGCCACCCGCGCCGGATCCCCGGGTCGCTGCCGGGCCGGCGCCGGCCGCGACGCCCGCCCCGCCCCGGGCCGCGGCAGTGGCCGCGCCCGCCGTCGCCTTCCACGTGCGTCCGTACCACTCGATCGCCCTGGAGCGGCGCGGCCCGGGCGGCATGTCCACCGTGATGCTCATGGTCGTCGTCACCACCCCGGCGGTCCTCGCGGCCGCCGCGCTGCGGCCGCGTTCCAAGGGACGTCGCTGAGCCCGACCGCCCCACCGCCCACCGCCCCACCCGATCCGCCGATCCACCGATCCACCAACGGGAGAACCCTCGTGTCCGAATGGCTGGTCCTGGCCGTCGCCATGGCGCTCGTCTGCGCCCTCGTCCTCGCCTGCACCGCGCTCCGGCACCGCCGGGTCGCGGAGGACGAGGACACCAGCGAAACCCCCGACGTCATCGAGTACATGACGATGATGGTGGGCGTGGTCTACGCCATCGTGCTGGGCCTCGCCATCGCCGGAGTCTGGGAGGCGCGCGGTGCCGCCGAGGACAGCGTCCGCCGCGAGGCCCAGTCGCTGTACGAGGTCACCCAGCGCGCCGACGTCTACCCGACCCCGGTCCGCGACCGGATCCGCGGCGAGGTCGACGCGTACGTCTCCCACACCGTCGCCGTGGACTGGCCGCTGCTCACCTCGGGCCAGGGCGCCTCGACCCAGGGCGCCGACCTGCTCGGCAAGCTGCGCACCGACGTCACCCACCAGAGCCCGGCGAACGAGCTCCAGGCGCAGGCCTACCAGCCGCTGCTCGACCACATCGCGGCCGCCGACGACGCCCGGCACTCGCGCATGCAGGCCGACGAGTCCACCCTGCCGAGCGTGGTGTGGTTCGGGTTGCTGGTCGGCGGGCTGGTCACGGTGGGGCTGATCTTCACCCTGCAGATCCGCCGGTCCGGGCGCGAGCTGCTGCTGGCGGGGCTGTTCAGCGCGCTGATCGTGTTCCTGCTGTTCATGGTGTGGAGCTTCGACGCGCCCTACGGCCGGGACGGAATCGATTCCGCGGGTCCGTTCCAGGACCTGTTCCCGAAGGTCGCGCTGGCCGCGGCCGAGCACTGATCCGCCGAGGGCCCCGGTACGGCGCGGGCGGGCCGGCTCAGGCCGGTCCGCTGCCCGACAGGGCCACCTGCCGCCGTACGGCCGCCACCACCGGCGAATGCCGCAGCGCGTGGGAGATCCGTACGAGGTCGCGCGGCCCCCCGAGGGTGTCGAGGACGCTCTCCTCGCTCGCCCCGATGACCGCGCCCTCCGGGTCCGCCGAACGGGCCTGTACGGCGGCCGCGACCATCGCCGCGTCGGCGACCGCCCGCGCCGCCTCCTCCCCCGCCCCCGCCGCGCGGGCCCGCGCGTACGCGTCCTCGCGGCGGCCGGGGTCGAAGTACGGGCCGAGGTGCAGGAATCCGTCGTGGATGTCCGACTCGCGCTGGATCACCCGCAGTTCCGCCGGGGCCCACCAGGACATCTGCACGCAGGGAGTGCCGCTCGGGGCGCCGATCTGCACCTCGTGCCAGAGCGCGCCGAGGCGCCGGTACGTCGTCCAGGTCTGCCAGCTGTCGGACAGCCGCTGGCACAGCAGGGGCAGGACGAAGCCGATCGCGCTGATCAGCGCGCCGACGGAGGCGAGCGGCGGGGCGATGTAGGTGCTCAGGTCGTCGAGGTCGTGGCCGGCCCAGCGGGCGACCACCGCGGAGATCTTGGTGGCGTCGTAGCTGAGGTTGAAGACGTAGCCCGAGACGATGATCATCAAGCCGATCCGCAGCCAGCCGTGCACCTGCAGGGACCAGCGCCAGCACATCGCCACCATCACGACGGCCGCCACCAGGTGAGCCGTCAGGTAGAGGGCGATCATCTGCTGGATGTACGGGGTGTTGGCGTAGTACGTGTCGAAGTCGCGCAGCCGCTCGACCGGTGTGTGGCCGAGCGAGAAGAGCACCACCAGCACCACGACGACGCCGCCGTAGCCGATCATCCAGCGGCGCGAGATGCGCCGGGTCACCTCGGGCGGGCCGCCGCGCCAGTTCACGATCAGCACCAGGCAGGCGGCGCTGAAGAGGGTGATGAGGCAGTAGACGAGGGGGGCGGAGAAGTTGGTGATGCCGGTCCACCCGTTGACCGCCCCGATGGTGGGCGGGGCGGCGAAGGTGAACACCGATCCGGCCAGGATCAGCAGGGCGCAGACCGACCGCAGCAGCGGATCGCGCCAGTTGTGCCGTAGCGCCGGCAGCTTGAAGGCGAGCGAGACCGCCAGGGCGGCTGCCGGTATGTAGTAATCCTGGCCGTTCAACGGTCGTTCCTGTGCCCCCGGTATCCGAGCGAGGCCTCGATGCGGCCCGCCAACTGATCACGCTGCGCGGGCGCCCGATGGCTCGCGGACCCGGCGAGCCAGGTTCGACAGCGGCTGCCCAGCAGTAAGCCGAACGTCTCCGCCTCGGTCTCCTCCGAGACGTCGGCGCGCGTGCGCGCGGCGACGCTGCGGACGGTCTCGGCGATGTCGGCCTCGTCCGACAGCAGCCGGGCGGCGACGGCGGCTCCGTCGACGTGGTGGCTGCAGTGGCCGGCCTTCATGTGCCACAGCTCGTGGCCCAGGATGACCAGCTGGTGGTCGGGTGCGGTGCGTTCCTCGATGACCACCAGATCGCGGTCCGCCATGTCGAGCCACAGGCCGCTGGCCGTCCCCGGCGGGAACGAGGCCATCCGGAAGTCCACCCGGCGGCCGCGGTGTCTGCTCATGCCCTCGCAGAGGGCGGCGTAGAGGTCCACGGGTTCCACGGGCGCGGTCAGCCGGAGCCCGGCCACCAGTTCGCCGCACAACCGGCGCTGCTCTCTGCCTATGCTCACCGTTCTCCCCGTCGGCGCGGATCCGGATCAGGACTCAAGGATCAGACCCAGACTCTCGACCGGGTCATCATTCATTCGGTTTGACGCTTTCGAGAAGCATGTCCAGCCACTCGGTCACCTTGTCCCGGTGTTTGTCGCTGGGCAGTTGGGCCGCGCGCCAGGCGATGCCGCGGACACCGTGGTTCTGCAGGAGTCTTGCCAGCGGATCGCCGGTCGAAGCAGCCGGAGCGGGTACGGTTTCGCGTGTGCGGCCCGCGTAGTCCTGGAGCAGCTGCTGCTCGGTCCGCTGGAGGGCGTCGGTGAGGGCTTCGGCGTCGTGGGCGGTGAGGAAGCCGGCGTGGACGCCGAAGAAGCGCTGGATGGCGTCACAGTGCTCCATGGTGGGCCGGCGGTCGCCGTTGATCAGGGCGCCCGCCTGCTGGCGGGACATGCCGGCGCCGTCCGCGATCTCCTGCTGCGTGTAGCGGCGTCCGTTCGGTTTCAGCCGGGTGCGCCGGAGCAGGTCGAGGCGCTGGAGGAAGCGCGTCTGCAGGCAGGGCTCGACGGCGGGCCGACCGTCGAGCAGGGACCTGACAACGTCGGCGGGAACGCCGGAGGCCTCGGAGAGGCGGCGCAGGTCGAAGACCTTGTTCAGGTCGCGGCCCATCTTGCCCGCGAGTTCGGCGACGCGCGTGACGGTGGCTGCCAGGGGCGCGTTGGCCACCGCGACGGGAGCCGGGAAGCCGTCTGTCACCAGTGGTTCTCCTAGATCGCGGCGGGGTCGGTACGGGCACATGGTCGGCTTTTGGAATCTAGCCGAGGAGCCGCCGCAGGGCCAGAACTTGCCACAGCTGTGGCGGGAATGAGCTGTCAAGAGGCTGGAATTGCCACGATAGTTGACACTCGAATGAAGTCGGTAGCAGGATCGCCAGAGGAAATTGAAGATCCAGACCGTGAAGAGGGGGAGCTCTCGGTGCCACATCTCGCAGCGGTGCGCCCGTCCGATGGGCTTGCCCGAGCCGGTGAGGAACGCCTTCCGGGCGAAGAATCCGCACGCGGCGCAGTGCGGTCGGAGCGACGCAAGGAGATTTTGCGCCAGCGGCGCGAGGAACTGGGCCTGAGCCAGGAGGACCTCGCCGCCCGGCTGCGCATCAGCGTCCGCGCCTACGGCAACTGGGAACGCGGCCTGGTCAAGGAATGGACCGACCGCAAACTGCTCGCCCTGGCCGAGGCCTTGGAGATGAGCGAGCGGCAGTGCTTCTGGCTCTTCCGCGTCATGGTCGACCGGGACCCGCCGCCGACCTGGCGGGCCGCCGAGGAGAGCCGGCTGCCCCAGGACCCCGCCCAGCGGGACTACCTGTGCGACTACGCGGCGCTCATGGAAGCGGTGCCCTACCCGAGCTTCCTGGTGGACCGCCGCTGGGACGTGGCGCTGACCAACTCGGCGTTCGACAAGCTCTTCCAGTCGGTGCGCCCGCATCCGACCGCCCTGCCGGACGACAACTTCCTGCGCTTCGTGCTGTTCCACCCGGACGCCGCGGCCGTGCTGGAGGACCACGAACCGGCCTGGTGCGTACCGCTGCTGGCCCAGTTCGCCGGCGCGCTCGCCGCCGCCCCGGAGGACGAGGGCCTCAACAGCATCCGCCAGGAGGTGGCCCGCGATCCGTTCATGGAGGCGGCCTACCGCTACGGGGTGCCGCACTGGCTGAGCACCCACGGGGCGGACGCCGCCGAGCTGGACGGGGCCGTGCGGACCGTCCGCCACTGGGACCCGCGCTGGGGGCACGTGCGCTGCCGGCTGGTGGCCGAATCCAGCCGGATGCTCGACGGGATGGGACTCACCCGGATCACCATGATCCTGTCGACCCCGCAGGGCGCGGCGACGGGCCCGGCCGGCGGCGGCTCGACCGCCCCGCTCCAGCAGGGCCCCCGGCTGCGCGCCGTGCCGTCGCTGGAGGACTAGCCGCGGCGGGGGACACTGGAGTCTCCATCACGGGTCGATCCCGTGCCGCGGGAGCGGATGTCACGGATCGTGGCACCGGTCGTGGCGCGGGCGAAGGGCGGTAGGGCGTGCGGCTGACCATCCTCGGCGGGGGCGGGTTCCGGGTACCGCTGGTCTACGGTGCACTCCTCGGCGACCACGCCGAGGGCCGGGTGTCCCACGTGACCCTGTACGACGAGGACCCCGCCCGGCTCGGCGCCATGGCCCGGGTGCTCGCCGACCAGGCGGCCGCCTCCGGGGTGTCCGACGCCCCGGCCGTCACCGCCACCCGCGACCTCGACGAGGCGCTGCGCGGGGCCGACTTCGTCTTCTCCGCCATCCGCGTCGGCGGCCTCGAAGGGCGCGCCGCCGACGAGCGGGTCGCACTGGCCGAGGGAGTGCTGGGCCAGGAGACGGTCGGCGCGGGCGGGATCGCGTACGGCCTGCGGACGGTGCCGGTCGCCCGGGAGATCGCCCGCAGGGTGGCCCGCATCGCCCCCGAGGCCTGGGTCATCAACTTCACCAACCCGGCCGGACTGGTCACCGAGGCCATGGCCGAGGCGCTCGGCGACCGGGTGATCGGGATCTGCGACTCCCCGGTGGGGCTCGGCCGGCGCCTCGCCCGGCTGCTCGGCGCCCGCCCCGAGGAGGCCTGGATCGACTACGTCGGCCTCAACCACCTGGGCTGGGTCCGCGGTCTGCGCATCGCCGGCCGGGACGAACTGCCGCGGCTGCTGGCCGACACCGAGGCGCTGGAGTCCTTCGAGGAGGGCCGGCTGTTCGGGGCGCAGTGGCTGCGCTCGCTCGGAGCGATCCCGAACGAGTACCTGCATTACTACTACTTCAACCGTGACACCGTACGCGCGTACACGGAGGCCGAGCAGACCCGCGGGGCCTTCCTGCGCGACCAGCAGCGCGGGTTCTACGCCGAGGCGGGCCGGGCGGACCGGGCCGCCGGTGCGGCGCTGGCCGCATGGGACCGGACCCGGGCCGAGCGGGAGGCCACGTACATGGCCGAGAACCGCGAGGCGGCGGGTCTGGGCGAGCGCGACGAGAGCGATCTGGAGTCCGGCGGTTACGAGAAGGTGGCGCTCGCGCTGATGCGGGCCATCTCCCGGGACGAGCGGGCCACGCTGATCCTCAACGTCCGGGGCCGCGGCGTGCTGTCCGTGCTCGACGCGCAGGCGGTCGTCGAGGTGCCCTGCCTGGTCGACGCGAACGGCGCCCACCCGGTGGCCGTGGACCCGCTCCCGCTGCACGCGGTGGGCCTGGTGACCTCCGTCAAGGCGGTCGAGCGGGAGGTCCTCGCGGCCGCCGCGAGCGGCTCCCGTGCGGACGCGGTCAAGGCGTTCGCGCTGCACCCGCTGGTGGACTCGGTCGGCGTGGCCCGGCGGCTGCTGGACCGGTACGCGGCCGAGCACCCGGGCCTGGCCTACCTGCGCTGATCCCGCGCGTGCGGGCCCGCCGCGGGTCCCCCGTACGGCCCAGTGCGCATGCGGCGGGGCAGGGGCGCTGTGAGAGTGCGAGATGTGACCACTGCCCCCGCCGAAGTCGCGGCCGAAGCCTCGGTGCCCCCCGTGCTCGACCGGCGGCGGCGCAACGTCGTCTTCGGCACGATCATGCTCGGGGTGCTGCTCGCGGCACTGGACCAGACGATCGTCGGCACCGCGCTGCCCACGATCGTGGCGGATCTGGGCGGCGGGGACCACATGTCGTGGGTGGTGACCTCGTACCTGCTCGCGGAGACCGTCGCGACGGTGCTGGTGGGCAAGTTCGGTGACCTCTTCGGCCGGAAACTGATCTTCCAGATCTCGGCGATCGTGTTCATCACCGGCTCGTTCCTGTGCGGCCTGGCGAGCAACATGTCCCTGCTCATCCTGTGGCGGGGCGTCCAGGGCGTCGGCGCCGGCGGCCTGATGGTCACCTCCATGGCCCTGATCGCCGACGTGGTCCCCCTGCGCGAACGCGGCAAGTACCAGGGCGCCATCGGAGCCGTCTTCGGGGTCGCGACCGTCATCGGGCCGCTGCTCGGCGGCCTGTTCACCGACCACCTGACCTGGCGGTGGGCGTTCTACGTGAACGTCCCGATCGCGATCCTCGTCGTGATCGCGGCGGCCCGGACGATCCCCTCGGTCCGCGCGGCCGGGGGGACCCGCATCGACTACCTGGGCATCGCCCTGGTGGCCGTGGGCTCCAGCGCCCTGATCCTGGCCACCAGCTGGGGCGGCAACGAGTACGCCTGGGATTCCGCGACGATCATCGGTCTCTTCGTGCTCGGCGTGCTGGCGCTGGCCCTGTTCTGCCTGGTCGAGACGCGGGCGGCGGAACCGATGCTGCCGATGCGGCTGTTCCGCAACCAGGTCTTCACGGTCTGCTCGGTGCTCAGCTTCGTGGTCGGCTTCGCGATGCTCGGCGCGATGACCTTCCTGCCGACGTACCTGCAGTTCGTGGACGGGGATTCGGCCACGGTCTCGGGCGTGCGGACGCTGCCGCTGGTGATCGGCCTGCTGATCGCGTCCGTCTTCAGCGGGAACGTCACGAGCAAGACCGGCCGGTACCGGATCTTCCCCATCGTCGGCTGCCTCGTGATGGGCGTCGGACTGTACCTGCTGTCGCGGATGGGGCCGGAGACGGGCGTCTGGCTGGAATCGGTGTACATGTTCGTGCTCGGCGTCGGGATCGGCCTGTGCATGCAGGTGCTGACGATCGCCGTGCAGAACACCGTGGACTACACCGACCTCGGCACCGCCACATCAGGTGTCACGTTCTTCCGTACGCTCGGCAGCTCGTTCGGCACCGCCGTGTTCGGGACGATCTACGCCAACACCCTCGGCCCCGCACTGGAGAAGGCCGTCGCCGAGGCGGCCCGGGCCACCGGGGCCGACCCCGCGCAGCTGGCGAAGGCGGCCCAGAGCCCGCAGGGGGTGCACGGGCTCGACCCGGCGGCGGCCGGCCCCATCGTCGAGGCGTACACGCAGGCCCTGCACACGGTGTTCCTGTGGACCGTGCCGGTGGCCGGGGTCGGCTTCGTCGTCGCGCTCTTCCTCAAACAGGTCCACCTGCGGGACTCGGCCCGCGCGGCGTCGACGGACATGGGCGACGGCTTCGCCTCACCGGCCAGCGCCTCCGGGGACTCGGCCAAACTGCTGGAGCTGGCGGTCGGCAAACTCGTTCGGAACATGGGGCCGCAGACGGCGCGGGCGATCGTCGACGCCTCGGACACGCGGCTGGACATCGCGGGCGTGTGGGCGGTGATGCAGGTGGAGATCATGACCCGTACGGTCGGCCACGCGAGCCTCGGGCTCATCGCCTCGCGCCGCGCCCTGCCGCCGGAGGTCCTGGTCCCGGTCTTCGACCGGATGGAGCAGGAGGGGTTCCTGACCCGCGAGGGCACCTTCTTCACGCTCACGCAGGCCGGGCGGCGGGAGGCGGCGACCCTCTCGAAGGCATGGGGGGACTGGCTCGGCGACCAGCTGGAGAAGGACCGCGGCCGGCCGCGGAGCGAGGAACTCCGGGCGGCGGCCGACGCGATCGCGAAGCGGCTGCTGGCGGAGGACCTGGGCGAGGGGTACTTCGCGCGGAAGACCCCGGTCGGGGCCTGATCCGCGGCCTGATCCGAGGCCGGGGCCGGAGGCCGCTGGGACATGGCCGTCGGCGTGGGCGGCGTGATCGCGGCCGGAACCGGACTCCGGCGCACCAGGCCGTCAGAGTCCGGCGGACCGGCCGCTGGTGATGCGGCTCCACAGCGAACGCGTGGCGCCGAAGCCGCTCTCGTGCACCCAGACGTGGGTGCAGGAAGGGCACTGCAGGTGCAGCAGGCTGCCCGTGTTGGTGAGCAGGTAGCGCCAGTGCGCGGAGCAGGTGCGCCGCTCCTCGCAGGGCGCGCAGCCGCGGGCGTCATCGCAGCTCGGGCAGGCCACCCAGGCGCGTCGGCCGGGGTCCGCCTGCGGGTCAAGCGGCAGCATGGCCGTCCCCGCGCGGGGCGAGCACACCGGCCTCGACCAGGCCGTCGTAGATGCGCTGCTGCTCGGCGTCGAGGCCGGAGTACAGCAGGTCGTACGCCGCTTCCTCGCCGCGCAGTACCTCGATCGGGTCCCAGTCGGGGCCGAGTGCGGCCATGACCTGGGCCCGCCGGAGGACCTCCTGGGCGGTGAGGTCGACGCCGAAGTCGACCAGCCCGGGGGCGCCCGGGTCGCTGGGGGATGTGGGGTGGTGTGGGGCCATACTTCAGAACTTAGGTATGCCTTCCTTCCGCTGGCAAGAGGGGGTGGGAGATGTCACAGCAGGTCGGCGGCGCGGGTGGAAGGCCCCTGGGCACCGCCTAGCGGGTCGGGTAGTCGTACGAGGGGACGGGCGGCAGGGTCGGTCCGAGCTCGGGGCGCCAGGCGCGCAGGACCGCCGCCGAAGGCGCGTAGAGGGCCTCCGGGATCCCGTCCGGGGCGAACCACTGCCAGCGCAGGATCTTGTGCGGCTCGGTGACCTTCGCGGTGCCCTCGGCGGAGCCGGTGACGGCCCCCGCCGTCAGGCGGGTCGTCCCGGCCTCCGGGGAGAGCTGGACGGCCAGGATCCGGACCTCCCCGGGAGCCACCCGCAGGTCCGTCTCCTCGGCCAGTTCACGGGCGGCGGCCTGCTCGAAGCTCTCGCCGGGGTCGACCTTCCCGCCGGGCAGCTCCCAGCGCCCGTCGTGCGCCTGGCCGAGCAGTACCCGCCCGTCCGCGTCGGTGACGACGAGGCCGACGCCGACGACGGCGTTGGGCCGGGGGACGACCCGTGCCGGGCGTTCGGGTCGGTCGTCCGGTGTGGTCATCGTTCTGATCCGATCTGTCGCTGCGGCGCTCGGCCGCTCGGCCGCTCGGGTTGCCGGTTCGGCAACAGAGTTTGTCAGCCGGGCGGGGCGGCCACACCCTCGGAGGCATGGACGACACGAGGGACAACACGCTGACCGGCTCCTTCGACGTGGTGGTCGTGGGAGGCGGGACCGCCGGCCTCGCCGGAGCGCTGACGCTGGCCCGGGCCCGCCGTACGGTGTTGGTGCTCGACTCCGGCAGCCCCCGCAACGCCCCCGCCGCCCACCTGCACGGGTACCTGGGCCGGGACGGGGCGAGCCCGGCGGAGCTGCTGGCCGTGGGGCGGGCCGAGGTCACCGGGTACGGGGGCGAGATCCGGGCGGGGGCCGCCGGCACCGCGCTCGCCGCCGACCGGCTGCCGGGCGGCGGCTTCGCCGTCCGGTGCGCCGACGGGTCCGCCGTACGGGCCGGCCGGCTGCTCGTCGCCACCGGGCTGGTCGACGAGCTGCCGGAGCTGCCCGGGCTCCGGGAGCACTGGGGGCGGGACGTGCTGCACTGCCCGTACTGCCACGGCTGGGAGGTCCGCGACGAGCCGGTCGCCGTGCTGGCCACCGGGCCGCTCGCCGTGCACCAGGCGCAGACGTGGCGGAGCTGGACCGACCGCGTGACGCTGCTGACCCACACCTGGCGGCTCACCGGCGAGGACCGGGAGCTGCTGGCCGCGCTCGCCATCGCGGTGGTGGAGGGTGAGGTGACCGGTCTCGCCGCCGACGGCGACCGGCTGGCCGGGGTGACCCTGGCCGACGGCGCGGCCGTCGCGTGCACGGCCCTGGTGGTGGCCCCGCGGTTCACCGCCCGCGCCGGGGTGGCGGCGAGCCTCGGGCTGCCCGTCGCCACCGTGGAGCGCGATGGAGCGGTGATCGGCACCTGTCTGGAGGCGGATCCGGCGAGCGGGGCCACCGCGCTGCGCGGCGTCTGGGCCGCCGGGAACGTGGCCGACCCCATGGAGAAGCTGGCCGGTGCCGCCGCGGCCGGGGTGCGGGCGGCCGTGGCGATCAACGGCGACCTCATCGAGGAGGAGGGTCGGCGGGCTCTCGAAGCCCACCGCGCCGCCGGCGGAGCGTAGGGGGTGTCGGACGCCTGTGCGGGTTTCGGCCGGGGCGGGTTCGTGCAGGCTCTGAGCGGTCTGATCTTCGTACCTTTCGTCGGCTCAGAGGCTCGGGGGGCTCGCAGTGGCACATGTGCTCGTCATCGGCGGCGGTGTCGGAGGGCTGGCGACCGCACTGCTCGCCGCGCGCCACGGACACACCGCCGAACTGTTCGAACGCGATACGCGTGCCCCCGGCGCCGCGCTCGACCGGGACTTCTTCGGATGGCACCGGCCGGGCGTCCCGCAGGCCACGCAGCCGCACGCCCTGCTCGGCGCGGCGCGTACCGTCCTGCGGCAGGAACTGCCCGACGTCCACGCGGAGATGCTGCGGCTGGGCGCGCGCGAGCGGCACGAGCTGGACTGGTTCGACGTACGCCCGCCGGCCCGGCCCGGCGACGAGGACCTGGTGATGCTCCAGGCCCGGCGCATCGTGCTGGAGAGCGCTCTGGCCACCGCCCTGCGCGCCGAGCCCGGGGCCGTCATGCACCACGGGGAGCCGGTGACGGGGCTGCTCGCCGAGCCGACGGGTTCCGCCGTACGGGTGAGGGGGGTGATCACGCCGGCCGGTGCGTACGCGGGGGACCTCGTCGTGGACGCGGGCGGGCGGCGCGGCGGTGTCGAGCGCCTGCTGCCCGCGGTGGGCTGCCGGCCGTCGGTCGTGGAACGCCACCGCACGGGGCTGGCGTACTTCTGCCGCTGGTACCGGCTGCCGGAGGGGATGGAGGAGGGGCCGCGCCGGCCCTGGGCGGTGACCGGCAACACGTTCGCAGGGTGCGCCGTCTTCCCGGCCGACAACCGGGCCTTCGCCGTCACCCTGTTCGTCCACACCCGGGACGCCACCCGCTCCGCGCTGCGCGATCCCGCCGTGTTCGAGGCCGCCGCGCGGACCTTTCCGCCCGGCGCGACCTGGCTGGACCTGGGCGCCGAACCGCTGTCCGGGGTACTGGCCACGGCGAGCCTGGACAACCGGTGGAGCGCGCTGGTCGACGGGCGGGGGCCGGTGGCGACCGGCCTGGTCCCGATCGGGGACGCGATCACGCACACCAATCCGACGCTGGGGCAGGGCACCTCGCTGGCGCTGTGGGCCGCCCTCAGGGTGGCCCGTACGGCGGACCGGGACGCGGGGTCGGTGCGGTTCGCCGCCGCCTACCACGCCTGGGCCGTGCGGACGCTGAAGCCGTGGTTCGACTTCCAGGTGGTGGCCGACGCGGCCATCGGGGAGCGGTTCGCGACGCGGGCCGGGCGGCGGACGGATTCGGCGCGCGCGGTGGCCGCGCTGTTCGAGTGCGCGCTGGAGGACCCCGAGGTGATGCGGGCCCGGGCGCGGGTGCGCCACCTGGTCGAGCCGCCGGAGCGGGCGTACGCGGACCCGCGGGTGCGGGCGCGGGTGGAGCGCTGGCTGGCGGCCCGGCCGGGGTACGCGCCCCACGAGGCGGGGCCGGACCGGGCACAGTGGGAGCGGCTGGTCTACGATCCGGCGACCTCGCCGAGGACCTCGGCGAGGTCGTAGCCGACGACCTCCTCGAGCTGGCCGTAGGTGCAGCCGGCCGGTTCGCGGTCGGGCCGCCAGCGGCGGAACTGGGCGGTGTGCCGGAAGCGGTCGCCCTCCATGTGGTCGTAGGCGACCTCGCAGACGCGCTCGGGGCGCAGCGGCACCCACGAGAGGTCCTTCTTGCCGGTCCAGCGGCTCTGCGCGCCGGGCAGCCGGGCGCCCTCGTGCGCGGACTCCTCGGCCCAGGCGGCCCACGGGTGGCCGGTGGTGTCGTCCATCCGCAGCGGCGCGAGCTCGTCCACCAGCTCGGCGCGGCGCTTCATCGGGAAGGCGGCGCAGACGCCCACGTGCTGGAGCCCGCCGCCGGCGTCGTACAGGCCCAGGAGCAGCGATCCGACAATCGGACCGCTCTTGTGGAAACGGAAACCCGCGATGACGACGTCGGCCGTACGCTCGTGCTTGATCTTGAACATGAGGCGGGCATCGGGCCGGTAGGGGAGGTCGAGCGGTTTGGCGACCACCCCGTCGAGCCCGGCGCCCTCGAACCGCTCGAACCACTCCTGCGCGAGCGCGGGGTCGGTGGTCGCGGGCGCGAGGTGAACGGGGGGCCGAGCGGTGGACAGGGCATCGGTGAGGGCGCTGCGGCGGTCGGCGAGCGGGGTGTCGAGGAGCCCCTCGTCGCCGAGTGCGAGCAGATCGAAGGCGACGAAGCTGGCAGGGGTCTTCTGCGCCAGCATGTCGACGCGGGACTGCGCGGGATGGATCCGCTCGGTCAGCCGGTCGAAGTCCAGCCGCCCGCCGTGCACGATGACGATCTCGCCGTCCACCACGCAGCGGGCCGGCAGGTTCTCCCTCAGCGCGGTCACCAGCTCGGGAAAGTACCGGGTCAGGGTCTTTCCGGTGCGGCTGCCGATCTCCACCTCGTCGCCGTCGCGGTGGACGATGGCCCGGAAGCCGTCCCACTTGGCCTCGTACTGCATACCCGGCGGGATCTTGGACACCGACTTGGCGAGCATCGGCTTCACGGGCGGCATCACGGGCAGATCCATGTCTTAGATTCTGCGGTGGTACGTCCCGAAGCGCCCGGTATGCGCACCGGGCGGGGGCCGCCTACCGTGGCGCACATGGGTGCATCCGGTAATGCCATCGAGCTGGACGCGGGCGGGCGGACCGTGCGGCTGTCCAGCCCGGACAAGGTCTACTTTCCCGAGCGGGGCCTGACGAAGCTGGACGTGGCGCGGTACTACCTGTCCGTGGCCGACGGGATCACGCGCGCCCTGCGCAACCGGCCCACCACCCTGGAGCGCTACCCCGACGGGGTCGGGGGTGAGTCCTTCTTCCAGAAGCGCGCCCCGAAGAACCTGCCCGACTGGATCCCGACCGCGCACATCGAGTTCCCCAGCGGGCGCTCGGCCGACGAGATCTGCCCGACCGAGCCGGCCGCCGTGCTGTGGGCCGCCAACCTGGGCTGTCTCACCTTCCACCCCTGGCCGGTGCGGCGCGAGGACACCGACCGGCCCGACGAACTGCGCATCGACCTGGACCCGCAGCCGGGCACCGACTACCACCACGCGGTGATCTGCGCCCACGAGCTGCGCGACGTACTGGAGGACCTGGGCCTGCGCGGCTGGCCCAAGACCTCCGGCGGACGCGGTCTGCACGTCTTCGTCCCGATCGAACCGCGCTGGACCTTCACCGAGGTCCGGCGCTGCGCGATCGCGATCGGCCGCGAGCTGGAACAGCGGATGCCCGGCAAGGTGACCACGGCGTGGTGGAAGGAGGAGCGCGGCGAGCGGATCTTCGTCGACTACAACCAGACCGCCCGCGACCGCACGATCGCCTCCGCCTACTCCGTACGCCCGCGCCCGCACGCCCCCGTCTCGGCCCCGCTGCGCTGGGACGAGATCGACTCCGCCGAGCCCCGCGACTTCGACATCACCACGATGCCGGCGCGCTACGCCGAACTCGGCGACCTGCACGCGGACATGGACGGGCACGCCTTCGTCCTGGACGCGGCCCTGGAACTGGCGGACCGCCACGAACACGAGCACGGCCTGGGCGACATGCCGTACCCGCCGGACTACCCGAAGATGCCGGGCGAACCGAAGCGCGTCCAGCCGAGCCGGGCGAAGCACGAGGAAGCCGAGCACGAGGACTGAGCGCTGTCGGTGGCGGGTGCCATGCTCGTAGGGAGGACGGAAGGAGTACGGGTCATGCTCACGACGGACTACAAGGACGGCTCGCCGAACTGGGTCGACCTCGGCACGCCCGACCTCGACGGCGCCGCCGGGTTCTACACCGGCCTGTTCGGCTGGGACTACCGGCCGGGCGGTGAGGAAGCCGGCGGATACGCGATGTTCCAGCTCGACGGCAAGATCGCGGCCGGCGGCATGGCCGTCGCGCCGGAGGAGGTCCGGACGGCCTGGACGCTCTACTTCCAGACCTCCGACGCGGAGGCCACCGCGGCCGCCGTGGTCAAGGCGGGCGGCACGGTGGCGGTCGAACCCAGGGACGTCATGGGCCTCGGCCGGATGGCGATCTTCGCCGACCCGGCCGGGGTCACGTTCTCCGTCTGGCAGCCGGGCAGGATCGAAGGCCTCGGCGTCGTGACCGACGTCGGAAGCCTGTGCTGGACCGAGCTGTACACGGACGACGTGCCGGCGGCCGCGGCCTTCTACGGCTCCGTCTTCGGCTGGGAGATCGGCGAGATGCCCTTCGAGGGCGGCTCGTACACCGTGGTCAAGGCCGCGGGCACGCCCGACCAGGCGGCCTTCGGCGGCCTGGTCCCGATCGGGACCGACCCGGTGGAGGATGCCGAACGGCCCTACTGGACCCCGTACTTCGAGGTCGGCGACTGCGATGTGACGGCGGCCGCGGCGGAGCAGTCGGGCGGCAAGGTCCGGCTGTCGCCGGTGTCCATGGAGGGCGTCGGCCGCTTCGCGAAGCTGGCGGACCCCTACGGCGCACGGTTCGCGGTCATCGCCAGTGCTCCCGTCCCGGCCGCCTGAGCCCGTGTGGCCGGGAGCGGAGCGGTGTTGATCAGGCGTTGATCGGACGTCCATCGGCGCCGATGAGTATCTCCGGCATGTCGATGAACACCGCCACCACCACCGCCACCACCGCAGCGCCCGCCTGGTACGACCTCGCCCTCTGCGCCCAGACCGGGCCGGGCTTCTTCTTCCCGGAGCCGGGCTCGTCCCTGCGCGACGCGAAGCGGCTGTGCGGGGCGTGCGAGGGCCGCACGGCATGCCTGGAGTACGCCCTGGCCAATGACGAGCGCTTCGGCGTCTGGGGCGGACTCTCGGAGTCGGAGCGCCTCGCCCTGCGCCCGCGCGGCTGACCGGGCCCGCCGTCGCCGGGCCGAAATCCCGGACGACACGAAACCCTGGCACGGCGGGGGCCGTGCCAGGGTTTCGAGGTCTTGCGGCCTGGGTCAGGCCGTGCGGGCCGGGCCGGGCCGTGCGGGCCTCGTGAGTCGGTCAGGCCTTGCGGGCCGCGAGACGCGCGGCGCGGGCGGCCAGACGCTCGTCGAACTTGCGGGCCTCGGAGTCCAGGCCGTTCATGAAGAGCCCGAGCTCCTCCTGGGCCTGCCGGCCCTCGGGGCCGAGGCCGTCGATGTCCATGATCTTCAGGAAGCGGATCACCGGGCTCAGCACGTCGTCGTGGTGGATCCGCAGGTTGTAGACCCCGCCGATCGCCATCTGCGCGGCCATCCGCTCGAAGCCGGGCATGCCGTGTCCGGGCATCCGGAAGTTGACCACGACGTCCCGCACGGACTGCATCGTCAGGTCCGGGGCGAGCTCGAAGGCCGCGCCCAGCAGGTTGCGGTAGAAGACCATGTGCAGGTTCTCGTCCTGCGCGATGCGGGCCAGCATCCGGTCGCAGACCGGGTCACCGGACTGGTGGCCGGTGTTGCGGTGCGAGATGCGGGTCGCGAGCTCCTGGAAGGCCACGTACGCCACCGAGTGCAGCATCGAGTGCCGGTTGTCGGACTCGAAGCCCTCCGACATGTGCTGCATGCGGAACGCTTCCAGCTTGTCCGGGTCCACGGCGCGCGAGGCCAGCAGGTAGTCGCGCATCACGATGCCGTGGCGGCCCTCCTCGGCCGTCCAGCGGTGCACCCACGTGCCCCAGGCGCCGTTGCGGCCGAAGAGCGTGGCGATCTCGTGGTGGTAGCTGGGGAGGTTGTCCTCGGTCAGCAGGTTCACGACCAGCGCGATCTTGCCGATGTCGGTGACCTTGGACTGCTGCGGGTCCCAGGCCTCGCCGTCCTCGAAGAAGCCCGGGAAGTTCCGGCCGTCGCTCCACGGGACGTACTCGTGGGGCATCCAGTCCTTGGTGACCTTCAGATGGCGGTTGAGTTCCTTCTCGACCACCTCTTCCAGCGCGAACAGCAGCTTGGCGTCGGTCCACGCCTCCGAGCTGCCGAGGTGGGGAGAGGTGATTGTCACGGGTGCTCCTGGGGACAAAGCGAGATACCTACGGTTCCGTAGCCTACGAATCCGTAGGTTAAGCGGAGCGTGAGGGCCCGCCAAGCCCCAGGCGTTCATATGACCGGTTACGTCCGGTTATCTGCGCAGTTTGAAGGCGTGCAGGAGAGGCCCGCCGGGACGAAAGTCGCCCCGGCAGGTGGCCCGCGACGCCCGCCTTGACGGCTGTCGCCATCCGGACGGGCATCGCGGCGGCGGAGCCGGCCGCGCGGTGGCCGGGCCGCGGGCTCACTCGTGCCAGAGGGCCTCGCGCACCTCCTCGGCCGTGGTCGGCTTCAGCTCGCCGTCGAGCAGCAGCCAACGGGTGATCCCGATCGACTCCAGGAACGGCACGTCGTGGCTGGCCACCAGCAGCGCACCCTCGTACGACTCCAGCGCGTCCGTGAGCTGCCGTACGCTCGCCAGGTCGAGGTTGTTCGTCGGCTCGTCCAGCATCAGCAGCTGCGGAGCCGGCTCGGCCAGCAGCAGCGCCGCCAGCGCCGCCCGGAACCGCTCGCCGCCCGACAGGGTGCCGGCCGGCCGGTCCGCCCGGGCGCCCCGGAGCAGGAAGTGCGCGAGCCGCGCCCGGATCAGGTTGTTCGAGGCCTGCGGGGCGAACCGGGCCACGTTCTCCACCACCGACCGGCTCTCGTCGAGCACGTCCAGCCGCTGCGGCAGGAACCGCGTCGGCACGTGCGTGAGCGCCTCCCCGGACACCGGCGCGAGCGCCCCCGCGATCGTGCGCAGCAGGGTCGTCTTGCCCGAGCCGTTGCTGCCCACCAGGGCGATCCGCTCCGGACCGCGCAGCTCCCACTCGCCCGCGACCCGGGCTCCGTGCGCCAGGTGCACGTCGCTCAAGGTCAGGACCCGGCGGCCCGGCGGGACCTGGGTGGCCGGCAGTTTGATCCGGATCTCGTCGTCGTCCCGGACGGCCTCCGCCGCCTGGTCCAGCCGCTCCTTCGCCTGCGCCAGCTTCTCCGTGTGCATGATGCGGTGCTTGCCGGCCGACTCCTGCGCCGCGCGCTTGCGGGCACCCATGACGATCTTCGGCTCGCGCTTCGTGTCGTACATCTTCTGGCCGTACCGTTTGCGCCGCGCCAACTTCATGTGGGCGTCCGACAGTTCCCGCTTCTGCCGCTGTACGTCGGCCTCCGCGACCCGGACCATCCGCTCGGCCGCGTCCTGCTCGGTGGCGAGCTGCTCCTCGTACGCCGAGAAGTTCCCTCCGTACCAGCGGACTTCGCCGTCGCGCAGGTCGGCGATCTGGTCGACCCGCTCCAGCAGCTCGCGGTCGTGGCTGACCAGGAGCATCACCCCGGACCAGGACTCGACCGCCGCGTACAGCCGGCGCCGGGCCCGCAGGTCCAGGTTGTTCGTCGGCTCGTCCAGCAGCAGGACGTCGGGTCGGGCGAGCAGCAGCGCGGCGAGGCGCAGCAACACGCATTCGCCGCCGGAGAGTTCGCCGACCGTGCGGTCCAGGCCGATCCGGGCGAGGCCGAGCTGGTCGAGGGTGGCCAGGGCCCGCTCCTCGACGTCCCAGTCGTCGCCCACCGCGGCGAAGTTCGCCTCGGTGGCCTCGCCCGCCTCGATGGCGTGCAGGGCGGCGCGGGTGGTGCGGATGCCGAGCGCCTCGTCGACGCGCAGGGCGGTGTCGAGGGTGACGTTCTGCGGGAGGTGTCCGAGGGTGCCGGCCACGGACAACTGGCCCTCTGACGGTGTCAGTTCACCCGCGATGAGTTTCAGCAGGGTGGACTTGCCGCAGCCGTTGGTCCCGATCAGGCCGGTGCGGCCGGGGCCGACGGCCAGCTGGAAGTCCTCGAAGACGGGAGTTCCGTCGGGCCAGTCGAAGGACAGGGCGGAGCAGGTGATGAATGCAGGGGTATGGCTCATGGAGGCCTCCAGGTTGCGTGAGTGGTGCGTGCAACGCGGGGAGACAGCCGACGGTCGGATCCGACGCGGAACGGGTCGGATCGGAGGGATCAGTGGGATCGGTCGGTGTCTCGGACCTCAGAAGAGCAACGTCCTGCTCCGTTTCGACGGCAGTGGGGCGTCTACGAAGCTACGGGCGGCCGGGAGCCGCCCGCAAACGAATTAACCGCGGGAGGGTGGGGGATCCGGACTCAGTGCGGGTCGCGCATCAGCTCGGCGAGGCTGTGGTCCATGTCGAGGTACAGGTGCTCCAGACCCGGCGGCACGATCGTCGCGGCCCGCTCCAGGAACCGGTGCAGCTCGGCCGTCAGCATCAGCACGATCGCCACGCCCTCGGAGGCGTGGAACTCGATGGTGGTCCGGTCGATGTCGTACGGCCGCACCCGCACGTCGCCCCACCCCGTGGGGTGGTCCAGCCCCGATTCGAGGAGCTCGCGGGCGAAGGTCCACGAAACCTCGACGCCTTCCAGGGTGGCGGGAGCGGGGAAGGCCATGCGCACGGCGAAGGGGTCCGCACGGTCGTAGCAGAGCGTGACGGGTACGGTCTCGACCTTCGGGGCGGTGGCGACCAGACGGGCCTGCACGGCCTGCTCGATAACAGTGATCAAGGCTCGCTCCCTTGCGGCGGATCTGCTGCCGGGCATGGGGTGAAGCCCGGCAACCGGATAGACGCCGGAATCGGCAAATCCGTGCATGCGAACTGACGTGAGCTGTGTCACCGATTGGCTGGAACGCGTCCGTTTGATCGCACAGAGTGACGGGTGGAAGCGTGTGGGTGAAGGGGTCTCAGTCGTTGCCGCATGCCCCGGAGTGGTCGCAGAACGGCTGGTTCCCGCTCACTCCACAAGCGCAAAGCATGGCCCTGGTCTCCCGCCGGACGGCCCCCTCGGGGGTCGTCACCCGCAGATCGCCGCGCACGACGAGCTGCCCGGCGGGTGACCGTACGACCGTGGTCGGCCGGTCCGGCTCCTCGGCCGGCCCCTCGTCGGCGAGCCGGTACCGCAGCGCGCCCGAAGGGCACCGGCGGATCACCTCCGCGACCCGCTCCGGCTCGGCGCCGTCCGGCTGTACCCACGGACGCCTCCCCGAGTCGAACACCTCGGGGAGTCCGCGCACGCATTCGGCGGCGTGCAGGCACCGCCCGGTGTCGTAGGTGACGGTGATGCGCTTGCCGTCGTAGGCCTTGGGTTCCTTGGATGGCATGGCCTCAGCGTAGGAACGCGGGGGCGCGGACGCACCCTGGACGCCGAATCCGCCGTGCATTAGCTTCCGGCGCCATGAGACTTCTGGGAGTTGGCATGTGCGCGGCAGTTTTGGCGGTGGGTCTGCTGGCCGCCCCGGCGCACGCGGAAGACCCGGGCGACGAGCAGGCATTACGGGGCGAAAGCGTGGGCTGGGCGCTGAAGGACACCGGGAAGGACGCCCGGTTCCGCGGACTGGCGGCGGTCAGCCGCTCCACGGCCTGGGTGGCCGGCACCAAGGGCACGGTGCTGCGCACGGTGGACGGCGGCCGCAGCTGGCGTGACGTCTCGCCGCCGGGCGCGGTCGCGGAGGGACTGGAGCTGCGCGACATCGAGGCCTTCGACGCGCGCCGCGCGGTGGCCCTGTCCATCGGGGAGGGCGCCGCCTCGCGGGTGCTGCGCACCGAGGACGGCGGCGCCACCTGGACCGAGGCCTTCCGCAACCCCGATCCACGGGCCTTCTACGACTGCCTCACCTTCTTCGACTCCCGGCACGGGCTGGCCATGAGCGACCCGGTGGACGGCAGGTTCCGGATCCTGTCGACGGACGACGGCGGCCGGAGCTGGGCGGTGCTGCCGAGTACGGGCATGCCGGACGCCCTGCCGGGCGAGGCCGGCTTCGCGGCCAGTGGCCAGTGCCTGGTGAACGCCGGGGCGCGCGATGTCTGGCTGGCCACGGGCGGCGGCGCGACCGCCCGGATCCTGCACTCGGCGGACCGCGGCCGCACCTGGCGGGTCGCCGAATCGGGCATCCCTGCGGGGGACCCGGCCAAGGGGGTCTTCGCCCTGGCCTTCCGCGACCGTACGACGGGCCTCGCGGTCGGCGGCGACTACCGCACCGGCGAGGCCTCCCCGCAGGCCGCCGCGGTATCGGCGGACGCGGGCCGCACCTGGCGCCCGTCTCCCACCCCGCCGCCCGCCTACCGCTCGGGCGCGGCCTGGCTCCCGCACCTGCGCACCGTGGCCCTGGCGGTCGGGCCGACGGGCACGGACGTCACGACGGACGCCGGCAGGACGTGGCGGCCCCTGGCCCCGGGCTCGTTCGACACGGTCGACTGCGCGAGCGACGGCGGCTGCTGGGCGGCGGGGGAGAAGGGACGGGTGGGGAGGTTGGAGGGGGTGTGAGGCGATGGGCGGGGGCTTCGGGGCGGGGTCGGGTGACTCAGGCGGGGGCTTCGGGAGCGGGACTCGTGTGCTCGGGGTCGGGACGGTGTTCGGGGGTTTCCCGGCAGTCCACTGTCCTTCCGTGTCGGGTCGGTCCCTCAAGGGCGCTCCCTGCGGTCGCGTCGCTCCGCGATGGCCTTCGGCCACCCTTGACCGACCGCCCCGCCCCGGAAAGACAACAGACTGCCGGGAAACCCCCGAAGGAATGGCCGGGAGGATACCGAGGAGGAGCGGGCCCTCAGCGATCCTGACCGGCACTCTTCGCCGGCCGTAATCCCCTTCCGGGGCCACCGGCCGTCGGCCAGTCCTGGGGGCGCGTCAGATCGCCACGCCTCCTGTCGGCATGGCGTCCGGCGGCCGTCTGGGGCCGGACGCGGTTGTTTTGCGCCGAACGGGTCGACGACGAGCGGTGGCGACGTTGCGGCCCGGTCGTTGCAGCGGAGCGTCATAGGGTGGCCGTCGCTCACCGGCGACGGAAGGAACGGACGTTCATGGCGTACGACCGGCGGGACCGTGCGATCTTCGGCGTCACGCCCGCCACCACGGTGACCCACGACGTCGGCCTGCTCGTACTCCGGCTCGTCGTCGGCCTCACCATGGCCGGTCACGGTACGCAGAAGCTCTTCGGCTGGTTCAAAGGCCCGGGCCTCTCGGCCACCGGCAAGGGCTTCTCGATGAGCGGGTATCCCGCCGGGGACGCCATGGCGGTCATCGCCGGTCTCTCGGAGACCCTGGGTGGCCTGGGGCTCGCCCTGGGCCTGCTCACCCCGCTCGCGGGCGCGGCTCTGACCGGAACCTTCATCAACATCCTGGCCGTTCGGGGCTTGAACACCTTCTTCGCCCCCAAGGGCGTGGAGCTGGAGTCCGTGCTCTTCGCGGCCGTCATCGCCCTCACGCTCACCGGGCCGGGCCGTTTCTCCGTCGACCACCTCCTCCCCGTCCTCCGCGAGTCGCGTCCCCGCTACTCCGTTCTCGGACTGGTCCTGGGAGCCGTGGTCGGGTTCGTCGTCCTCCTCATCCGCGACTGACCGTCACCAGCCCCGGACGGTCGTCGGACGCCGATCGGGAGAAGCGCGTAGCGATCTGAGGCGTACCGGTGGGGGACGGTCATCTCATCGTCATCCGGTGCGGGTTGGGGCCCGCCGAGGTCCGGGCAGGCCGATCGCGAGGCCCTTGGGTGTGCCGGTGCGCAGGGGGCGCCGATCAGGATCGCTGAGGGCCCGTTCCTGCCCGGTATCCTCCCGGCCGTTCCTTCGGGGGTTTCCCGGCAGTCTGTTGTCTTTCCGGGGCGGGGCGGTCGGTCAAGGGTGGAGCGCAGCGACATCGCGGAGCGACGCGACCGCAGGGAGCGCCCTTGACGGACCGGCCCGACACGGAAGGACAGTGGACTGACGGGACGCCCCCGGACACACCACCGACCCCGACTGTGCGGGTCCCGCCCCCCCGAAGCCCCGCCCAGCCCTCTCAAGCCCGCCCCTAAACCACCGGGTTTTCCCGTACGTTCTCCAAGTCCCCCGACGTCTTCGTCGCGAGGAACTCCGTGATGCGGTACTCGCATACGCCGGCCAGGGTGAAGGGGTCCTCCGCCGCGATGCGCTCGATCTCCGTACGGGAGACGCCTGCCGCCAGGATGATGCCGCCCTCGCGCGGGACCTTGCGGCCCGAGGCGAGGAAGACGCCCGAGGCGTAATAGCCGTCCAGCCACGCGATGTGGGCGTCCAGCTCGTCTTCTACGGCTTCGATGGGTGCGGTGTACGTGAGCTCCATGACGAACATGATCGCCAGGCTACTCTCGCACCATCATGACGACTGTGAAGACCCCCGCCGATGAGGCCGAAGCCCGGGCGATACAGGACGAACTGCGCAAGACCGTGGTGCTCGACGAGGCCGGTCCGCCGCCCGGACGCGGGCTGGTCGCGGGCGTGGACGTCGCCTACGACGACGAACGCGACCTCGTCGCCGCCGCGGCCGTCGTCCTCGACGCCGCCACCCTGGAGGTCGTCGAGGAGGCGACGGCCGTCGGGCACGTGAGCTTCCCGTACGTGCCCGGGCTCCTCGCCTTCCGCGAGCTGCCCACCGTGCTGGCCGCGCTCGACTCGCTCACCGCCGTTCCCGACCTGGTCGTCTGCGACGGCTACGGGCTCGCCCACCCCCGCGGCTTCGGCCTCGCCTGCCACCTCGGGGTCGTGACCGGCCTGCCGAGCATGGGCGTCGCGAAGAACCCGTTCACGTTCACGTACGAGGAGCCCGGGGCCCGGCGCGGCGACGCCGCCCCGCTGGTCGCGGCCGACGGCGCCGTCGTCGGGCGGGCGCTGCGCACGCAGGACGGGATCAAGCCGGTGTACGTCTCCGTGGGCCACCGGATCTCCCTCGACACCGCCTGCGCCCACGCCCTCGAGCTGAGCCCGCGCTTCCGGATCCCCGAGTCCACCCGGCACGCCGACTCGCTCTGCCGTCGGGCCCTGCGGGAAGCCTCCTGACCGGCGGCCGGTTCAGCGGGCGGCGGCCACCCGGAAACGGATCCCCGCCTTCTGGAGCCGGTCGAGCAGGGCGTCGCCCATCGCCACGGCCGTGGTGAGCTGGCCGGCCCGCTCCGGCAGCGCGTCGTACGCGAGGCACAGCGCCGACTCCGCCAGCATCTTGGCGGTCTCCCCGTAGCCCGGGTCGCCGCCCGAGACCTCGGTGAACACGCGGCGGCCGCCGCCCTCGCCCACGAAGCGGACCGTGAACCAGCTGCGCGCCCGCCGCTCCGCGTCCGGGCCCCGGCCCGGCTCCCAGCGGCTCATCAGCCATCGGCGCGCCGCCGGGAGCTGCGCCAGGCCCACCGCTGCGCCGACCGCCGCCGCACCGCCCACCGCGACCGGGAGGTGCTTCACCGAGGCGTACTGCCGGTAGCGGAAGTCCGGCCCGTACCGCTCCAGCGCGGCGGCCGAGCGGGTCACGATCCGGTGGTCCAGGGTCGGCAGCGGCAGCGCCCAGGCGCCGGTCTCCCGGCTGAACCGCGGCGCGCCCAGGGGTCCCCGTACGCGGCGGTCCAGGAGCCGGGGCTCGTGCAGCCGCCGCTCCTGCGCCGCCGCGAGGGTCTGCGGCCCGCGGCCCATGGCGGTCAGCGCGGAGGCCAGGGTGCCGCCGGAGAAGGCCGCGTTGGAGCGCATGAAGCCGTCCACCCGCAGCGGGACGCCCTCCGGCAGCTGCCCCACGGTGAAGTACGCGCCGAGGTCGGCCGGGATCGAGTCGAAGCCGCAGGCGTGCACCAGGCGCGCGCCGCTCTCCCGGGCCCGGGCGTCGTGCTCGACGTACGTCCGGTCCACGAACTCCGGCTCCCCGGTGAGGTCCACGTAGTCCGTGCCCGCCGCCGCGCAGGCGGCGACCAGCTCCGCCCCGTACAGCACGTACGGTCCGACGGTCGTGGCCAGGACCCGGGTGGAGGCGGCCAGTTCCCGTACGGCCGACGCGTCGCCGGCGTCCGCGCGCAGCAGCGGCAGCGAGGCGCAGCCGGGGTCGAGGGCGGTCAGCCGCTCGCGCAGCCGCTCCAGCTTCCCGAGGTCGCGCCCCGCGAGGGCCCACCGGCAGCCGGCGGGGGCGTGCGCGGCGAGGTACTCGGCGGTGAGGGCGCCGACGAAGCCGGTCGCGCCGAAGAGCACCACGTCATAGGACCGTTCGCGTGCGCCTGAGGGATCGCGCCCCGCGGCCCCGTCGGCCTGTCGAACCTCTTCGTTCACCACGGCTCCTCCCACTCCTGTCGGTGGCTGAGGCTAACGCGCGCGCCCCCTGTGCAGAACAGCGCCCCGGGGGCGGCCTGGGGGCCGTTCCGGGGCGCTCGCGGGCGGCGCGGGGCGCCGCGCCTCAGTTCTCCTGGTACATGCCGAAGATGTCGACGATGAGGTCGGTGTCGCCGTCGCTCTGGTTCCAGAAGTCGACGACGCCGGTGGAGCCGGTGCTCGCCTGGACCAGGTTCGGGACGGTCTTGCCGGTCGTCCAGTTCAGGGTGGAGGAGCCGGGCGGGTTCGGCAGGCTCGCCGTGCCCTGGTCGTAGGCGTTCTGCGTGTTCGGGTCGGGGGCGACGGCGAGGAACCCGCTGTCCTTGGTGTTGGTCACCGTGGTGTTCAGCACGAAGCCGGTGACGCCGTCACCGGGCGAGGACATCTCCGCGTGGATGAAGTCGCGTCCGGCCAGGGGGCCGTGGACGGGGCTCTCGGTGTCGCGCGTGTCGAGCATGCGCATCGGCATGAACGGCACGTAGGAGCCCTTGCTCTGCGGGCTGTAGTAGCCGACGACGTCGACGATGACGTCGGCCGGGTTCCAGCCGCCGTTGCGGAGGCTGATCTTGCCGTCGGGGCCGACGGGGACGATCACCGAGTTGGCGATGGTCTGGCCCGTCGTGAAGTTCACGTTCGAGGCGGTCGGGGTCGGCTGCCCGCTCGGGTAGACGGTCAGGTGGCCGTCGCTCTTGGGGGCGGTGACGGTCACGTTGAGCGCGACGGCGGTGACGCCGGAGGCGGGCACCTTGCCGAGGCCGGTGATCTGGGTGCTGAAGGACCCGTAGCCGGCGAGCTGGCCCTTGGCGGTGCCGGTGCCGCTGCGGGTGTCGACGAAGCGCTGCGGCGCCAGCGGGGTGTAGCCGCTGGAGGCGGTCTGCGTGAAGTAGCCGGTGACGTCGGCGATGAGGTCGACCGACTCCCAGCCGCCGTTGTACAGGTTGACGTAGCCGTTCTCGCCGACCGGCACGATGACCAGGTTCGGGACGGTCTGGCCGGGAACGAAGTTGACGTTCGAGGTGCTCGGCTTGTCGTCGCCGTCGGCGAAGGCGGTGACGTGGCCGCCGCTGGTGGTGCCGGTGACGGTGACGTTGAGGACGACCGCGGTCACGCCGGCCGGGATGGAGCCGTTCCCGCCGATCTTCAGGTGCGCCGAGGTGTACGGGGCCACCTTGGCCTTCGCGGCGCCGGTGCCGTTGCGGGTGTCCAGGAGGCGGGTCGGGCCGTACGGGGTGTAGTCCGAACCCTCGGTCGTGACGGCCACCTCGTTGGTGACCGTGGTGTTGGCGGCCTTGTCCGTCACGGTGACCTTGACGGTGTAGGTGCCGAGCTCCGCGTAGGCGTGCTCCGACTCCACGACCTGGGTGCCGGAGGCGGAGGCGGTGGTGACGGCCCCGTCGCCCCAGGCGATGCTGACGTCGAGCGGGGTGGCCGCGCTGGTGATGGAGCTTTCCACGGCGATCCCGTGGGCGCTGACGGCGAAGGCGTCCAGGCCGACCGCGAGGGTCGGGTTGGCGGCGGCGGTCTCCGTCATGGGGGCGGCCGCGAGCTTGCTCTTGGGGGCCGGTGCGCTCTGCCGGATCGACCGGTCGGCCGGGCTGGAGAACTTGGCGGTGTTCTTCAGGCCGGCCTGTGCCAGGTCGGGCTTGCTGATGCCCTGGGCATCACCGGAATCGGTGCCGGCCGCGTGGGCCATGCCCGGTATGAGAGAAATGCCGGCCGCGAAGACGGCGGCGGATGCTGCGAGTCGGCGGTAGGACACCGAGCCCCCTATGTTCCGTGAGCCCTTGGCCAGGGCTGAAAGCTCGCTCAGATTACATAGCTCCTGAGCTTCCGCTTAACGGCCCCCCGCGCTCGTTTCCCGCGTCCGCGGAAAGGATCTCGAAAGGGGCGCGGAAATCACCTCTGGCTGCTGTGATCAGGTGTTTCGTATTCTCTGGCCAGTTGTCCGGGTAGGCCCCGAAAAGGCCGACGGCGGGGCCGATGTCGCCGTCATTCCGATTCCGGTATCCGATTGTGCCGAGGGTGGCGGTGGCCGGATCCCAACGGCGCCCGCGAGGGGGCCGTGGTCCGCTTCCCGGTCCGTGTCGGGGGACGGCGCTAGCGTGAGGACCGAGTGTCCGTGCGAGCGGGCGGCGGTGGTGACGGGAGGCGTCGGTGAAGGCTGCGGTGCGCAAGTGGGAGGCGGTGCGGGAGTTCGCCCAGGGGCTGCCGGAGGCCGTGATGGACTTTCCCTGGGGGCCCGAGGACTGCGTCGTGAAGGTCAACAAGAAGATCTTCGTGTTCCTGGGCGGCGTCGACGGTCCGCGGGCGCCCGGGCTCTCGGTGAAGCTCAAGGACGAGGCGCTCCACGGTCACGCCATGACGGCGCCAGGGGCGGAGCCGACCGGGTACGGGCTGGGCAGGGCCGGCTGGGTCTTCGTGCCGCTGGGGGAGAAGGGGGCACCGGCCCTCGACGTGCTGTGCGAGTGGGTGGAGGAGAGCTACCGGACGGTCGCCCTCAAGCGCCACCTCAAGGAACTCGACGCACGGCTCGCGCCGGGGCCCGACGCGGACCCCGGGGCGCGAAACGAGTCAACCGGCTAAGCGGTTGCTCTTGTGCTGAGTGGGGCGCGTTCCTAGCATCACTGGTGTTACATCAGTTGTGTCACACAATGGCGCGCCACGGATGCTACGGACGCTGGGGGCTCGATGGCAGTGACAGGGAACGTGCCGGGCGGGCCGGACGCGGTCGGCGGGCCGGACGTGCCGCACGAGCCGGGCGTGCCCGGAGGCGGCCGCGGCCCGCTCGCGGGCCTGCGCGTCGTCGAACTGGCGGGCATCGGCCCCGGCCCGTTCGCCGCCATGCTCCTCGCCGACCTGGGGGCGGACGTCGTACGGGTGGACCGGCCCGGCGGCGGCGGACTCGCGGTCGACCCCGCGTACGACGTCACCAACCGCGGCAAGCGCTCCGTCCTGGTCGACCTGAAGTCCGCCGAGGGCCCGGCCCGCGTACTGGACCTCGTCGAGCGCGCCGACGTGCTCATCGAGGGTTTCCGGCCCCAGGTCGCCGAGCGGCTCGGCGTCGGCCCCGCCGAATGCCACGCCCGCAACCCGAAGCTCGTCTACGGCCGGATGACCGGCTGGGGCCAGGACGGCCCGCTCGCCCACACCGCCGGGCACGACATCGCGTACATCGCCGTCACCGGCGCCCTCGGCATGATCGGGAAGCCGGGCGAGCCGCCCGCCGTCCCCGCCAACCTCGTCGGGGACTACGCGGGCGGCTCGCTCTACCTGGTGATCGGCGTGCTCGCCGCCCTCCGGCACGCCCGCACCCCCGGTGGCACCGGCCAGGTCGTCGACGCGGCCATCGTCGACGGCACCGCCCACCTCACGGCCATGATCCACGGCATGATGGCGGCCGGCGGCTGGCAGGACCGGCGCGGGGCCAACCTCCTCGACGGCGGCTGCCCGTTCTACGGCACGTACGAGACCTCCGACGGCGGGTACATGGCGGTCGGCGCGCTGGAGCAGCAGTTCTACGACACCTTCGTCGAGCTGCTCGGCATCGAGGGCCGGGCCCCGGCCCGCAAGGACCTGGCCCGCTGGGGCGAGCTCCGCGAGGCCGTCGCCGCCCGCTTCAAATCCCGTACGAGACAGGAGTGGACGGCGGTGTTCGAGGGATCCGACGCCTGCGTGGCGCCCGTACTGTCCCTGCGCGAGGCGCCGCTCCACCCGCACCTCGCCGCCCGCGCCACCTTCACCGACTTCGGCGGGATCACCCAGCCCGCCCCCGCGCCCCGGTTCTCGGCCACCCCGGCCGCGGTCGCCGCCGGCCCCGCCCTGCCCGGCGCGCACACCGAATCCGTGGCCCGCGACTGGGACGTACCGGCCCTGCTCCCGAAAGAGGTCTGATGGAACTGTCCATGATGCTCGACTACGCCGGGGACCCGCGCCGGGCCGCCGACGAGGCCGCGGCGCTGGAGGCGGCCGGGCTCGACGCCGTCTGGGTCGCCGAGGCCTGGGGCTTCGACTCCCCGACGATCATGGGCTACCTCGCCGCCCGCACCGAGCGGATGAAGATCGGCTCGGCCATCCTCAACGTCTACTCGCGCACCCCGGCCCTCGTCGCCCAGACCGCCGCCGGACTCGACGCGGTCTCCGGCGGCCGGGCGCTGCTGGGCCTCGGAGCCTCCGGCCCGCAGGTCGTCGAGGGCTGGCACGGGAAGCCCTACGACAAGCCGATCGGCCGGACCCGCGAGACCGTCGAGCTGTGCCGCCGGATCTGGCGCCGCGAGACGATCGACCACCACGGCATCACCGACATGCCGCTGCCGCCAGAGAAGGGCGGCCGGCACGGCAAGCCGCTGAAGATCCTGACCCGGCCGGTCCGCGACGCGGTCCCCGTCTACATCGCCTCGCTCGGTCCCGCCAACGTACGGATGACCGCCGAGATCGCCGACGGCTGGCTGCCCACCCTGTTCCTGCCGGAGAAGGCCCACGCGGTGTGGGGGAGCGCCCTCGCCGAGGGCGCCGCCCTGCGCTCCCCGGAGCTCGGCCCGCTGCAGACCGTGGCGGGCGGGCTGCTCGCGATCGGCGAGGACGCCGCCGCCGCACGGGACCTCGCGCGCCCGCAGATCGCCCTGTACGTCGGCGGGATGGGCGCGGTCGGCAAGAACTTCTACAACGACCTCGCCGTCGCCTACGGGTACGGGGAGGAGGCCCGGAAGATCCAGGAGCTCTACCTCTCCGGCCGCAAGCGCGATGCGGCTGCCGCCGTACCGGACGAGTTCTGCGAGCTCATGACCCTGTGCGGGCCGGAGGGCTACGTGCGCGAGCGCGTCGAGGCCTTCCGGGAGGCGGGCGTCACGATGCTCAACGTCACACCCGTCGGAGCCGAGCCGGCCCGGCTGATCGAAACCGTCAAGAGCTGGCTCTAGGGGGCCCCGATGCAACGCCGCATCTTCGACGCCGACCACGAGGCGTTCCGCGAGACCGTCCGCACCTTCCTCACCAAGGAGGTGCTGCCGCACTACGACCAGTGGGAGAAGGACGGGATCGTCAGCCGCGAGGCCTGGCGGGCCGCCGGCCGGCAGGGCCTGCTGGGCCTGGCCGTCCCGGAGGAGTACGGGGGCGGCGGGAACACCGACTTCCGCTACGCCGCCGTGATCGCCGAGGAGTTCACCCGGGCCGGGGCGGCCGGACTCGCGATCGGCCTGCACAACGACATCATCGGCCCGTACCTCACCTCGCTCGCCACCGAGGAGCAGAAGCGGCGCTGGCTGCCCGGCTTCTGCTCCGGCGAGACCATCACCGCCATCGCGATGACCGAGCCGGGCGCGGGCTCCGACCTCCAGGGGATCCGGACCAGCGCCGAGGACCGCGGCGACCACTGGGTGCTCAACGGCTCCAAGACCTTCATCTCCAACGGCATCCTGGCCGACCTGGTGGTCGTCGTCGCCAGGACCACCCCGGAGGGCGGCGCGCACGGCCTGTCGCTGCTGGTGGTCGAGCGCGGCACGGAGGGCTTCGAACGCGGCCGCAACCTCGACAAGATCGGCCAGAAGGCGCAGGACACCGCCGAGCTGTTCTTCCACGACGTGCGCGTCCCCAAGGAGAACCTGCTCGGCGAGCTGAACGGGGCCTTCGTCCACCTGATGACCAATCTCGCGCAGGAGCGGATGGGCATCGCGATGGCCGGCATCGCCGCCGCCGAGCACCTGCTGGAGATCACCACCACGTACGTGAAGGAGCGCGAGGCCTTCGGGCGGCCGCTCTCCAAGCTCCAGCACATCCGCTTCGAGATAGCGGAGATGGCCACCGAGTGCGCCGTCACCCGCACCTTCCTCGACCGCTGCATCGTCGACCACTCCAACGGCGAGCTGGACCACGTGCACGCGTCGATGGCCAAGTGGTGGGCGACCGAGCTCCAGAAGCGGGTCGCCGACCGCTGCCTGCAACTGCACGGCGGCTACGGGTACATGAGCGAATACCGGGTCGCACGGGCCTTCACCGACGGCCGTATCCAGACCATCTACGGCGGCACGACCGAGATCATGAAAGAGATCATCGGCCGCTCCCTCCTCGGCTAACGCACGACCTCTCCCCGAAAGGCTTGACCAGTGAGCACCGAAGCGTACGTATACGACGCGATCCGCACGCCGCGCGGCCGCGGCAAGGCCAACGGCGCCCTGCACGGCACCAAGCCGATCGACCTGGTCGTCGGCCTGATCAACGCCCTGCGCGAGCGCAACCCCGGCCTGGACCCCGCCACCATCGACGACATCGTGCTCGGCGTCGTCGGCCCGGTCGGCGACCAGGGCTCCGACATCGCCCGGATCGCGGCCATCGCCGCGGGGCTCCCGGACACCGTGGCCGGTGTACAGGAGAACCGCTTCTGCGCCTCCGGCCTGGAAGCCGTCAACCTGGCCGCCGCCAAGGTCCGCTCCGGCTGGGAGGACCTGGTCCTCGCGGGCGGCGTGGAGTCCATGTCCCGCGTCCCGATGGCCTCCGACGGCGGCGCCTGGTTCAACGACCCGATGACCAACTGGGACACCGGCTTCGTCCCGCAGGGCATCGGCGCCGACCTCATCGCCACCATCGAGGGCTTCTCCCGGCGCGACGTCGACGAGTACGCCGCCCTCTCCCAGGAGCGGGCCGCCACCTCCATCAAGGAAGGCCGCTTCGCGAAGTCCGTCGTCCCGGTCACCGACCGCAACGGCCTGGTCGTCCTGGACCAGGAGGAGTTCGTCCGCCCGGGCACCACGGCCGACAGCCTCGCCAAGCTCAAGCCGTCCTTCGCGGACATCGGCGACCTCGGCGGCTTCGACGCCGTCGCCCTGCAGAAGTACCACTGGATCGAGAAGATCGACCACGTCCACCACGCGGGCAACTCCTCCGGCATCGTCGACGGCGCCTCGCTCGTCGCGATCGGCACCCGCGAGGCGGGGGAGCGCAACGGACTGGCTCCCCGCGCCCGGATCGTCTCGGCCGCGGTCTCCGGCTCCGAGCCCACCATCATGCTCACCGGCCCCGCCCCGGCCACCCGCAAGGCCCTCGCCAAGGCCGGCCTGACCATCGACGACATCGACCTGATCGAGATGAACGAGGCCTTCGCCGGCGTCGTGCTGCGCTTCGTCAAGGACATGGGCATCACCCTCGAGCGGGTCAACGTCAACGGCGGGTCCATCGCGCTCGGCCACCCGCTCGGCGCCACCGGCGCGATGCTCCTCGGGACCGTCATCGACGAACTGGAGCGCCAGGACAAGCGCTACGGGCTCGTCACCCTCTGCGTCGGCGGCGGCATGGGCGTCGCCACCATCGTCGAACGCCTCTGAACGCCGTCCTGATCCCCCCGACCTCCTCCCCGACACGGAAGCAGCGAGAAACATGAGCGAGTCCACCACGATCCGCTGGGACCAGGACGAGACCGGCGTCGTCACCCTGACCCTCGACGACCCGGGCCAGTCCGCCAACACGATGAACCAGGCCTTCAAGGACTCCATCGCGGCCGTCGCCGACCGCGCCGAGGCCGAGAAGGACTCCATCCGCGGCATCATCTACACCTCCGCCAAGAAGACCTTCTTCGCGGGCGGCGACCTCAAGGACATGATCCGGCTGCGTCCCGAGGACGCGCAGATCGCCTTCGACACCGGAACCGAGATCAAGCGCTCGCTGCGCCGCATCGAGACCCTCGGCAAGCCCGTCGTCGCCGCGATCAACGGCGCCGCGCTCGGCGGCGGTTACGAGATCTGCCTCGCCTCCCACCACCGCGTGGCCCTCGACGCCCCCGGCTCCAAGATCGGCCTGCCCGAGGTCACCCTCGGCCTGCTCCCGGCCGGCGGCGGTGTCACCCGTACGGTCCGCCTCATGGGCATCGCCGACGCGCTGCTCAAGGTCCTGCTCCAGGGCACCCAGTACAGCCCGCAGCGCGCCCTCGACAACGGGCTCGTCCACGAACTGGCCGCCACCCCCGAGGAGATGCTGGCCAAGGCCCGCGCCTTCATCGACGCCAACCCCGAGTCGAAGCAGCCCTGGGACGTGCCCGGCTACCGGATCCCGGGCGGCACGCCGTCGAACCCGAAGTTCGCCGCCAACCTCCCGGCCTTCCCGGCCAACCTGAGGAAGCAGCTGAACGGCGCCCCGTACCCGGCCCCGCGCAACATCCTGGCGTGTGCCGTCGAGGGCGCCCAGGTGGACTTCGAGACGGCGCTGACCATCGAGGCCCGCTACTTCACCGAGCTGGTCACCGGTCAGACCGCCAAGAACATGATCCAGGCGTTCTTCTTCGACCTCCAGGCCGTCAACGCCGGCCGCAGCCGCCCGCAGGGCGTCGCGCCCCGCAAGGTCAGCAAGGTCGCCGTCCTCGGCGCCGGCATGATGGGCGCGGGCATCGCGTACTCGTGCGCCCGCGCGGGCATCGAGGTGGTGCTGAAGGACGTCACCGCCGAGGCCGCCGCGAAGGGCAAGGCGTACTCCGAGAAGCTGCTCGACAAGGCCGTCTCCCGCGGCCGCAGCACCGAGGCCCAGCGCGCCGAGCTGCTCGCCCGGATCACCCCGACCGCCGAGGCCGCCGACCTGGCCGGCTGCGACGCCGTCATCGAGGCCGTGTTCGAGGACACCTCCCTCAAGCACAAGGTGTTCCAGGAGATCCAGGACGTCATCGCCCCCGACGCGCTGCTCTGCTCCAACACCTCCACGCTGCCCATCACGGGCCTCGCGGAAGGGGTTTCGCGCCCCGTCGACTTCATCGGACTGCACTTCTTCTCGCCCGTCGACAAGATGCCGCTGGTGGAGATCATCAAGGGCGAGCGCACCGGCGACGAGGCCATCGCCCGCGCCTTCGACCTCGTGCGGCAGATCAACAAGACCCCGATCGTGGTCAACGACTCGCGCGGCTTCTTCACCTCGCGCGTCATCGGCCAGTTCATCAACGAGGGCGTGGCGATGGTAGGCGAGGGCGTGGAGCCCGCCTCCATCGAGCAGGCCGCGGCCCAGGCCGGCTACCCGGCCAAGGTGCTCTCCCTGATGGACGAGCTCACGCTCACCCTCCCGCGCAAGATCCGCAACGAGACCCGCAAGGCCTTCGAGGCCGAGGGCCGCCCGTGGACCGCGCACCCCGCGGACGCGGTCATCGACCGGATGGTCGACGAGTTCGGGCGCCCGGGGCGCAGCGGCGGGGCCGGCTTCTACGCGTACGACGAGAGCGGCAAGCGCGCCGGCATCTGGCCGGGCCTGCGCGAGCACTTCGCCAAGCCGGACGCGGACATCCCGTTCGTCGACATGAAGGAGCGGATGCTCTTCTCCGAGGCACTGGACACCGTCCGCTGCCTCGACGAGGGCGTGCTCACCTCGATCGCCGACGCCAACATCGGCTCCATCATGGGCATCGGCTTCCCGGCCTGGACCGGTGGCGTGATCCAGTACATCAACGGCTACGAGGGCGGCCTGGCGGGCTTCGTCGCCCGCGCGCGCGAGCTGGCCGCCCAGTACGGCGAGCGCTTCACCCCGCCGGCCTCGCTCGTCGCGAAGGCCGAACGCGGCGAGACGTACTCCGACTGACCCCGCAGTACCCGCAGTACCCGTAGGACCCGCCGTACCGGCAGGACCCGCCGCGGGCGGCGTTCACCCGGAGCCTTCGGACTCCGAGACGAACGCCGCCCGCAGTTCCTCCTTCAGCGACCGCTGGAATGCGGTCACCAGCGCCTGCACCACCATCGGCTGCATGTGCGCGGACAGCGCCTTCATCGACTCCACCCGCTCCGGATCGCTCTCGCCCCGCGTGAACGGCCCCCACACCTCGTCCCGGAACAGCGCCGTCAGCTCGTGCGCCGTGGTCCGCGCGTGCTCCAGCAGCACCTTGCGCGCCGCCAGGATCGTCTCGTGCGCGATCGGCACGTCCAGCAGCGCGACGCCCAGCCGCAGCAGCCCCACGTCCACCCGGAACCCGTCGGCGGCCGGCGCCAGCACGTTCATCGCCGTCAGCCGCCGCACGTCGGCGTCCGACAGGCTCCGCCCGGCCCGCTTCTCCAGCTCCTCCCGCGACACCTCCTGCGGCGCGTCCGGAGCCCAACTGGACACCATGGCGCGGTGGATCGCCAGGTCGTGCGCGCTCAGGTCGTCGGGCAGGGCGTCCAGATAGCGCTCGATGGCCGACAACGTCATGCCCTGGTGCTGGAGTTCCTCGATGAGCGCCAGCCGGGACAGGTGCTCCGGCCCGTAGTGCCCCACCCGACGCGGGCCGATCACGGGAGGGGGCAAAAGCCCGCGCGTGCTGTAGAAACGAACGGTGCGCACGGTGACGCCCGCCCTGGCCGCCAGCTCGTCGACGGTGAGCATCGGCTCGGGTGCCTGGTCGGCCATCGTCTGCGCCTCGCTCTCTGCTCCACAGCTTGGGTTCAACAGTATTGCTGTCGCACCAACGATGTGAAACGGCCAGGAGCTGCCCATGACCATGAAACTGCGACTGCCCGGACGACCCGAAGAGCTCACCATCCCCGCCCTGCTGGCGCGCAACGCCGCCGAGCACGGGGCTCTCCCCGCCCTCTCCTGGCGAGAGGGCGACGGCTGGACGACCCTCGACTGGACCGAGGTCCGCAGCAAGGTCGCCGTCCTCGCCTCCGGATACGCCGCCCTCGGCGTGGAACGCGGCGAACACGTGCTGATCATGATGGGCAACCGCCCCGAGCACTGGCTGACGGACCTGGCCCTCGTGCACCTCGGCGCCGTCCCGGTCACCGTGTACGGGACCTCCGCGCCCGAGCAGATCGCCCACATCGCCCGGCACAGCCGGGCCCGGGTCGCGGTCCTCGAAGGCGCCGGCGAGCTGGCCCGCTGGGAGCCGCTGCTCGCCGACGCGCAGGTGCCCCTGGAACGGCTGGTCGTGGCCGAGGCCGCCGAGGCGGGTCCGCACCGCACGTACGGATCCCTGTACGCGAGCGGCGCCCGTACGCACCGCCCCGAGGCCTTCGAGAAGGCTTGGCGGGAGACCCGCCCCGAGGACCCGCTGACCGTCGTCTACACCTCCGGGACCACCGGCGACCCCAAGGGCGTGCGGCTGACCCACCGCAACATCATGCTCCAGGCCGTCCGCATCGACGGCCGCACGGACCTGCCCGAGCACGCCGAGCACATCTGCTACCTGCCCTTCGCGCACATCGCCGAGCGGATCCTCGGCATCTACCTGCCGCTGCTGCGGGCCGCGCACGTCCGGCTCGTCGCCGACCCGGCGGCCGTGGGGGCAGCCGTACGCGAACTGCACCCGGTGCAGTTCTTCGGGGTGCCCCGGGTCTGGGAGAAGCTGGCCGCCGGGGTACGGGCGGTGCTCGCGCAGCTCCCCGCCGCGCAGCGGGAGTCCATCGAGGCCGCCAACGACCTCGCCCGGGCCCGGGCCGGCCACCGGGAGCGCGGCGAGCGGATCCCGGCCGCGCTCGAGACCTCGTACACCCGGGCGAAGGAGCAGGTGCTGGACCCGCTGCTGGGCCTGGCCGGGCTGGACCGGCTGGTGTGGACGGCCAGCGCCACCGCCCCGATGCCGATCGACGTGGTCCGCTTCTGGGCGGGCTGGGGGATCACCATCATGGACGCGTGGGGGCTCACGGAGACCTCGGGGGTGTGCACGATCAACAGTCCGGACGGCTTCCGGCTGGGCTCGGTGGGACGCCCGATCGAGGGGCTGGAGCTGCGGCTCGCCGAGGACGGGGAGATCCTCACGCGGGGCGCGACCGTCTTCGCCGGCTACCTGCGGCCCGACGGGTCGGTCGAGAGCGCCCACGACGCCGAGGGCTGGTTCCCGACCGGGGACGTCGGCCGGCTCGACGAGGACGGGTTCCTCTGGCTGACCGACCGCAAGAAGGAACTGATCATCACCTCGAACGGCAAGAACGTCTCGCCGGCCCTGGTGGAGAACACCGTCAAGGAGCACCCGCTGATCGGCCAGGCCCTGGTGCACGGGGACGGCCGCTCCTACCTCGTCGCCCTCCTCGTGCTGGACGGGGAGGTGGCCCCGGCGTGGGCGGCGGCCCGCGGCATCGAGGCCGGCCCGCTGGCCGGGCTCGCGGAGCACCCGGCCGTCCGGGAGGAGATCGCCGCCGCCGTCGCGGCGGCCAACGCCCGGCTCAACCGGACCGAGCAGATCAAGCGGTACCGGCTGCTGACCGAGGAGTGGGGCCCCGCCTCCGGGGAGCTCACCCCGTCGCTGAAACTGCGCCGCAGGGTGGTCCGGGAGAAGTACGGCCCCCTCATCGAGGCCCTGTACGAGGACCCGCACGGGGAACCGCAGGCGGCGCCGGCCCCGTAGCCCGCACGGCCCGTCCGGCGGGCGCGCACGACCGCCCGCCGGACGGGTTCCGGCCGAGCCGCCCGGTGCGGCCATCTCGCCCAACAGCCGGACAGGGGAACGCCGTCCGGGTCACACTGTGGGCCACGGGTTGGCGCCCGGCCGGACGAGGCGGCCGCGGCGAACAGGGGGCGGTTGCATGCCACGTGACACAGTGTTCTTACCCACGGGGTGGTCCCGGCGCTGGCTGGACGCCGCTCTCGCGCTGTGGGTCGTCGGGTTCCTGGGGGTCGCGCTGGCCGCGCAGACGAACCAGCACCTCGGCAACGTCGGGGCGGCTAAGGCCCTGCGCACCGAGCCGGGCCAGGCCGGGACGGTCCAGCTGGCCGACGACGGCCTCTATCTGGTGTGGATCGAGAGCCGCACCGATCTGCCCCGGCCCCTGGCCCTGCAAGCCATGGTGTCGGGCGGCGCGCGCAACAAGCCCGGGAGCACGGTGTCCCTCGCCGCCGTCGACGGACACCCCCTCGACCAGGGGACCTGGCGCACCCCCAGGCTGGGCGAGGCGGTCGACCACCGCTACTGGTACGCGGACGAGCGCGGGCACTGGCAGGCCTGGCCGGCCGTCACCGCCCCCCTGCAACCGGGCGGGTACACGCTGGACACGCCCCTGCGCGGGCCGGGCATCAGGCTGGCGATCGCGAAGGTGCCCGCCGTTCCCCCCGAGAACCAGACCCGCTTCCTGGCGCTGGCAGGCGCCGGGGCGGCCCTGTGGGCCTTCAGCGCCCTGCGCCGGCGCGGCATCAACCGACGGGTCCTCGGGCCGGACGCGCCCGCCCTCGCCTGACCGGCCCCGAGCACCACCACGACCACATACCACCGGGGGAGCGGACATGTTCGACGAAAAGCCGTGGTACGACCTGGAACGGGCCAACGAGAGGGAACGGGTCCTGGGAAGGCCGCCGGGGAGGGGCATGGCGCACTCCGTGTCGACCGACGGGGCCGCCCTGGTGCCGCTGATCCTCTCCCCGATCGGCATCGCGATCCTCGTCCTCCAAGGGCTCGCCGCCGGGGTGGACAGGCTGACGTACGACTCCCCGCTCGCCTTCCTCTTCCCGGTCCCCGGGGACGGCCCGGCCCGCTTCGCGCTCAGCCTGATCACCCTGGTCCTGTTCGTCCCGGGCACCCTGCTGTGGACCTCGCGCAGACTGCGGACCACCAGGCTGCGGCCCCTGTGCACCTGGCTGCTGTCGCCGGCCGCCGTCCTGCTCGTACCCGTGGTGGTCCACGTGGCCGTCACCACCTACACCACCGACGTCGTCAGGCTGGGCGGGTGAAGGCCCCCGCCGGCGGTACGGGCCGGGCCGCGGCCGTACTGTCCTCGCTGGTCACCCCCGGGCGCCTGCCGGCACCCCTGGGCGCCGCCGGAGCGCTGCTGATGCTGCTGGGCGCCGTACTGCCGTGGGTCGTCGGGGCCGACGCCGACACCCTGTCCTACGGATTCCGCGCGGACGCCGCCACCGGCGCCCCCGCCCTCGGATCGCGTGCCGGGCTCGCGGGCGGGGACGCCCTCGTCGTGGTCCTCGCCGGCGCCGCCGCGCTCTGGGCGGCCGGCCTGCTGGCGTTCGGGCGCGGCCGCTTCGTGCACCGCACGGTGCTGGTCGCGGCCGCGGTGCTGGGAGGCGCCTGGGCGGCGCTGGACCTCGCCGAGACCGGTACCGTGCGCGACCGCGCCGGACGGCTGCCCGACCTGGCCGCGGGCCCCGGACCGTACGTGGTCCTGGTGGCCGTGCCCCTGCTGCTGGCGGCCGCCGTCCTCGCGAAGCACAACGTCTTCGAGGAGCAGGAGGTCCGCACGCTGCGCGCGGTACGGCTGTGCGACAACGGACGCGTCGGCGAGGCGCTGGAGGCGCAGCAGCGGACCGTGCGCGCCGCGCGCCGCTCTCCCGGACGGAGCCACCCGTCCACGACGAGCGCGACCGTGGAACTGGTCCGGATGTACGTCTGGGCCGGCTGGCCGGGCCGGGCGGCGGAACTGGCCCGGCAGGCCTCCGAGGACGCGCGCGCGTGGGCACCGGACAACCCGGAGGACTACCGGCGGCTCCAGGCGGACATCGCCGAGATCCTCGGCTGACCGGACGCGCCGGTGCCCGCCGCGCGGCGGGCACCGGGCAGGGGCACCGGGCGGGGGCGGGCTAGCGGCCGATCAGCGGGTAGTGGTCGGAGAGGTTGGTGTACGTGTACGAGGTGCCCCAGCTCGAGACGGTCCAGGGCGCCGACTCCTCCTTGACCACGTTGTTCTCCCAGCCCGCCGGGCGCGCGTTGCCCTTGCGGTAGAGGACGTAGTCCAGGTCCTCGCGCGGGTCCGTCGGGTATCGGTAGTTCGCGATCGAGTTCTGCGCGGTGTCGAACGAGTACGGGTGGCCCGTGCGCGAGTCGGAGTCCGCCAGGTCGGCGGTGGCGAGCATGGACGCGAACTCGGGGGAGCGCGAGTCGACGTTCATGTCGCCGGCCACGATGACCTGTTCGCCCGCCGGGATGTTCTTTGCGTCCAGGAAGGCGTCTATCGCCTTGAACTGCCGGGCGCGCATGTCGGCCGCCTCGCCGGAGCCGCAGCCCGGGTCGGTGGACTGGGCGTGGGTGCCGACCACGTGGACCTTGGTCCCGCCCACGTTCAGCACGACGTAGGCGAAGCCCTTGTTGGACCACCAGTCGGCGCCGCAGGCGTCCTTGTAGACGACCTGCTCCTTGCGGAGGATCGGCCACTTGCTGAGGATCGTGACGCCGCCGTCCTCGGGGGTGGTCGAGGAGTAGGCGCCGCCCGTCGCGTCCCAGCCGCTCTTGCTGCGGCCGACGATCGGGGTCTGGTACGGGTACTGCGCGGAGGCGCCCGACTTGAGCGCGTCCGAGGCGCCGTTGTCGAAGGCCTCTTGGAGCACGACCACGTCGTGTCCCTGGAAGAAGGACGCCTTGGGGATCTCCGAAGCCCGGTGGTCTTGACCCCAGTTGGGGTAGAGGTTCTTGCTCATCAGGAACGTGTTGTACGTGAGGACGCTGAGCCGCGGGACCGCGGCGCTCTCCGCGGCCGAGGCGGCCGGCGCACCGGTGGCGGCCAGTGCGCCGACGGCTATCGCCGCAACGGCCGTGGCGGCGGCGCGGTTGCGGCTGAGCTTGGTGTGCAGCATGAGGTCTCCATCATTCCTGCAGGGGGGAGATCGACTCCGTCATCCAAGCAGCCGCGGTTACCTCTGGGTAACACCCGTGACAAGACTTTCTGTCCGGGAGCGGACGTCTGGTGCTCGCGCCCCGCGACGCCGGTGCCCGCGGCCCGGTCCTTCGGCGATCGCATACTGGAACCATGAGAGATGCAGAGCTCCCCGCACCCGGACCGAAGGCCGCGCGCCGCCCCGATCCCGAGCCGCCGGCCCCCGGCGGGGTGCTCTGGACCATCTCCGGCGACATCCGGGCCCTGCTGATGCTCCCCGCCGCCTTCACCATGCAGGTGGCCCACCCCGCGATCGGCGCCGGGGTCGACGAGCACTCGGTCTTCCGGACCGACCCCTGGGGGCGCGGCGAGCGCTCGCTGCGCTCCGTCCAGCTGTGGGTCTACGGCGGGGCGGAGGCCGCCGAGGAGGGCCGCCGGGTACGCCGCCTGCACAAGGAGATCCAGGGCATCGACACCCGGGGACGGCGCTACCACTCCCTCGACCCCGCCTGCTACTCCTGGGTGCACGCCACCGGCTTCCCGATCTACCTCTACGCCGGGCGGTACCTGCTGCGCCGCTTCACCCCCGCGCAGGAGCGGCAGTTGTACCGGGAGTGGCTCCAGGTCGGCCGGATCCTCGGGATACACGACCGGGACATGCCGCAGACCATCGAGGAGTACTGGGTCTACTACCACCGGATGCTGGCCGAGGAGATCGAGCCGACCAAGGTCGCCCGCGAGCTGGTCGCCACCGACGTGCCGCTGCCGAGGCCCGAGGGCGGCTCCCTTCCGGTACGGCTGCTGCTGCGGCTCGCCTGGCCGGTGCTGCGGGCCGCGTTCCTGCACTTCCGGGCGTTCGTCACCGTGGGGTACATGCCGCCCGAGGCCCGTGCCGCCATCGGGCTGGAGTGGAGCCCGGCCCAGGAGTGCAGGCTCCGGCGGCTCAGCACGGCCGTACGGCTGCTCGTACCGCTGCTGCCGGAGCGCCTGCGCTACCTGCCCATCGCCCGCGCGGCCCGGGCCCGCCGACGCGCCGGCACCCCCTGAGGGGCGCCGGCGCGCGGGGACCCGTACGCGCTGCGCGGCTCAGTGGTCGTGGATCGTGTTCGTCTCGGCGATCTTCTTCCAGGACTTCGGCTCCACCGGCTTCGCGGCGGGAGCCTTGAGGGAGCGGGCGTTCCCGGCCGGGGCGGCCGGCGGGGCGAAGGCGGGCTTGCCCGGGGTGTACAGCCAGGTCTCGAAGAGCTGGGCGAGGGGCTTGGCCGACACCTTCTCCGCGTACCGGACGAAGTCCCCGACCTTGGCGTTCCCGTAGGCCCGCTCGGTCGGCCAGCCCTTGAGGATCTTGAAGAACTTCTCGTCGCCGATCTCGTTGCGCAGCGCCTGGAGGGCGATCGCGCCGCGGTCGTAGACGGCTCCGTGGAACTGGTTGTCCGGGCCCGGGTCGCCCGGCTTGACCTGCCAGAACGGGTCGTCCGCGGCGCGCTGCCCGTACGTCCAGTCGGCGAGCTCCTGCGCGGTGCCCTCACCCTCCTTCTCCGACCACAGCCACTGGCTGTAGCGGGCGAAGCCCTCGTTGATCCAGATGTCCTTCCAGCCGTCGACGGAGACGCTGTCCCCGTACCACTGGTGGGCCAGCTCGTGCACGACCACCGAGACGTTGGCGCCGTTCGCGAACTGCTTCGGGCTGTAGAACGGCCGGGTCTGCGTCTCGAGCGCGAAGCTGGAGGGCACGTTCGGCACGTACCCGCCCAGGGCGTTGAAGGGGTACGGCCCGAAGACCCCCTCCAGCCACTCGGCGACCTCGCCGGTCCGCTCCACGCTCGCGCGCGCCGCGCCCGCGTTGTCGCCGAGGTCCTTGCTGTACGCGTTGACGATCGGCAGCCCGCTCGCCGTCGTACCGGTGGTGACGTCGAACTTGCCGATGGCGAGGGTGGCGAGGTACGTGGCCTGCGGCTTGTTCGAGCGCCAGTTGTACCGGGTCCAGCCGAGCCGGGAACTCTGCGACTGGAGCACGCCGTTGCTGATGGCCTGGGTGCCGTCGGGGACGTTGACCGAGATGTCGAAGGTGGCCTTGTCGAGCGGGTGGTCGTTGCTCGGGAACCACCAGACGGCCGAGTCGGGCTCCTGCGCGGCGACGCCGCCGTCCGGGGTGCGCTGCCAGGCCGACCAGCCGTCGATCTTGAACTCCGAGGGCTTTCCGGCGTACTTGACGACGACCGACGCCGGGGTGTCCTTCTTCAGCACCTGGGCGGGGGTCACCTCCAGCTCGTGCTCCCCGGACGTGGCGAACTTCGCCTTGGCGCCGTTGACCCGGATCTCGCTGACCTTCAGGCCGAAGTCCAGGTTGAAGCGGGAGAGGTCCTGCCTGGCGGTGGTCAGGAGCGTGGCCGTGCCCTCCAGCAGGTCCGTCTTCGGCTGGTACTGCAGGCGCAGGTCGTAGTGGGACACGTCGTACCCGCTGTTGCCGCTGGCCGGGTAGTAGGGGTCGCCGATCCCCGGGGCCCCTTGTACGGAACTCGCCGCCGACGCCGGGATCACCAGCAGGAGGGAGGCGGCGAGGACGCTCGGGGCGATGACTTTGCGGTGCACGAAGAGCTCCAAGGGGTAGGGAGACAGTTCTGTTCAACGGCTTGTCGTCCGACCGTATTCACGCCCGCCGCCCTACGTCATGTCCATGGCCCCTCGTGTCACACGATCGCCATTCGGCCGTCACAGGGGAGCGGCCGGGCCGGTGGCCACCGCCCCGAACGGCCGTGTCCGGGTACGCGAACGGCCTTCTTCCGCGCGGTGCGCCGCGCGGAAGAAGGCCGGAAACCGGATGCCCGCGATACCCGGAGGGCCCCCGTCTAGAGGCCGTTCAGCTTCGAGTTCGACGCGAGGAACTGGTTGCCGATGCCGGTGTCGTTGCTCGAGAAGAGGCCCGAGGCGCCGCGCAGGCTGGTCTTCTCGGACGCCAGACGGCCCATCAGGGTCTTCACCTGCTGGTCCCAGGTGTCCGCCACCTTCTTCAGGCCGGCGGCGGTCTCCCAGCCGTCGAAGCCCTTCTGGGCGGCGCCGGTGTCGGTGTCCGCGTGCTCGGCGGCCTTCTTGGTGTTGGGCTCCAGCTCGGTCTCGATCGTGTTCGCCGCGGCCTTCTTCTGGGCCGGCGTCGAAGCGAAGTCCCCGGAACCGCCCGGAACGAAGGGGCCCATCGGGCCCTTCGGGTTGCCCGGAGCCGTCGGCCCCGTCGGCGGAGCCGTCGGGCCGCTCGGCTCGACCGGTACGTGGTTCAACCGCATGCCGACCTGAAGGTCCGCCACTTGGCCGCCATCCTCTGACATGTTCACGCCTCCCCGTTGGTGTCGGCTCGATCATATGCACGACGGCCGGGACTCGGTCTACCCGACATACTGAGCGGTCGGTAATCTGGCCGCCATGACGATTCCTGCGCGCGCCGCCCGCAACTGTTGGCATGCAGCGATCAATCCGCTGCACGCGACCATCTACTTCTCTCCCGATCTGGGCAAGGAGTTCGCCGCCCTCGGGGTCACCGAGCGGCCCGCCGTGAACCTCGCCTCCCGCTCCGCCGCCATGGGAGCCGTCGGACCCGGCACGGTCACCGCCACGTTCTACAACTACCGCCACGACTTCGTCTCCCGCCACCTGCCCGCCGTCTGGGACACCACCACCCCCGAACAGGCCCTGGACGCCCGGCTGCGCGCCGCCGACGCCACCCTGCGCCGGCTGCTCGGCACGGAGGCGATCGATTCCCCCGAGCTCGCCGAGGCCGCCGACCTCGCCCTGCGCGCCACCGAGGGCTGCACCCGGCACGCCCGGCCCCTCTACGCCGCCCACGCCGACCTCCCCGTACCCGAGGAGCCGCACCTGCGGCTCTGGCACGCCACCACCCTGCTGCGCGAGCACCGCGGCGACGGCCACCTCGCCGCCCTGCTGCTCGCGGGGCTGGACCCGCTGGAGGCCCTGGTCAGCCACACCGCCACCGGGCGCGGCATGACCCACAAGTGGATCAAGGCCATCCGCGGCTGGGAACAGTCCGACCTCGACGCCGCCGCCGACCGGCTGCGCGAGCGCGGGATCCTCGACGCCGAAGGCGAACTCACCGCGGAGGGCGCGGCCGTGCGCGAGCGCCTCGAAGCCGACACCGACCGCCTCGACGCGGCCCCGTACGAGCACCTCGGCGCCGAAGGCCTGGCCAGGCTGGCCGAGCTCGGCGGCGGACTCGTCGTCAAGGCCGTCGCGGCCGGCGCCTTCCCCGCGGACGCCTTCGGCAAGGCCTGACGGGTCCGGCGCGGGTCCGGGACGGGGCCGGGCGCGGCCCCGGGCCCGGCCCCGGGCGGGGACCCGGGCGCGGGTCTCCCGGCCCCCGCCGTCGCCACCTGCCACAATTGGCAGCCTTCCAGTGCAAACGAAGGCAGGCGGGACCCGATCGTGACGATGTCCATCGAAGGCAGGATCGCCGAGGAGCTCGGCGTACGGGAGCGGCAGGTCAAGGCCGCCGTCGAGCTGCTCGACGGCGGCTCCACCGTGCCGTTCATCGCGCGCTACCGCAAGGAAGCGACCGAGATGCTCGACGACGCCCAGCTGCGCACCCTCGAGGAGCGGCTGCGGTATCTGCGCGAGCTGGAGGACCGGCGCGCGGCGATCCTGGACTCCGTGCGGGAGCAGGGCAAGCTCGACGCCGAGCTGGAGGCCCGGATCAACGCGGCCGACACCAAGGCCCGGCTGGAGGACATCTACCTCCCGTTCAAGCCCAAGCGGCGCACCAAGGCGCAGATCGCCCGCGAGGCCGGCCTGGAGCCGCTCGCCGACGGCCTGCTGGCCGACCCGTCGGTGGAACCGGCCGCCGCCGCGGCCGCGTTCGTCGACTCCGACAAGGGAGTCGCCGACCCGGCCGCCGCCCTGGAGGGCGCCCGCGCGATCCTCACCGAGCGCTTCGGCGAGGACGCCGACCTCATCGGCGAGCTGCGCGAGCGCATGTGGGGCCGCGGCCGGCTCGCCGCGAAGGTGCGCGAGGGCAAGGAGGAGGCGGGCGCCAAGTTCGCCGACTACTTCGACTTCGCCGAGCCCTTCACCGCGCTGCCCTCGCACCGCGTCCTCGCCATGCTGCGCGGTGAGAAGGAGGACGTCCTCGACCTCACCCTGGAGCCCGAGGAGCCCCGCGAGGAGCCCGGCCCGTCCACGTACGAGGGCATGATCGCCCGCCGCTTCGGGGTGAACGACCGCGGCCGCCCCGGCGACAAGTGGCTGGGCGACACCGTCCGCTGGGCCTGGCGTACGAAGATCCAGGTGCACCTCGGCATCGACCTGCGGATGCGGCTGCGCCAGGCGGCCGAGGACGAGGCCGTACGGGTCTTCGCGTCCAACCTGCGCGACCTGCTGCTCGCGGCGCCCGCCGGCACCCGCGCCACCCTCGGCCTCGACCCGGGCTTCCGCACCGGCGTGAAGGTCGCCGTCGTCGACGCCACCGGCAAGGTCGTGGCGACCGACGTGATCTACCCGCACGTGCCCGCCAACAAGTGGGACGAGTCCCTCGCCAAGCTGGCCCGGCTCGCCGGGGAGCACGCGGTCGAGCTGATCGCCATCGGCAACGGCACGGCCTCGCGCGAGACCGACAAGCTCGCCGGGGACCTGATCACCCGCCACCCCGAGCTGAAGCTCACCAAGGTGATGGTGTCCGAGGCCGGCGCCTCCGTGTACTCGGCCTCCGCGTTCGCCTCGCAGGAACTCCCGGACATGGACGTGTCGCTGCGCGGCGCCGTCTCCATCGCCCGGCGCCTGCAGGACCCGCTCGCCGAGCTCGTCAAGATCGACCCCAAGTCGATCGGCGTCGGCCAGTACCAGCACGACCTCTCCGAGGTGAAGCTCTCGCGCTCGCTCGACGCGGTGGTCGAGGACTGCGTGAACGGTGTCGGTGTCGACGTCAACACCGCCTCCGCCCCGCTGCTCTCGCGGGTCTCGGGCATCAGCGGCGGGCTCGCCGAGAACATCGTGGCCCACCGCGACGACAACGGACCCTTCCGCAGCCGCAAGGCCCTCAAGGACGTCGCGCGCCTGGGTCCGAAGGCGTACGAGCAGTGCGCGGGCTTCCTGCGGATCCGCGGCGGGGACGACCCGCTGGACCTCTCCAGCGTGCACCCCGAGTCGTACCCGCTGGTCCGGGGCATGGCCAAGACGGCCGGCAGCGACGTGGCGGCGCTGATCGGCAACACCGCGGTGCTGCGCTCGCTGCGGCCGGAGCAGTTCGTCACGGAGGCCTTCGGCCTGCCGACCGTGACGGACATCCTGCGCGAGCTGGAGAAGCCGGGCCGCGACCCGAGGCCGGCCTTCAAGACCGCCACGTTCAAGGAGGGCGTCGAGAAGATCGGCGACCTGGAGCCGGGAATGATCCTGGAGGGCGTGGTCACCAACGTGGCCGCGTTCGGCGCCTTCATCGACATCGGCGTCCACCAGGACGGGCTGGCCCACGTCTCGGCGCTGTCGAAGAACTTCGTCAAGGACCCGCGGGACGTGGTCAAGCCGGGCGACATCGTCCGGGTGAAGGTCCTGGACGTGGACATCCCGCGCAAGCGGATCTCTCTGACGCTGCGGCTGGAGGACGAGGCCGACCGCCCGGCGGGCGGCGCCCCGCGACAGCGCGAGGACCGCCAGGAGCGACGCGGTGGCGGCCGTCCCCCGCAGCAGCGCGGCGGCCAGGGTCAGGGCGGAGGCCAGAGCCAGGGTCAGGGCCGGGGCCAAGGACAGGGCGGCGGGCAGGGCAGGGGCCAGGGCGGCGGGCAGCGCCAGGGCGGCCGGGGCCAGGGCGCCGGCGGCTCCCCGGCCCCGGCCAACAGCGCGATGGCCGACGCCCTGCGCCGGGCCGGCCTCACCGGGGGCGACGAGGGGCGCCGCAAGCGCTGAGACGGGCGTGTCCCGAGGCTCCGCCGGCACCGGTCCGGCGGAGCCGCCGGGGCGCGGTGCGCGGGCGGGACCACCCGGTTCCCAGGATGGCCGAATAGGCACCCCACCTGGGGACACATCTTGCGAACTCCCGCACATGATCTGTAGGCATGGTGGAACGCCCGTTCGCCGAATGGCGAACGGGCTTCCGTTTCTCTCCTCAGGACCCCACTCCCAGAGGCCGCCTTGAAGGCACAGGACGCCATGCCCACGCCCACGCACGCCTACCGACGCTGCCCGCGAAAGGGTCCGAAGAGGGATCACATGCCCCACTCGCAACCCAGCCTCCGTAAACGGTGCGAGAAGATTCTCGGCCATCTGGAGCTGACACATCCCTTCTCCATCGAGGGGCTGTGCAACCGGATCGCCGAGCAGCGGGGCCGACCGATCCACCTCCACCCGCTCCCCAAGGAAGCGGCGGAATCCGGGGTCTGCGGGCTGTGGGTGGGCACCGACAGCGTCGACTTCGTCTTCTACGAGGCACAGACCACCGCGCTGCACCGCGAGCACATCGTGCTCCACGAGCTCGGGCACATCCTGTTCGGCCACAACTCCCTGGAGGCCGAGGACAACGACGGGCAGGTCCCCACCGTCCTCGGGCGCACCAACTACACCACCAGCCAGGAGCAGGAGGCGGAAATGCTGGCCAGCATGATCCGCATCCGCACCACGGGATCCTGTCCGCAGTCGGCCCCCGGGCCCCGCTCCACCCTCGCCTGGCTGGAATCCGCCATGGGCTACGGGCGGGGGAGCCATGGACGCCGCTGACCTCACCGCGTTCGGCGACTCGCTCGCCGTGCCCAGCGTCGTCTGCCTCTGGACGGCCGTCCTGCTGCGCGCCCCCGCCGCCCTGCGCTCCCCGCAGCAGCGCGGCCTGTGGCTCGCCGTCGCCACCGCCGCCGCCGCGATGACCCTCAACCTCCCCGACGTCGTCACGTACGCGATGCGCGACCCGGACTACGCGCACACCGTCGGCCTCGTCCGCAACCTGATCGGCGTGCTGTCCGCGGGCACCGTGCTCTACTTCGTCGCGGCCGCCACCCGTGGCCGGGCCCTCCAACTCGCCGCCTGGGTGGGCACGGTGGCCTGGCTGACCACCCTGGTGGTGCTCGACACGGCCGCCCCCGCGCACACCGCCCACACCATCCCGCCGCAGGGCGACCCGGTGCCCTCGCTCGCGTACTGGCTGCTCCTGATCTGCGCGCACCTCCTCGCCAACACCACCTGCGTCTCACTGTGCTGGCGCTACAGCCGGCGCACCGAGAGCCGGGGACTGGCCGCCGGGCTGCGGCTGTTCGGCCTCGGCACCGCGCTCGCGGGCCTGTTCTGGTTCGCGTACCTGCTCAAGGCCCTGTTCGGCAGCACCTGGGCGATGCCCGCCCTGCCGCTGATGATGAACCTGCACGGACTGCTGCGGGCCGCCGCGATCCTCGTGCCCACGCTGTTCACGCTGCGTCGCACGAGCGCCGACATCGCCACCGCCTGGCGGCTGTGGCCGCTCTGGCACGACCTGGTCCAGGCCGTCCCGCACGTCGCCCTCACCAAGCCGCGGGCCGGCCGGGTCGTGGAGCTGCTGTGGCCGCCCGTCCCGCGCAACCTGCTGGTGTACCGCAAGGTGATCGAGACCCGCGACGCGATCCTGATCCTCGGCGAGTACGTCGCCCCGGGCGTTCCGGAGCTGGCCCGCAGCCACGTCACCGGGCACGGGATTCCCGAACAGCGGCGCACCGCGGCCGCGCTGGCCTGCGTACTGAAGGAGGCGCGGCAGGCGAAGCTCGCCGGACTGCCCGGGCAGCCGGGGGAGGACGCCGCGTGGGAACTGCCCGCCGCGATGCAGACCTCCGCCGAGGGCGGCGACCTGGACGACGAGGCCCGGTTCCTGGTCGACGTGGCTCAGGCCTACGGATCCCCGTCGACGACGGACTTCACCCCTCAGGGCCCGACCCCGCAGCGCCCGCGCACCCCGTAAGGAAGTGATCCTCCCTTGACCACCGTTCTGATCACCGGGGCCAGTGCCGGACTCGGCGCGGCCTTCGCCCGCGGCTTCGCGGCCAAGGGCTGCGAGCTCGTCCTGGTCGCCCGCGACAAGGACCGCCTCGAAGACGTGGCCCGGGAACTCGGCCGGGAGTTCGGCACGGCCAGCGAGGTACTGCCCGCCGATCTGCTGGACCCCGCGGACTGCACGGCCGTCGCCGAGCGGCTCGCCGACCGGGTGCGGCCCGTGGACATCCTGGTCAACAACGCGGGCTTCGGGCTGCCCGCACCGTTCCCGTACAGCCCGGTCGAGGACGAGGAGCGGCTGCTCGACCTGATGGTGAAGGTCCCGCTGCGGCTCACCCACGCCATGCTGCCCGGGCTGCGCGAGCGCCGCCGGGGCGCGGTGGTGAACGTCTCCTCGGTGGCCGGACTGCTGCCGACCGGGACGTACGGGGCCGCCAAGGCCTGGGTCACCGCGTTCAGCGAGTCCCTGCGGGTGGACATGGCGCCGTACGGGGTCCGGGTGCTCGCGGTGGTCCCCGGGTTCACCCGCACCGAGTTCCAGGCGCGGGCCGGGATGGACGTCAGCTCCCTGCGCGAGGCGGTGTGGCTGGAGCCCGAGGCCGTGGTGGGCAAGGCCCTGCGGGACCTGGCCCTGCGCCGGCCGGTGAGCATCACCGGCCGGCGCTACCAGGCGTACGCGCTCGCCGTCCGGCACCTGCCGCGCGGCTTCGTGGCCGAACGGATGGCCCGCAAGCGGCGCGCGCCGGAGCGGGACGGATCGGCCTAAAGCTCGGTGACCTTGCCGTCCGCGACCTCCAGGCGGCGGGTCACCTGCACCGCGTCCAGCATCCGGCGGTCGTGGGTGACCAGCAGCAGGGTGCCCTCGTAGGCGTCCAGGGCCGCCTCGAGCTGTTCGATCGCCGGAAGGTCCAGGTGGTTGGTGGGCTCGTCCAGCACCAGCAGGTTGACCCCGCGGCCCTGGAGCAGCGCCAGGGCCGCCCGGGTGCGCTCGCCGGGGGAGAGCGTGGCCGCCGGGCGCAGGACGTGCGCCGCCTTCAGGCCGAACTTGGCCAGCAGGGTCCGCACTTCGGCCGGCTCGGTGTCCGGTACCGCCGCGCAGAAGGCCTCCAGCAGCGGCTCGTCCCCGAGGAAGAGCCCGCGCGCCTGGTCCACCTCGCCGACCAGTACGCCCGAACCGAGCGTGGCCGCACCGGAGTCGGGCGCCAGCCGGCCGAGGAGCACGGCGAGGAGCGTGGACTTGCCCGCGCCGTTGGCGCCGGTGATCGCGACCCGGTCCGCCCAGTCGATCTGCAGGCTGGCCGGGCCGAAGGCGAAGTCCCCGCGGCGCACGGCGGCTTCGTTCAGGGTGGCGACGACCGAGCCGGAGCGCGGCGCCGCCGCGATCTCCATGCGCAGCTCCCACTCCTTGCGGGGCTCGTCGACGACCTCGAGCCGCTCGATGGCGCGCTGCGTCTGGCGGGCCTTGGCGGCCTGCTTCTCGCTGGACTCGCCCCGCAGGTTCTTGCCGATCTTGTCGTTGTCGCTCGCCTTGCGGCGGGCGTTGCGGACGCCCTTGTCCATCCAGTTGCGCTGCATCTGGGCGCGGCCCTCCAGGGCCGCCTTCTTGCCCGCGTACTCGTCGAACTCCTCGCGGGCGTGGGAACGGGCCCGCTCGCGCTCCTCCAGGTAGGCGTCGTAGCCGCCGCCGTAGAGGTTGATCTGCTGCTGCGCCAGGTCGAGTTCGAGGACCTTGGTGACCGTGCGGGTCAGGAACTCGCGGTCGTGGCTGATCACTACGGTGCCCGCGCGCAGGCCCTTCACGAACCGCTCCAGACGCTCCAGACCCTCCAGGTCCAGGTCGTTGGTCGGCTCGTCGAGCAGGAAGACGTCGTAGCGGGAGAGCAGCAGCGAGGCGAGGCCCGCGCGGGCCGCCTGGCCGCCGGACAGCGCGGTCATCGGCAGGTCCAGGCTCACGGCCAGCCCGAGCTCGTCGGCGACCTCCTGGGCCCGCTCGTCGAGGTCGGCGCCGCCTAGGTTCAGCCACTGGTCCAGGGTCGTCGCGTACGCGTCGTCCGCCCCCGGGGTCCCGTCGACCAGGCCCTGGGTCGCCGCGTCCAGCGCCGCCTGGGCGGCGGCGACGCCCGTCCGGCGGGCCAGGAAGTCCCGTACGGACTCCTCGGGGCGCCGCTCCGGCTCCTGGGGGAGGTGGCCGACGGCGGCGGTGGGCGGGGAGAGCCGCAGCTCTCCGGTCTCCGGCGTGTCCAGGCCGGCGAGCAGGCGCAGCAGGGTGGACTTCCCGGCGCCGTTGACGCCGACGAGGCCGATGACGTCGCCGGGGGCGACGACGAGGTCGAGATCGGCGAAGAGCGTGCGCTCACCGTGCGCGGCGGTGAGGTTCTTGGCGACGAGGGTTGCAGTCATGGTCCGTCGATCCTATCCGCGCCGCGGGGCATGGCCGTAAAGGTGGGATGAGCGTCATTGCGGCCATCGGCGCCGCGTCACACCATGGGGTCATGTCGTTGCGAAACGTGCTTGTCGTCCTCTACGACGGCCTGCAGAGCCTGGACGTGACCGGGCCCGTGGAGGTGTTCGCCGCCGTCGGCCGCTTCCCGGGCCGGGCGGACGGCGGGTACGCGATCCGCACGGTCTCCCCGAGCGGGGCGCCCGTACGGACGAGCAGCGGGCTCACGCTCGTGCCGGACGGGGAACTGGAGGGCGAACGGCCGGGGGCGGGCACCACCCTGCTGGTGCCGGGCGGACGGTACCGGGGGGACTTCGAGCCCCGGCTGACCGACTGGCTCCGCGCGTACGGGGGCGGCGCGCAGCGGCTGGTGTCCGTCTGCACCGGCGGGCTGCTGCTGGCCGAGGCCGGGCTGCTGGACGGCCGGCGGGCGACGACGCACTGGTACGCGTGCGAGCAGATGGCCCGGGACTACCCGCGGGTGACCGTCGAACCGGACCCGATCTACGTACGGGACGGCCCGGTCGCCACCTCGGCCGGGGTCACGGCGGGGATCGACCTCGCGCTGGCGCTGGTGGAGGAGGACCACGGGCGGGAGCTCGCGCTGCGCATCGCGCGGCACCTGGTGGTGTTCCTGCGCAGGCCCGGGAACCAGGCCCAGTTCAGCGCGCAGCTGGCGGCGCAGACGGCGCAGCGGGATCCGCTGCGGGAGGTGCAGCAGTGGATCACGGAGCATCCGGGCGCGGACCTCAGCGTGGAGGCGCTGGCGGCGCGGGCCAGGCTGTCCCCGCGCCACTTCGCCCGTGCCTTCCAGCAGGAGACGGGGGTCACACCCGGCCGCTACGTGGAGCGGGTCCGCGTGGAGTGCGCGCGGCGCCTCCTGGAGGACACCGGGGACGGGGTCGCGCAGATCTCGCGCGCCTGCGGCTACGGCACCCCGGAGGCCCTGCGCCGCGCCTTCGTGAAGACCCTGGGCCAGCCCCCGGCCGAGTACCGCCGCCGCTTCGGTTCCGGCCCCGGCCCCACCTAGACCACCCCCGGACCACCGCCGGCGGGCAAGGCACCACTCAGGAGGAAGCATGCAGATCGCCGTCCTGCTCTACGACCGGTTCACCGCGCTCGACGCCATCGGGCCCTTCGACACCCTCGGGCGGCTGCCCGACGCGGAGGTCGTGTTCGTCTCGGAGCGGCCCGGGCCGGTGCGGACCGACAACGGGGCGCTCGCCCTCGTCGCCGACAAGGGGCTCGAGGAGGTGACCCGGCCCGACATCGTCGTCGTCCCGGGCGGGCCCCACCCCGAGCTGGAGATGGAGAACGCGACCGTCGTCGACTGGCTGCGCGCCGTCGACGCCACCACCACCTGGACCACCTCGGTCTGCACCGGCTCGCTCCTGCTGGCCGCCGCCGGGCTGCTCAAGGGGCGCCGGGCCGCGAGCCACTGGCTCTACCTGGACCGGCTGCCCGCCTTCGGCGCCGAGCCCACCGGTGAGCGCGTCGTGTACGACGGGAAGTACGTCACCGCCGCCGGGGTGTCCTCCGGCATCGACATGGGCCTCGGCCTCCTGGGCCGGATCGCGGGCGACGCGTACGCCCAGACCGTCCAGCTCATGACCGAGTACGACCCCCAGCCGCCCTACGACGCCGGCTCGCCGGACAAGGCCCCGGCCGAGATCGTGGCGCGGCTGCGGGCGCTCAATCCGCCGGGCGCCCGGTAGTCCGCCCGGCAGCCCGCCCGGTCACGGGCGCGGCGGGGCCGGCGCGGTGGTCCAGCCGAACGACGGCGTACGGCGTTCCAGGAACGCGGTGACACCCTCCGCGGTGTCGCCGCTCCCGGCGGCCTGCGCGGCCCAGTACGCGTCCCGGTCGGTCCGCCCGTTCGCGAACTCCTTGGCCGCCGCCTGGGTCAGCTGCGAGCGGGTGGTCAGGACGCGGGCGAAGTCCGCCACGCGCTTGTCCAGTTGCCCGGCCGGCAGCAGCTCGTTCAGGAAGCCGGCCCGCAGCGCGTGCTCCGCGTCGATCAGCTCCGCCGAGAAGAGCAGGTACTTGGCCACGGCCGGGCCGACCAGCGCGGCGAGCCTGCGGGTCGAGGACGCGGGGTAGACGATGCCCAGCTTCGCCGGGGTCACCCCGAAGGAGGCCCCCTCCTCGGCGAAGCGCAGGTCACAGGCGGCCGCCAGCTGGCTGCCGCCGCCCACGCAGAACCCGCGGATCGCCGCGAGCGTCGGCTTCGGGAAGGCGGCCAGGGCCTCCTCCGCCGCCACGGCCAGCGCCTGCGGGTCCTCGTCCCCGGCCAGCGAGGAGATGTCGGCCCCCGCACAGAAGGTCGGTCCCGCCCCGGTCAGGACGAGCACCCGTACGGCCGGATCGGCCGCGAGCCCGTCCAGTACCTCCGGAAGGGCCCGCCACATCGCCGCCGTCATGGCGTTGCGCTTGGCGGGATGCGCGATGACGACCGTGGCGACCCCGTCGGCGACGGTGTGCAGGAGGGCTGCTTCCTGTGCTGCGTCCATGCGCCGGATGCTATCCCGGTCGGCCGATCCTACGATCAAGGAGTCCGTCCGGGGGTGCGGGAAGGCGGCACGACCACGGGGACTTCCGGCTCGGGGCCGTCGTCGCCGCGCTCGACACCGCCGCCGGCTCCGTGGTCCTGCGCCGGAGCAGCAGTCTCCACGTGATCGGAATCTTCTCCTTGCTCGCCCTGCTGTTCGACGGGGTGAGCCCGGTCCTCCCGGGCCTGAGCGCCCGTCGCATTCCGGGCTTGGTCAGGGAAGACGGGGTGCCGGCGGCCGGGGCGGCCGCGGCCGGGCCGGGGATCGCGGCCGGGAAGGGCCCCGCGGAGGACCAGGAACGGTCGCACAACTGACGCTGTCATACGCCAACGATCAGAAAGCGTCCGATTGACGCTGACTTCTGGTCAGGGGTCCGGTCCGGACCGGAGCGCTCCCCACTCTTGACGCGTGGAGACGATCGAGCGTGAAGACGGGGGCCGGAAGATGGATGTCAGCGGGAGCGTCCCGCCAGCCGGGGAGGGGGAGCCGGCGGCCGCACCGGCCGACCCCCTCGCGTACGAAGGCGTGTGGCGGTTCACCGTGCCCGCCGTAGAAGAATCCGTTCCGCAGGCCCGCCGGGCCGTCCGCGACCTGCTGGGCCGCCAGGGCGTGCCCGCCGACCGGGACCTCGTGTACTCGCTGCTGCTGATCGTCTCCGAACTGGTGACGAACTCGGTCCGGCACGCGGCCCTGCTCTCGCCGCAGGTCGCGGTCGAGGTCGCCATCGGCCGGGAGTGGGTACGGGTGGCGGTCGAGGACAACCACCCGTACCGCCCCAAGGCACTGGAGGCGGATTTCGGTCAGACCGGCGGCCGGGGCCTGCTCCTGGTGCGCGAGGTCACGCGGGAGTCCGGCGGGGTCTGCGACGTCGAGCACACCTCGACGGGCGGCAAGGTCATCTGGGCGGCCCTGCCGCTCGCCGCACCCGCCCCGCGGACCCCCGCGGTCTGAGACGACGTACGGACGGCTACCAGCCCGCGGCATCCCCGGTCAGTTCGCGGATCGCGGGCCGGGCCGCGTCGAGCACGGTCATGAACCAGGCGGAGAACGGCACCTTGGCGTGCCGCTCGGCCAGCTCCTCGGCGGTCACGAACGCGGTGTCCCCGACCTCCTCCGGATCCGGCTGCGGACGCGACTGCGCGAGTCCCACGAAAAGGTGGTTGTACTCCTGCTCCACGAGGCCCGACGCGGGGTCCGGGTGGTTGTAGCGCACGGTTCCCGCCTCCGCGAGCAGCGAGGGCGACAGGCCCAGCTCCTCGTGGGTCCGCCGGGCGGCCGCCGCGAAGGGCGACTCCCCGGGATAGGGGTGACCGCAGCAGGTGTTCGACCAGACGCCGGGGGAGTGGTACTTCCCGAGGGCGCGCTGCTGGAGCAGCAGGCGGCCCTGCTCGTCGAAGAGGAACACGGAGAAGGCCCGGTGCAGCAGACCGGGCGCCTGATGGGCGGAGAGCTTCTCCGCCGTGCCGATGGTGTTGCCGGACTCATCGACCAGTTCGAGCATGATCGGTTCCTGAGTGCCGGTGCCGGGGGACGCGGTGTTCGCGGCGGTGGCTGGTGTGGTCGGCATACCCATCCTTCGCTTCGGACTTCGGCCTTCAGTCTGCCGTACAAAAGAGGCTTGTCCCCACTTCGGCCATCCGCGCATGTCCGCCCTTGAGGCGTGGTAAGCGGCGGGTGCGGAGCAACCCCGCACCCCGGGTTTGTGGTATCTCGCCGTGATCGTCAATGATGATCGCGCCGGGGCCGGAGGCCCCGGAATATTCGGCTTGTCGGGGAGTAAACGGGCGGTGAACCCCCGCTTCCATTCATCCGATAGCCTCTGCCGACGTGCCGCCGCCCCCCGCCGGGGCGCCCGTCCAGTGTTCGCTGCAAGGAGTGAGTCCGTCTGTCGACCGTCATCCTCACCGGCCTGCCGGTCCCCGGATCACCGCTCACCGACGGGCTGCGCTCCCTCGGCTTCGACGTCCGCCCGGCCGCCGGCCCCGAAGAGACCGCCGCGGTGCTGGCCGGCGTACCGGCCGACCAGCGCGTCGCCGTCGTCGACAGCGCCTTCGTCGGACACGTCCACGCCCTGCGGCTCGCACTGACCGACCCGCGCTTCGACGCCTGCGCCGTGACGGGCGCCCTCGCCGTCCAGCCGGCCGCCCGCGCGGCCCTGGACAAGGCCGCGGCCCTCCCGGCGGAGGGCGACGGCCCGTACGCGGACCGCCTCGCGGCCGCCGTCGAGGCCGCCGGGACCACCGTCCAGCACCCCGAGCTCGGCACCCTGGTCGCCGCCGTCCCCACCACCGACGCCGAGCGCGCCGCGGCGGACGCCGCGGTCGCCGCCGTGGACGACGAGGCCGTGCGCCTGCGCACCGCCGTGAAGTCCCGCGACGGGTTCTTCACCACCTTCTTCATCAGCCCGTACTCGCGCTACATCGCCCGCTGGTGCGCGCGCCGCGGCCTGACCCCGAACCAGGTCACCACCGCCTCCCTGATCACCGCGCTGATCGCGGCCGGCTGCGCGGCCACCGGCGAGCGGGGCGGCTACATCGCGGCCGGCGTGCTGCTCCTCGTCTCCTTCGTACTGGACTGCACGGACGGGCAGCTCGCCCGCTACTCGCTCCAGTACTCGACGATGGGCGCCTGGCTCGACGCCACCTTCGACCGCGCGAAGGAGTACTCCTTCTACGCCGGTCTCGCGCTCGGCGCGGCCAGGAACGGCGACGACGTGTGGGCCCTCGCGCTCGGCGCGATGATCCTCATGACCTGCCGCCACGTCGTGGACTTCGCCTTCAACGAGGCCAACCACGACGCGACCGCGAACACGAGCCCGACGGCGGCCCTGTCCGACAAGCTCGACAGCGTCGGCTGGACGGTCTGGGTCCGGCGGATGATCATCCTGCCGATCGGCGAGCGCTGGGCCATGATCGCGGTGCTCACCGCGGCCACCACCCCCCGGATCGTCTTCTACGCCCTGCTCATCGGCTGCGCCTTCGGCGCCCTCTACACCACGGCCGGCCGCGTGCTGCGCTCGCTCACGCGCAGGGCGAAGCGGACCGACCGGGCCGCGCAGGCGCTGGCCGACCTCGCCGACTCCGGTCCGGTGGCCGAGCTCGCCGGCCGGGTCGTGGGCCGGATGGCCCCCGGGGCCGGGACAGCCGCCGCCGTGATCGGCTCGGTGGCCCTGCTGTGGACGGCCTGGGCGTACGAGTTCGGCGCCCGCCAGGTGATCATCGCCGCCGCGTTCTACGCCGTGCTGGCCGGAGCGGCCGTCGCCCGCCCCCTCAAGGGCGCCCTCGACTGGCTCGTCCCGCCCGTCTTCCGGGCGGCCGAGTACACCACCGTGCTGATCCTCGCCGCCAAGGCGGACGTGCCCGGGGCCCTTCCGGCGGCATTCGGACTGGTCGCGGCGGTCGCCTACCATCACTACGACACGGTCTACCGCATCCGCGGCGGATCGGGCGCGCCCCCGCGGTGGCTGGTGTGGACGATCGGCGGTCACGACGGCCGGGTGCTGCTGACCGCGGTCCTGGCCGCCGTCCTGGCGACGCGCGCCGCGGACTTCCCCGTCGCGCTCACGGCCCTGGCCGTGTTCGTGGCACTCGTGGTGCTCGTGGAGAGCATCCGCTTCTGGGTCTCCTCCGGGGCACCCGCCGTACATGACGAAGGAGAACCAGCATGATCGGCCTTGTACTCGCTGCCGGTGCCGGACGCCGCCTGCGTCCCTACACCGACACCCTGCCCAAGGCCCTCGTGCCCGTCGGCCCCGAAGGCGCCGAGGACAGCCTGACGGTGCTGGACCTCACCCTCGGCAACTTCGCCGAGGTCGGCCTCACCGAGGTCGCGATCGTCGTCGGCTACCGCAAGGAGGCCGTGTACGAGCGCCGCGAGGCCCTGGAGGCCAAGTACGGCGTCAAGATCACGCTGATCGACAACGACAAGGCCGAGGAGTGGAACAACGCCTACTCCCTGTGGTGCGCCCGTGACGTCCTGAAGCAGGGCGTGATCCTCGCCAACGGCGACACCGTCCACCCGGTCTCCGTCGAGCGGACCCTGCTCGGCGCCCGCGGCGAGGGCCGGAAGATCATCCTCGCCCTCGACACGGTCAAGAGCCTGGCCGACGAGGAGATGAAGGTCGTCGTCGACGGCGCCGAGGGCGTACGGAAGATCACCAAGCTCATGGAGCCGTCCGAGGCCACCGGCGAGTACATCGGCGTCACGCTCATCGAGCCGGAGGCCGCCGAGGCGCTCGCCGAGGCGCTGAAGACCACCTTCGAGCGCGACCCCGACCTGTACTACGAGGACGGCTACCAGCAGCTCGTGGGCGACGGCTTCGTCATCGACGTGGCCCCCATCGGCGACGTCAAGTGGGTCGAGATCGACAACCACGACGACCTCGCCAAGGGCCGGACGATCGCATGCCAGTACTGACGAGGCTCATCCCCTCCCCGGTCGTCGTCGACATCAGCCGCGGCGCCATGGACGACCTGGCCGGCCTCCTGGCCGACCAGCGGATCTCGGCGTCCGGCAAGCTGGCGATCGCGATCAGCGGCGGCTCCGGCCAGCTGCTGCGCTCCAAGCTGGAGCCCGTACTGCCGCACGCCGACTGGTACCCGGTCGCCGACGGCACGATCGACTCCGCCGTCAAGCTGGCCGACGACATAAAGGGCCGTCGCTACGACGCCGTCGTCGGCCTGGGCGGGGGCAAGATCATCGACGTGGCGAAGTACGCCGCGGCGCGGGTCGGCCTGCCCATGGTGGCGGTCGCCACCAACCTGGCGCACGACGGCATCTGCTCGCCCGTGGCCACGCTGGACAACGACAACGGCCGCGGCTCCTACGGGGTGCCCACGCCGATCGCGATGGTCATCGACCTCGACGTGATCCGCGACGCCCCGGTGCGGTTCGTCCGCTCCGGCATCGGCGACGCGCTCTCGAACATCTCGGCCATCGCCGACTGGGAGCTCTCGCACAAGATCACCGGGGAGCCCGTGGACGGCCTGGCCGCCGCCATGGCCCGTACGGCCGGGGAGGCCGTCCTGCGCCACCCCGGCGGCTGCGGCGACGACACGTTCCTCACCGTGCTCGCGGAATCCCTGGTGCTCACCGGCATTGCCATGTCGATCAGCGGGGACACCCGGCCGGCCTCCGGCGCCTGCCACGAGATCAGCCACGCCTTCGACCTGCTCTACCCGGGCCGCTCCGCGCTCCACGGCGAGCAGGTAGGCCTCGGCGCCGCCTTCGCGATGTTCCTGCGCGGCGCCGACGAGCAGGCCGGGCTCTTCGTCGAGTCGCTGCGCGGTCACGGCCTGCCCGTGCTGCCCGCCGAGATCGGGTTCAGCGCGGACGAGTTCGTAGCGGCCGTCGAGTACGCCCCCCAGACCCGTCCGGGACGCTTCACGATCCTGGAGCACCTCAATCTGTCCACAGCCGAGATCAGGGACGCTTACGCCGACTATGCCAAGACCATCCGTAGCTGAACTCCGGCCCGTCGTTCACCCGCCGGGCGTCAAGGACCGGCGCAGTGGCGAGCACTGGGGCGGTCGCCTGTACATGCGCGAGATCTCCCTGCGCATCACCCGCGTCCTGGTGAACACCAAGGTCACGCCCAACCAGCTGACCTACGTGATGACCCTCGCCGGTGTCCTGGCCGCCCCGGCCCTGCTGATCCCGGGCATCTGGGGCGCCGTCCTCGGCGTGGTCATGGTCCAGCTGTACCTGCTGCTCGACTGCGTCGACGGCGAGGTCGCCCGCTGGAAGAAGCAGTACTCGCTCTCCGGCGTGTACCTGGACCGGGTCGGCGCCTACCTGTGCGACGCGGCCGTCCTCGTCGGCTTCGGGCTGCGCGCCAGCGACCTGTGGGGCACCGGGCGGATCGACTGGCTGTGGGCCTTCCTGGGCACCCTCGCGGCCCTCGGCGCCATCCTGATCAAGGCCGAGACCGACCTGGTCGGCGTCGCCCGCCACCAGACCGGCAAGGAGCCCGTCGCCGAGGCCGCCGCCGAGCCGCGCTCCTCCGGCATGGCGCTGGCCCGCCGGGCCGCGTCCGCGCTCAAGTTCCACCGGCTCGTCCTCGGCATCGAGGCCTCGCTGCTCATCCTGCTGCTGGCGATCCTGGACCAGGTACGGGGCGACCTGTACTTCTCCCGGCTCGGCGTGGCCGTGCTGGCCGGCATCGCGATGCTCCAGACGGTGCTGCACCTGGTGTCGATCCTGGCCTCCAGCAGGCTCAAGTGACGAAGCCGATGCGGCTGGGCGCCGTGATCATCACCATGGGCAACCGCCCCGACGAGCTCAAGGCGCTCCTCGACTCGGTCGCCCGCCAGGAGGGCGACCCGGTCGAGGTCGTCGTCGTGGGCCAGGGAGTGCCGGTCACCGGGCTGGAGGGTGTGCTGCCGGGCCTGCGCACCGTCGAGCTGCCCGAGAACCTGGGCATCCCCGGCGGCCGCAACGTCGGCATCGAGGCCTTCGGCCCCGGCGGCGGCGAGATGGACGCCCTGCTCTTCCTCGACGACGACGGGCTGCTGGAGCGCACCGACACCGCCGAGCTGTGCCGGCAGGCCTTCGCCGAGGACCCGGAGCTCGGGATCGTCAGCTTCCGGATCGCCGACCCGGAGTCCGGCGAGACCCAGCGCCGGCACGTGCCCCGGCTGCGCGCCTCCGACCCGATGCGCTCCTCCCGCGTGACCACCTTCCTGGGCGGCGCCAACGCCGTCCGCACGTCGGTGTTCAAGCAGGTCGGAGCGTTGCCCGCGGAGTTCTTCTACGCGCACGAGGAGACCGATCTGGCCTGGCGGGCGCTCGACGCAGGGTGGCTGATCGACTACAGGGCGGACATGGTGCTCCTGCATCCGACCACCGCCCCCTCCCGGCACGCGGTCTACCACCGTATGGTTGCCCGTAACCGGGTGTGGCTCGCCCGCCGCAACCTGCCTGTCCCGCTGGTCCCGGTCTACCTGGGCGTCTGGCTCCTGCTGACGCTGTTGCGCAGGCCGTCGGTGCCGGCGCTCAAGGCCTGGTTCGGTGGGTTCAAGGAGGGATGGACCACCCCCTGCGGTCCCCGGCGCCCCATGAAGTGGCGTACGGTCTGGCGGCTGACCCGGCTGGGCCGACCGCCTGTCATCTGACACGCTCGCGTCTGAGAAAATTCGTGACCCCGGGACGCAAGCGGTCACGGAACATGCATGATCACGGGCCGAGCGCCCCAGGCCCGATGCCACCTTCTGCCGCATCTTGAAGACGGAAAGTTTCAACTTGTGAGTGACACAACCCAGGATGGCGCCCTCGCCACGAGCAAGCCGCCGTCCGAAGACGCTGGGCTGACCCCCGCGGAGCTCGCCAGGAAGTACGGTCTGTCCGTCAGCGGTGCCCGGCCGACCCTGGTCGAGTACGTGCGGCAGCTCTGGGACCGGCGCCACTTCATCATGGCGTTCTCCCGGGCCAAGCTGATGGCCCAGTACAGCGAGGCGAGGCTCGGCCAGATCTGGCAGGTGGCGACCCCGCTGCTCAACGCGCTGGTGTACTACCTGATCTTCGGCCTGATCATGAACGCGGGCCGCGGCATGGAGAAGGGGGTCTACATCCCCTTCCTGGTGACGGGCATCTTCGTCTTCACCTTCACCCAGAGCTCGCTCATGGCGGGAGTCCGGGCCATCCCCGGCAACCTCGGCCTGGTCCGCGCCCTGCACTTCCCGCGCGCCTCCCTGCCGATCTCCTTCTCGATGCAGCAGCTCCAGCAGCTGCTGTACTCGATGATCGTCGTGGTGGTCGTCACGGTCGGCTTCGGCAACTACCCGCGGCTGTCGTGGCTGCTGGTCATCCCGACCCTGGCGCTCCAGTTCGTCTTCAACACCGGCCTCGCGCTGGTCTTCGGGCGGATGGGTTCCAAGACCCCCGACCTCGCGCAGCTGATGCCGTTCATCACGCGTACGTGGATGTACGCCTCGGGCGTCATGTTCTCGATCAGCGGGGCGCTCGAGGACAGGCACGTGCCCGCGTGGGTCACGGACGTGCTCCAGTGGAACCCGGCGGCGATCTACATGGACCTGGTCCGGTTCGCGCTGATCGACGACTACGGCCGGGAGAACCTGCCGCCGCACGTCTGGGCTTTCGCCGTCGGCTGGGCCGTCGTGATCGGCCTCGGCGGTTTCGTGTACTTCTGGAAGGCTGAGGAGCGTTACGGCCGTGGCTGAGATCAACCGGGGCAACGTCCCCACCGTCATCGCCGACGACGTGCACATCGTCTACCGCGTCAACACCGGCAGCTCCGGCAAGGGCAGTGCCACCGCCGCGCTGAGCAAGATAATGCGCCGGGGCAAGGGCGACGCGCCGGGCGTCCGCCGGGTCCACGCCGTGCGCGGCGTGTCCTTCACCGCGTACCGCGGCGAGGCCATCGGCGTCATCGGCTCCAACGGCTCCGGCAAGTCCACCCTGCTGCGGGCCATCGCGGGCCTGCTGCCCTGCGAGTCCGGCAAGGTCTACACCGACGGCCAGCCCTCGCTGCTGGGTGTCAACGCCGCGCTCATGAACGACCTCACCGGCGAGCGCAACGTGGTCCTCGGCGGTCTCGCGATGGGAATGAGCCGCGAGCAGATCCGGGAGCGCTACGACGACATCGTCGACTTCTCGGGCATCAACGACAAGGGCGATTTCATCTCCCTTCCGATGCGCACGTACTCCTCCGGTATGGCGGCGCGCCTGCGCTTTTCCATTGCCGCGGCCAAGGACCACGACGTTCTGATGATCGACGAGGCCCTGGCCACCGGTGACCGCAAGTTCCAGGTGCGTTCCGAGGAGCGCATCCGCGAACTGCGCAAGCACGCCGGAACCGTTTTCCTGGTGAGCCACAACAACAAGTCCATCCGCGACACCTGCAGCCGCGTGCTGTGGCTGGAGAAGGGTGAACTGCTGATGGACGGCCCCACCGAGGAAGTCGTCTCGGCCTACGAGAAGGCGACCAGCGCCTGACCGCGGTCCTCGCCGGCCCCCGTCGCTCCGAGCGGCGGGGGTTTCGGCTTGTCGGCCGACATTCGGTAGCCGAGCGAATACCCGAGAGGCTGCCGCGGCGTTGTACAGCGTAAGCTGGAGCAGTCCTGAATCACGCCAGAGGGGACGATTCCCCGCAGGTGAACGGCCCGGGGTACCCCGGGGAAAGTCCGGCGGCGTGTCCGAAATAGGATGTATTGGGTCGGCAGTGTAGAACGGGAGACGTGACGGCAATGGCTACGGGAATTCTCCGGCCCCCAGGCATTACGGCCGTCCCCCGCGCGGGCGGCGGGCGGTGACCCCCGGGCACGGTATCCGGCCAGGCGGGGACGCGGCCCCCACAGTCCCCGACGCCCGAACCCACGCGTACGCCACCCTCGGCAAGGCACGCTCGGAGAACTTCCCCGTCGCCCCGTCCTTCCTCCCGCGCGCCTGGCGCGACGGGCTCATGGCGGTGTACGGGTACGCCCGCCTCGTCGACGACATCGGCGACGGCGACCTCGCCCCCGGCGGACACGACGCTGTGCTCCTCGGCCTCGACCCGGCCGCGGCGGACGAACCGCTCGCGATGCTCGACGCCCTCGAAGCCGACCTGCACCGTGTTTTCGGCGGTTCCGGCGGTTCCGGCGGTTCCGGCGGCCCGCCGCGCCACCCCCTCCTGCAGGCGCTCCAGCCGGTGGTCCGCGCCCACGGCCTCACCCCCGAGCCCTTCCTCCGGCTCATCGAGGCCAACCGCCAGGACCAGCGCGTCACGCGCTACGCGACGTACGGCGACCTCCTCGCGTACTGCGAACTCTCCGCGAACCCGGTCGGCCGCCTCGTGCTGTCCCTCACCGGCACCGGCACCCCCGAGCGGATCCGCCGCTCCGACGCCGTCTGCACGGCCCTGCAGATCGTCGAACACGTGCAGGACGTGGCGGAGGACCTCGGCCGCGACCGGATCTACCTCCCGGCCGAGGACATGCGCCGCTTCCACGTGGCCGAAACCGACCTCAAGGCACAGCGCGCCGGCGCGTCCGTGCGCTCCCTGGTCGCGTTCGAGGCGGAACGCGCCCGGGACCTCCTGAATGAAGGCACCCCGCTCGTGGGTAGCGTGCACGGCAGACTCCGGCTGCTGCTCGCGGGCTTCGTGGGAGGAGGGCGTGCCGCCCTGCGAGCCGTCACCGCCGCCGGCTTCGACGTACTTCCGGGCCCGCCCAAGCCCACCAGGAGCGGCCTGCTCCGCGAGGTGGCCGCCGTCCTGCGCACAGCGCCGAGAAAGGGGTGAGCCCGACCGTGGAGGGTTCCGCACACACGTCCGCACCGTCCGCAGCGGTCCTGGCGGCGTACAGCTACTGCGAGGCCGTCACCGGTTCCCAGGCGCGCAACTTCGCGTACGGCATCCGGCTGCTGCCCTCCGACAAGCGGCAGGCGATGTCCGCGCTGTACGCGTTCTCCCGGCGCGTCGACGACATCGGCGACGGCATGCTCGCCCCCGAGGCCAAGTTCTCCCGGCTCGAGGAGACCCGCGCCCTGCTCGGCCGGATCCGGGCCGAGGAGGTCGACGAGGACGACACCGACCCGGTGGCCGTCGCCCTCGCCCACGCCGCCCGCCGCTTCCCGATCCCGCTCGGCGGCCTCGACGAGCTCATCGACGGAGTCCTCATGGACGTCCGCGGCGAGACCTACGAGACCTGGGACGACCTCAAGGTCTACTGCCGCTGCGTGGCCGGAGCCATCGGGCGGCTCTCCCTCGGCGTGTTCGGCACCGTGCACACCGGCGGCCTCGGCGCCTCCGACGCCGCGCGCGCCGGCGAGTACGCCGACACCCTCGGCCTCGCCCTCCAGCTCACCAACATCCTGCGCGACGTCCGCGAGGACGCCGCCAACGGGCGTACCTACCTGCCCGCCGAAGACCTCGCCAAGTTCGGCTGCTCGGACGGCTTCGGCAGCGAGCGGCTGCCCGCCGGAGCCGACTTCGCCGGGCTCGTCCACCACGAAGTCCGCCGCGCCCGCGCCCTGTTCGTCGAGGGCTACCGGCTGCTCCCCATGCTCGACCGGCGCAGCGGCGCCTGCGTGGCCGCGATGGCCGGCATCTACCGGCGCCTGCTCGACCGCATCGAGCGCGAGCCCGACGCCGTGCTCCGCGGCCGCGTCTCGCTGCCCCCGCACGAGAAGGCGTACGTCGCCGTGCGGGGCCTCTCCGGCCTCGACGCCCGCACCATCTCCCGCCAGAGCACGCGGAGGCGGAGCTCATGAGCCCCACGCAGACTCCGCGCACCACGGCGCGGACCCCGCGGCCGCACGCCCGCCGGGCAACCCCGGCGGCGCACGCCGCGTCTCACCGTGCGGGCTCCGTCCGGACGGCCGCCCCGGCGGGCAGCCGGCGTACGACGGGGGAGGCCGCATGAGCGCGACCGAACAGCGCGCCGTCGTCATCGGCGGCGGGCTCGCCGGCGTGACGGCCGCGCTCGAACTCGCCGACGCCGGACTGCGGGTGACCCTGCTCGAAGGCCGTCCGCGGCTCGGCGGGCTCGCCTTCTCCTTCAAGCGCGGCGACCTCACCGTCGACAACGGCCAGCACGTCTACCTGCGCTGCTGCACCGCCTACCGGTGGTTCCTCGACCGCGTCGAGGGCGCCGCCCTCGCCCCGGTCCAGGACCGGCTCGACGTACCCGTGCTCGACGTCGCCCACCCCGCCGGCCCGCGCCTGGGCCGGCTGCGCCGCAGCGCCCTGCCCGTACCCCTGCACCTGGCGGGCTCCCTCGCGCGCTACCCGCACCTCTCGCTCGCCGAACGGGCGAGCGTCGGGCGCGCCGCCCTCGCGCTGCGCCGGCTCGACCCCGCCGACCCGGCCCTGGACGGCGTGGACTTCGCGACCTGGCTCGGCCGCCACGGCCAGAGCCCGCGCACCATCGAGGCCCTGTGGGACCTCGTCGGGATCGCCACCCTCAACGCCACCGCCGGCCACTCCTCGCTGGGCCTCGCCGCCATGGTCTTCAAGACCGGCCTGCTCTCCGAGAACGGCGCCGCCGACATCGGCTGGGCCACCGTCCCGCTCGGCGACCTGCACGACACCCTCGCCCGCAAGCAGCTCGACGCGGCCGGCGTACGCACCGAACTGCGCACCCGCGTCACGTGCGTCTCCCGTACGCAGGACGGCAACTGGCGGGTCGACACCGAGGGCGAGTCCCTCGACGCCGGCACGGTCGTCCTCGCCGTCCCGCAGCGCGAGGCGCACGCCCTGCTGCCGCCCGGCGCCCTCGCCGACCCGGACAAGCTCCTCGACATCGGCACCGCGCCGATCCTCAACGTCCACGTCGTCTACGACCGCAAGGTGCTCAAGCAGCCCTTCTTCGCCGCGCTCGGCTCCCCCGTCCAGTGGGTGTTCGACCGCAGCGACGCCTCCGGCCTGGCCGACGGCGGCCAGTACCTGGCGCTGTCCCAGTCGGCCGCCCAGGACGACATCGACGAGCCCGTATCGGTGCTGCGCGCCAAGTACCTGCCCGAGCTGGAACGGCTGCTGCCGGCCGCCCGGGGCGCCAAGGTGCGGGACTTCTTCGTGACCCGGGAGCGGACCGCCACGTTCGCCCCCACCCCCGGCGTCGGCCGGCTGCGCCCCGGGGCGCGGACCGACACGCCGGGCCTCTACCTCGCCGGTGCGTGGACCGCCACCGGTTGGCCCGCGACCATGGAGGGCGCTGTCCGCAGCGGACTGAGCGCGGCACACGCCGCGCTCGCCGCACTCGGCCGCCACCGGGAGCACCCCCTGCAGGAGGCGGCATGACGACCACCAGCACGACCGCAGCAGCACGTACAGGACACAGAGGAGAGCCAGTGAACCCGGGGAATCCGGCTGTCGAGAACACGGACGCCGGCAACGGCGCAGCCGGAGGGGGCGTCGAGAAGGCGGACACGCTCGCACTCCTGGAGCGCGGCCGCGCGCTGTCCACCCCCGTGCTCCGCGCCGCGGTCGACCGGCTCGCGGCGCCCATGGACACCGTCGCCGCGTACCACTTCGGCTGGATCGACGCCCAGGGCAACGCGGCGGACGGCGACGGCGGCAAGGCCGTGCGCCCCGCCCTCGCGCTGCTCTCCGCCGAGGCCGCCGGGGCCTCGGCCGAGGTCGGCATCCCGGGCGCCGTCGCCGTCGAGCTCGTCCACAACTTCTCGCTGCTCCATGACGACCTGATGGACGGCGACGAGCAGCGCCGCCACCGCGACACGGTGTGGAAGGTGCACGGCCCGGCGCTGGCGATCCTGGTCGGCGACGCGCTGTTCGCCCTCGCCAACGAGGTCCTGCTGGAGCTCGGCACCGTCGAGGCCGGCCGCGCCGCGCGCCGCCTGACCACGGCCAGCCGCAAGCTCATCGACGGCCAGGCCCAGGACATCTCCTACGAGCACCGCGAGCGCGTCAGCGTCGAGGAGTGCCTGGAGATGGAGGGCAACAAGACCGGCGCCCTGCTCGCCTGCGCGGTCTCCATCGGCGCCGTCCTCGGCGGCGCGGACGACCGTACGGCCGACAAGCTGGAGGAGTACGGCTACCACCTCGGCCTCGCCTTCCAGGCCGTCGACGACCTCCTCGGCATCTGGGGCGACCCGGAGGCCACCGGCAAGCAGACCTGGAGCGACCTGCGCCAGCGCAAGAAGTCCCTGCCGGTCGTCGCCGCCCTCGCGGCGGGCGGGCCCGCCTGCGAGGAGCTCGCGAAGCTGCTCGCCGCCGACGCCAAGAGCAACGACTTCGAGAACTTCTCGGAGGAGGAGTTCGCGGCGCGCGCCGCGCTCATCGAGGCCGCGGGCGGGCGCGAGTGGACCGCCGAGGAGGCGCGCCGCCAGCACGCGATCGCCATCCGCGCCCTGGACGACGTGGACATGCCGCAGCGGGTCCGCGAACAGCTCGTCGCCCTGGCCGACTTCGTCGTCGTGCGCAAGAGGTGACCGCCACCCGAGCAGGGATATGACGCGCGAGTCGCCGGCCGGCGCCGCCTGACAGCAGCGCCCGGCCGACGGCATACCCCAGCACAGCAGAGGACCACTGCCACGTAAGGGGAAGCCATGACAGCGACGACCGACGGCGCCGGTACCCCCGGCGCCGATCCGGATTTCACCGTGCCGGACACGCTGCGGGGCGCGCAGGAGGCCGCCGCCCGGGCGACCCGGCACCTGCTGGCCCGCCAGGACGCGGCCGGTTGGTGGAAGGGCGATCTGGAGACCAACGTCACCATGGACGCCGAGGACCTGCTGCTGAGGCAGTTCCTCGGGATCCGGGACGAGGCGACCACGCAGGCCGCCGCCCTGTTCATCCGGGGCGAGCAGGGCGTGGACGGCACCTGGGCCACCTTCCACGGCGGACCGCCCGAACTCTCCGCCACCATCGAGGCGTACGTCGCCCTGCGGCTGGCGGGCGACGCGCCCGACGCCCCGCACATGGCCCGCGCCTCGGCCTGGATCCGGGCCCACGGCGGGATCGCCGCCGCCCGCGTCTTCACCCGGATCTGGCTGGCCCTGTTCGGCTGGTGGAGCTGGGACCACCTGCCCGAACTCCCGCCCGAGCTGGTCTTCCTGCCGCCGTGGGTGCCGCTGAACATCTACGACTTCGGCTGCTGGGCCCGCCAGACCATCGTCCCGCTGACCGTGGTCTCGGCGAAGCGGCCCGTCCGCCCGGCCCCGTTCGCCCTCGACGAGCTGCACACCGACGCGCGGCGCCCCTACCCTCCCGCCGTCCGCCCGGCCCCGCTGGCGAGTTGGGAGGGAGTGTTCCAGCGGATGGACAAGGCCCTGCACGCCTACCGCCGGTTCGCCCCGCGCCGGCTGCGCAAGGCCGCGATGGACACCGCCGCCCGCTGGATCATCGAACGCCAGGAGAACGACGGTTGCTGGGGCGGGATCCAGCCACCCGCCGTGTACTCCGTGATCGCCCTGCACCTGCTCGGGTACGACCTCGGACACCCCGTGATGCGGGCCGGACTGGAGTCCCTGGACCGGTTCGCGGTGTGGCGCGAGGACGGCGCCCGGATGATCGAGGCCTGCCAGTCCCCGGTGTGGGACACCTGCCTCGCCGCCATCGCCCTGGCCGACGCGGGCCTGGCGCCCGACCACCCGGCCCTGGTCAAGGCCGCCGACTGGATGCTCGGCGAGGAGATCGTGCGCAGCGGGGACTGGGCGGTGCGCCGTCCCGGACTCGCCCCCGGCGGCTGGGCGTTCGAGTTCCACAACGACACCTACCCCGACATCGACGACACCGCCGAGGTGGTGCTCGCACTGCGCCGGATCAGCCATCCGGAGCAGGCCCGGGTCGAGGCGGCCATCGCCCGCGGGGTGTCGTGGAACCTCGGGATGCAGTCGAGGAACGGCGCCTGGGGCGCCTTCGACGCCGACAACACCAGCCCCTTCCCGAACCGGCTGCCGTTCTGCGACTTCGGCGAGGTGATCGACCCGCCGTCGGCCGACGTCACCGCCCACGTGGTGGAGATGCTCGCCGTGGAGGGCAAGGCGGCCGACCCGCGGACCCGGCGCGGCATCGCCTGGCTGCTCGCCGAACAGGAGCCCTCCGGCGCCTGGTTCGGCCGCTGGGGCACCAACTACGTCTACGGGACCGGCTCGGTGGTCCCGGCCCTGACGGCCGCGGGCTTCGCCCCGGGGCATCCCGCCATCCGGCGGGCCGTGCGCTGGCTGGAATCCGTACAGAACGAGGACGGCGGGTGGGGCGAGGACCAGCGCTCCTACACGGACCCCGAGTGGGCCGGGAAGGGGGCCTCGACCCCCTCGCAGACCGCCTGGGCCCTGATGGCCCTGCTCTCGGCGGGGGAGCGGGACGGCAAGGCCGTCGAGCGGGGCGTCGCGTACCTGGTGGAGACCCAGCGCGGGGACGGCTCCTGGGACGAGCCGTACTTCACCGGCACCGGCTTCCCGTGGGACTTCTCCATCAACTACCACCTGTACCGGCAGGTCTTCCCGCTCACCGCGCTCGGCCGCTATCTGTACGGGGAACCCTTCGCGCCCGGGAGGTCCTGATGGCCGCGGCGAACCGGGCCGAGGGCCCCGGACCGTACGAGCCGCCGGCGCGGGCCGAGCCACCCGCGCAGGCCGGGCCGCCCGCACCGCTGCTGGTCGCCTGCGCGCTGCGCATCGAGCAGGCCGCCCTGCGCAGCGGAGGCGGCCGCGGCGCCGCCCGCCCCGAACCGGGCTACGCCGTGCTGCGTACGGGCATGGGCCCGCGCGCCGCCGAGCGGGCGGTCGGCCGGGCGCTCGCCGAGCCGGGGCTGCGCAGGGCCCCCGTCCTCGCCACCGGGTTCTGCGCCGGGCTGGTCCCCGGCATGAGCCCCGGCGACCTCGTCGTCGCCGAGGAGACCCGGGACCCGCGGGGTACCGTCACGTGCGCCGGCACCGCCCTGCTCGCCGAGGCGCTGGCCCGGGCCGCTCCGGGCCGGACCGTGCACACCGGAGCACTGACCGGATCCGACCACGTCGTCCGCGGCCAGGAACGCGCCGAGCTGCGCGCCACCGGCGCCATCGCGGTCGACATGGAGTCCGCGGCCACCCTGTGGACGGCCACCGGGGCCGCCGACGATGGCTGGAACCGTCCGGTTGCGGCCGTACGGGTGATCGTGGACGCTCCGGAGCATGAGCTCGTCCGCATCGGCACGCTCCGCGGTGGAATATCGGCCTTCCGCGTATTGCGTGCCGTACTGCCCGCGTTTTATGACTGGCACCGTTCTTTGCTGCTCCCCAGGAGGTGAGCCAGATGGCCATGCCACTGCGACAGTCCATCAGGGTCGGGACGTATCTTCTCGAACAGAAGCTCCGCAAGCGTGAGAAGTTCCCGCTGATCGTCGAGCTGGAACCGCTCTACGCCTGCAATCTGGCGTGCGAGGGGTGCGGGAAGATCCAGCACCCGGCGGGCGTGCTCAAGCAGCGCATGCCGGTGGCCCAGGCGGTCGGTGCCGTCCTGGAGTCCGGCGCGCCGATGGTGTCCATCGCGGGCGGCGAGCCCCTGATGCACCCGCAGATCCACGAGATCGTCCGGCAGTTGGTGGCCAAGCGGAAGTACGTGTTCCTGTGCACCAACGCGATGCTGCTGCGCAAGAAGATCGAGAAGTTCACCCCGTCCCCGTACTTCGCCTTCGCGGTGCACATCGACGGGCTGCGCGAACGCCACGACGAGTCGGTGGCCAAGGAGGGCGTCTTCGACGAGGCGGTCGCCGCCATCAAGGAGGCGAAGAAGCGCGGGTTCCGGGTCACCACCAACTCCACCTTCTTCAACACCGACACCCCGCAGACGATCATCGAGGTGCTCAACTACCTCAATGACGACCTCAAGGTCGACGAAATGATGATCTCGCCCGCCTACGCCTACGAAAAGGCCCCCGACCAGGAACACTTCCTGGGGGTCGAGCAGACCCGGGAGCTCTTCAAGAAGGCCTTCGCGGGCGGAAACCGCAGGCGCTGGCGGCTCAACCACTCCCCGCTGTTCCTCGACTTCCTGGAGGGCAAGGCGGATTTCGCCTGCACCGCCTGGGCCATTCCGAATTACTCCCTCTTCGGCTGGCAGCGCCCCTGCTATCTGATGAGCGACGGCTACGTGCCGACGTACCGGGAGCTGATCGAGGAGACCGACTGGAGCAAGTACGGCCGCGGGAAGGACCCGCGCTGCGCGAATTGCATGGCGCACTGCGGCTACGAGCCCACCGCCGTCCTCGCCACGATGGGCTCCCTCAAGGAATCCCTGCGCGCCGCCCGCGAGACGGTCACGGGGAACCGGGAGAAGCAGTGACCGGCTTCGACCTCCGCGCCCTGCTGGACGAGCGGGGCGGGGAACGGTACGAGCTCCACACGCGCCACCTCAACCACCAGCTGCCCCGGATGCTGCACACGATCGGCTTCGACAAGGTCTACGTACGGGCCGAGGGCGCGCACTTCTGGGACGCCGAGGGCAACGACTACCTGGACATGCTGGCCGGGTTCGGGGTCATGGGGCTGGGCCGCCACCACCCGGTCGTCCGCCGGGCGCTGCACGACGTACTGGACGCGCAGCTCGCCGACCTGACCCGCTTCGACTGCCAGCCGCTGCCCGGGCTGCTGGCGGAGAAGCTGCTCTCGTACAGCCCGCACCTGGACCGGGTCTTCTTCGGCAACAGCGGCACCGAGGCGGTGGAGACGGCCCTGAAGTTCGCTCGCTACGCCACGGGGCGGCCGAGGGTCCTCTACTGCGACCACGCCTTCCACGGCCTGACGACGGGCTCGCTGTCGGTCAACGGGGAGGGCGGGTTCCGGGACGGGTTCGCGCCGCTGCTGCCCGACACGAAGATCGCCCTCGGGGACCTCGCGGCCCTGGAGCGGGAACTGAAACGGGGCGACGTCGCCGCCTTCGTCGTGGAGCCGATCCAGGGCAAGGGGGTGCTCGCGGCCCCGCCGGGATTCCTGCGGGCGGCGCAGGAGCTGCTGCACCGCCACAAGGCCCTGCTGATCGCGGACGAGGTGCAGACGGGCCTCGGCCGGACCGGTGACTTCTACGCGTACCAGCACGAGACGGGCGTGGAGCCGGACCTGGTGTGCGTGGCCAAGGCCCTTTCGGGCGGTTACGTACCGGTGGGTGCGACCCTGGGCAAGGACTGGATCTTCAAGAAGGTCTACTCGTCGATGGACCGGGTGCTCGTGCACTCCGCCAGCTTCGGCTCCAACGCGCAGGCGATGGCGGCCGGGCTGGCGGTGCTCTCCGTCATGGAGGACGAGTCGGTGGTCGCGAACGCGCGCGCCATGGGCGACCTGCTGCGCGGGCGGCTCGCGGCGCTCGTGGACGAGTACGAGCTGCTCCACGAGGTGCGCGGGCGCGGCCTGATGATCGGCATCGAGTTCGGGCGGCCGTCCTCGCTCGGGCTGCGCAGCCGGTGGACCATGCTCCAGGCGGCCCGCAAGGGGCTCTTCGCGCAGATGGTCGTGGTGCCGCTGCTGCAGAAGCACCGGATCCTGACGCAGGTGTCGGGCGACCACCTGGAGGTCATCAAGCTCATCCCGCCGCTGATCGTGGACGAAGGGGACGTCGACCGGTTCGTCGCGGCCTTCCGCGAGGTCATGGACGAGGCGCACGGCGGGGGCGCCCTGATGTGGGACTTCGGCAGGACCCTGGTGAAGCAGGCCGTCGGCGGAGGCTGACGGCCCGCTTCCCGTCGGGGGCCGGCTCAGTCGAGCAGCCGGTCCCGCAGCCGGCCGAGGGTCTCGGGCGTGAGTCCGAGGCCCTCGGCGAGGTACCGGTCGACCCCGCCCCAGTGTCCGTCGATGGCGTCGAAGGCGGCCGCCAGGTACTCGGCGCGGGCGTCGAACAGCGGCGAGAGCAGCTCCATCACCTCGGGGGAGCGGGCCTCGGGCGCATCGCTGCCGCGGCGCACGCGGTAGCGGCGGTGCGGGGCGTTGGACTCCAGGTAGTCCGCCACGATCGCCTCCCGCCCGACGCCCAGCGCGAGCAGGGTGACGGCGATCGACAGGCCGGCCCGGTCCTTGCCGGCCGCGCAGTGCATGAGCGCCGGAACGCTGTCCTCGGCGAGGGCGCGCAGGACCCGGCCGTGCTCGGCGGTGCGCTCCTCGATCATCGTGCGGTACGAGTTGGCCATCCGGGCGGCGGCTTTTCCGTCGCCGAGGAGCCCGCGGAGCTGCTCGACGTCGCCGTCGCGGACCATCTTCCAGAATTCCCTCCCGTCGGCCGGATCCGACAGCGGGATGTTGACGTTCCGAACGCCGGGGAGCTCGACGTCGGCCCCCTCCAAAGCGTGGTCGGCGTTGTTGCGGAAATCGAAGATGGTGTGCAGGCCGAGCGACTCGAGGAACTCTGCATCGGTTTCGGTGGCATGTGCCAGATGTCCGCTACGGAACAGTTTTCCCGGCTTGACCCTCCGCCCGTCGGCGGTCGGGAGGCCGCCCACGTCACGGAAGTTGCGCACTCCCGAGAGCTCGGGCTCCGGTACGGGCTCCGTCCGCGGGGGCCGGGGTATCTGCTGGGTCACGGGAACTCCTCCGCATCGTCGTGGTGTGCCCGAATTACACTACTTGGGGCCAACTTGCCATAACCGGAGGCGAGATCGGGCGGGGCCCCGTGAGCCAGATCATACGGTGACCGTGAGTGCCTGATCGTCAAAGCCGAATGGCCCGGCCGGAGGGGTTGTTGGCGCGGCGGAATGGACGGAGGGTGACCGGAATTCCGGCGGATTCCCGGTTCTGTGAATCCGTCAGGAAATTCGTGGCTTGTTCGGTGTGGCTCAACTCGATTACCTTCGCGATCGATCCGGATGGACCGCCGAATCCTGCCGCCGTCCGGAAACCGCACCCGACTATTCACGCGCGCGGCAGGAGCGGGGGAACCAGGTAGGCCGCTGTTCCCGATCATTCGCATCGGAACAGCTCGGGGTGAAGCCGTTCATGTTCTGTTCACGGACGGCCGGACATCTCCAGTCCGAACCCGACAGCTCACCTCGCAGGCGACGGAGAGGAATTCGCCATGCCTGCAAAGGGTAAGCACCGACGTCCCAAGTCCCGTTCCGTGGCGCGCGGCTTCGCCGTCGCGGGCACCGGCGGTGCGGCCCTCGCGCTGCCGCTGCTGGGTGCCGCCGGCGCCCAGGCGGCCGGAGCCCCGGCCGGCGCACCCGCGGCCGCACCCGTGCAGGCGCCGCAGCTTCCGGCGGCGCCGCAGGCCGCGCCGGCCGCCGTCGCGCAGGGCTCGCCCGCCACTTCGGCCGTCTACACCGTCGTGCCGGGGGACTACCTCTCCAAGATCGCCCAGGACCGCCACCTCTCGGGCGGCTGGCAGCAGCTGTACGCCGACAACCGCGAGGCCGTCGGCGCCGACCCCTCCCTGATCCACCCCGGGCTGAAGCTGACCCTCGACGCGAAGGGCGCGGCGGCCCCGGCTCCCGCGCAGAAGGCGGCCCCGGCCCCGGCGAAGAAGTCCTCGGCCGCGGACCCGGCCGCAGGATCGGCCTCGAAGGGGAAGGGCTCCGCGGACGCCGCGGCGGCCCCCGCCCCCGCCGCCGCTCCCGCCAAGAAGAGCACCGCCGCCAAGTCCGCCGCCGCGGTGAGCGCCGCGGGCTTCGTCGCCCCCGTCGGCGGTGGCGGCATCTCCACCCAGTACAAGACCCCCGGCGCCATGTGGTCCAGCGGCTACCACACCGGTGTCGACTTCATCGCGAGCTCCGGCACCACCGTCCGCGCCGTCGGCGCGGGCACGGTGGTCTCCGCGGGCTGGGGCGGTGCGTACGGCAACGAGGTCGTCATCCGGCACGCGGACGGCAAGTACTCCCAGTACGGCCACCTGTCCCAGCTCTCCGTCTCGGTCGGCCAGAGCGTCACCGGCGGCCAGACCATCGGCCTCTCCGGTTCCACCGGCAACTCGACCGGCCCGCACCTGCACTTCGAGATCCGCACCGGGCCGTCCTACGGCTCGGACATCGACCCGCTGGCCTACCTCCGCTCGAAGGGCGTGAGCATCTGACGGCTCCCGCCGTCGGAGAGGCGGCCGGACCCGTGAGGCCGGGACCCGAGGGGGGTCCCGGCCTCACGCACTGTTATTCCGTACCGACCAGGTGGTATAGATCACGGGCCGTCAACCCCTGCCTACGGTGGCGTAGGTCACGCACCGGGGTGAAGGATGTGTTCTCGTGGCAGCGACGACGACGACACTCAAGACCATCGGCTCGTACGCGGCGATCGGGGACAGCTTCACCGAGGGCGTGGGGGACCCGGGACCCGGGGGGACCTTTCTCGGCTGGGCGGACCGGCTGGCCGTACTCCTGGCCGATCAGCGCGAGGAAAACGAGTTCCGGTACGCGAACCTGGCCGTGCGGGGACGCCTCCTCGACCAGATCGTGGCCGAGCAGGTCCCCCGCGCCAAGGAGCTCGCACCGGACCTGGTGAGCTTCTGCGCGGGCGGCAACGACATCATCCGGCCCGGCAGCGACCCGGACGACGCGGCCGAGCGGTTCGAGGCGGCGGTCGCCGACCTCTCCGGGGCCGTCGGCCAGGTCATGATCACCACGGGCTTCGACACCCGGGGCGTCCCGGTCCTCAAGCACCTGCGGGGCAAGATCGCGACGTACAACGCGCACGTGCGCGCCATCGCCGACCGGTACGACTGCCCGGTGCTCGACCTCTGGTCGCTGAAGTCCGTACAGGACCGGCGGGCCTGGGACGACGACCGGCTGCACCTCTCACCGGAGGGGCACACCCGGGTCGCGCTGCGCGCCGCCCAGGTGCTGGGGCTGGAGGTGCCGACCGATCCCGACCAGCCGTGGCCGCCCCAACAGCCGCGCGGCTCGGTGGACGTGACCCGGGACAACATCCAGTGGGCGCGGGAGTACCTGGTGCCGTGGATCGGGCGGCGGCTGCGCGGGGAGTCCTCGGGGGACCACGTGGAGGCGAAGCGTCCGGACCTGCTGCCGCTGTAGCGCGCGGGGGCGGGGCGGGGGAACGGTCCGGCGGGAGTGGGGGCCGTGGTGGGGGCCGGCCGCGAGGGCGCCCCGGAGGCGGCGAGCGGGGCGGTCGTGCAGGCGGCGCGAGAACGGGGGCGCGCGGCGGAATCCTTCGGGGCCGGTGCGCGTTGGCATGGTGGTAGACCGGTATTCCGTACGGCCTCACGACCATCCGCCCCACCCTCCCAGGAGGCGCTTTGACCGGCTCCCGTCCCCTGCGTCCCCGGCTGCGCGCCCTGCGGCCCGAAGCCTTCGGCGCGGATCCGTCCGGCGCCCGCCTGGAGCGGATCCGGCGCTCGCCGAACTTCGCCGACGGCGTCTTCCAGAACCCGGTCGGGGCCCGGACCAGGCCTTCCGGCTCCATGATGGAGTTCGCCAAGATCTACTTCCACAAGGAGCAGCGGACCCGGCGCAACCCCGGCGCGCCGATCCCCGTGTATCCGACGACCCTCGCCGAGCTGGCGAAGCCGCCGGTGAGCGGGTTGCGCCTGACCTGGATGGGGCACTCGGGCGTGCTCGCGGAGATCGACGGGCGGCGGGTGCTGTTCGACCCGGTGTGGGGTGAGCGGTGCTCCCCGTTCCCGTTCGCCGGTCCCAAGCGGCTGCACCCCGCGCCGGTACCGCTGGCCTCGCTGGGGCCGGTCGACGTCGTGGTGATCTCGCACGACCACTACGACCACCTCGACCTGCCGACGATCAAGGAGCTGGCCGGGACGGACACGGTCTTCGCCGTGCCGCTCGGCGTGGGCGCCCACCTCGAGCGCTGGGGCGTGTCACCGGACCGGCTGCGCGAGCTCGACTGGAACGAGGCCACGGAGGTAGCCGGGCTCTCGCTCACCGCGACCCCCGCACGGCACTTCTGCGGTCGGGGCCTGCGCAACCAGCAGAACACCCTGTGGGCCTCGTGGGTGGTCGCGGGTGACGAGCACCGGATCTTCCACAGCGGCGACACCGGGTACTTCCCCGGGTTCGCGGAGATCGGCGCGGCGCACGGCCCCTTCGACGCCACCATGATCCAGATCGGTGCGTACTCGGAGTACTGGCCCGACATCCACATGACTCCCGAGGAGGGCATGCAGGCCCACCTCGACCTCCAGGGCGGGATCCCGCACGGCACGATGCTGCCGATCCACTGGGGCACCTTCAACCTGGCGCTGCACCCGTGGGACGAGCCGGGCGAGGGCACCGTGGCCGCCGCGGAGGCCACCGGGGCGGCGATCGCGCTGCCGATCCCGGGCCAGCCGTTCGAGCCGGGCGACGCGGACGCCCCGAGCGAGGCGTGGTGGCGCCCGTTCGTGGCCTCGGCCCCGCCCGTACCGCCGGCGTCCTCCCGGCCGGTCACCGCCGCGCGTCCCGCGGCCGCCGCGCACGAAGAACCGGAGGCCGTCGGCTCGTAGGCGGTGTTCCGGCAGCCGGGGGTGGTGCGCCCCCGGCAGGGCCGCCGCGCGTGCGCGCCCCGGCGGATTCGGGCTGTCGTACGAGCGCTCCACCGGGAGCGGGAAGCACCCCGCCGAAGTTCCCCAACTGGCTGTCAGCGGCGGGATTGTGCGGTCTAGCGTGGGTATCCGGTGATCAACACCGTGATCCACACCGGGCCCCGGCACCTCGGGGGCCCGGGCCCCACGTAGAGGACGCCGATGTCCGGACTCCGCGCCGCCCGCCACGCCCCGTCGAGACACGCCGCCACCGGTCCCGTCCGGCAGATACGCCCCCAGCTGGTCCGCGCGGCCCTGCTGCCCACGCTCGCCGCCGGGCTCAGCGGGGCCGCCGCGGTGATCTTCACCCTCCAGCTGGGCGGCGGCGCGGGGGAGCGGGACGCCCGGCTGTGGCCGGTCCTCGCGGGTTGCGCGCTGCTCGTCGTCGGAGCGCTCACCGCCGCCCTCCTCGGGGCGCAGCGCTCCGCCAAGGCCGTCCGGGACCGCTGCGAGGCCCTGCGCCGCTCCAGCGTGCGCGGACGCCAGGAGCTGCGGACGGCCGCCGAACGGCTGGAGCGGGGCGAGCCGCCGGTACGCCCCGTCCGCGGCGGCCCGACGGCGCCGCCGCCCGGCACCGACGCGGACCGGGTGGACGAGTTCTGGCTGCTCTCCCAGGAGCTGCGCGGCGCCCGCGAACACGCGCACACAACCCTCGTGCGGCTGGCCGGCCCGGCCGCGCCGTCCGACAGCGACCGCAAGGTGGAGGTCTTCGTCAACCTCGCGCGCCGGCTCCAGTCCCTCGTGCACCGGGAGATCTCGCTGCTCGACGAGATGGAGGACACGGTCGAGGACCCCGACCTCCTCAAGGAGCTCTTCCACGTCGACCACCTCGCCACCCGGATCCGCCGCCACGCCGAGAACCTGGCCGTGCTCGGCGGCGCCGCCTCCCGGCGCCAGTGGACCCGGCCCATCGACCTGAGCGAGGTGCTCCGCTCCTCCGTCGCGGAGGTCGAGCAGTACACGCGGGTCAAGGTGGTGCCCCCGGCGGGCGGCACCGTACGGGGCCACGCCGTCGCCGACGTCGTGCACCTGCTGGCCGAACTGGTCGAGAACGCCACGGTGTTCTCCGCCCCCGACACCGACGTGGTGCTGCGCGCCGAGCGGGTCACCGCGGGCATCGCCGTCGAGGTGGAGGACCGCGGGCTGGGCATGTCGGCCGCGGAGCAGCACCGCATGAACGCGCTGCTCGTCGACCCCGACCAGGTCAGCGTCCGCCACCTGCTCGCCGACGGGCGGATCGGCCTGTTCGTGGTGTCGGCGCTGGCCCGGCGGCACGGGATCGCCGTCGAGCTCAAGTCCAACATCTACGGCGGCGTGCTCGCGGTGCTGGTGCTGCCGCAGGAGCTGCTGGGGGCGGAGGCGCCGAGCGCCGCCGATGCGCTCGGGGGCTCCCGGGCCACCTCGTGGGGGACCGGCGACGGGGGCGCGATGCCCCCGCTGGAGCCCGTACGGGTGGCGGTGCCGCAGCCGATGCCGCAGCCCCGGGCACCGCGGGCACCGCAGGCACCGCGGGCGCCGGAGCCGGCCGCGCGGGCCTGGGCGGCCCCGCCGCCCGCGCCCGTACCGCCCGTACCGCCGGCCACGGTGGTGGCCTCCGTACCGTCCGCCAGGACGGATCCCGACCGGCCGATCCTGCCCCGGCGACGGGCCCAGCACCACGTCGCCCCGCAGCTGCGGGACGCCCCCGCCCCGAGGCCGGCCGACACACCCGAACAACCCGTGCACGACCCGGGCCTGATGGCCGCCTTCCAACGGGGCTTCGGCCTCGCCCAGTCGGAGAACCAGCCATGACCCCGACCTCTCACCTCGGCAAGGAGCGCACCACCATGGGCGGCGAAGCGGCGACGAAGACCAGTCGGCTCTCGGACCTGGACTGGCTGCTCAGCGGCCTGGTCCAGCGGGTCCCCTACACGCGCAGCGCGGTCCTCCTCACCGCCGACGGCCTCGTCAGCTGCGTCCACGGCCTCGACAGCGACAGCGCCGACCACCTGGCGGCCCTGGCCTCCGGGCTGTACTCGCTCGGGCGGAGCGCCGGATCCCGGTTCGGGGGCGGGGCGGAGGTCCGGCAGGTGGTGGTCGAGCTCGACACCGCACTCGTCTTCGTGTCGGCCGCCGGGGTGGGCACCTGCCTCGCGGTCCTGGCCGACCGGGAGGCCGACGCGGGTGTGCTCGGCTATGAGATGGCGATGCTGGTCAAGAGCGTCCGGCCGTACCTCGCGGCCCCCCCGCGGCGACCCGTCGGCGACCCGGAGTGATGCGCGCCCGCGCCGCGTACGGGATGGGGGCCCCGCGCGACACGCCCTGGCTCGACGATTCGGCCGGCCGGGTCATGCGCCCGTACACGGCCAGCGGCGGGCGGACCCGCGCGGCCGCCGCACTCGACCTGCTGTCCCTGGTGACCGCGACGGGCGTGCGGCCGCGCGGACCGCTCGGAGCCGAGCACACGCTCGCGCTGCGCCTGTGCGCGGGCTCCGCGGCCGTCACCGTCGCCGAGGTGGCCGGACAGCTGCGGCTGCCGGCGGTGGTGGTGAAGGTGCTCCTGTCCGACCTGATGGAATCCGGGGCCGTCACGGCGCAGGCCCCGCGGTTCCCCGGCGGCGGATACGTCGCCGCCGACGACCAGAACCTGCTCCGGGCGGTGCTCGATGGCTTACGCCGACGACTGTGACACCCGTCCCGCCCCCGTCCTGCCCGCGACGCTGAAGATCCTGGTCGCGGGCGGGTTCGGGGCGGGCAAGACGACCTTCGTGGGCGCGGTCAGCGAGATCGAGCCGCTGTGCACGGAGGAGCTGCTCAGCGGACTGAGCGAGGGCCCCGACCCGCTCGACGGGGTCGAGGCGAAGACCTCGACGACGGTCGCGCTCGACTTCGGGCGGATCACCCTGGACGAGCGGCACGTCCTGTACCTCTTCGGGACGCCGGGGCAGGAGCGGTTCTGGTTCCTGTGGGAGGAGCTGTGCGCGGGCGCGCTCGGCGCGGTGGTCCTCGCGGACACGCGCCGGCTCGACGACTGCTTCCCGGCCGTGGACTTCTTCGAACGCCGCGGCATCGGGTTCATCGTCGCCGTCAACGAGTTCGACGGGGGCCACCGCTACACGGCCGGGGAGGTCCGGGAGGCGGTGGGGCTCGGGCCCGAGGTGCCGGTCGTACGGTGCGACGCGCGGCTGACCAGCTCGGGGACGGGCGCGCTGGCCGCCCTGGTGCACCACCTGCTCTTCACGGCGGCGACGGACCCGGCGCAACCATGGAATCCGGACAGGGGAGAACCGAGATGACCTACTACGAGTCGACCGGGCACCTGCTGCTCACGCCGGTGGACCGGGAGGCGCCCGCGCGCACCGTCCGACTGCGCGAACTGGGCCTGGGGGAACGGGCGGACAGCGAGCTCGACGCCTTCGCGCGGCAGGTCGCCGACGTACTGGCGGCCCCGTACGCGGGGGTCAACTTCATCGGCGAGGAACGGCAGTTCTTCGCCGGGCTGCACCACGCGCCGGACGCCCCGGCGAGCGGGTACCCGGCGCGGGTGCTGCCCCGGGACCACGGGTACTGCCCGCACGTGGTGGTGCGGCGCCGGGCGCTGGTGCTGGAGGACGTGCGCGACTTCGCGCGTTTCGCGGGAAACGCGGTGGTGGACGAGAGCGGGGTCCGCTCGTACGTGGGCGCGCCGCTGACCGACCGGAGGGGGGTGGTCCTGGGCACGGTGTGCGCGGTGGACGTGGAGCCGCGCCGCTGGGGGACGCAGGGGCTGGCGACGGCCAAGTCCCTGGCGGCGGAGCTGGTGGAGATCATCCATGCGCGGGAGGACGGGATGCGGGAGGGCTGAGGCCGGGGCGGGGCGGGGCGGGGCGGGGGCACGGGCCGAGCCGGCGCCCGGGGGCGGTTGTCAGTGGCCGGCGCTACGGTCGACGACACCAGGCCGGTGCCCGACCGGTGGTGGGGAGAGGAGTCCCGCGATGGCCGTGACCGCCGAGGACGTCCGTACGACGGCGCTGTCGCTCCCGGACAGCAGCGAGAAGCTCGCGTGGGGCATGCCCACGTTCCGGGTGGCCGGGAAGATCTTCGCCGCGCTCGGTGAGGACGACGCCTCGATCGGGGTGAAGTGCCCGAAGGAGGACCGCGCGGAGCTGATCGCGGCCGAGCCGGAGAAGTTCTTCGTCCGGGCGGGCCACGACGACAACTACGCGTGGCTCCGGGTCCGGCTCCCGGCGCTGGAGAGCGCCGCCGAGCTGCGCGCGATCCTGATCGACTCCTGGCTCCAGGCGGCCCCCGCACGCCTGGCCGCGGCCCACCCGGACCTTGCGGACACTCCCTAGCGGGACACGCCCTGGAGGAAGGCGTCGATCCGCCGGCGGAGGGAGTGCGGGTCCAGACCGTGCGCGGCGGTGTGCTCGTCCATCGTGCCGTAGCGGCGGAGCTCGGCGCGCCCGATGCCGAGGCCGAGGATCCGGTGCGGGACCTGCGACAGTGCCTCGGCGGCGGCCGCGGTGGAGGTGCCGGCCAGGTACGGCTCGACCAGGACGACCTCGGCCCGGCCCCGGCCGACCGCCTCGCGCAGGGCCGCGTCGTCGAAGGGCCGCACGGTGGTGGCGTACAGCACGCTCACGTCCAGCCCCTCCGTCGCGGCGAGCACGTTGTCCAGCAGAGGTCCGACGGCGACGACGACGGCGGCGCCGGGACCCCCCTCCCGTACGGTCCGAAAGCCCGCGCCGTCCACCGGCCGCGGGGCGGCGTTCGACTGCTGCGAGAGGCGGACGTAGACCTTGTCGTCCCCGGCCGCGTAGGCGTGGCGCAGCAGCGCCTCGGCCTCGTCCGGATGTCCCGGAACGTGGACCGTCCAGCCGTCGAGCGTGTCCAGCAGGGCCACGTCGCCCGGCGCCATGTGGGTGTACCCGCCGGCCGGCCAGTCGTAGCTGGCGTTCGCGCTGACCAGGACCCCGCCCGTGCCCTGGTGCCCGAAGTCCAGCTTGACCTGCTCGAACGGCCGCTCCACCAGGAAGCTGGCGAAGGTGTGCACGATCGGCCGCAGGCCGGTCAGCGCCAGCCCTCCGCCGACCCCGATGAGCAGCTGCTCCCGGATCCCGACGTTGATCACCCGCTCCGGGTGGCGCTGCTGGTCGGGCCGGAACCCGTCCATGGTGATCTCGGCGAGCACGAGCGCGAGGCGCGGGTCCTCGTCGAGCGCGCGCGAAGTGACGGAAACGAACCGCTCCCGCATGTTGTCCACGGTCAACCCCTCTACTGCTTCTTCTCGACACGGGCGACGACGGCGTGCGGCCGGCCCGGATGCGGTGTGGTGAAGGCGGCGTGCAACGCCTCGTGGTCCCGGCCGTCGACGGTCACCGCCGACCAGCCGGCGGCTTCGAAGCGGGAGGCGATCCCGCCGCGCCAGCCGTGGGTCGCGGAGTCGTTGTCGATCACCACGGTGTGCAGCCGCTCCAGCCCGGCGGCGCCGGCGTAGGCGATGGCCTCGTGGTTGCTGCCCTCGTCGAGCTCCGCGTCGCCGATCAGCACCCACACCGCCGGGTCCTCCAGCCCCTGCGCCCGCAGCCCGAGCGCACTGCCGACCGCGAGCGGCAGCCCGTGCCCGAGCGAGCCGCTGCCGATCTCCACCCCCGGGATCAGCGTGCGGTCCGGGTGGTGCCCGAGGGGCGAGTCGTACGAGCCGAACCCGCGCAGCCAGTCCCGGGGGAAGAAGCCCTTGGCGGCGAGCACGGCGTAGTACGCCATCGGCCCGTGCCCCTTGGAGAGCAGGAACCGGTCCCGCCCGGGCTCCTGGGCGCCCCCGGGCTCCACGCGCAGCACCCGGTCGTAGAGCACCCACAGCACATCGAGCGTGGAATGCGCGGCGGGCGCGTGCTTCTCGGCCCCGGTCATGAGCGCGATGAGCCGGCCCAGATCGTCGTAGCGGAACCCCGTGTCCGCGGTTGCCTGTGTCATGCACCGATCGTGCAACCTCAAGCCCGCTTGAGGTCAAGCCCACCCGGATCCCGCGAAAGGTGCGCGCGACCACCCCGCGAAGTGCGGTATCGTTCTCGTGCGCGTTCACCCAGGGGAAACCCCAGGTCAGCGTGTGCCGGGACGTGGCGCAGCTTGGTAGCGCACTTGACTGGGGGTCAAGGGGTCGCAGGTTCAAATCCTGTCGTCCCGACTCGAGAGAGTCGCATTTCAAGGGCCGTTTCAGAGTGATCTGGAACGGCCCTTGATCGTTTGCCCGTTCAGTCGGGGCGGGGGCCGATCACGGAGGTGCCGTCGTGCACCGTGATGGCCTGCGCCGGGCACATGTCGGCGGCCTCCAGGATCCGCTCCTGCGCGGCGACCCGGTCGGTGCGCGGCCGGGCGTGGTCGTCCTCGAGCGCGAACACCTCGGGGGCCGTTCCCGCGCAGATGCCCGAACCCAGGCACAGGCCGGCGTCGATCCGTACGGTCCACGTCACGTCGCTCACCACCCGATCGGCATGACGCGCGGCCCGCGCACCAGCATCTCGGTCTTCCAGGTGACGTCCCCGGCGAGCTTCAGCCCGGGGAAGCGCACCAGCAGCGCCCCGAGGGCCTCCTGGAGCTCCATGCGGGCCAGCGGGGCGCCCAGGCAGTGGTGGACGCCGTGGCCGAATCCGAGGTGCTGGTGGGAGGGGCGCCGGATGTCGAGGACCCCGGGGGCCGCGAAGCGCAGCGCGTCGCGGTTGGCTGCGCCGATCGCGACGAGCAGCGGGTCCCCGGCCCGGACGAGGGTGCCGCCGACCTCGATGTCCTCGGTGGCGTAGCGGGCCTGGCCCGCCCCGCTGCCCAGCGGTACGAACCGCAGCAGCTCCTCCACCGCCCGGGAGATCAGCGCGGGGTCCCGTCGCAGCAGCGCGAGCTGCTCAGGGTGGTCGAGCAGGGTGAGGACGAAGTTGGGGATCTGGGAGGCCGTGGTCTCGTGCCCGGCCACCAGGACCGCCACGCACAGGTCGACGAGCTCCGGCTCGGAGAGGCGGTCGCCGTCGGCGTCCCGGGCCTCGATGAGCGCCGTCATCAGGTCGTCCTGCGGGTCCCGGCGGTGCAGTTCGATCAGCCCCGCCATGTAGGCGCGCAGCTCCTCGAGGTTGGCTTCGAACGCCTCGGCCGTGAGCGAGCTGGTCGAGAGCGCCGCGTCGCTCCACACCCGGAACCGCGGCCGGTCCTCGACCGGCACGCCCAGCAGGCGGCAGATCACGGCCACCGGCACGGGCAGGGCGAAGCGGTCGACGAGGTCGACCGGCGGACCGGCCGCCTCCAGTTCGTCGAGCAGCTCCGCGGTGAGCGCGCGGACCTGCGGGCGGAGCTTCTCGACCTGCCGGACGGTGAACGCCTTGGCCACCAGGGACCGCAGCCTGGTGTGGTCCGGCGGGTCCATGCCCAGGATCCCGCTGTCGGTGCGGCCCTCGGCCTGCCGGGGCTCGTCGTGGGCGGCGGCCGCCGCACGGCTGAAGCGCGTGTCGCCGAGGACGAGGCGGGCGTCCGCGTAGCGGGTGACCAGCCAGGCCGGCTCGCCGTACGGCATCTGCACGCGTAACAGGCCGGGCCGGTCGCGGAGGCGCTCGTACTCCTCGGCGAGCAGGAGGCCCTCGGCCGTGTTGAAGGGGTAGGCGAGGGGGGCGGTGCCGGTGCTCGTCACGTCGGTCTCCCTGGGGTGTAAGCAGCTGCTTACAACCTAGGACGGGCCATTCGGGCGGTCAACGACGCTTTGTGGCCGTTATCCTGACGGGCCTTCCGAGAGGACGACAGCGTGGACGAATCCGCCGAAGCGCAGCCCGTGGAACGCCCCCGCAACGCCGCCGCCACCCGGTCGCGGCTGCTCGAAGCCGCCGCCGAGCTGTTCGCGGAGCGGGGCTACGAGCGCACGACGGTCAGGGCGATAGCCGAGCGCGCCGGTGCCAACCAGGCGCTCCTGTTCCGCTACTTCGGGTCCAAACACGGGCTGTTGACCGAGGTCGTGGCCCAGGGAGGCCTGGAACAGCTGCACACGACCGCGCCGGAGGACCTCTTCGAGACCGCCCTGCGCTCGATGCTCACGCGCAGCGCCCCCGGGGCCGACCGCTCCCTGGAGGTGTACCTGCGGTCCGTCGGCCGGGGGGACGAGGCGACGGCGACCTTGCGGGAGTTGGGCGGGGAGTACCAGAAGGCGCTGGCCGGCCTGGCCCCCTCGCAGGACGGCGCCCTGCGGGCGGATCTGGCCATGGCCTGGCTGCTCGGGATCGGCCTGATGCGCACGGTCGCCGCCCGCGAACCCCTGGCCAGTGCGGACCCGGAGGCGGTGTGCCGACTCGTGCTGACCACCCTGGACCGCTTCTGGACGCTGCCGGCGCAGCCCCCGCCGCCGGCCACCGGGCGCCGTGCCGATGAGCAGGCGCCCCCGACGTGAAGGTGCCCGGAGCCGTGGGGGCCTCCGGGCACCTGCATCAGACCATGGCCGGTCGGCGGGTCAGAAGGTGAGCTTGAAGTCGGTGATCGTGCCGACGTCCGCGGCGCCCTTGTCCTGGACCTTCAGCTTCCAGGTGCCGTTGGCCGCCACGGCCGAGGCGTTCACGGTGTAGGTCTTGTCCAGGTTCGCCGTGGAGTCCGAAGAGGAGTTCTGCAGGCGGAACGAGGTCCCGTTGGGGGCCACCAGGTCGATCTGGAGGTCGCCGATGTAGGTGTGGGTGATCTTCACGCCCACCTTGAGGGTGCTCGGCGCGTTGCCGGTGACGCCGGTGACGGCGACCGACGAGGTGACCGCGGCTCCGGGCGAGTCCGGAATGGCCACCCGGGTCGTGCTCTCGAAGACCTTGCCCGGGTTCGGGTTGCCGCCGCCCGAACGGGCGCCGACGTTGACGGCGGCCCATGCGTCGGTGACGGCGTTGACCTCGGCGCTGCCGGCCCCGTACAGCTCGGTCGCCGCCGCGATCGTGCCGGCACGGGCACCGGCGTAGTCCGTGGTGGAGTTGAACTTGGTGGTGAGCGCCTTGTACCAGATGAGCTGTGCCTTGTCCCGGCCGATGCCGGTGACGGGCAGGCCGTCGGAGGTGGGCGAGTTGTAGCTCACGCCGCCTATGACCTTGGCGCCGGAGCCCTCGGAGGCCAGGTAGAACCAGTGGTTGGCCGGGCCCGAGGAGTAGTGGACGTCGAGGTTGCCGACACCGGAGTACCAGGCGTCCGCGGAGCCGCCGTCCTTGCTCGGCTTGTCCATGTAGCGCAGCGGGGTGCCGTCGCCGTTGATGTCGATCTTCTCGCCGATGAGGTAGTCGCCCGGGTCGCTCGGGTTGTTGGCGTAGAACTCGACGGACGTGCCCATGATGTCGGAGGTGGCCTCGTTCAGGCCGCCCGACTCGTCGCTGTACTCAAGGCCGGCGGTGGCGGCGGTGACTCCGTGCGACATCTCGTGGCCGGCGACGTCCAGCGAGGTCAGCGGGTCGTTGTTGTTCGTCCCGTCGCCGTACGTCATGCAGAAGCAGCTGTCGTCCCAGAAGGCGTTGACGTAGGCGTTGCCGTAGTGGACGCGGGAGTAGGCGGCGACTCCGTCGCCGCGGATCCCGGAGCGGCCGAGGACGTTCTTGTAGAAGTCCCAGGTGACCCCGGCGCCGTAGGCGGCGTCGGCGCCCGCGGTGGCGGCGTTGGAGTTGGCTCCGTTGCCCCAGGTGTCGGTGGACTGGCTGAAGAGCGAGCCCGTGCCCGAGGTGCCGTGGTTGAGGTTGTACGTCTTGTGGCCGCCGCGGCCGGCGTCGTTCAGGGTGAAGTTCGCGCCGGACTTCGACGTGCCGAGGGTGACCTGGCCGCTGTAGTGGGTGTTGCCGACACCGGTCTCGATGCCCTGCCACTGGTGGAGCTTCGCGCCCGTCTTGGCGTCGGTGACGACGTGGAGCTGGTTGGGGGTGCCGTCGTCCTGGAGCCCGCCGATGACGGTCTCGTAGGCCAGGGTGGGCACGCCGTTCGCCATCCACACGATCTTGCGGGGGGCGGCGTCGGCCTTGTCGGCCTTGGAGCCGGCCGCCTTCGCGGCGTCGAGGGCCTTAGCGGAGGCGGCCGCCGGAGCGTCGGCGGGGGCGGAGGTGGAGACGCCCTGGAGCTTGGCCTCGGACGCCTTGCTCACGCTCTGGGTGCGGTCGGCCGCGGTGCGGCTGACGACCAGGTCGCCGCCGAGGACGGGAAGTCCCTCGTACGTGCGCTCGTACCGGGTGTGGGTGGTACCGTCCTGGTCCTTGACCACATCGTGGACGAGGAGCTTCTCCTGCTGGCCGAGGCCGAGTTCCTTGGCCGTGGCGGCCGTGGTGCTCTGCGCCTTGGCTATGAGCTCCGCCCGCTGGGAGGGGGTGAGCTGCGCGGGGAGCGCGCCCGGGTTGCGGACCTGGCCCTTGGGGGCGGCCGCGTTCGCGGACGGTTCGGGCTGCGCGTTGGCGGTGCCGGCCTGGACGCCGACGGTGAGGAGAGCGGCTGCGGCGAGCAGGGCCCCTGTGGCGGTGGCGTTCCGCCGGTGCGTGGACTTCACGCGGACTCCTTCGGTGCGTGGGGGGTGGAACCGGCGGCCGGAATGAGGCCGGCCGGGAGGAGCGTTCGATCTCGTCGTGCTGGGGATGTGGAGAGGTTGCCAGCGATCTTCATGATCGCCATGGACACGACAGGTATTGGCCGAAACGCGTCCGGATTTCGCCCCACCGCGTCCGCTGTGCGGACGCTCGCGGCCCGCATGGATGGCCGTATTCGGCTCTAACTCGCCTTATTTCGGGCGCCGGTTGGCCGGGTCAAGATCTTGAATGGCGCGTTTCGCGAACAGGTAAAGCGTTCGGCATCAAGCGTCAAACAGCCTTGGTCTGAACATGACTTGGCGGGTCTTCTCGCGGAGGAGCCGCCCCGGGCGGCGGCGCCCTCCGAGAGCGTCGGCAGCGGCGCGGGAGCGCAGCCGCCGTCGGGTGGCCGACCGGTTGACGGCCGCCGCGGGGCGGCAGACGGCGGTGACCTATCAGGAGCTCGTCATCCGCCTGGTACGCCGTCGCCGAACTCCTGCAGAGCCGGGGCCTGCGCGACACCTCGCAGTGGGACGATCACGGGCTCGCCGTCGAGGCGTTGACGACCGCCCTCGACGACAGGGAGCGGGCGGACAACCCCGATCACGACGAGGCCCCCTGGACACGCCCGCTCGCGCTTGGCCGTGCCGCCGATGCCGAGTGGTTCGCGGCGATCTATTCCGACATCACCCTCGATCCGGCGCGGCGGCATCTCGACCGCACCGCACTCGCCGGCACCCGGCGCATCATCGTCGGCGCACCGGTGCGGGTCCGCGCCGCCGGCCCGGACGCCTTGGTCCGCCATGCCGAACGCCGGCGGTCGGCACCCGGGCTGCGCCCCCGGTGGCGCCGCCTTCCGGCCGGTTAGGCCAGGATCTCGAAGGTCGCGAGGGCTTCGAGGGGTTCCTGGTGGACTTCCACTCGGGTGACCGTGGCCGTGGGCGGGCCCTGGTGGGTCCAGGTGATCAGGTGGGCCACCGCCTCCGCGGGGCCCTCGAAGGCCGCCTCGACCGTGCCGTCCGGGAGGTTGCGGACCCAGCCCGACACGCCGTACTCGAGGGCCGTGCGGCGGCAGGAGTCGCGGAAGAACACCCCCTGCACCTCGCCGTGGACGATCACCCTGCTGCGCACCCGTTCCATGGGCCGACCATAGCCGCGCGGATGGCGGGCCGTACGCATTGTGATCGCGCCGTCACCGGATGCCGCTCCCGGGAATCTTCACCGGGTGAAAGTGGAGGGGGTGGGTCCTGTTACATCCTCGGTGGATGTGTGGGGTGGTTTGGGGTTGTTTGGGCATGCGGGGCGACGGGGGCGCCGGATGTGTTACTCGATCTTGTGGAGGGGGTGTGGGGATCTGCGGGAATGGTCGCAGAGTTCGTGGTGTGCGTCCTCGTCCGCGTCCATGAGGGGTCTCAACGTGGTTCGCTGCGTGCGTTGTTCGCGTGCTTTCATCTGTCCGGCGTGGGTCCTGGTTGGCCGCGTTATCCGAGAATGATCAGACGACTGAAAGGGTGCGCACATCATGCGTAACGACATCGAGACCCGTGAGATCGCCGACAACGAGCTGGACGCGGTTTCCGGCGGTGTCAGCATTTCCGGTGGGCTGCTCGGCGCCGTGACCGGCGACGTCTTCCACGTGGTGAACACGGTCACCTCGCTTCACACGGTCCAGGGCGTGCAGGCCCTGCCCGGCCAGGTCGAGGGCATCGCCGGCGTGCGCGCCGGTGTCGCCGGCCTCTGAGTCGGATGTCCGTGTGAGTGGACCCCGGAGCGTATTTCTCGTTCCGGGGTCCGCCGTGTGAGAAGGGGAGTCCGTGCAGTTTCGTCGAAAGGCGCTCTCCAAACTGCAATCCGGTGACGAGCTCGATCTGCCCGTGCGGTTCGCCCGGCCGCAGGGGAGATTCGTGCTCTGCGTGAGCGTTCTCGTCGTGGCCGCCGCCGGCGTGTGGGCATTCGGCGGGTCCGTTTCCGCAAAGCAGAGCGCACCCGGAATCCTCACGCGCGCCCAAGGCAGTTACCTGCTCCAGAGTCCTTTCTCCGGACAGGTCACCACCGTGCTCGCCAAAGAGGGGGAACTGCTTCCCCCCGGGGCGCCCCTGCTCCACGTCGCCACCGAGCAAGGCGAACGGACCGTGCGCGCCGTGGCCGGCGGACGGGTGACGGGCCTCGTCGCCAAGACGGGCGCCGTCGTGGCGGTGGGCGCGGACCTCGCCGTCCTGGAACGGGTCGGCGACGCGGACGAGCCGTTGGTCGCGGTGCTGTACGTGTCCGGGGGCAGTGGTGCGGACATCCGCGTCGGCGCCTCCGTCGACGTGGACGTCCAGTCCGTCCCCCGGGAGCGCTTCGGCGTGCTGCGCGGCCGCGTCAAGGAAGTCGGGCGGGCGCCCCAGACGCAGGCGCAGATCGGCGGCTTCCTCGGAGACGCCCGCCTCGCCGCGCAGTTCGCCCGCCAGGGCAATCCCGTGGCCGTACTCGTGCAGCTCGAGCGGTCCTCCGCGACCGCCTCCGGCTACCGCTGGTCCACCGCGGACGGGCCTCCCCACCCCCTCGACTCCACGACGCCGGTGACCGGAGCCGTCCACCTCCCCGCACAGCGCCCCGTCGATTGGCTGCTCCCGTGACCCCCTCCTCCCTCGGCCGGCAGCGCCCCCCGCGCCGCACGCCACCTCCCGTGCGCACCCCCACCGTGCTCCAGATGGAGGCCGTGGAGTGCGGGGCCGCCGCGCTGGCCATGGTGCTCGGCCACCATGGCCGGTTCGTACCCCTGGAAGAACTGCGCATCGCCTGCGGGGTGTCGCGCGACGGCTCCCGCGCCGGCAACCTGCTGAAGGCCGCCCGCGGCTACGGGCTGACCGCCAAGGGCATGCAGATGGACCTGGCCGCGCTCGCCCGCCTGAGCCCGCCCGCCATCCTCTTCTGGGAGTTCAACCACTACGTCGTCTACGAGGGCACCGGCCGGCGTATCGGCCGCCGGGGCGCGTACGTCAACGACCCCGCCAAGGGGCGCCGGTTCGTCCCCATGGAGGAGTTCGACACCGCCTTCACCGGCATCGCGCTCGTCTTCGAACCCGGCCCGCGCTTTCGCCGCACCGGCCGCGGACCGGGCGTCATGAGCACCGTGCCGGCCCGCCTGCGCGGCACCTCGGGGACGATGCTCGCCGCCGTGCTCTCCAGCCTCCTGCTGGTGGCCGTCGGCGCGACGGTGCCCGCGCTCAGCCGCACGTACATCGACATGTTCCTCATCGGCGCGCAGAGCTCCCTGCTGGGCGTGCTGTTCACGGCGATGGCGGCCGCCCTCGTCCTCACGGCCGTGCTCACCTGGCTCCAACAGGCCAACCTGCTGCGCGGACGCATCATCTCCTCGACGCTCGGCAGCGCCCGCTTCCTGCGCCACCTGCTGCGGCTTCCCGTCGCCTTCTTCACCCAGCGCAACCCCGCCGACCTCGTCCAGCGCCTCCAGTCCAACGACGCGGTCGCCGAGACCCTCGCCCGCGACCTGGCCGCCGCCGGCGTGGACGCCGTCGTGGTCGTGCTCTACGCGGTCCTGCTGTGGACGTACGATCCCCAACTCACCCTCGTCGGCGTGCTCATCGCGCTGCTCAACCTCGCGGCCCTGCGGATCGTGATGCGGGTGAGGGCCACCGGCACGCAGAAGCTGCGCGCCGAGAGCGCCCGGCTCACCAACACCTCGTACAGCGGCCTCCAGCTCATCGAGACGATGAAGGCCACCGGCGGGGAGAACGCCTTCTTCCGCCGCTGGGCCGGCCAGCACGCCGTCACCCTCGACGTACAGCAGCGGCTCGGTGTCCCCAGCGCCTGGCTGGCCGTGGTCGCACCCACGCTCGCCGCCCTCAACAGCGCGCTGATCCTGATGATCGGCGGCCTGCGGGCGGTGGAGGGGCACCTCTCGGTCGGCCTGCTCGTCGCCTTCCAGGCCCTCGTGACCAGCTTCACCGCCCCGATCGCCCGCCTGGGCGGCGTGGCCGGACGGATCCAGGACTTCGCCGCCGACGTCGCCCGGCTGCGGGACGTCGAGAACTTTCCCGTGGACCCCCGCTACCTGCGCGAGCCGCTCTCCGGCACCCGCCGGCTCAAGGGCCACGTGGAGCTGGACGGCATCACCTTCGGCTACAGCCCCCTCGACGCGCCACTGCTGAAGGGCGTCTCGCTCGCGGTCGGCCCCGGGCAGCAGATCGCGCTCGTCGGCGGCTCCGGCAGCGGCAAGTCCACCGTGTCCCGCCTGATCTCCGGCCTCTACACGCCGTGGGAGGGAGCCATCCGCATCGACGGGATGCGGCTGGAGGACATCCCGCGCGGCGCGCTGGCCGCCTCCGTGTCGTTCGTGGACCAGGACGTCTTCCTCTTCGAGGGCACCGTCCGCGACAACGTCGCCCTCTGGGACCCCTCCGTCACGGACGAGTCCGTGATCGCCGCGCTCCAGGACGCCGCCGTGTACGAGGTGGTCGCGCGCCGGGCCGGCGGCATCCACAGCCGCGTCGAGCAGGACGGGCGCAATTTCTCCGGCGGCCAGCGCCAGCGCCTGGAGATCGCCCGCGCCCTGGTGCGCCGTCCCAGCGTCATGATCCTGGACGAGGTGACCAGCGCCCTGGACGCGGCGACCGAGCAGATCGTCATCGACAACCTCCGGCGCCGCGGCTGCGCCTGCGTGGTGATCGCCCACCGGCTGAGCACCGTGCGCGACAGCGACGAGATCGTCGTACTCGACCGGGGCACGGTCGTGGAGCGCGGACGGCACGAGCAACTCCTGGCCGCGCAGGGCGCGTACGCCGGGCTGGTCAAGGAGCACTGACGTGGCGACCCCGCAACAGGCCCACCGGCCCCGCTCCGTACCGGATCCCGTCGTCGCGGCCCTCGGCGGGCTCGGCTCGGCCGTCGACTGCACGGGCCTGCGCAGCCTGTCCCTGGAAGGGCCGCTCGTCCTGTGGCTCGTCGTCCGGGGCGAGCTGGACCTGTTCGCCGTCGACGCCGCGCAGGCGGGCCACTGGCACTTCCTCGGCCGGCTGGAGCCGGGGGCGCTGCTGCTCGGCCCGGTCGACGGCCCCGCCCACACGCTGACCGGTCGCCCGCTGCAAGGCTGCCTGCTGCGCCGCATCGAACTGCGCGAGCTGCACCGGCCGGCGTACGGAGCCCCGGGGGCCCCCGCGTACGGCGCAGACCCGGGCCGGTACGGCGGGTACGCCGACCACGGCGGGTACACCGGGGCGTGGCAGCCGGAGCCCAGCCCGCTCGAGGACGCCTTCGCCCGCGGCATCGGCCGGGGCCTGCGCGTGCTGTACCAGGCGCCGCTGGAGGGCGGCCCGGACACCGCCGCCCGGGGCGGCGCCGACGAGGACATCCTCTGGATGCAGGTACCGCCGGGCAGCGTGCAGTACGGCGCCGTGTACGAGCCGTACGAGCCGTACGAGCCGTACGAGGGCGCGGCGGCCGCGGCCGGCACGCTCCTCGTCGACGAGGGCGTGTGGCAGGGCATGGTGGACCGGCAGTACCGGCTGCTGTCCGCCCTGGACCGCCGCATCGAGCAGGACGAGCGCGACCACGCGGACCGCACCGCTGCCGGCATCGAGGCCGGCGAGGCGGCCCGTACACAGGCGGACCGCGACCTGCTCGACTCCATCGGCCGCTCCCGCCGGGGCTCGCGCCGCGCCGCGGGCGACGACGTGACCTTCGCCGCGTGCCGCCTGGTGGCCGCCGAAGCGGGCATCGCCCTGACCGGGCCCACGAGCACGGATTGCGCCCCCGGCCCCGCGCGGACGGACCCGGTCGAACGCATCGCCCTCGCCTCCCGCGTCCGCACCCGCCCCGTCAAGCTCACCGGCCGCTGGTGGCGGGAGTACGCCGGCCCCCTCGTGGGCCGGCGCGCGGACGACGGGGCACCCGTCGCGCTGCTCTGGCGGCGCGGCCGGTACGAGGCCGTCGACCCGGCAACCGGCGCCCGCGAGCGCGTCCGCCGGGGGAACGCGGCCGCCTTCGCGCCGCACGGCGTCATGTTCTACCGCCCCCTGCCCGACGGGAAGCCGGGCCTGCTGCGCCTCGTCCGCTTCAGCGTCCGCGGCAGCGGCCAGGACCTGCGCAGTCTGGTCCTGGGCGGGCTCGGAGCCGTCGGCCTCGGCGCGCTCGTCCCCGTGGCCACCGGCCGGGTGCTCGGCACGTACGTGCCGCACGCCGAGGACAGCCTCATCGTGCAGACCGCACTGGCGCTCATCGCGACCAGCGTGGTCTCGGCCGCCTTCATGCTGCTCCAGAACATCTCCGTCCTGCGGATGGAGGGACGCGTCGAGGCCACCTTGCAACCGGCCGTGTGGGACCGGCTGCTGCGCCTCCCGGTGACCTTCTTCGCGGGCCGCTCCACCGGGGAACTCGCCGCCGCGGCCATGGGCATCAGCTCCATCCGCAGCCTGCTGTCCGGCGTCGTCCCGGTGTCCCTCCAGGCGGGCACCGTCGGCGCGATGAACCTCGTCCTGCTGCTCGTCTACAGCGTGCCGCTGGCGCTGGCGGCACTCGCCATGCTGCTCGGCGTCGCCGCCGTCTTCCTCGGGCTCGGGCTGTGGCAGCTGCGCTACCAGCGCCGGCTGATCCGGCTCGGCAACAAGCTCGACAACCAGGCGTTCCAGACCCTGCGCGGACTCCCCAAACTGCGCGTGGCCGCCGCCGAGAGCTTCGCGTACGCGGCCTGGGCGCGGGAGTTCGCCCGCACCCGCGAACTGCACCGGCGCATCGGCCGGATCAAGAACGTCCTCACCGTCCTCAACGCGGTCTATCTGCCGCTCTGCACGCTCGCGATGTTCATGCTGCTGGCCGGCCCGGCCCGCGGCACCATGTCGGCGGCCGAGTTCCTCACCTTCAGCACCGCCGTGACGATGATGCTGGCCTCCGCCACCCAGCTGACCGGAGCGCTCCTCTCCGCCGCCGCCGTGCAGCCGATGTTCGAGCAGGTCAAGCCACTGCTCCAGGCGGACCCGGAGGTGCGGACCGCGGGCATCCGGCCGGGCGAGCTCAGTGGCGCCGTCGAGGTCCGGGGCCTCTCGTACCGGTACGCCGACGACGGCCCGCTCGTCCTGGACGACGTGTCGTTCGCGGTGCGGCCGGGGGAGTTCGTCGCGGTCGTCGGAGCCAGCGGGTGCGGCAAGTCGACCCTGCTGCGCATGCTCATCGGCTTCGACCGGCCGGTCTCCGGCAGCGTGCTGTACGACGGACAGGACCTGGCCGCCCTGGACCAGGCGGCCGTACGCCGCCAGTGCGGTGTCGTCCTGCAGAACGCGCAGCCGTTCTCCGGGTCGATCCTCGACTGCATCCGCGGTTCCGGTGCGTACTCCCTCGAAGAGGCGGCGGAGGCCGCCGCGCTCGCCGGCCTCGCGGAGGACATCGACGCCATGCCGATGGGCCTGCACACCGTGCTGTCCGACGGCGGCGGCACCGTCTCGGGCGGCCAGCGCCAGCGGCTGATGATCGCCCAGGCCCTCATCGGAAAGCCGCGCGTGCTGTTCCTGGACGAAGCCACCAGCGCCCTGGACAACGAGGCCCAGCGCGTGGTCATCGAATCCACCCGCGCCCTGCGCGCCACCCGCATCGTGATCGCCCACCGGCTGTCCACCGTCATGGACGCCGACCGGGTGATCGTGATGGCGGACGGCCGGATCGCCCAGCAGGGCCCGCCCGCCGATCTGCTCGCCGATCCGGCGGGCCCGTTCCGCGAGCTGGTCCGCCGCCAGGTCGGATGACCGGCCGGGGAGGAGCGCCGGCGGGTCAACCCCGAGCGGGATCCCCGGCCCGGGCCGGTGCCGGGGCCCCGGCCGGTTCGAGGGCCCCGGGCGCTTCCCCGGCCCGGGCCGGTTCCGCGGCCTTCCCCTCCTCCGGGAGGGCTTCCTCCGGGAGGGCTTCCTCCGGGACGGCGAAGACGCGGAGGAAGAGCTGTGAGAGCGGGCCGATGGCCAGGGCGTACGCCACCGTGCCCACCCCCGCCGTGCCGCCCAGGAGGACTCCGGCCGCCAGGACCGTGAGCTCGATCCCGGTACGGACCAGCCGCAGCGAGCGCCCGGTCCGCCGGTGCAGCCCGGTCATGAGGCCGTCGCGCGGGCCCGGCCCGAAGCGCGCGGCGATGTAGAGGCCGGTCGCGATCCCGTTGAGGACGATGCCCGCCGTCAGCAGAGCGGCCTGCGCGAGCGTGCCGCGCACGTCCGGCAGCACCGCGAGCGTGGCGTCCATGGTCAGGCCCACGGCGAACACGTTGGAGACCGTCCCGAGACCGGGGCGCTGCCTCAGCGGCACCCACAGGAGCAGGACCAGCGCGCCGACGGCGACCGAGACCGTGCCGATGCTCCACCCCGTGCGCTCGGCGAGCCCCTGGTGGAAGACGTCCCACGGGTCGAGCCCCAGCCCGGCGCGGACCAGGAACGCGGAGCTCGCGCCGTACAGCGCGAGCCCGACGTAGAGCTGCAGGAGCCGGCGCGGCAGACGCCGGGCGGGGCGGACGGGGGCGAGGGACACCGGTGGATCCTTTCGGGGAGCCAAAGACCGACAGGTCTCACCGTGTGGCATCCCCCGAACGGCCCAACAGGGCCAATCCGAACCAAGTGGCCTGATTTTCGGCCGGCGGCTCCGATGGCCCCGGGTCTGCCTCTCCTCGTGAGAACAGGCACATTTTCGACCCTTTTAGTCCGAATTGATGAATGCTGGATCCCGGTCCACACCGATCCACCAGAGCCACCGGCACCGGGAGAGACGAGAGACATGCGACGCGTACACCGCCTGACGATCAACCGGCGGACGGCCCTGCCCCTCGTCGGCGGAGCCGCCGTCCTCGGCTTCGGCGGCCTCTACCTCACCGGTCTGGCCGTGGCGGGCGACGCCATAGCCGACGGCACCCACGTACGGGGCGTCGACATCGGCGGCATGGACCGCACCGAGGCCAAGACCGCGCTCGACCGCGCGCTCGGCCCCGCCGCGGCCGCCCCGATCGAGCTGCGGATCGGCGACCGCGCCGAGAAGGCCGCACCCGCCGCCTTCGGGCTGTCCCTCGACACCGCCGCCACCGTCGACCGCGCGGCGCAGTCCGGAGCGGACCCCTTCACCGTGATCGGCCGTCTGCTCACCCCGGCCGAGAACCGTGAGGTCGAGCCCGTGATCCGTACGGACGGCCCCACGAGCACCGCCGAGGTCGACCGGATCACCGCCGCCGGCCACGACGCCCGCGACGGCGACATCACCTTCGAGGACGGCACGGCCCGGGCCACCGCCCCCGTCACCGGCATCGCCGTGCGCGCCGACCGGACGGCCGACACCGTCCGCGCCGCCTACCTGCGCCCGCAGGCCGGCCCGGTCGCCCTCCCCGTGGACCGGAAGCCGCCGGCCGTGGGGCAGCAGGAGACCGCTCGGGCCCTGAAGGAGTTCGCCGAGCCCGCGATGTCCGGCCCGGTCACGCTGAAGGTGGCCGGGAAGACCGTCACGCTCACCCCCGCCGTGCTCGGCAGGCACCTGTCGGTCGCGCCCGACGCGAAGGGCCGCCTGGTCCCCGAGCTCGACGCCAAGGGGCTGCTCGCCGAGCCCGCGGTCGCCCGCCAGGTCGCGGCGGCCACCAGCCCCTCCCGCGGGGCCACGTTCCGCGTGGACTCCGCCGGCCGCGCGGTCGTCGCCCAGGACGGGCGCTCGGGCGTGCAGGTCACCGAGAAGGCCTTCGCCGACGCCGTGGTCCCGCTGCTGACGCGCACCGGCGCCGCCCGTACGGGCGAGGTCGCCGTGACGACGGTCCACCCGCGACTGACCGCCGCGAACGCCCAGAGCCTGGGCATCAAGGAGAAGATGTCCTCCTTCACGGTCAACTTCCCGGCCGCGCCGTACCGCACCACCAACGTGGGGCGGGCCGTGGAGCTGATCAACGGTTCCGTCGTGATGCCCGGCGAGACGTGGAGCTTCAACAAGACGGTCGGCGAGCGGACCAAGGAGAACGGCTTCGTCGACGGCATCATGATCAATGACGGCCAGTACGTGAAGTCCCCGGGCGGCGGCGTCTCGGCGGTCGCGACGACCATGTACAACGCCATGTTCTTCGCCGGCGTCCAGCCGGTCGAGCACGGGGCCCACTCGTTCTACATCGAGCGCTACCCCGAGGGCCGTGAGGCCACCGTCGCCTGGGGCACCCTCGACCTGCGCTGGAAGAACGACTCCGGCCACGCGATCTACGTCCAGGCGCAGTCCACCGACACCTCGCTGACCATCAGCCTGCTCGGCACGAAGAAGTACGACGAGATTCGCGCGACCCAGGGCCCGCGGACGAACACCACCCCGCCGGCCAAGCGGACCGGATCCGGTCCGACCTGCGAGGTGCAGACCCCGCTGGAGGGCTTCGACGTGGCCGTCGACCGGGTCTTCGTCCAGGGCGGGCAGGAGGTCAAGCGGGAGACCTACCGTACGCACTACACCCCGCGCGACGAGGTCACCTGCGACGACGCGAAGACCCCTGCGGCCCCGAGCCCCTCGGCCACCCCGACGGGCCCGGCCGCCGGGCAGCCGGGCCGCGCCTGACACCCGGTCGCGGGCGGGGGCCGGGGCCTGCCGACACGGCCTAGACGAACCCCGCGGGCGGGCGCGACCGCCAGGAGTGGGCGGGACAGTGCACCACCGACGTCACGTTCCGGTCCCAGTGGGCCCGGTGGCGCCGGGTGGAGCGGGGCGCGCACGGCACGGGGGCCGTGCGCGCCAGGATGAGCAGGGCGGCCGTGAGGGCCGCCAGTTCTATGTGGTCCGGGGTGCCCCGGACCACCTTGATCCGGTGCCGGCGTATCACCAGGTCACCGGCAGGGTCTTGGGCCCACGGATCAGTGCCCCGGCCTGCCATTCGAGCTGCTCGGGCGGCACGGCCAGAGCCAGGCGCGGATAGCGTTCGATCAGCGTGGTGATGATGATCTCGGACTCCATACGGGCCAGCATCGAGCCGACGCAGTGGTGCGGCCCGTTGCCGAAGGCCATATGGGCGATCGGCCCGCGGTCGAAGTCAAGCGCGTCCGGGTTCGGGAAGACCTCGGGATCGCGGTTGGCCGCGAGGTACGAGGAGTACACCGTCTCCCCGGCCTTGATCGTGACCCCGGCGATGTCCACGTCCCGCGTGGCGATCCGCGGCAGGCCGACCCCGCTGCGGTGCGGGATGAACCGCAGCAGCTCGTCGACGGCCTGGGGGATCATCTCCGGCTCCCGGCGCAGCCGTTCGTGGTGCTCCGGATGGGTGAGCAGGGCGTACACCATGTTCGCGCTGTTGTTGCGGACCGCGTGCGCACCGCTCACGAGGATCGCGGTGGCGATCGATACGGCCTCCGGCTCGGTGATCTCACCGGCGTCGGCCGCCCCGGCGAGGACTCCGGCCAGGTCGTCGCTCTGCTTCTCCCGCCGCATGGCGAGCAGGGAGACCACGCACTCGCGGACCGTCTTGAGGGCGTCGGTGCTCTTGTCCGGTGCCGGGCCCGGGGTCATGATCACGTTCGCCCAGGAGGTCATGTCCTTGCGCATGTCCTGCGGCATCCCCAGCAGGTCGGCGACGGCCGCGAGCGGGAACGGGCCGTGCAGGTGCTCGACCAGGTCCGCCGGCGAGCCGTGCCGCTCCATCTCGTCCAGGAGGCTGTCGGCGGTGTGCTGCACGGTCGGCCGCAGCTTCTGCATGCTCTTGCCGGTGAACGCCCGGGCGACCACGCGGCGCATGTCGTTCAGGCGCGGCGGATCGGCGTAGTTCATCGACGCCTGCTGCGAGGCGATCGCGTGCGGGGAGGAGGCGGTGATGGTCCGCCCGACCAGTTCCGAGCGGCTGAAGCGCGGGTCCGTGGTCGCCGCCTTCACATCGGCGTAGCGGGCCATCAGCCAGGCGGTGCCCTGGCCGAACGGCAGCCGGATCCGGGTCGCCCTCTGGTCCCGCAGGCGGTCGTGCAGGAACGGGTCGAAGTCCAGCGCCTCGAAGTCGTCCAGGTTCCAGCAGTGGACCGGTTCGCCCGAGGCCGGGTCCACCCCGGCGTCCATCTCCGGGTCCATCTCCGGCTCCGGCCTGAGGGCGGTTTGCGGGTCTGACGTCATGGTTCATCTCCCTGCGTGGATGGCACCCCCCAAGGCGCGATTCCGCGGGAAATCGGCAGAGCCATCCCTTCCCTGTCGTCACCGGCTCCGCTGCCTCCTCGGCGCAGCGTCACCGGATTGGCTCATGTCACCAACGCCGTAGTCCCGCGCGCGCATCCGGCGGAGGTCGATGAGGCTGTGTCAGACACGAAAGGAGAGCCACCCATGGCGACTCTGTGCAGGCCAACGGTGTGCGTGCCCGAGCACGTGATCACGATGGAGCAGACCCTTGATCTGTGCCGGTCCGTGCACGCGGACCATCCGCAGCTCGACCTGGCGCTGCGCCTGATCCGCAACACCGGCGTCGCGAAGCGGCACATCGTGCAACCCATCGAGGAAACGCTCAAGCACCCCGGTTTCGAATCGCGCAACGCCGTGTACGAGGCCGAGGCCAAGGCGCGGGTTCCGGCGGTGGTGCGGCAGGCGCTGGAGGACGCCCAGCTCAGGGCCAAGGACATCGACCTGATCATCTACGTGTCGTGCACGGGCTTCATGATGCCCTCGCTGACCGCGTGGATGATCAACGCGCTGGGCTTCCGTACGGACACCCGGCAGCTGCCCATCGCCCAGCTGGGCTGCGCGGCGGGCGGTGCCGCGGTCAACAGGGCCCACGACTTCTGCCTCGCCTACCCCGAGGCGAACGTGCTGATCGTGTCCTGCGAACTCTGCTCGCTGTGCTACCAGCCCAGCGACCTGGAGGTCGGCAACCTGCTCTCCAACGGCCTGTTCGGCGACGGAGTGGGCGCGGCCGTCGTCCGCGGCCGGGGCGGAACCGGCATGGAACTGCACCGCAACAGCTCGTACATCATCCCCCAGACGGAGGACTGGATCATGTACGACGTCAGGTCCACCGGGTTCCACTTCAAGCTCGACCGGCGGGTCCCGGGGACCATGGAACCACTCGCCCCGTCCCTCAAGGACCTGGCCAAGGCCCATGGGTGGGACGCCGCCGCGCTGGATTTCTACATCATCCACGCAGGTGGGCCGCGCATCCTGGACGACCTCAGCAAGTACCTCGGTGTGGCACCCGAGGCATTCCGCTTCAGTCGGGCCACACTGACCGAGTACGGCAACATCGCCAGCGCCGTCGTCCTGGACGCACTGCGTCGAATGTTCGACGAAAACGGTACCGCTGACGCCGCGCGGGGCCTGCTGGCCGGTTTCGGCCCGGGCATCACCGCAGAGATCTCACTGGGCAGCTGGACCTCGGAATGAGGGACCGGGTGAGGGAGGAATCCGAAGAATGCTGAAGGACGGCCCCGCAACAGCAAGGCCACCCATCACGCACTGGCCCACCCCGGCCCTGGACGGGGTCGACTTCGACCCCGTCCTCGCCGAACTGATGCAGGCGGGTCCGATCACCCGGATCCGCATGCCCAACGGAAGCGGGTGGGCCTGGCTCGTCTGCCGGTACGACGACGTGCGCATGGTGGCCAACGATCCCCGGTTCAGCCGCAAGCTGGTCGTGGAACACGACGTCACCCGGCTGGCCCCGCACTTCATCCCCGCACCGGGTGCGGTCGGGTTCGAGGACCCGCCCGACCACACCCGGCTGCGGCGGACCGTCGGTGCGGCCTTCACCACCCCGGGTGTGGAGCGCCTGCGCACCCGGGCGAAGGAGATGCTCGACGGCTACGTCGACGGGATCCTGCGCGACGGCCCGCCCGCGGACCTGACCGAACGCCTCCTGGCGCCCTTCCCGCTCGCCGTCGTGTGCGAGCTGATGGGAGTCCCGGAGGAAGACCGGCCCCGGGTCCACGAATGGACCACGCTGATCCTCTCCTCGGCCCAGGGAGCGCAGCGCAGCGAGCAGGCGAAGAACGACATGTGCGCCTACCTGGGCGGGCGCATCCGCGCCGGGGACGTGGCCGGCGGCGACAGCGTCATCGGGCTCCTGGTGAAGGCCATCGAGGCGGGCGAGGTCACCGCCGAGGAGGCCACCGGCCTCGCCCTGCTCCTGCAGATCGGGGGCGAGGCCGTCACCAACAACGTGGGCAACATGGTCTACATCCTGCTCACCCGGCCGGACCTGATGGACCGGATGCGCAGCGACCCCGGCCTGCGGCCCACGGCCATCAACGAGCTGCTGCGCTACATCCCGCACCGCAACGCGGTCGGGCTCTCCCGGATCGCCCTCGAGGACGTCACCGTGGCGGGCCAGCTCATCCGGGCGGGCGAGGCGATCTACGTCTCGTACCTCGCGGCCAACCGTGACCCGGAGGTCTTCCCCGACCCCCACGAGCTGCAGCTGGAGCGCAGCCCCAATCCGCACGTCTCCTTCGGGTACGGACCCCACTTCTGTCCCGGGAACATGCTGGCCCGCCTCGAATCCGAGCTGATGGTGGACGCCCTGCTCGACCGGTTCGCGGACCTGCGCTTCAGCGTCCCCGTCGGCGAACTGCGCTGGCGGCCGGGGGCCCTCATCCGCGGGCCCGAAGGTCTGCCCGTGACCTGGTCATGACCGCGCACGTCGCCCGCGACGGGCTGCTCGTGCCACCGGGTCACGGCCGCAAGCTGCACACCGACGCCCAGCAGGTCACGTTCAAGGTCACCGGGGAGCACTCCACGGTGGCCTCGAGCTTCGAGGTCGTCGTACCTCCGGGGTTCGACGTCGGGGCGCACCTGCACACCCGGAGCGAGGAGCTCTTCTACGTCCTGGAGGGTGAACTCGACGTCATGGCCTTCGAGCCGCGCGTCCGTTCCGGGGACGACTGGCGACACTGGGAGGCGCTCGACGGACGCCAGGTCGTCCGTGCCACCCCCGGAACCGTCATCGTGGTTCCGCCCGGTTGTCCGCACGCCTTCGCGAACCCCACCGGCGAACCGGCCCGGATGTTCTTCCAGGCCTCCCCGCCCCCCGACCACGAGCGGTACTTCGAGGAGCTCCTCGAACTGCTCGACACGAGCGCCACCCCGGATCCCGCCGCGATCCAGGCACTCCGGAAGCGCTACGACATCGAACAGCTCACGCCGCTGCGCCACGAGCTGTCCTGACCACCACCGCGACACCCCTCACCCAAACGCACACCATTCTCGGGAGACTTCATGCTGCGCACGCGCCGCAAACTTCGCACCGCCACGTACGTCCTGGCGACCGTGATCGCCGCCAGTGCCTCGATCGCCGCGGCCCCGGCACAGGCCGCCCGCTCCCTGCCGTCCTACTGGTGCTACCTCAACGGTGTCGAGGTGAGGTCCGGTCTGACGGTGGTGAGAGGCACGGAGGGCGTCGACACGATCACGTGCGAGAACGACGTCGAGAACGTCATCATCGACGGCGGCGGCGGCAACGACAACATCCGCGTCAAGGGCATGCTGATCGACGCCCAGGTGCTCGGCGGCGAGGGTGACGACACCCTCCAGGTCAACAACCTGGCCCCCAAGAACGGCAACTCCTCGGTGCGCGGCGGCGCGGGCAACGACACCATCATCACCGCCCTCGTCGTGGGAACGGCCGACCACGGCTCCAGCGTCTACGGCGACCACGGCGACGACAAGATCACCACGGGCAGCGTCATGGGCCAGCCGGGCGAGTACGAGCGCGGCGGCGGCCAGGTCTTCGGCAACGACGGCAGCGACCTGATCCGCACCGGCAACGTCGACCTCGGCGGCCGGGTCCTCGGCGGCAGCGAGAACGACATCATCGAGCCCAAGTCGGTGGGCGCGGAGTCCGCGGGCATCGTCCAGGGCGGTCCCGGCAACGACACGGTCCGCGGTCTGAACGACACGGTCCTGACCATCGGACCGGGCTACGGCCAGGTCGACGGCGGGATCGGGACCAACGCCTGCCGGGTGCGGCACTTCTCCACCGGCGACCGGGTCCGCAGCTCGCTGTCGAACTGCGCGAACAGCGAGGCGGGCCCGGCCGCCCCCGCCAAGCCGGCCGACTCCACCGCCCCCGCCAAGCCGGCGGCCCCCGCCGCCCCCGCCAAGCCGGCCCAGCAGCCGGCGGCCCCCGCGGCCGCCGGCGGCCACTCACCGCGCTGACGGGCGGCGGCCCCCGGGCGCGCCGTGCCGGCGCTCCACGGACAGGCCGCCGGGCAGCATGAACAGGGTCAGCACCGCACCGACGGCGAAGATCGCCGCAGATGCCGTGAAGACCGTGTGGTAACCCTCCAGGGCAGCCCGCGCCATCAGGTCCGGCGTGGGCTGCCGGCCCGCCAGTGAGCGGGCCACGGCTCCGGCGGCAAGGGTGCTCATGAGCGCCGTGCCGACGGAGCCGCCCGTCTGTCGCATGGCGTTGACGGTCGCGGAGCCGACGCCCGCGTCCCGCGGGTCGATGCCGGCCGTGCCGAGGTTCATGGCGGCCGCCGTGATCAGGCCCATGCCCAGCCCGGTGGCCACCTGGCCCGGCAGCACGTCGACGACGTACGGGCCGGTCGCCGTCAGGTTCGTCATCCAGACCATGCCGCACGCCGAGAGCAGCATGCCGGTGACGATGCGCGGGCGCCCGCCGATCCGTCCGAGCAGCCCCATGTTGCTGCCGATAGCGCCGATCATCGTGCAGCCGGACATCGGCATGAAGGCCAGGCCGGTCTTGGCCGGGCTGTAGCCGCGGGTGTGCTGCAGGTAGTACGTGAGGAACAGGAACACCCCGAACATGCCGACGCCGGTGATGAACACGGCGATCAGCGCCGTGCCCCGCACCCGGTCGAGCACGATCCGCAGCGGCAGCAGCGGGTGCGTGCTGCGGCGCTGCCACCACACGAAGGCGGCGAGCAGCAGCGCGGACAGGGCAAGGAAGACCAGGCTGTGCCCGGACTCCCAGCCGCGGGGGCCGGCCGTGGCGAGCCCGTAGACCAGGCAGAACAGCCCGGACGAGGCGAGCACCGTGCCCGGCAGGTCCAGCCGGGGCGCGGTGGTGGGCACCGGCCGCTTGAGGAGCAGCACACCGCCGGTGACGGCGACGGCGGCGAACAGCAGGTTCACGTACATCGTGGAGCGCCAGCTCAGGTGCTCGGTGAGGAACCCGCCCAGCAGCAGGCCCACGGCGCCCCCGGAGGCGGCGAGCGAACCGAACACGCCGAAGGCCTTGGCTCGTTCGGCGGGCGCGGAGAACGTGGTGGTCAGCAGCGAGAGCGCGGCCGGGGCCAGCAGCGCCGCGAACACGCCCTGCAGGGCGCGGGCCGTGACGAGGACCCCGAAGGTGGCGGCGGCGCCGCCGAGGGCGGAGGCCGCCGCGAAGCCGATCTGCCCGATGAGGAAGGCCCGGCGACGGCCGAACTTGTCGGCCAGCCGGCCCCCCAGCAGCAGGAGGCTGCCGAAGGTGATCGCGTACGCGGTCACCACCCATTGCCTCTGGTCGTCGGAGAACCCCAGGCCGGCCTGAGCGGACGGCAGGGCGATGTTCACGATGGTGGCGTCGAGGACGACCATGAGCTGCGCGAGGCCGATGACGCCGAGGATCCACCAGCGGCGCGGATCGGGCGGCGCCGCGGCGTCGGGTACGGCGGAAGCGGTGCTGGTTCCGGGACGGGTCGGCTCAGCGGACATGGTGTGGCTCCCCATGGGTTCCGCGCGTTCTCGCCGGCGAGAGGGCGTACGCGTGTGCGTGGACTGTCTGCTCCGACGATGCGTGAGCGCGCCCCGTCACCCGTGCGCCACGCCATGACGCCGTCCGGATGGACCAGTGCGGCGTCCGTTTCTTCTGCCGTTCTCCTACCGTTTCCCCTTCTTCTTCCCCTTCTTGCGCGGGGCCTCGGCCGGGCGCCCGGCGTGGAGTTCCAGCGGGCCGGCGCCCTGGGCGCGGGCGCGCAGACAGGCCTCGATCTGGCGGCGCAGGGAGGGTTTGACCAGGTCGCGCAGGTCCGCGGCGGGCACCGCCCGCCAGCGCAGCAGCTCGAAGGGGGCGAGCCGGATCCGGTCCAGGGCGGCGGCGTCCAGGACCCCGCCGTCGTAGAGGAAGCGGATGCGGGCCGGGTAGCCGCGCTTGTGGGCCCAGTTGACGGCGAGCAGGCGGCCCGGTGCCAGGTCGAGGCCGAGCTCCTCCCGCACCTCCCGGCGCGCGGCGGCGCGCGGGGTCTCGCCGAGGTCGCTGTCGATCCCGCCGCCCGGCAGGTTCCAGCGCCCCGCATTGCCGTACGAGGGCTCCACCAGCAGGATCCGGCCCGCGGAGTCGGTGAACACCACGCTGGCCGCCGTGACGGCCTTGGGGCGGGAGGCCCGGTGGCTCGCGGCGTCGAATGACCCGGCGTGCTCCAGGGCCGTACGGCGCTCCGGGTCCAGTCCGGCCGGGGAGCCGGGCTGGGGCACGCCGTCGACGAGGTGCGCGAGGGATCCGGCGTACAGGGCGGCCAGAGCGGCGCGCAGCCGGGGCGCGATCCGGGCCGGCAGCACTTCGTACGCCTCCTCCGGCGCGAGCCAGCGGGCGGCGGCCCCGCCGTCCGCGCCGGAGAGCGCTGCGGCCTGCTCCGGCGGGAGCGGACCGACCAGGTGGACGTGGGTGATGAGGGAGCGGCCGAGGGAGCCGGGCCGCCGGGAGTCCACGGCGAGCAGCCGGCCGACCGGCACGGACAGGCTCAGCTCCGCCTCCAGCTCCCGGGCCAGTGCCTCCTCCGGGGTCTCGGTGTCCTCCACGGTGCCGCCCGGAAGTTCCGCCGCCGACCGGTACGAGGACGCCCGTACGAGGACCCGCCCGGCCGGGTCCAGCACGATCGCGGTGGCGGCGACGAGCGGGGACGGCCGGGCGGCGTAGTACTGGCGGACCTCGTCGGGGGAGGGGCGGCCGGGGGGCACGTCGGAAGGATCGTCGCCGGGCCGGTCGTACGGCCGGTCGGTCGGACGGTCGGACGGGCGCTCGGGCACTGCGGACTCCTGGTGTCTGGTCGTGCCACCGTACGGGGCGGATCCGCACCCCGCCCGGGCCCGTCGCGCTCGCCGCGGCTCGCCGGTCAGGCCCGGGCCAGGAGCATCCCGCCCATCGTGACCATGGTCGCCGCGACGAGCCCGTCCAGCACCCGCCAGGCCGCAGGGCGCGCCAGCGGGCCGCTCAGCAGCCGGGCGCCGTAGCCGAGGGTGGCGAACCAGATCAGGCTGGCCAGTCCGGCCCCGATGCCGAAGGCCCAGCGCAGGTCCCCGCGGTCGGCGGCGAGGGAGCCGACCAGCAGGACGGTGTCGAGGTAGACGTGCGGGTTCAGCCAGGTCATGGCCAGGCAGGTCAGCACGGCCCGGCGGCGGGATCCGGCGGTGGCCCCCTCGGTGCCCAGGGCGGCGCCGGGGGTGGGCCGCAGCACCCGGCGGGCGGCGAGGACTCCGTAGGCGATCAGGAAGGTGCCGCCGGCGATGGCGACCGCGGTCAGGGCGGCCGGCCAGGCGGTGACGAAGGCGCCGACCCCCGCGACGCCGAGGGCGATGAGGAGCGCGTCGGAGACGGCGCAGATCGCGACCACGGCGAGTACGGCGTGCCGGCGCACCCCCTGCCGCAGGACGAAGGCGTTCTGCGCGCCGATGGCGACGATGAGGGAGAGTCCGGTGCCGAAGCCGGCGAGTGCCGCCGCGATGATGCCGTGTGTCATGTCTGAGACCGTAGGCAGCGGCGTGGTTTCAGTACAGCTAAAGATTTTTACGTACCCTTAGCACCCGTGATGGAAGAGCTACCCCTGGACCAGGTGCGGACCCTGCTCGCCGTGGTCGACGAGGGCACCTTCGACGCGGCCGCCGCCGCCCTGCACGTGACCCCGTCCGCGGTGAGCCAGCGGGTCAAGGCGCTGGAGCAGCGGACCGGGCGGGTGCTGCTGATGCGGACGAAACCCGTACGGGCGACCGAGTCCGGCCAGGTGGTGGTCCGGTTCGCCCGGCAGCTCGCCCGGCTGGAGCGGGACGCGCGCGCGGAGCTCGGCATGGCGCAGGAGTCGGGCGGCCCGGTGCGGCTGCCGATCGCCGTCAACGCCGACTCCCTCGCCACCTGGTTCCTGCCGGCGCTCACACGGGTGCCGCAGGATCCGCCCGTCTTCTTCGAACTGCACCGCGAGGACGAGGGGCACACGACGGCACTGCTGCGGGAGGGCCAGGTGATGGCGGCGGTCACCTCCTCGCCGGACCCGGTGGCCGGGTGCACCGTACGCAGGCTCGGGCTGGCGCGGTACCTGCCCGTGGCGAGCCCGGGGTTCGTGGCCCGGCACCTGGCCGGCGGCCTCGAACGGGGCCTGCGGGAGGCCCCGGTGATCGTCTTCGACCGGCGGGACGAACTCCAGGACGTGTTCGTGCGGTCGCTGACCGGCGATCAGGGGGCCGCGGCCGGGCCGCTGCGCCACCACGTGCCTACCTCCGAGGGGTTCCGGGACGCGGTGGCGGCCGGGCTGGGCTGGGGGCTGGTGCCGCAGTCCCAGTCGGAGCCGCTGATGCGCGCGGGGCGCCTTGAGCTGCTCGTGCCGCGGCGGCCGCTGGACGTTCCGCTCTACTGGCAGCAGTGGAAACTCGACTCCCCGGCGCTGTCCGCGGTGGCGGAGGTGGTGGCGGCCGCGGCGGCCGAGGCCCTGCTTCAGGAAGCCACCCGGCACCCGGCGGTCCGGGCCCGCTCCTGATCCCGCGGGACACCCCCTAAGCTGCGGGTATGGAGTCCTACACGATCGGCCAGGCCGCCCGGCTGCTCGGCGTCAGCGTCGACACGGCCCGCCGCTGGGCCGACGCCGAGCGCTTCCCCACCCGCCGGGAGGGCACGCGGCGGATGGTGGACGGGCCGGATCTGGCCGCGTTCTGCGTACAGGCAGCGCAGGAGGCGAGCGAGGGCGAGGACGCCCCGTACACCTCGACGCGCAACGCCTTCCCGGGCATCGTCACCGCGGTGAAGCTCGGCACGGTCGACGCCCAGGTGGAGATCCAGGCGGGCCCGCACCGCATCGTGTCGCTGCTGACCCGCGAGGCCGTGGAGGAGCTCGGCCTGGAGGTCGGCGCGCGGGCCGTGGCCCGGGTGAAGTCGACGAGCGTCTTCATCGACCGGGTCTGACGGCCGCGCCCGGCACGGCGCCGACCGCGCCCGCGCGCGTGGACCGGTCCGGCGGCGGTGGCAGACTGGCCGCTGATCCGCCGAAGGGAAGTACCCCGTTGTCCATGTTCAGCAACCTGCGCCGGGCCGTGCGCCGCGGCTACCGGCGGGCCGTCGACCTCAGCCACCCTTCCCGTTCCCCGCTCGGAAGCGCGGTGGTCAACTGCGTGGTCTACGTGGACGGCGCACGGCAGGACGGCTGCGCCGAGGTCGAGGAGGCGCTGCGGCGGGTCCGCAAGACCGGCGACGGGTTCGTCTGGATCGGCCTCCACGAACCGACCAGGGAGGAACTCGCCGGCCTCGCCGAGCTGTTCGGCCTGCACCCGCTCGCCGTCGAGGACGCGGTGACGGCGCACCAGCGCCCGAAGGTGGAGCGGTTCGACGACATACTGTTCTCCGTCTTCAAGACCGTGCGCTACGTGGAGCACGAGGAACTCACCGCGACGAGCGAGGTCGTGGAGACCGGCGAGCTGATGGCGTTCACCGGCGACGACTTCGTCATCACCATCCGGCACGGCGGCCACGGCACGCTGGGCCCGGTCCGCGAGAGCCTGGAGGCGGCGCCGGACCAGCTCACGAAGGGGCCGGCGTCGGTGCTGCACGCCATCGCCGACCACGTGGTCGACGACTACGTGGCCGTCACGGACGCGGTGCAGAACGACATCGATGCCGTCGAGACCGCGGTGTTCAGCGAGTACGGCGGCCGGGGCGACGCGGGCCGCATCTACCAGCTCAAGCGCGAACTGCTGGAGCTGCGCCGGGCGGTGGCCCCGCTGAGCCGCCCGCTCCAGCACCTGGCCACGCAGCCGATACCGGTGATCCCGGCGGAGGTCCGTGCGTACTTCCGCGACGTCTCCGACCACCTGACCCGGGCCACCGACCAGATCAACGCCTACGACGCGCTGCTCGACTCCATCCTCCAGGCGCACCTGGCGCAGGTGACCGTCGCGCAGAACGAGGACATGCGCAAGATCACGGCGTGGGCGGCCATCGTCGCCGTGCCGACCATGGTCTGCGGGGTGTACGGCATGAACTTCGACAACATGCCCGAGCTGCACTGGACGTACGGCTACCCGATCGTGGTCGGCGTCATGGCCCTCGCCTGCTTCGTCATCCACCGGGGCTTCCGCCGCAACGGCTGGCTCTGACCCCTCCGGCGGTCTTTCAACACGCGTGGCGTGAACGGGTATTGAGCTGTCGCGAGCATTGGTAGTAAAGTTTCCTAACGAAGTCGCTCAAGCCTCAACTTCCCCATGGAGGACTTGTGTTCGCCCCCCACCGCAAGAGAATCGCCATCAGCGCCCTGCTCGGCAGTGCGCTCCTCGCCGTACCGGTGACCGCCCACGCGACGGCGGCGCCGGCGTCCGCGCCCGCATCCGCGTCCACCGCCGCGGCACCTGCGAAGGCCGTCGGCCTCGACGACCCGGCGAAGAAGGACATCGCCATGCAGATCGTCTCCAGCGCGGAGAACTCCTCCCTGGACTGGAAGGCGCAGTACAAGTACATAGAGGACATAGACGACGGCCGCGGCTACACGGCCGGGATCATCGGCTTCTGTTCCGGTACGGGCGACATGCTCGACCTCGTCGAGTACTACACCGGCGTCAAGCCGGGCAACGTGCTCGCCAAGTACCTCCCGGCCCTGCGGAAGGTCGACGGCACGGACTCGCACAGCGGGCTCGACCCGAACTTCACCAAGGACTGGGCGAAGGCGGCGCAGGACACCGAGTTCAAGAAGGCCCAGGACCACGAGCGCGACCGGGTCTACTTCAATCCCGCCGTCAACCAGGGCAAGTCCGACGGTGTCGGCGCGCTCGGCCAGTTCATGTACTACGACGCCATCGTCATGCACGGCGACGGCGGCGACTCCACCAGCTTCCGCAACATCCGCAAGCGGGCGCTGTCCAAGGCCAAGCCCCCGGCGCAGGGCGGGAACGAGACCACCTGGCTGAACGCGTTCCTCGACGCGCGCGTCTGGGCGATGAAGCAGGAGGAGGCGCACAGCGACACGAGCCGTGTCGACACCGCGCAGCGGGTCTTCCTCAAGAAGGGCAACCTGAACCTCAACACCCCGCTCGACTGGAAGGTCTACGGGGACTCGTTCCACATCGGCTGAACGGGCCGGTGAGTTCACGGTGAGTCAACGGCGTCCCGCACCGGCCCCGGCGTCCGGTGCGGGACGCGGTCGTGCGTACGTGACAGCGGCTGACAGGGTCGCGGAGCCGTAACGATGTGGGCGCGGATGCCCGTGTTCCGCCGGGGAGAAGGCGGTTCGCGGATCCCCGCCGGATGGTTCAGGTGGCACTTCCGCATCACGAATCGGCCCCTATCACCCCCGTTTCGTCACCCCGCGTGACGTGGAGCGATCAGCGGGTTCCAAGTGGCGGTCGAGACCGTTGATTTTGGCCCGTGAACCCGGGATAAGCGGTGATTCCGGCGTGTTGTGAACTGGCTTGACCGCCACATAAGCGGGGCATAAGTTCTGCCTCGGCTTGCTCCATCAGGACGGGCCGACGAACCGTCCTCAGGGGGGACCCATGCACTACTACACCGACGTTCTGAAGAAGTACGCCGACTTCTCCGGCCGCGCGCGCCGCCAGGAGTTCTGGATGTTCTTCCTGTTCAACATCGCCGTCGCGATCGTCGTCGCGATCATCGACTCCGTGGTCGGCGCGAACATGGTCATCTACGGCCTGTACTTCCTGGCGATCATCGTGCCGTGCATCGCCCTCACCGTCCGCCGGCTGCACGACCTCGGCAAGTCCGGCTGGTGGTACTTCATCGGCTTCGTCCCGCTGATCGGCGGCATCTGGCTCCTGGTCCTCCTCGCCAGCGAGGGCCAGCCGCAGCCGAACGAGTACGGCCCGAACCCGAAGGCCGTCCACGCCTGAGCAAGCCCGCACGCGTGAGCGCCGCACCTGGCTGGAAACAGCCGGTGGCGGCGCTTTCGCCGTTTCGCGGGCCGCGCCGGCCCGGAGGTGACGCGCGTCTCCCCGGGACTCGGGCAGGGGGCTGTCCGGACCGGCCCGATCACGAGATATCTTGATGTCGAGCAATGTTGCAGACGAGAGACGCAGACTGTGGAGCGGAGCATCCGGTGACTGACTCGACCATCATCTACACGCACACTGACGAGGCCCCGGCCCTCGCGACGTATTCCTTCCTGCCTGTGATCCAGGCCTACGCGTCGACGGCCGGTGTGAATGTCGAGACCCGTGACATCTCCCTGGCCGGTCGGATCATCGCCAGCTTCCCGGAGCACCTCGAGGAGGGCCAGCGGATCGCCGATGCCCTCGCCGAGCTCGGCGAGCTGGCGAAGACGCCGGAAGCGAACATCATCAAGCTGCCCAACATCTCGGCTTCGATCCCGCAGCTGAAGGCCGCGGTCGCCGAGCTCCAGGGCCAGGGCTACGCGCTCCCGGACTACCCGGACGACCCGAAGACCGACGAGGAGCGCGAGATCCGCGCCCGCTACGACAAGGTCAAGGGCAGCGCCGTCAACCCGGTCCTGCGCGAGGGCAACTCCGACCGCCGCGCCCCCGCCTCGGTCAAGAACTACGCCAAGGCCCACCCGCACCGCATGGGCGCCTGGACCTCCGAGTCGAAGACGAACGTCGCCACCATGGGCGAAAACGACTTCCGCTCGACCGAGAAGTCCGCGGTCGTCACCGAGGCCGGCACGCTCCGCATCGAGCACGTCGCCGCCGACGGCACCGCCACCGTCCTGCGCGAGTCCGTACCGGTCCTGGCCGGCGAGGTCGTGGACGCGTCCGTCCTGCACGTCGACGCGCTGCGCACCTTCCTGAACGACCAGATCGAGCGCGCCAAGGCCGAGGGCATCCTGTTCTCCGTGCACCTCAAGGCCACGATGATGAAGGTCTCCGACCCGATCATCTTCGGCCACGTGGTCCGCGCCTTCTTCCCGAAGACGTTCGCCCGCTACGGCGAGACCCTGGCCGCCGCCGGCCTGTCCCCGAACGACGGCCTCGGCACCATCCTGAACGGCCTGGGCGCGCTGCCCGACGCCGACGCGATCAAGGCCTCCTTCGACGCCGAGATCGCCGAGGGCCCGGCCCTCGCGATGGTCGACTCGGACAAGGGCATCACCAACCTGCACGTCCCGTCCGACGTCATCGTCGACGCCTCCATGCCGGCCATGATCCGCACCTCCGGCCACATGTGGGGCCCGGACGGCAACGAGGCCGACACCCTGGCCGTCCTCCCGGACAGCAGCTACGCGGGCGTCTACCAGGTCGTCGTCGACGACTGCCGCGCGCACGGCGCCTTCGACCCGTCCACGATGGGCTCGGTGCCGAACGTCGGCCTCATGGCCCAGAAGGCCGAGGAGTACGGCAGCCACGACAAGACCTTCGAGATCGCCGCCGCGGGCACCGTCCGCGTCGTCGACGCCGAGGGCAAGGTCGTCCTGGAGCAGCAGGTCGCCAAGGGCGACATCTTCCGCGCCTGCCAGACCAAGGACGCGCCGATCCAGGACTGGGTCAAGCTCGCCGTCACCCGCGCCCGCGCCACCGGCGTCCCGGCCGTGTTCTGGCTCGACGAGAACCGCGCGCACGACGCGCAGCTGATCGCCAAGGTGCGCACGTACCTCGCCGAGCACGACACCGAGGGTCTGACGATCGAGATCCTCTCCCCGGTCGAGGCCACCGCGTACTCGCTGGAGCGCATCCGCCGCGGCGAGGACACCATCTCGGTGACCGGCAACGTGCTGCGCGACTACCTGACCGACCTCTTCCCGATCCTGGAGCTGGGCACCAGCGCCAAGATGCTGTCGGTCGTCCCGCTCATGAACGGCGGCGGCCTCTTCGAGACCGGCGCCGGCGGCTCCGCCCCGAAGCACGTCCAGCAGCTGGTCAAGGAGAACTACCTGCGCTGGGACTCCCTCGGTGAGTTCCTCGCGCTGGCCGTCTCCTTCGAGCACCTCGCGACCACCACCGGCAACGCCCGCGCCCAGGTGCTGGCCGACACCCTGGACCGCGCGACCGGCACCTTCCTCAACGAGGACAAGTCGCCGAGCCGCAAGCTGGGCGGCATCGACAACCGCGGCAGCCACTTCTACCTCGCCCTGTACTGGGCGCAGGAGCTGGCCAAGCAGACCGACGACGCCGAGCTGGCCACCGCGTTCGAGGCGCTCGCCAAGACGCTGGGCGAGCAGGAGCAGACCATCGTCGGCGAGCTCATCGCCGTCCAGGGCTCCCCGGCCGACATCGGCGGGTACTACCAGCCGGACGCCGAGAAGGCCGCGGCGGTCATGCGGCCGTCCGCGACCTTCAACCAGGCGATCTCCACCCTCGCCTGAGCTCCGGTCGTCTTGATCGATTCCGCCCCGGTCGGCAGCAGCCGACCGGGGCGGACCCGTGTGCCGGCGGCCGCGGGGGCGGGAAACCCGGTTGCGGGGCGGCGCGGGCGACGGCTAGGAAGTCCTCGTGATCCAGGGAACCCTGGCCGGGCTGCGCGCCCGGCACGCCGATGACGTAGCGGTGCTCCACGCCGGGCTGTACGAGGACGTGGCGACGCGCTCGCGCGCCGAAGCCGGGCCGTGGCGCCCGATAACCCCGAGCACCGGCCACTCCCCGTACGAGCCCTCCGCCCCGTCGGAGACCGCGTCGTTCTTCTCGGTGGTCGAGGCCGCTTCCGGGGCGCTCGCGGGCGACGCGGCGCTGTGGGGCATCGACACCCACAACCGCAGCGGCCACCTCGGGATCTCCCTGCTGCCCGGCTCCCGCGGCCGCGGCCTGGGGGCGGAGGTCGTCCAGCTCCTGTGCCACTACGGCTTCACCGTGCGCGGGCTGCATCGGCTCCAGGTGGAGACCCTCGCCGACAACGCCGCCATGATCGGCGCCGCCACCCGCGCGGGCTTCACCCTGGAGGGCACCCTGCGGCGCTCGGCCTGGGTGGCGGGTGCCTTCGTCGACGAGGTGATCCTGGGACTGCCGGTGGCGGAGTGGAAGCGGGCGGCCGTACCGCGCCCGTGACCCCCGTGGGCCCCGGCGGCCGCCTTCGCGCTTGCGGACCCTGCTCAGAGGCGGTGGACGCGTTCCCCCGCGAAGGCCAGCGGGGAGCGGCCCGAGGCCAGGATGCGCAGCCCCGGGGCCGCCGTGAGCAGCCGCCGCAGCCAGGCCAGCGCATCCGGCTCGAGGTGCTCGGTGCCGTCCAGGACCAGGAGCATGTCGCGCTCGGCGAGCCACGAGAGGGCGTCCCTCGTCCCGTACGGCAGGAAGGGCATCCCCGGTACGCAGCCCAGCGCGGCCGTCAGGTCGCGCGGCCCGAAGGGCCGGCACAGCGTGACGACGGCCGCACCGTCGTAGAAGTTGGACGACAGCCGCTCGGCGATCTCCCGCACCAGCAGGCTCCGGGGCTCCCGCAGCCGCCCCGTGACCGTCAGCACCCGTCCTCGCCGGACGGCGGTCAGCAGACGTGACAGCTCGTCGGATGTCGCCGGCAGCGTCCCGGCCCGGCCCGAGTCCCTCATCGGCACGATGCCCCCCATTGCATGCGTGTCCCATGCGCGGCCAAGGGTTCTTTCGAGCCGCGTAGCGATGATTATGCGCCAGTTCTGCCGGAAGACCAGGGGAATGTCGGATTCCGGTCGGATTCCGGAGAATTCCGGGGCACGGGCCGGGGCCGCCCGCCGGTTGGGGGATCCCGGCGGGCGCGAGAAGCCGTCCTGTGGTCGGATGTTGATCATGGGCCATGACCACGGAGCTCCCTCGGCGGCGGCCGGGACCGTCAGCGGGACCTTCCGCGCCCGCCTGCTCTGGACCATCGGCATCAGCGCCACGATCACCCTCGTCCAGGTCGTCGGCTCCCTGCTCTCCGGCAGCCTCGCCCTCCTCGCCGACGCCGCGCACAGCCTCACCGACGCCGTCGGCGTCTCCCTCGCGCTCGGCGCGGTCACCCTCGCCCAGCGCGCCCCGACCCCGCGCCGCACCTTCGGCTACTACCGGGTCGAGATCTTCTCCGCCGTCCTGAACGCCCTGCTCCTCCTCGGCATCTTCGTCTGGGTCCTCTACACCGCCATCGGCCGCTTCAGCGAACCCGTCGAGGTCAAGGGCGGGCTGATGTTCGGCGTCGCCGTGCTGGGCCTGGCCGCCAACGGCGTCGGCCTGTGGCTGCTGCGAGACGCCAAGGAGCACAGTCTCAACCTGCGCGGCGCCTACCTGGAGGTGCTCGGCGACGCCCTCGGCTCCGTCGCCGTCATCATCGGCGGCCTGGTCATCCTGCTCACCGGCTGGCAGGCCGCCGACCCCATCGCCTCCATCGTCATCGGCCTGCTCATCGTCCCGCGCGCGTACGGACTCCTGCGCGAGGCCGCCCACGTCCTGCTGGAGGCCACCCCGCAGGACATGGACCTCACCGACGTACGCCGCCACCTCATGGAGGAGCCCGGCGTACTGGCCGTGCACGATCTGCACGCCTGGACCGTCACCTCCGGCATGCCCGTGCTCACCGCGCACGTCGTGGTCGCCGCCGAGACCCTGCGCGGCGAGGACCACGGCGAGCTGCTCGCCCGGCTCCAGGCCTGCGTGGGCGAGCACTTCGACGTGGCCCACTCCACCCTCCAGCTGGAACCGGAGGGGCACACCGAGGACGAACGGGCGGTGCACACCTGAACGCTGGGCGCCCTCGCGCCCTCACGCCCTCACGCCCACCCGGCCCGGCCCGGCGCGGCGCCCGGTCACACCCGGCACGGCCGCCCCCACAGGTTCGCGCCGCCCCCGCGTCCACCCCTCCCGACGGTTGTCCGTGGGCCGCCGATCGGCTGTACTGCTCTGCAGCCCCCTACCCGGGGCGCCGTGCAGGGGAGGGTACCCACGATGAGTTCACACCGCCGCCGCCGGGGCTTGCGGGGACGGCCGCTGCTGACCCTGTCGGCCGCCGCCACCCTGCTCGCCGGGGCGTGCGCCGCCGCCGGCATCGCCTGGGACCCGTTCACGGCCGACGCCCGCCAGGGCGCCGTGTCCGCCCCCGTCATCGGCACGCCCTGGTCCGCCGGGCCCGGCCCGGGCGCGGGGAGCACGTACCCCGGCGCCGCCGGCCCGACCCGAGCGGCGCCGAGCCCGGACGGGACGGGCCCGGGCACCGCCCCGGACGCCGGACCCGGACGGCCCGCCGGCGCCCTGCCGTTCGACCTGCCCGGGCCGGCCGCCCTGCGCACCGGCGGCGCCGCCAAGAAGCTGGTGTTCGCGCACTACTTCACCCCGTACCCCCTGTCGCTGGACAACGCGAGCGCCGACGCCGACTACTACACGCGCAACTACCTGAACCCGGCCGGGGAGAACGGCAAGCACGAGCGGTACGGCGGCCTGCTGCGCGACCGGCCGCTGCCCGTCCAGCCCAAGGGCGGCAACTGGGAACGGGCCAACCTGGAGCAGGAGGTGCGCACCGCCCGCGCCGCGGGCCTCGACGGGTTCACCCTCGACATGCTCTCCCTGTCCGGACCGAACCGGGACCGCGCCCAGCTCCTGATGGAGGCCGCCCACGCCGTCGACCCCGGCTTCAAGATCATGCTGATGCCGGACATGACCTCGCTGAACACGGACGACCCGGGAGTGCTCGCCGACGCGGTGGCGGCCCTGGGCAAGGCCCCGGCCGCGCACCGCCTCGGCGACGGCCGGCTCGTCGTCTCCCCCTTCAAGGCCGAGGCGAAGAGCGTCGCCTGGTGGACGCAGGTCCTCGACCTGCTCAGGACCCGGCACGGAATCCGCACCGCCTTCGTCCCGACGTTCCTCGACTCCGACGCCAACAGCGCACGGTTCGCGCCGATCAGCCACGGCTTCTCCGAGTGGGGCAGCCGCAGCTACGTCGGCCAGGACAGCGCCACCCGCGACGTGCAGCGGGCCCACGGCATGGGCAAGATCTGGATGCAGCCCGTGTCGGTCCAGGACGCCCGCCCCAACCAGGGCGTCTACGACGAGGCCGGCAACACCGCGACCCTGCGCTCGACCTGGACGCACGCCATCGACGACGACGCCGACTGGGTACAGCTCACCACCTGGAACGACTACTCGGAGGGCAGCCAGTTCGCGCCGTCGCTGCACAACGGGTACGCCTATCTGGACCTTTCCTCGTACTACCTGACCAAGTTCAAGACGGGCAGCTGGCCGAAGATCGTCCGCGACACCCTGTACGTCTCCGCCCGCACCCAGTTCGCCGCCGCGGACCCCACCGGCGCCCAGTCGCTGGTGATGTCCCTGCGCAAGGGCAGCGCCGCGCCCCGCGACACGGTGGAGGTGCTCAGCTTCCTGAAGGCCCCGGCGACCGTCCGTACGGTGGTGGGCGGGGCCGAGGACGCGCACGAGGCCCCGGCCGGCATCCACTCCGAACTGCTCCCGCTGCGCCCGGGCACCAGTTCGGCGGAGGTGGTTCGCGACGGGAAGCCCGGCGCCGAGGTGAAACTGCCCTACGCGGCGGACCGCACGGTGACCGTCCAGGACCTGCAGTACTACGCCGTCACCAGCGGGCGGGACTAGGGGGTGTCCGCAAAGTAGCGCCGTCCGCCCGGAGGGCGGTCCCGCGGCGTCCGGTGCGTGCTCTCGGCGTGCCGGGCGGAAGCGCTTGTACTGGACGTACTCGGGATTTCGCCCGGTGCGCCGAGAGTGCGTGCCGGGCGTCGCGGGGCAGGCGGGACTTTGCGGACACGCCCTAAAGGGTGTTGCAGAAGGTCTGCCGCGGGCAGGCCGGAGCGGTGTCTGA
>NZ_JBIAXU010000017.1:0-179290 GCF_042896985.1 Streptomyces sp. NPDC001194 | reverse complement strand
TCGCCACCCGCTACGACAAACGAGCCCGCCACTACAAAGCCCTCGTCACCCTCGCCTGCCTACGACTATGGCTCCCCAACTGACATTGCGGACACGCCCTAGGCGCGGAAGGCCTCCGCGTGGTCGTGGGCCCAGGCTTCGAAGGAGCGGGCCGGGTGGCCCGTGAGGTGCTCCACGGCGTCGGTGATCTCGGTGGGGATCCCGTCGCCGGCGGCCCAGTAGTCGAGGAGCGCATCGGCGTAGGGGCCGGGGATGTACCCGTCGACCTCGGCCTTCCACTGCTCGGCGGTGACGGCCTCGAACCGTGCGGGGGCGCCCAGCACCCTGCCGAGTATCGCGAGTTGGGTCGCGAAGGTCAGCGACTGCGGTCCGGTCAGGTGGTACGCGCGGCCGGCGAGGGCCGGGTCGGTGAGGACGGCGAACGCGGCCTCGGCGAGGTCGGCCTCGTGGACCGGGTCGCAGTGCGAGCCCGGGTGGGGCAGGTGGACGGGGCTGCCGGACTTCAGCGACCGGGCCCAGCCGAGGGCGTTGCTCGCGAAGGAGCCGGGGCGCAGCAGGGTGGTGCGCAGCGGGGAGGCCAGCAGGGCCTCCTCGACGGCGAGATGGGCGGCGGCCAGCGGACTGTCGGCGGCGCCGGGGGCGAGCACCGAGGAGGAGGACAGGAGCACGACGTGCTCGACTCCGGCGGCGACGGCCTCCTTGACGAAGGCGTCGATGGCGGAGGCCTCGGCGTAGAGGAAGACGGACCGGACTCCGGCCAAGGCTCCCGGGAAGGTCGCGGGATCGCCCAGGTCGCAGCGGACGGCGCCCGGTGTGTCCGGTGCGCGGGAGGCGAGGCGGTGAGGGACGCCGCGGGCGGCGAGGAGGGAGACGAGGCCGCGGGCGACGGAGCCGCGGGCGCCGGTGACGAGGATCGACATGACAAGTCCCTGCTTCCTGTTCGCGTGGACGGTGTCCACGCTAGAATGAGTACGCGGCACAGATTCTGCATCACAAATACTCTGCGCCACACAGATAAATTTCAGGCATGGAGAAGCCGATGTCAACCGATTCCCCTCGTTCGAGTGACGCCGCCCGCGATGAATGGAGCCGCGCCGAACTGCTGGCGCGCATCGTCACCGAGAGCCAGCGGCACTACGCCGACTACTCGTTCTTCACGCAGGCGATGGCCGACCACGTCGGCCTGCACCCCACGGACATGCAGTGCGTCGCGCTCCTCGACATCGAACCCGGCCCCGTCAGCACCGGGGACATCGCCCGCCTCACCGGCCTGACCTCAGGCTCGGCGACCCGCCTCGTGGACCGGCTGGTCAAGGCCGGCATCGTCGAGCGCCTCGCCGACCCCCACGACCGGCGCCGCTCCCTCGTCGCCCTCGTCCCCGAGGCCCGCCGCCGGATCGGTGATGCCTGGGAGACCCCCGGCCGGGCCTTCGGCGCCGTCCTGGAGAGCTACTCCGACTCCGAACTCGCCGTCATCGCCGACTACCTGCACCGTGCCGCCGAGGTCGGCCGCGCCCAGGCCCAGCGCCTGAACTCCGGCGGCTGATCCCCCGCACGCGCGCCGGCGGCCGCCTCCGCGTCGTTCGCGGTGGCGGCCGCCGGCGGGGCGCGGTCGGGTACGGGCGCTACGAGCGCTACGCGCTCCCCATCTGCGAGAGCCCCCGCGCCAGGTCCTGCGCGTTCATCACCGGACTGATCTCGATCTCGGCGTTCAGCTCCATGAAGAGTCCTTCGAGCAGCGGCGGCATCTCCGCGCTGTCCTGCATGTCGAAGACGATCCAGCAGCTCCGGACGCCCTCGGAGGGGCCGAAGTAGGCGGCTTCCGGCTTGACCTTCTCCATGAGCTTCTGCATGGCCTGGGGCAGGGTCCCGGCCCTGGTGGCCTCATTGCCGGCCGGCGTGTCGATGTGGGCCCGGAGCATGACTCTCATGCCTGACTCCTTCCGTCGGGCCCACACTCGGCCGGGCCACCGGCGCCGGCAACCTCTCCTCGCCCATCCGGCCCCCGACACCGCCCACGAGCCCCGCCCCGGCCCGGCCGCCCCAGCCCGGCCCGGCCGCCCCAGCCCGGCCCCGCCGCACCATCCCGGCCCGGCCCGGCCTCAGTCGCCCGCGACCGCGCCCTGGACGTGGAAGTTGAAGTCCGCGTGCCCGAGCGTCCCCATCAGCCGGAGCCAGACGGGCAGGAGCATCTCCGTACCGCGGGCCGACTCGATCCCTCCGAGGTCGAGGATGCTCGCCTCCGGCCAGCCGAAGGAGTGGAGCAGTTCGCGTACGGACTTCTTGGCATCGGCGTCCTCACCCGACAGGAACACGTTGTGCTCGCCGGGCACCCGCGCCGGGTCGACCATGACCTGGCAGTTCATCGTGTTCAGCGTCTTGACCACCCGCAGCCCCGGGAAGGTCCGCTGGAGCAGCTCGCCCAGGCTGTCGTCGTCCACCGGGTCGAGGGTGGGCGGGAACCCCCGCGAGAAGTCCAGCGGGTTGGCGATGTCGATCAGCACCTTGCCGTCCAGGTGCGCGGCGTCCGCCTCCGTCAGGGCGGCCACGCTGACCTGCCCGCCGGTGGCGTTGACCAGGACGTCTCCGTGCCGGGCGGCGTCGGGGAAGGAGGCGAGGCCGACCTGCGGGTTGGCCGACTGCCATTCGGCGTACTCGGCGCGGGCGAGGGTGACCTCGGGATCCCGGGTGCCGATGACCACCTCGTGGCCGAGGGAGACGAGGCGGGCGGCCACCGTACGGCCGACGATGCCGGTGCCGAGGACTGCATAGCGCATGACCGGTTCCATTCCGTTCGAGGGAAAGGACGAAGGACGAGCAACAACTCCCGTACGGTACGCGTCAACCGCGCCGCTTGCGGCGGCTCACCCGGCGCGTCCGCACGCCGCCCGATCCGCCCCGCGCCCGGTCGTCCAGGGCGATCCACACCCGGACCTCGGTCCCTCCGAGCATCGAGCGCCCGATCCGCACGTCCCCGCCCGTCGACTCCGCGACCCGGCGCACGATGTCCAGCCCGAGCCCCGTCGAGCCGTCCCGCCCTCCGTCGTTGCCGCGCCGCAGCGCCGCGTCCGGGTCGGCGATCCCGGCGCCCGCGTCCGAGACGAGCACGATGACCGCGTCCCCCGCGTCGTGCACGTCCACCGCGAACGGCGTGCCCTCCGGGGTGTGCCGGAACACGTTGCCGAGCAGGGCGTCGAGGGCTGCCGCGAGCTCCGGCCGGGCGACCGGGAGCCGCACCGTACGGTCCACGCCCGCGAGCCGCACCTCGCGGCCCTCGTCCTCCGCCAGCGCCGACCAGAAGGCCATCCGGTCGCGGATCACCTCCGAGGCGTCGCAGCCCGCCCCGCCCCCGCCGCCGGCCGCGCCGGACGCCGGAGCGCGCTGCTCACGGGCGGTACGGATGATCGTGTCGACCTCCCGCTCCAGCTGCTCCACCGCCGCCCGGGTCTGCTCGGCGGCCGGCCCGTCGCCGAGCGAGGCCGCGTTGAGCCGCAGCACCGTCAGCGGCGTCCGCAGCCGGTGCGAGAGGTCGGCGGCCAGCTCCCGCTCGTTGGCGAGGAGTTCCACCACCTGGTCCGCCATCGAGTTGAACGCGACGGCCGCCGAGCGCAGTTCCTTCGGCCCGTCCTCCGGCACCCGCGCCCCCAGCCGGCCCTCGCCCAGCTGGTGCGCGGCGTCCGCGAGCCGCTCGGCCGGCCGCACCAGCCGGGCGCCGAGCCGGTCGGCGACCGCCACGGAGCCCACGATCAGCGCCAGGCCGACCCCCGCGAGGACGACCCAGGCCGTCGCGACGCCGTTGCTGACCTCGCTCTCCGGCACGAAGATCTCCACGACGGCGATGTCCCCCGAGCCGAGCGCGGTCGGCTGGAGCAGCGCCGAACCGCCCCCGGCCAGCCGGGCCGTCATGGCCCGCCCCATCCGCCGGGTCTCCTCCACGGCGTGCGACCCGGCCCGCGTGGTGCCGATCTCGACGGGTGCGCCACCCCCGATCGAGGGCACGTGGACGGCCATCCGCTGGGCCGCGCCCATCTGCGTGGACTCGACGGCCTTGCGCAGCTGACCCGGGTCCGTGGTGATGGACAGGGTCGGCCCTATCGTGGCGGCCTGCCGCTCGGCGTTGGAGAAGGCACGGTCGCGGGCCATCTCCTGGACGACCAGCCCGAGGGGTACGGCGAAGGCCACGACCACCATGGCCGTGACCGCGAGGCACACCTTGACCAGCGCCCATCTCACCTCGGCGGCTCCAGCTTGACGCCGACCCCCCGCAGGGTGTGCAAGTACCGCGGCCGGGCCGCCGTTTCGCCCAGTTTGCGGCGCAGCCAGGACAGGTGCACGTCGATGGTCTGGTCGTCCCCGTACGACTGCTGCCAGACCTCGGCGAGCAGCTCGCGCCGGGCCACGACCACCCCGGGCCGCCCGGCGAGGAAGGCCAGCAGGTCGAACTCGCGCCGCGTGAGGTCCAGTACGGCCCCGTCCAGCTCGGCCTGGCGCCGCAGCGGGTCGATGGCCAGCCCGCCCACCCGCAGTACGCGCGAGGGCGGCTCGGCCCCGGCGGCCGCGCGGGCACGGCGCAGGACGGCGGACATCCGGGCGGAGAGGTGCTCCACGGAGAAGGGTTTGGTCAGGTAGTCGTCGGCGCCGTCGTTGAGGAGCCGGACGATCTCGGCCTCGTCGTCGCGCGCGGTGGCGATGATCACCGGTACGTCGGTGATGCCCCGCAGCATCTTCAGCGCCTCCGACCCGTCGAGGTCGGGCAGGCCGAGGTCGAGGATGACCACGTCGAACCGGTGGTGGGCGACCTCGCGCAGCGCCTCCAGGGCCGTACCGACGCTCCGCACGGTGTGCGAGGCCTCGGTCAGGTGCCGGATCAGGGCGGAACGTACGAACTGGTCGTCCTCGACCACGAGCACACTTGCCATGGGCCGCACCGTAGTCCATTCGGGGGACCGGGCGGGGTGTCGGGCCGCTTCCCGGACGCGTGGTGCAGTATGTGCCCTGATGCACCGAGCACTTGTTCACGCACTCGCCTGGACGCTGGCGACCGGGGCGGCGGTGACGCTGTCCTGGTGGGGCGTGCACACGGTCATGTCCGGAACGGCCTACGATCCGCCGCTGGCGGTGCCGCTCACCACGCAGCCGCTGTCCTCCTCGACGCACGACGCGGCGACGCCCCCGGCCGCACCGTCACCGGACGCGCCCTCCCCGTCCGCCGCCTCCCCCTCGGCTTCGCCCTCCGCCGGCGCCTCGCCCGCGAAGCCCCCGCAGAAGGCCGCCCCGCCGAGCCCGAGCCCGGAGGGGCAGCAGGGCGACGGCGGGGATCCGGGCAAGGTGAAGGCCTACCCGGTCACGGGTGGCCGGGTGGTCTTCGACCTCGGGACGTCCTCGGCCGAGCTGGTCTCGGCGACACCGGACGCCGGCTGGCAGATGCAGGTGTGGAAGCAGCCGTACTGGATCCGGGTCACCTTCACGAAGGCGGGCCGGGAGATGTCGGTCTTCTGCACCTGGAACGGCCACCCGCCGCTGGTGGAGACGTACGAGGGCTAGGGCGTGTCGTCAGCGGATGACGCTGATGTTCGTCGCCTGCGGGCCCTTCGTGCCCTGGCCGAGGTCGTACTCGACCTTGTCGTTCTCCCGGAGCTCCTTGAAGCCGGTCCCCTGGATCTCGCTGAAATGGGCGAAGACGTCCGGGGTGCCGTCCTCGGGTGCGATGAACCCGAAGCCCTTCTCCGCGTTGAACCACTTGACGGTGCCCTGAGCCATGTCCCTGTCTCCCTGCTGCCCGACGGTGTCCGAGCGCCCCGGCGGGGCACCCGACTCGCAGACATACCCGCTCCCGGGCCGATCGGACCGCAAGGTCATCCGTACGAGGGCGTGTCGCGGCGCGGCGCGCCCCTCAGCGGAAGACCGAGGGCGGGGGCTCCGGCGAGGCCACCGCCGAGGCGTCCGCGACCGGGGCCGCGCCGCCCGCGAAATCCGCGAGGGCCCGCCCCTGCTCGACCCGGCCCGGATGCGGATCGCTCGCGACCCGGCGGGTGAACTCGGCGACCGGCAGCTCCCGGTCCGCGGCCACGAGCACCGCATTGCCGAACCGTTTCCCCCGCCACACCACCGGGTCGGCGGCCAGCGCCAGGTGTTCGAAGCGCGACGCGGCCGTCGCGATCTGGCCCTTGAGGTGCGCGAGCGGCGGGCCGTCCGCGAGGTTGGCCACGTACCACCCGCCCGGCGCCAGGGCCCGGCGTACGTCGTCCAGGAACTCTGCGCTCGTCAGGTGCGCCGGGGTCCGCGCGCCGCTGAACACGTCCGCGATCACCAGGTCGGCCCAGCCGTCCGGGACCTTGGCCAGGCCCGCCCGCGCGTCCACCGCCCGGACCCGGACCCGCGCCTGCGGGTCCAGCGGCAGGTGTTCCCGTACGAAGGCCACCAGCGCGGCGTCGATCTCCACGACCTGCTGGGTGGAGCGCGGCCGGGCGGCCGCCGTGTAGCGCGCGAGGGTGAAGGCGCCGCCGCCCAGGTGCACCACGTTCAGGGGCTGCCGGGCGGGTGCGACGAGGTCGATGAGGTGGCCGATCCGGCGCTGGTACGCGAAGTCCAGGTACCCCGGGTCGCCCAGGTCCACGTGCGACTGCGGGGCCCCGTCGATGAGCAGCGTCCAGGCCCGGGCGCGCTCCCGGTCGGGGGCCAGCTCCGCCGTGCCGCCGTCCACCCGCCCGACGACCGCCTCGGAGCCGGCGCTCCCGCCTCCGCGCCCGCGCTGCCTGCCGCCGCCGCTGCCGCTACCGCTTCCTCTGCCCTTGCCTGCCACCACCCCATTGTCGCCGGTCAGCGGCAGTTGTCCGCCGCTTCGATCAGGCGGGCGGCCTCGCCGAGCGCGGCGCGCAGCACCTCCGGGTCGGTGACCGGACCGACGGCTTCCGGGGGGAGCAGCCAGCCGGTGTCGCCGGCGGTGGGCGAGACGTCGCCGAAGCGCATGCCGCGTCCGTTGGTCTGGGTGCAGGCGCTGCCCGGCATGTCCCAGGCGTCGGCCGTGCCCGGCGGGACGAGGAAGCCGAGGGTGTCCCCGGATCCGTCGTGCAGCACCGGGCCGACCCCGCCGGCCCGGCTGGCTGCGCGGCGGATGATGTCCACGGCCTCCAGGCCCTGCCGGGTGGGCACGGTCACCAGGTCCGGCGCCTCGGCCGGGGCCGGCGAAGGGACGGTGACATCGGCCGAAGCCGCCGAAGCGACCGGGGCGACCGCCACGGCGCTCGCGGCCGGGACGGGGGTCGCGCCCGAAGACGCGGGCGCGGTGTTCATTCCAGTGCTCTCCATGCCGCCCTCCACCAAGGGAACCCCTCCTCGATCCGCGTACGAGCGGGGCGGGAGTCAGCTCGCACCCCGCATGGGCTCAACGCGCGAAAACGTCAACGGGTGCGGTGGCAAGACGCTGCAAAGGATGGCACTTCATGGCGGATCGCGGGTGAGATATCCCTTTTGTAGCCAAACACCGTGTCAGCCGTCCGCCTCTGACGGTACGTTCATGCGCGCCGGGACCTGCCCCATCCCGCGGAACCGGCGGTGCGTCCCTTGCCAGAGAGGCCACGTCCATGGCGGCGTTCCCCCACTCACCCAATCAGACGTTCCGGCGACTGCGCGGCCGTAACTCCCCGGCCGAGTTCGCGGCCATGGTGCGCCGGGCCGCGAAGGAAATCGGAGAAACGGTTTCCTGCGACGCCCGCTACATCGGCCGGGTCGAGTCCGGCGAGATCCGCTGTCCCAACTACGCGTACGAGCGGGTCTTCCTGCACATGTTCCCCGGCCTGACCCTGGCCGATCTGGGCTTCTCCCCGCGCGAGGCGGTCCGCGGCCGGTCCGCGCAGCGCAGCGCCCCTTTCACCCACAAGGAGAGCGACGTGCTGCGTCGCGCGTTCATGGCGGGCGGCTCCGCGACCGTGGCGGCCGCGACGATCGGCTTCACGCTGCTCGGCGACACCCGCCGGCTGCCCTCCCGGGCCGGCGAGCCCGAGGCGGCCGCGGTCGAGGAGGCCGTACGCCAGATCCGGCTGCTGGACGACCGGCACGGGGCCGACGCCCTGTACCGCAAGGCCGCCGAACCCCTGCGTACCGCCTACGCCCTGCTGGACGCGGGGGCCACCCGGCAGTCCACCGAGGACCGGCTGCACGCGGGCGCCGGGGAACTGGCCATCTCCGTGGGCTGGCTGGCGCACGACTCCGGCCGCTTCGACGACGCCCGCTCGCACTACGCGGAGGCCCTCGCCACGGCCCGGGTCGCGGGGGACGCGGGTCTGGAGGCGCACGCCTTCAGCAACATGGCCTTCCTGGCCCGGGACTGCGGGCGCCCCCGGGAGTCCGTACGGGCGGCCCAGGCGGGCCGTCGCGCCGCGCGTTCCCTCGGTTCCCCGCGGCTGCTGTCGCTCCTCGCGCTGCGCGAGGCGGGCGGCTGGGCGGGGCTGGCCGACCGCAAGGCCTGCGAGGAGGCGCTGACCCGGGCGCACACGGAGTTCTCCCGCGGCGCGGCGGCGGCCGACCCGGAGTGGATGTCCTTCTTCGGCGAGGCCGAACTGGAGTCCCTCGAGTCGCGGTGCTGGGCGGCCCTCGGCGAGCACGCCCGCGCGGCCCGGCACGCCCGCCGCGCGGCGGACCTCCAGGATCCGCACTTCGCGCGGAACGTGGCCCTCTACACGGCGGAGCTGGCCGACGACCTGGCGCGCGCGGGCGCCCCGGACGAGGCGGCCTGGGCGGGCGGGCGGGTCCTGGACCTGCTCACCGAGGTCCAGTCCACCCGGATCCGGTCGATGCTCTCGGGCACGGCCCGCGCCCTGGTCCCGCACCAGCGCAGCCCCCGCGTGGCCGCCTTCCTGACCCGCCACGCCACGGCCTGACCGCGCGGACCCGCCGGGCAGGCCGGCCAGCGGGGAGGCGGGCGGGCAGGCCGACCGGCCGCCGGGGGCTCCCGGACCTCCGGACCGCCCCGCTCAGCCGCCGACGTACTCGTAGACCGCGCCGTCCGGGTGCCGGAGCACGGCCCGCCGCCCGTTCGGCGTCTCGGCGGGCGCGGCGACGAGCTCGCCGCCGGCCGCCCGGGCCTTCGCGACGGCCGCGTCCAGATCGGCCACGCCCAGGGTCGCGGCCACCCCGGCGAACCGCTCCGCGACCTCGTCCGGTCCGGTGAAGAGGAGGAAGGGGCCCACGGCCGCCAGTTGCAGGCCGGCGAACGCGAACCGGTTCGCCGGCTCGCCGGTCAGCTCCTCGTAGAACGCCTGGACCGCGTCGAGGTCGGGCACGCGCCGCCGGATCACCACGGAATCGATCGTCACGGCCCCATCCTCGCAGCCGCGCCGATCCTCCAACCACCCACCCCAGTAAGCGACTTGTTCGCCTAGAGGTCGAGGTGGCCCGTGTCGTTCCAGCGTTCCAGGGCGGGGGCGCCGTACGCCCATCCCAGGACCGAGAGGGAGGTGGGCTCCAGGCGGATGCGGGCGCCGAAGGAGGCCTCCAGGCCGAGCCAGCGGGCGGCCAGGGTGCGCAGGATGTGCCCGTGCGCGAAGACCAGCACGTCGCGTTCCGCCGAGCGGGCCCAGGCGACGACCTCGTCGGCGCGGGCCGCGACGTCGGCCACGGACTCGCCGCCCGGCACCCCGTCGCGCCAGATCAGCCAGCCCGGGCGGACCGCCTGGATCTCGGCCGGGGTCATGCCCTCGTAGTCGCCGTAGTCCCACTCCATCAGCGCGTCCCACGGGTCCGCCTGGGCGCCGAAGCCCGCCAGGTCGCAGCTCTCGCTCGCGCGGACCAGCGGGCTGGTGCGGACCTCCACACCGGGCAGGCCGTTCCAGGGGGCGCGGGCCAGCCGCTCGCCGAGCAGCTTCGCGCCGCGCCTGCCCTCCTCCAGCATGGGCACGTCCGTGCGTCCGGTGTGCTTGCCGAGCTGGGACCACGCCGTCTGGCCGTGCCGGGCCAGGAGGATGCGGGGGGCCATAGGGAACTCTCCCGGTAAGTAGCAGTTCGTACGACTTTGGGCGATTGCGTCGTCCATCCATCATCCATCACATGAACACCAGGCAACCCACCCCCTCGCACAAGCGTCCTACCGCGTATGACTGATCGGCAGAAGCCCGCCCGGTGGTGGGCCGAACTGCTGCTCCTGGGGCTCGTCTACGGCGCGTACACCGGTGGCAGACTCCTCGCGCGCGGCGACGTGCACCTCGCCGTCGGCCACGGCCTCTCCGTCCTGCGGACCGAGGAGCTGCTGGGGCTCGACTTCGAACGGCCGCTCAACCGGCTGTTCTCGCAGCAGGGACTGCTCGGCGTACCCGCCGACTTCATGTACGCCTCCCTGCACTACCTGGTCACCCCGGCCGTGCTGGTCTGGCTGTACCTGCGCAGGCCGCGGCACTACCGCTCCGCCCGCACCTGGCTCGTCGTCTCCACCCTCCTCGGACTCGTCGGCTTCACCCTGATGCCCACCTGCCCGCCCCGGCTGCTGGACTCCGCGCAGGGGTTCACCGACACGATGGCCCAGTACAGCGCGTACGGGTGGTGGGGCGCCGAGGCCAGTGCGCCGCGCGGGCTCGGGGGCCTGACCAACCAGTACGCGGCCATGCCGAGCCTGCACGTGGGCTGGGCCCTGTGGTGCGGGGTCCTGCTCTGGCGGCACGGGCGCCACCCGCTGCTGCGGGCGCTCGGCATCGCCTATCCCGCCGTCACCGCGCTCGTGGTCATGGGCACCGCCAACCACTACTTCCTGGACGCGGCCGCCGGAGCCGCCGTGATGGCCGCGGGGTACGCCATCGCCCGCCGGCTGCCCGCGCGGGCGGCCCGGCCACCGGCCCGAACAGCCGGTTTCCCCGGTACCGCCCCGATTGTCAGTGGCGGATGGGACACTTCCGCCCGTGAGCTCCTACCCGCCCAGCGGCCCGCCTCCGACGACGACACTGCGGCAGCGGCTCGCTGACCTGCGCGGCCCCGCCGTACCGCCCCGCCCGCTCGACGCCCGAGCGCTGGCGGCGCTCGCCGCCAACCCCGGATGCGGCAGACGGGCCCTGCTCGACGGCGCGGGCGTGGACAAGACCGCCCTGGCCGCGGCCCTCGGCTCGCCCGCCGCCTTCGGCCAGTCGCAGTTCGCGATCGTCCGCGGGAACTCCTTCGAGGCCCGGGTCAAGGGCGACGGCGGGGCCGAGCTCCTGCGGCTCGTGCACCAGCACCTCGGCGCGGGCGCCGAGCCCCCCGGCCCGGACGCGCGCGTCCCCGATCTGACGGCCGCCGGGCCCGAGGGCCGCGCCGCCCGCACCGCGCTCGCGCTGCGCGAGGCCACCGCCGCCGGCGCCGCCTCCGGGGCGTGGACCCTGCTGGACCACCCGATGCTGGCCCTGGAGGTGGCGGGCTCCCCCGCCTATCTGGAGCCGGACGCCGTCGTCGTGCATCCCGACGGCCGCTGGACCGTCGTGGAGATCAAGTCGTTCCCGATGATCGACGGGGCCGCCGACGCCGCGAAGGTGGGCGCCGCCGCCCGGCAGGCCGCCGTGTACGTCCTGGCCCTGGAGAAGACCGCCGGGAAGCTGGCCTCCGCCGTGGTCGGGCACACCGTGCTGCTCGTCTGCCCGAAGGACTTCTCCAACCTGCCCGCCGCCGCGCCCGTGGACATCCGCCGCGAGCGGGCCGTGACCCGGCGCCAGCTGGAGCGGCTGACCCGGGTCGAGGAGCTGGCCGCGGCCCTGCCCGAGGGGCTCAGCTTCGACCCGGCGCGCCCCGCCGAGGAGCTGACCGAGGCGGTGGCGGCCGTCTCCGCCGCCTACGCCCCCGAATGCCTGGCCGCCTGCGAGCTGGCCTTCCACTGCCGGGAGCGGGCCCGCGCCGCCGACGCGGTGACCGCGCTGGGCCGTTCCGTACGGGGGGAGCTCGGCGCGCTCACCACCGTCGAGGAGGCCCTCGCGGCGGCCGCCGGATCCGGCGGCCCGGACGATCCGACGGCGGCCGCGCTCCGCCACGCGGCCCGGCTGCGCGCCGAGGCCCTGGAGGCGGCCGCATGTCCCTGCTGAACACCCTCGCGCGGCTGGAGGCCGTCCGGGCGGGCCGGGCCCGGCCGCTGGCGACCGTACGGCACCGGCATCTGAGCGGGCGCCCGCTGGTCCTCGTGCCCCTGACCACGGCGGGCGAGGCCGGGGCCCCGCTCGGCGCGCTCGTCGGCACGGATCCCGCGGAGCCGCGGCTGCTCGTGGTGGCGCAGCCGCGCGACCGGGACCTGCGCTGGGCCTTCCTGGCGGACCTGGCCGACGTGGTCCTGCCGTACCTGGACGGGTACGCGGACGACGTCGAGTACGTGGAGCGCACCGAGACCGACCCGGACACCGGCGCGAAGAGCAAGGTAGCCGCCGAGCTCTGCCTGGACGCGCCGCAGCTGGTCGTGCCGAGCCGGGCCGGCATCGAGTACGTACGGCTGCTGGGGCGGTCGATGCGCTTCCGGCGGACGGCCGAGGAGGATCCGGAGAATCCGTATCCGGCGCCCACCCGGGTGCCGCTGCTGGGACGCTGGTTCACGCACCTCGGCGAGCGCTCGCGGGTCCCCGGGGCCTCGATGCTGCTGTCGGCGACGGATCTGCTCGGGCGCCACTGGGCCACCGGCCAGAGCAATCTGGAGGACCAGCACCTGGGCGCCCTGCTGGCGTGGATAGCCCCGCCGGAGGGGGAATCGGGCGCGGAGGCCGCCCTGCGGGCCGAACTGGGCCGCGACCGGGAAGGCCGGCTGCTGGTGCCGCCCGCCGGACCGGCCACCGATCCGGCCTTCGACAACAAGCTGCTGGCCCCGGCGATGGCCCGCTACGACGCGGCGCGCGCCGGGGAGGACCCGAAGGCGGCGGCCCGCGCCGAGGCGGCCGTCCGCGAGCTCGTCGCGGAGCAGATGCGGCCCACCTGGCGGGCGGTGTGGCAGTCGCTGGAGCTGCTGCGCGCGCTGCCGGCCGGGGAGCGGGCCGAGGAGCGCTGGACCCGCGACCGCTGGTCGTACACCGGCCACCGGGACCGGGTCCGGGCGGGCGAGCCCCCGCAGCCGCGCCGGGACGACGCGGTGACGGCGGCGCAGAAGCTGGCGACGCGGGAGACCGAGCAGGTGCGGCTCGACGCCCAGGAGGCGCTGGACGATCCGCTGGTGATGGCGGGCCGGCGGTTGTCCGGCGAGGCCTTCGCGGGCGAGGTCACCGAGGTCGTGATGGAGTGGACGGAGTCGAAGCGGCCGAGTCCGCGACCGCTGGTGACGGTGGCCACGGAGGACAGTCCGCAGCTCGCGGAGGGCGGCGGCGGCAAGGTGTTCCGCTCGCTGGAGGGCCGCCCGCAGGCGGCGCAGTTCGTCCGCTTCGAGGAAGACGGGCGGCTCGTGCTGCGGCTGCTGGACAAGATGGGCCGCGGCAGGGAGCCGGAGCCCGGCTCCGTGCCGGAGAAGGGCGACCGGATCTGCTGGACGCTGTTCGAGCACGACGCGCGCGGCGGACCGAAGCTGCCGGACCCGGAGAACACCCCGTGGACGCACGGCGGCCCGCCCGGATCCGCGACCGCCGCCCCGCTTCCCGACGCCGTGACGGACGAGGACATCCTGTGAGCACCGCATCCGAGCAGCGATTCGACCCGGGGGCCGCGGCCGCCGAGGCGACCGCCGCCATCCTGCGCGACACCCTGCACGGCAGTGAGCGCGGCGTGGTCGTCGACTCGCCGCCCGGTGCCGGCAAGTCCACGCTGGTGGTGCGGGCCGCCCGCGAACTGGCCGCGGCCGGGCGCCGGCTGATGGTGGTCGCGCAGACCAACGCGCAGGTCGACGACCTGGTGCTGCGGCTCGCCGACAAGGATCCGGAGCTGAAGGTCGGCCGGCTGCACAGCAGCGAGGGCGACTCCTACGACCCGGCGCTGCGCGAGCTGCCCTCGGTCACCCTCTCGGCGAAGCCGAAGGACCTCGCGGAGCTGCCGATCACCATCTCGACGGCGGCGAAGTGGGCGTACGTGAAGGACGCGGAGCCCTGGGAGCACGCCATCGTCGACGAGGCGTACCAGATGCGCTCGGACGCGCTGCTGGCCGTGGCCGGGCTGTTCGACCGGGCGCTGTTCGTGGGCGACCCGGGGCAGCTGGACCCCTTCAGCGTGGTCGGCGCCGAGCAGTGGGCCGGGCTGTCGTACGACCCTTCGGCGAGCGCCGTCAGCACCCTCCTGGCCCACAACCCGCAGCTGCCGCAGCACCGGCTGCCGGTGTCCTGGCGGCTCCCGGCGTCGGCTGCGCCGCTGGTCTCGCGGGCGTTCTACCCGTACACCCAGTTCCGCAGCGGTACGGGCCCGGGCGAGCGGCGGCTCTCGTACGGGGTCGCCGGCGACGGCTCGGGCCCGGACCGGGTGCTGGACGAGGCCGCGGAGTCGGGCTGGGGCCTGCTGGAGCTGCCCGCGCGGCACACCCCGCGCACCGACCCGGAGGCCGTACGGGCGGTGGCCCTGGTGGTCCGGCGGGCGCTGGACCGGGGTGCGGTGACGGCGGACGAGCAGTCGAAGGCCCCGTCCCCGCTGACCGCCGACCGGATCGCCGTCGGCACGGCCCACCGCGACCAGGCCTCGGCGGTCCGGGCCGCTCTGGCGGAGCTGGGCGTCGCAGGGGTCACGGTGGACACCGCGAACCGGCTCCAGGGGCGGGAGTACGACCTCACGGTGGTGCTGCACCCGCTGTCGGGCCGCCCGGACGCGACGGCGTTCCACCTGGAGACGGGCCGCCTGTGCGTACTGGCCTCGCGGCACCGGCACGCCTGCGTGGTGGTGGCCCGGGCGGGGATAGCGGAACTGCTGGACGACCACCCGTCCACGGAGCCGGTCCAGTTGGGCGTGACGGTGAAGTTCCCGGACGGCTGGGAGGCCAACCACTCGGTCCTCGCCCACCTCGCGGAGCACCGGGTGCCCTGGAGACCCTGAGAGACCGGGCCGGCAGCGGCGGCGCGATCGCCGGACGGAGTCCGGCACGCCGCCCGAGGCGGCCGGTGAACACAGCCCCGGACGGCTGGGAGGCCAACCACTCGGTCCTCGCCCACCTCGCGGAGCACCGGGTGCCCTGGAGACCCTGACGGCCCGAAGGCGGCGCTCTTGCGCGGCGTTGGACAATGGAGGGTGGCCCGGAAGGATCCCGAACGCGCAGCAGGAGGATACGCATGGCAGAGCCCGAGCGGACGACCGAGCGGAAGCCGCGGCCCGCGCCGCTGCTCTTCGAGCCCTCGGAAGCCGCCACGGACCCGGAGCACTTCTTCGACCTGGAGTCGATCGAGGACCCGCGGGAGCTGCTGGCCCGCGCCACCGAGCTGACGCTCGCCTTCCGGGCGGCGCAGGAACGGGCGGTGGAGTTCCAGGCGCTGGCCGCCGCGCAGCTCGCCGATCCGCGCCGGTTCGACCGGCTGCCGCCGGCGGAGATCGCCGCGCAGGCGGACTGGACCGAGGACTACGCGCTCAAGATGATCGAGTTCGGCGAGTCCCTCCAGCGCGAGGCCGGCCCGGACACCCCGTGACCCACCGCCGGGTGCGGCGGACAGGCGGCGGATATCCCCCCTCGGCGTCGCACCTGGCATATGCGGGGCGCAACATAGCCCACCGTCCCCTGCCTTGTCCCGGTTTTCCGTAACTCCCGGAAACCGGCTCGCTACGCCCGGTAGACCGGTCCGCATGACGACGCTGACGACGGCACCCGCCTGCCCCGCCCCGCACGCAAGCACCGCCAACCACGTCACCCCGCAGGGCGCCGCCTGGCTCGCCTCCGCGTCCGCGTACCCGCACAGCACCCTCGCCCGCTGGGAGGCCCGCTCCACGGCCCCGGCCGTGCTGCCCTGCGGGACCGCCTTCGACGTCGTCAACGTCCCCCTCGTCCTCGGCCGCCGCATGCTCGACCTGCTCTGGGCCGAGGGTCCCGGCTCCGGGCCCGTCGCCGTGCACCGCGGGCGGATGCTGCTGTTCACCTCCACCGGGACCGCGCACCGGCTCCCCGCACTGCTCGCCTGGGAAGAGTGGGGTGCTTCCGTGCCCGCGCCGCTGTGCCACGGGCGCGGCGACACCGTCACCGTGCCGCCGCTGGACGCCGTCCCCGGCCCGTCCCGCTGGGTCGTCGCCCCCGACGCCCGCACCCCCTGGCTGCCCGGACCCGAGGCACTCCTGTGGGCGTACGTCCGCGCCGCCCGAGCTGCGGATATCGATTTTTCCTTCCGGCCATCTCCCTGCTAATGTCTTCCTCGTCAGCAAGCGCCGCTAGCTCAGTTGGTTAGAGCAGCTGACTCTTAATCAGCGGGTCCGGGGTTCGAGTCCCTGGCGGCGCACAGACGGAAGAAGGCCCCCACGCGAGTGGGGGCCTTCTTCGTGTTCCCGCACCGGGACACTAGGTCGTGATCTTGACCGTGTACGCGCCGGACGGGGTCCGGTCCGCCACCTCGATCCTGATCCGCTCCCCCGGCACCGTGAACGCCTCACCCACCTCCAGCGGCGCGTCCGCCAGCGGCGGGTACACCGAGCGGTCCCAGCAGGCCTCCGAGTCCGGGTGCCCGTCCAGCACCTCGATCGGCCCGCCGCCCGATGCCGCCTCGTTGCGCACCCGGTAGACCAGGACCCCCTCCGTGCAGGTGTCCCCGTCATTGCCGGCGGAGCCCCGCGCCTCGACCGCGATCGCGCTGCCGGGGCCCGTACGGATCACCGCGAGCCGGGTCCCGCCCGTGGCCCCCGGGGCCGGGGCCTGGCCCAGCGGCAGCAGGGTGTGCAGCGAGGACCCCGACTGCACGCAGTCCACCTGCGAGGAGTCCAGCCAGCCCAGCTTCCACTTGTGCCAGGCGAACAGGTCCGGCGCCATCCCGAACTGGCTGCCCATGACGTCCCAGTCGCCGACGTAGGTGTCCCAGTCGCCCTTGCCGTCGCTCGGCCGGTGGTAGAGGTCGGGCAGGTCGAAGACGTGCCCGGTCTCGTGCGCCAGTACGTTGCGGTCCGGCGGGTGCCGCTCGAAGACGGTCACGATCCGCCGCAGGTCCGTCCCGTCCGCCCGGATCGGCCGGTCGAAGTTGACGACCTTGGTGGCGTCCGAGTCCACTCCGGGCGCGTCCGGGTCGGCGACGAAGTACACGACGTCGTACTGCGAGAAGTCCACCTCCCGGTCGGCGGCCGCGACGGCGTCCCGCAGGTACGCCGCCCGGTCGTGCGCCGCCCAGTCGCGCTGTATCCCGTAAGCGGTCGACGGCTTGGGCATCGGGATCCACCGCTCCTGCGGGTGCGGTTCCAGACGGAACCTCCCGTACGAGGCCCGCTCGAAGAAGTCGCTGGTCGCGGGGAAGTAGTCGCCGGTCAGCTGCTCCGTCGCGAGCGTGGTCCGGTGGTCGGGGAAGGAGAGGAAGACCATGACCGCGTGGAGGGTGCGCTGCGGCCTGGGGTAGGCGCGGTTCCAGGTGTCCAGGCCCAGGGAGTGGTGCGCCGAGGTACGGGCCAGGGCGCACGGCGCGGCCCCCGGTGCGGCGACCGCGGGACCCGCGACGAGCGACATGGCGGCGAGCGCCGTCAGGGAGGTGAGCGCTGCCGCCGTGCTTCTCATGCGGGAGCGTTCCACTCCCCCGGGTGTCTGCTGTCGCGGCACATCGACCTCCGGTGGTGGATTCGTACCATCTCGCTCCACCCTGAGGGGATTGTCTTACTAATGCCCTGTTCCGCTGCCCCACAAGAGTGAGCACTACGGCAAGCCGGTGACCCTGGGGGTTCACCCACATGCCTACAGAACGTCACGACCGATCACGGGAGATCAGCGGGGGACTTTCGCTGCTCAGAGCCGTGCAGAAACGATCGCCCGGGATCCGGCCGGCGGGGCGTCAGCACGCTGAAGTCCCGTGCCCCGCACGGCGACGCCGCTGGATAGGGCCGTACGGTGCCTCTATGATCGGCACACTTTCCTGCACGGACACTCACGAGCACTGCGGGAGCCAACGGTGAGCGGAACCTCAGAGGGAACCGGTTCGGCGGCCGACAGCATCCGATCGGCCACTACGGAGCGTCACCAACCAGTGCCGGTCATGCCGTCGGCGGCGGCCCGCACCGAGTCCGAACTGCGCGATTACCGGGCCGCCTTCAACGCGGCCCACCTCGCGATGGCCGTCGTCGACCGCTCCGGGCAGGTCGTCGCCGCCAACGCGGCGCTGGCCGGGCTCCTCGGGACCGAGCCGCACGCGCTCGTCGAGCAGCGCGCGGCCGATCTGGTCGACCTGGGCGCCGAGGCCCGTACCTGGCAGGCGTACCAGGAGGTGCTGCGCGGCCGTCAGGCCCGGCTGCGCTGCACCCGCCGGCTCAAACACCCCGACGGGCACTCGCTGTGGACCGAGGTCACCCTCGGGCCCGTGCCCGGCACCCGGGACGTGCTGCTGTCCGTCGCCGACATCAGCGACCGCCGCGACCTCCAGGCCCGGCTGCGCCACCTGCAGATGCACGATCCGGTGACCCGGCTGCCCAACCGGGCGCTGTTCTTCGAGCGGCTCTCCGCCGCCCTGGAGGCCTCCTCGTACGAGCAGGGCGGGACCGGCCGGATCGGCCTGTGCTACCTCGACCTCGACGGGTTCAAGGCCGTCAACGACACCCTGGGCCACCGGGTCGGCGACCGGCTGCTGACCGCCGTCGCGGCCCGGCTGACGCAGTGCGCCGACCAGTCCGGGTACGGGCGCACCGGAGGGCACCTCGTGGCACGGCTCGGCGGCGACGAGTTCGCCCTGCTGGTCGAGGACTCCACCGGCACCGAGCAGCTCGCCGACCTGGCGCGGAGCGTGCTGAACGCCGTCCAGGAGCCGTTCGACCTGGCCGGGCAGCGGCTGTCGGTCTCGGCCTCGATCGGCGTGGTGGAGCGGGCCGCGGACGGGACCTCGGCGACCGGGCTGATGCAGGCCGCGGACACGACCCTGTACTGGGCGAAAGCGGACGGCAAGGCCCGCTGGACGCTGTTCGACCCGGAGCGCAACGCGCACCGCATGACCCGCCAGGCGCTGACCTCGACGCTGCGGCCGGCCGTGGAGCGGGGCGAGTTCGAGCTGGAGTACCAGCCGCTGGTGGATCTGGAGAGCGGGGCGGTGCGGGGGGTGGAGGCGCTGGTGCGCTGGAACCACCCGCAGTTCGGCATGCTGACGCCGAATCGGTTCATCGGCATTGCGGAAGAGGACGGCTCCATCGTCCAGTTGGGACGGTGGGTGCTGCGGACCGCCTGCCGGCAGGCCCGGCGCTGGCAGATCGAGCAGCCCAGCGACGCCCCCGTCTTCGTCTCCGTCAACGTGGCGGTCCGCCAGGTGTGGGACTCCGACCTGGTCGGAGACGTGGCGGAGATCCTGGCCGAGACGGGGCTCGCCCCGCAGCTGCTCCAGCTGGAGCTGACCGAGTCGGCGGTGATGGGCTCCGCGGGCCGGCCGCTCCAGGCACTCCAGGCGCTGAGCGACATGGGGGTGCGGATCGCCATCGACGACTTCGGCACCGGGTACTCGAACCTGGCGTACCTGAGCCGGCTGCCGGTGTCCGTGCTGAAGCTGGACGGCTCCTTCGTACGCGGCTTCCGCTACGAGGAGGGCACCCACCCGAACCCGGCCGACGAGACCATCGTCGAGGCCCTCGTGCAGCTCGCGCACCGGCTGGGGCTGACGGTCACGGCGGAGTGCGTGGAGACGGCCGGGCAGGCGGCCCGGCTGCGGCGCGTCGGCTGCGACACGGGGCAGGGCTGGCTGTACTCGCGGGCTGTGGCCCCGGAGCTGATCGCCGAGATGATCGGCACCCGCCCCGGGGCGTGACCCTGCGGGGCGGTGCGGGGGCCGCCGCTGCGCGGTGCCGTCTCCCCGCCCCGCCCTTTCTCCGTTTCCCGGGGCGCCGCCCCGGCCCCCTAGAGGCTGCGCACGAAGGCGGCGAAGGCCGCGGGGGCGACGGTGAAGGCGGGGCCTTCGGGGTTCTTGGAGTCCCGGACGGCGACTCGGCAGGGCTGCGCCGCTACCTCGACGCACTCGCCGCCGGTGTTGCCGCTGTACGAAGCCTTGCGCCAGGCGGCGGTGCCGAGGGGTGCGCACTCGACGCACTCGCCGCCGTTGGAGCCGCTGTAGGACGACTTACGCCACAGCGCGCCCGGCAGGTTCTGGATGCTTCCCATAGCGTTCCTCCATTACGCGAGCGATCAGCTCTGCCGACGCCCGGGGGGAGAGAGCCTCGGCTTGAAGGCGAGCGTAGCCGACCGAACGCTCCTTGATCACTTGCGGGTTGGCTGTCATGTGCCCCGAGTCGTAGCTCTCGGAGTAGTGGAGATCCGGGTCGTCGTCGAAGCGCAGCATGGTGAACGAGCCCATCATTCCCGCGTGCTGGCCAGCGTTGAAAGGCAGAACCTGGACCTCAAGCCACTGCTGCCTCTGGAGGCTCAACAGGTGCGCAAGTTGATTGCTCATGACCTCGCGGCCGCCGATCTCCCGGTGGAGAGCGGCCTCGTCCAGGACCACCCACAGAACTGGCGGATTCTCGCGGGCCAGAATGCGCTGCCGATCCATGCGAGCCGCCACGGCGGCGTCGAGCTTGCCTGGATTCTCAACGCCCAGCACCGCCCGCGCATAGGCCTCCGTCTGGAGGAGCCCGTAGATCAACTGGCACTGGAACGTGGAGATGTATTCGGCCTGGGCCTCCATCTCCGCAAACGGCTGGAACCACGTCGGCAGCACGCTCCGCAGGACCAGCCCCACCAGCCGGGAGAAGTGGCCGTCCGTGCCCAGTGCGGCGTCGAGCCGTTCCGAGAAGTCCCGGGTCGGGACCTTCCTGGCCGTCTCCACCTGGCCGATCAGCGAGGCCGTGCAGAACACGATCTCGCCCAGCGCCGCCTGTTTCAGATTGGCAGCCTCCCGCAGCCTGCGCAGTTCGGAGCCGTAGTAGTCCAGCGGCGAGGCGCTGGGGTCGAGGTCGCGGATGTTGACCAACGGACGGCCACCCCCATCGAGACGCGGGTCGGATTCGGCTGTGACTGAGCGTAGCGAGACCGCCACGCAGCGGTGTCAAGAAACCGGCAACCATGTGACACACCTCCGCCCCGCACCGGGGGAACCGGGTGCGGGGCGGGGTGTCGCTCGGCGCGGGGTGGGGGGAGATCAGCAGGCGCCGAGGTCCTTCCAGACACCCCACTCACCCGTGGTGCCCGGGGTCTCGTTCTGCGTCCACCACTGGGCCTTGTACTTGCGGCCGTTGTACGAGACCTCCTGGCCACCGGTGTAGACGGTGCCCGCGACGTACGCCGGGGTCGAGCCGCAGCCCGTGGTCGGCGGGGTGGTCGGCGGCGTCGTGGGCGGGGTGGTCGGCGGGGTCGTCGGAGGCGTGGTGGGCGGGGTCGTCGGGGGCTGCGTGGTGCCGCCGAGGGCGTCCGAGATCTGGTTCAGCAGCGTGGTGTTGTTGTCCAGGCCGAGCAGGGAGTACATCATCGCTCCGGCCAGGCCGCGCTGCTTGCCGTAGTCGACCCGGGCCTGGATGGACTTCTGGTTCAGGCCGGTGAAGAACTCGCCGTCCTTGTAGAAGTACGAGGCCTTGGCCTGGTCGTCCCAGAAGGTGCTCGCCGGGTTGTCGACGATGCCGCCGAGCTCCTTGTAGTTGGCGATGCCGGCCTGCTGGCTGGTGGGCCGGGCGCCGGAGGCGCCGGTCGCGGGCTGCGCGAGGCCGCCCGCCGTCCCCGCGGGGACGCCCTTCCAGCCGCGGTAGTAGAACTCGTAGCCCAGCGTCAGCTTGTTGGCCGGGAAGCCGCCGGCGATGCCGTAGGCCGGCTTGCCGTCGATCCAGGAGTCGATGGCGTTGTCGATGCTGTACTTCTCGGTGCCCGGGGCGATCGGGTCCGTCGGGTCGTTGGTGCCGGAGTACAGCGGGGACTGGTGGTACGTCGGCCCGTCGCCGTCCCAGGCGCCGTGCATGTCGTACGTCATGATGTTCGCGTAGTCGAGGTACGCGCCGATCTTGTCCGTCTCGATGTACTTGATCTTGTCCTGGCCGGCCGGGAGGGCCGAGGTCAGCAGGTACTTCTTGCCGCCGTTGGCTGCGCCGTACGCGTCGAGCTGCTCGCGGAACTCCTTCAGCAGGAGCGTGAAGTTCTGCTTGTCCTCGGGGGCGTAGTGGTTGCCCAGGTGGCCGCCGGAGGAGCCGGGGTACTCCCAGTCGATGTCGATGCCGTCGAAGATGCCGGCCGCGCTGCCCGCGCCGCCGTAGCCGCCCTCGACCGGCAGGTTGCCCTTGATGTACTGGTCGATGCAGGAGGAGACCAGCTTCTTGCGGGAGGCGTCGGTCTTCGCCGCGTCGCTGAAGTACTTCGAGTACGTCCAGCCGCCGATCGAAATGTTGATCTTCAGGTTCGGGTACTTGGCCTTCAACTGCTTGAACTGGTTGAAGACGCCGACGATCGGCTGGTCCCACTTGTCGGCGACGCCGCTGACGCTGTCGGCCGCGCTGAAGGACTTCTGGTAGTCGGCGTACGAGTCGCCCGCGCCGTCACCGGCGTTGGGGTTGTTGTCATCGCCCGCCGCCTTGTTCGCCTCGAAACAGGTGAGGTTGGTGGGGTGGATGTTGCCGAACGAGTAGTTGATGACGTCCAGCTTGCCCGCTATGCCGCGGGTGTCGAGGTGCTTGGGATAGAAGGCGTTCCCGTACACGCTCCACTGGTCGTAGTACGCGATCTTGACGTTGCCGCCTGCGCCCGCGGTGGTGGCCGCGTCGGCGGCCTGCGCGGTGCCGAGCCCCGCGAAGCCCGCCAGCGCCCCGGCTGCCAGCGCGGCCGTGGCGGCGGCCGCGATGAGGGGTTTACGGATGTGCATGAACTGCCTCCGGGGGGGTGGGAGGGGGAAGCGAGAGGTTCGGGTGGGAGAAGTGATAGCGATCATCCGAGGCCCGAGTCAATGGTTTGGACCAAAGAAGGACTAGACCAATCGCAGGGTAAATCCCCTAGTCAGAGGCTTGCGCGCACACAAAAAACCGCCCGCCACCCCGGGTGACGAGCGGTTTAAGGCTGCCTTATGGCCATCTCCGCGCAAGGTTCCGGCAACAAACCAGCCGGACCGCCCTCCGCGCGGTCAGTCAGCTCGGGGCGCCTCCACCGGCATCCCGTACGCGTCCGCGACCAGTTCGTACGAGCGCAGCCGGGCCGCCCCTCCGTGGGCATTGGCGGTCAGCATCAGCTCGTCCGCGCCCGTCCGCTTCACCAGGTCGTCGAGACCGGAGCGGACCTCGTCGGGGGTCCCGTGGACCACGTTCGCGAGCCAGCCGTCCACGAACTCCCGCTCCAGCGGGGAGAAGCCGTACGCCGCCGCCTCCTCGGGCGTCGGGATCAGGCCCGGCCGGCCGCTGCGCAGCCGCAGCATCGACAGCGCGCCCGTGAGCACCTGGGCCCGGGCCTGCGCGTCGGTGTCGGCGGCGAGCGCCGACACCCCGATCACGGCGTACGGGGCGTCCAGCACGGCCGAGGGGCGGAAGTTCCGGCGGTAGAGGTCCAGCGCGGGCAGGGTGCCGGCCGCCGCGAAGTGGTGGGCGTACGCAAAGGGCAGGCCGAGCTCGGCGGCGAGGCGGGCGCTGAACCCGGAGGAGCCGAGCAGCCACAGCGGCGGCCGCCCGGTGGGGCCCTGCACGGGACCCGGCACCGCGTGGACGCGGGCGTACGGATGCCCGTCGGGGAAGTCGTCGTCGAGGAAGCGGGTGAGCTCCACGAGCTGCCGGGGGAACTCCTCGGCGGCCTCGTCGAGGCGGCCGGACCCTCGCAGGGCGGCGGCCGTGCGGCCGTCGGTGCCGGGCGCGCGGCCGAGCCCGAGGTCGATCCGGCCCGGGGCGAGCGCCTCCAGGGTGCCGAACTGCTCGGCGATCGCGAGCGGCGCGTGGTTGGGCAGCATGACCCCGCCCGAGCCGAGCCGGATGCGGGAGGTGTGGGCGGCGAGGTGGGCCAGGATCACCGCCGGGGAGGAGCTGGCCACGCCGGGCATGGAGTGGTGCTCGGCGACCCAGTGCCGGTGGTAGCCGCGGGACTCGGCGAGGCGGGCGATGTCGACGCTCGTACGCAGGGAGGCGTAGGCGCTGCTGCCGCTGCCGACCGTCACGAGGTCGAGCACCGAGAGCGGCACCGGCGCATCGCCGCGTATCGCGCCCCGGATCGGATCCGCAGGGCCTCCGCGGCCTTCGCGGCCGTCCCCGTCCGCCGCCCGACCCGCGTCCCCGGTGTCACTCATCGTCGCTCCCGCCTCGCTTCGCCGTCCGTACGAAGAACTCGAACCATCGGCGGCGCGCGGGCATTCCCGGCATCCGCGGGCAGCGGGTGTGACCTTGGCATATGCCACTGGTGCAGAGGGATCCGAGGGGACGTGAATGAGCCATCAATCTCCTCAACAGGCGCTCCACGTGGGCCTCTTGATGGCTATCGTGGTAAGGCAAGCGGTAACAACCTGCTAGGGGGAAACCGTGGCGCTGAAGCCCGAGCCGACCGCGCCGTTCCACTCGGTGCAGTACGCCCTGCGCGTACTCGAAACGATCGCCCGCCACACCGGCGGTGTGACCGATGTACAGATCGCGCGCGAGACCGGCCTGCCCGCGGTCCATCTCGCACCCATGCTCCTCATGCTGCGCCGCGAGGGGTACGTACTCCAGGTGTCGGACGGCGCCTACGCCATGGGCGACTCCCTGGTGCTGCTCGGCTCCGGCGTGGACAGGCAGCAGGCCCTCCAGAACAAGCTGCAGGAGACCCTGGACCGACTCCGGGACTCGGTGGGCGCGGCGGTCTACATCAGCCGGTACGTGGACGGCGAAGTGAAGATCACGCAGTTCGCGGACAGCCCGCGCACCCCGAAGGTGCACGAGTGGGTCGACTTCCGCTCCGCGGCGCACGCCAGCGCGGTCGGCAAGTGCCTGCTGACGCAGCTCGACCAGAACGGGCGGCGCGACCACCTCTCGCGGCACAAGATCGCCCGGCTCACGTCGAAGACGATCGTGAACGAGCGCGTCCTGTTCTCCAAGCTGGACGCCCAGCCGGCCACCGTTCCGGTGCTGGACCTGCAGGAGTACGCGGTGGGCACCGTCTGCGCCGCGGTGCCGATCACCGCCGGGGCCGCGGTGGGCTGCCTGGCCCTGTCGATGCCGGTCGAGCACGCACACCGGCTGCGGGCCGCGGCGGAGGCCCTGAACCGGAAGGCCGCGCCCCTGCTGCTGTCGCTCACGCTCTGAGCCGCCGGGGGTCCGGCCGCCGGGCGGGACGAGTACGGAAAACACTTCGGGCGGTTCCCGGTGAACCGGGAACCGCCCGAAGTACAGGTGCGCCGCCAGGGACTCGAACCCCGGACCCGCTGATTAAGAGTCAGCTGCTCTAACCAACTGAGCTAGCGGCGCCTGACAGAGAAAATACTACCTGGTCCTCAGGGGTGCTCAAAACCAATACCCGCGTACGCCGGGATCACGCGGTCAGCGCTCCAGGAGCTCCGCGCGCCCCTGCGCCGCGTACGCCGCCAGCAGGCCGTCGAGGTCCGCCGGGCCCAGGAGCCGGTAGCCGGAGCCGCCCGGCGGGGACCACCACACCGGGTCCGGGCAGCGGAAGCCGGAACGGCGCAGGCCGGCCCGGTGGATCTTGTTGGTCGCCGTCGTCGGCATCGAGTCCACGATCCGGACGTAGCGCGGGGACATCTTGGTGCCCAGGTCCGGCTGGGCTGCCAGGAACGCGGAGAAGGCCTGCGGAGAGAACCGCTCCCCCTCCTCCAGGGCGACCGCCGCCATCACCTGGTCGCCGGCGACCTCGTCCGGCACCGCGTACACGGCGACCGCGGCCGCCGGGGACCAGCGCGCCAGGATGTTCTCGATCACCGCGGCGGCGAGGTTCTCGCTGTCGACCCGCAGCCGGTCGTCCGTACGGCCCGCGAAGTAGAGGAAGCCTTCCGCGTCGCGGAAGAAGAGGTCCCCCGTCCAGTACCAGCCGTCGCGGGTGCGCGCGGCCTGCGCCTCGGGGTTGCGCCAGTAGCCCTCGAACAGGCTCCGGCCGCGGTTGACCAGCTCGCCGATGGCGGCCGAGCCGTTGAGCAGCCGGCCCCGCCCGTCCAGGACGGCCGGCGGGCACTGCGCACCCGTCTCCGGATCGATCACCGCCAGGTCGTCCCCCGCCCCGGCCCGGCCCAGGGCCCCCGGCGGGGTGTCCGGGGTGCGCTGCACGGAGGCGCCGCCCTCGGTGGCCCCGTACCCCTCCACCAGCCGGACCCCGAACCGCTCGGCGAAGCGGGCCGCGTCCACCGCGCCGGCCTCGGTGCCGAAGCCTAGGCGCAGGGTGTGCTCGCGGTCGTCGGGGCGGGGCTCGGTGGCCAGCAGGTACTGGACGGCCCGGCCGACGTAGGTGAAGTACGTCGCCCCGTACGCGCGGACGTCGGAGAGGAAGGCGGAGGCGGAGAAGCGGGGGCGCAGGGCCACGGCCGCGCCCCCGGCGAGGGCGGGCAGCCAGTCGGCGATGACGGCGTTGCCGTGGAAGAGCGGCATGCAGACGTAGTGGACGTCCTCGGAGGTGACCGAGAACTGCCGGACCAGGGAATCGGCCGCGGCGGCCAGCCGGCCCTGGCTGCAGACTGCGGCCTTGGGAGCGCCGGTGGAGCCCGAGGTGAAGTAGAGGAGGAAGCGGGAGCCGGGGACGGGGGCCTCGAGCACCGCCTCGCCCGGTTTCGCGCCCGCGTACGGGGCGAGCAGGGCGGCGTACTCCTCGGAGTCGGTCACGAGGATCCGTACGCCGGGCAGGTCGAGCCCGCGCAGCAGTGGCAGGTGGGCGAGCTCGGTGACCAGGATCCGGCAGTCGGTGTGCAGGATGTCGCGCGCCAGCTCCGGACCGCGCCGGGTGGGGTTGATCCCGGCGACGGCGGCCCCGGCGAGGGCCGCCGCGCCGAGCCAGAACGGGAACTCGGGGGTGTTGTCGAGCAGCACCCCGATGTGCGGTTCGGCGCCCCGGTCCGCCGACAGGAGGTCGACGAGCAGCGCGGCGCGCGCGGCGGCCTCCTGGGCGGTCCGGTGGCGGCTGAGTACGGCGGTGTGCGTGCTGCCGCCGTACATCAGCCCCGGCCGGTGGTCGCCCCATTGGCGCGCCATGAGCTCCGCGACGGTTCCGGGTGTCGTCCGCATGCCGCCGGAGGGTAGCTGACGTCCCGTCAGAAATGAACGGGTCCGGGGGTCAGAACTGGACGTCGGAGCAGGAGTAGAAGGCCATGGGGGTGTCGTTGACCGTCCAGACCGCCAGGATCATGTGCCGGCCGGTCTTGCCGCTCGGCATCGTGCCCTGGTGGACCGTGGTCATGGCGGGCCGGGCGCCGTTGTAGGCGACCGTGAGGAAGGGCTGGGACTCCAGGGACGCACGGGTGAGGGGCTTGGTGGGGTCCCAGCCGTTCTTGGTGACGTAGTACTTGAAGTCGGTGGTGGAGTGGTTGGCGGTGAACTGCCAGCGGAAGCCGTAGCTCTGCCCGCTGGTCACCTTGGTGGTGGGCCAGGCTCCGCCGCGCGGGTCGTCGAGCTGCGCGAACTCGCCGTGCCCGCCGGAACATATCTGGCCGTCGGCCGGACCGGCGGCCGGGAAGCCCTTGTAGCCCTCGACGCTCTGCGGCTCCCACTGGATCGGGCCGCAGTCCGGGACGGTCTTGTTGGCACAGAGCTTCTGGCGGCTGATGGGGGTGTCGGTGTAGCCGTGGCTGCTCGCGGTGGGGGCACTGAGCAGCGCCAGGCCGGCGATGACGCCGAGGCCGAGCGTGGCGGCGCCGGCTCGTCCGGGCAGGTGAACGGGCATGCGGATGGGACGCATGATGCTCCTTGAACGTGGGGGGAGTCCGATGAGAGCGTGCGCACGCGTGGGGATGTAGGTCTAGACCAAGTATCAGGCTATTGACGGGAGTTGGCCATGTCCAGACCAATGGGAGAACGGGTGGCCCGGCCGATGCCGGACCACCCGTTCTCCGTCGGCTGCGACCGCTACTCGGGCCGCCCGGTGTAGAAGGCGACGGTGAGGTCCTTCACGAGCGCCTTGCGCTCGTAGTCGTCGAGCTCGACGAGCCCGCGCGAGGTCAGCCGGTGGACGGTGTCGTCGACCGCGTCCACGACCGAGGTCAGCACCGTGTCCCGGTGCTTGGCGTCGATCGCCGCGACCCGGCGCCGCCGCATGGCCTCGGCGACCTCGGGGGCGTACTCGATCCGGGTCGGCTGGGCCGAGTACACCTCGATCCCGACCGCCTCGGTCTCGGTCGCCAGCATCCGCGTCAGCGCGTCGCCGACCGCCTCGGAGTCGCGCAGCGTCGGGGCGTCCTCGTGGAAGGCGTCGGCGGGCAGCTGGGACAGGACCCGGGCCATGGCCGATTCGACCTGCTCGGCGAGGTACTCGGTGTGGTCCTCGACGGCGAGGGTGGCCCGGGCCGTGTCCTTCACCTGCCAGACGACCTGGACGACGACGCGCAGGGCGAGCCCGCCGGAGTCCACGGCGGGCATGGGCTCGCTGCGCCAGTGGCGCAGCCGGACGTCGACGCGGCGGCGGAGCAGGAGCGGGCTCACCCAGGTGAGCCCCGTACGGCGGACCGTGCCCCGGTAGCGGCCGAAGAGGGTGAGCACCCAGGCGTGGCCGGCCTTGGCGCGGCCGAGTCCGCCGAGCGCGAGGAGCGCGACGATGCCGAGGAAGGCGAGCGGGGGCCAGTGGGTGGCGCGCAGCCCCTGGTAGGCCCGGGGGGTCGCGCCGAAGGCCGCCACGAAGGCGGCCGGGACGGCCCCGGCCCGCCAGAGCACCGCCAGGCAGCCGCTGAGCGCGAGGGCGCCGACACCGACGCCGACCCAGCCGGGCAGCACGGGACCCCGGTGCTCGCGCAGCCGCTCGTCCCCGCGCGGCACCCGCCGCCCGGGCTCGGACAGCGCCGCGCGGGGCTGCGCGGCGGGGGCGGGAGCCCGGGTGGCCGCCGGGGAACGCGCCCCGGCCGGGCGGGACTCCGCGGGGAACGGCAGGTGCAGCGGCACCTCGGTGACGGCGGTCCCGCGCCCCTCCGCGATCCGCGGAAGATCCTCCGTGTCCCCCTCCGCCATCCCTCGCGCCACGGCCCGCGCGACGATGTCCCCCACCGCCGGCCCGGGGACCGCGCCGGGCCCGGACTCGGGCTCGACTTCGGCTGCCGCTGCGGCTGCGGCTTCAAGCTCGGCTTCGGATTCCGTCCCGTCGTGCGGCTGGGGTACGTACGGGACCTGCGCCGCGGGCTCGCCGGCGGGCGCGGCGGGCGGCCACGGCTCGCCGTACCGCTGCGCGGGGCCGTCCGCCCCGGGGCCGGCGACGGGCCAGACCTGGCCGAGCCGGGCCCGGTGGTCGCCCTGCGGCACGGGCTCGCCCCCGGCCGCGTCATGGTGCCGAGGGGTCCGGGGCCCGGCTTCGGCGTGCGGGGCGGCGGGAGCGCCGTATCCGTGCGCGGGGCCGTCGGAGGGCGGCTCCGTACCGGTACCGGCCGGGCTCGCCGGTTCGGCCCGCAGGCGGAGGGTGGGCACCGCCGGGTGCGAGTGCGCCGCAGGGGCGGGTACGCAGAGCGGCTGCTCGGGCTCCAGGCCGTACTCGGCCCGGTCGCCGGCCCCGGCCAGCGCGTGCACCGGCTCGGGCTCGAACCGGATCCGGGCCGCCGGGACCTCGCTCCGGGGACTCTCCGCGGCCGGCCGCCCGTGCGGCAGGGCGACCATCACGGCCGGAACCCCGGCGGCCGCCCGCGGGACCGGGCGCTCGGCGCCCGCGGCCGCGATCACGGCCTCCGGAGCGCCGTCGGCCCCGGCCCCGGAGGGGGCCGGAACCGCCGCACCGGGCGCCTGGTCCGCCGGAACGCCGGGCTCGGGAGCGGCGTGGGCCGCGTGCGGCGCCGGGACGGGCGCCACGGCAGCCGCGACCGAAGGCTCGGCCGCCGGCCAGGACCGGTCCACGGGTGCCGTCGCCGTCGCCGTCGGCACCGGCATCGGCATCGGCATCGGCATCGCGGGCAGGGTTTCGGCCGGAGCCTCGGACGGGGCCGGGATCACCGCCGCGACCGGGAGCGGAGCGGTGGGACCGGCCCCGGCCGGGACGTCGGCCCGCTCGGGCCGGGTCTCGATCGGGGCCGTCGGCGAGACCTCGGACGGGTCCGCGGTCAGGGCCTCGACCGGGACCTCGACCGGAGCCGGCGGGGAGTGGAGGGCAGGCGCGTACAGGTCGCCCGTGGCGCGCAGCGCCGGGGCTTGCGGGGGCGCGGGCGGGACCCGGAAGGTGCCCGTCGTCGAGGTGGTGCGCGTGGGGTACATCGTTGCCTCCGTCATGCGAACAGCCGGCGCCAGGTTTCCGGGCCCGGGTAGCCGTTGGCCGCGGCCCCGCGCCACCCCTGGGCGCGCTGGAAGGCCTCGACGCTGCGACGGTCGGCCTCGCTCCAGCGGGGCCCCGGGCCGGACGTGTAGTTCTTGCCGAAGCCCTTCTTCACCAGCTGGCGTCCAAGGGCGGTGATGAACGGGTTCGAGGACCCGGGGCGGAACACCGACGGCCCCGGGTATCCCGGCACCGCGGCCGGGCCGCCGGGAACCCCGGCCGGGCCCGGCGTACCGGCGTGCCCCGGCGCGGGGACGGTGCCCGGTCTCGGGGGCGAGCCCGGGGCGCCCTCGACCGTGGGGCGGATGTCCTTGCCCTTGTGTTCGACCAGGAGCTGCCAGGTGTGCGTGCCCGGGACGCCGTCGGCGTCCGTGCCCGTCCAGCCCTGGGCGCTCTGGAAGGCCTGCGTGGCCAGCCGGTCGGCGTCGCTCCACGCCGTGTTGGCGCCCTTCGGGTAGAAGCGCCGTCCGCCCCGCTCGATGAGCATCCGGCCCAGCTGGGCGACGTGCTCGTTGTTCGCGCCCGGCCCGAACTGCGCGGCTCCGGGGAAGGCCGTCGGGACGGCCGGCTTCGGGTCGGTGGCCGCCGGGTCCTCGGCGAGGCCGGCGGTCACCCCGTTGAACCGGTAGGGGACGTACTTCGTCGCGTTGTTCCAGTAGCCGTACGGGGTCGCCCCCTTCCGCGTGTTCGGGCGGGTCTGCTCGTACGCGACGTAGTGCGTGCGCGTCTCGTCCACCCACCCCCCGAAGAGCACCACGTGCGAGCCGTTGGTCGGGTCCGAAGGGTTGTGGAAGAGCAGCATGTCCCCCGGCAGCAGCTCGTCTTTGGTGATCTTGGTGGCGAACTTGTCGAGGCTGCCGGTCCACTCGTTCGTACCAAGGTTCCAGGCCATCGAGACGTAGCCGGAGCAGTCCTGCCGGTACCCGTCCGACCAGTACGTGGACATGCTGTACGGGACCTTCGCGTCCAGCCACGTCTTCGCCCGCGTGATGATCGACGTCCGGTCGATCCGCTTGACGGCCGACGGCGCTCCGGGCATGCCCGCCGGCTTCGCCGGGGCCGGGCGTCCGTGCAGCGGGGACCGGCCGCCCTGCGGGGAGCCGGGGACGTCGAGGGAGACGGGCCCCGGTCCGGGGACCGGGCCGGCCGCCGCCAGGGCCGCCGGGCCGCCGCCGAGGACCACGCCCGCCGCGGTGGCCAGCACCAGCGCCCGGCGGGCCCCGCGGGCGGCCGGGTGGCCGCCGTCCCGGAGCGGTATGGCCCGCGCTCGGGCGAGGGCACGGCGGCGCTGCGCGCAGCCCGTGCAGGCGCAGTCGCCCGCGGGCTCGTACTCCTCGAAGGCGGGCACCGGCATCGGCATCGCTGCCGGCTTGATCGGCGCAGGCATGTGCACATGCGTCGGAGGCTGGATCGTCATGCGGTTCCGTCCACTCCCCTGCTCGTCGCTGGTCAGGCGGGCCCGATATCTGCCGGGGCATCAGATGCGGCTCGGCCCAGACATATCGTGCACGATAAACCCCTCAAACATGGGTTAATCGGACAAGGCGGGCGCGGCTGGTCACGAGCACCTCTGGAGGTGGGGTAGAGTTTTCTCTGTCAGCAGGCGCCGCTAGCTCAGTTGGTTAGAGCAGCTGACTCTTAATCAGCGGGTCCGGGGTTCGAGTCCCTGGCGGCGCACAGACAAGAGGAAGCCCCTCGCAGCGAAAGCTGCGGGGGGCTTCTTCGTCATGCGTCTCAGGCCGCCGCTCCGGGCCGGACCTCTCCCGTCAGGTAGGCCGACACGACCACGTTCGCCGTGTACTCCTTGGCCGCCTTGTCGTACGTACCCCCGCAGGTCACCAGCCGCAGCTCCGCCCGGCCCCTGATCCGCGGGCCGTACGCCCGGTCCGCGTCGAAGCGGGCCCGTTCGTAGACCCGTACGTCCTCGATCGTGAACTCGGCGACCGAACCGTCCATCCGGACCACCCGGACCCGGTCACCGGGCTTCGCCGAGCTCAGGCCGTAGAACACCGCCGGCTTCGAGGCGGTGTCCACGTGCCCGACCAGCAGCGCGGCCCCCGCCTCGCCCGGCTTGGCCCCGCCACCCCACCAGCCCACCGTGCCGGGGCTCTCGTACGGCGGCGGCTCGATCGCGCCCTGCGCGTCGAGGCCCCGGGAGACCACCGGCGCCCTGATGCCCATCGACGGCACGTCGACCCGCGCGGGCACCGACGCCGCCAGCGGGGTGTGCGCCGCGGGCAGCCCCGGCACCGGGAGCGCCGACCCGCCGGCCAGTGCGGACGACGCACTCGGCGGGACGCCGGTGATCTCGCGGCCCCACAGCCACAGGCCGAGCACCAGCACGGACCACGCGGCGAAGGTCAGCAGCCGCCCGCCGCCGGAGGACCTCGGCTCCCCCGGGCCCGTCACCGGCGTGCCCTCACTCGCCGCTGCGGCGCCGGCGCAGCGTCAGCGCCCGGAACGCGACGGCCAGGGTGGCCGCGGCGGCCAGCACGGCGCCGATCACGGTGTGCGGGAGGCCGGGGCCCTGGCCGCCGTGGCTCTTCTTGGCCGCCGCGGCCTGGTCCTGCGCCGCCTGGGCCGCCCGTACCGCCCGGTCCGTCGCCGCCAGTTCGGCGGACATCCCGCCGCCGCCCGCGTGGACGGGCCACACCGGCGTCTGGTGCGGGTTCGGCCGGTCGCGGTCCCGGTCCTTCTCCCGGTCGTCGCGGCGGCGGACCACCTCGACGGTGCCGCGGATCCGGTCCTCGCCCCCGTCGCACTTCACTTGGACGGGGTGCCAGCCGGGCTGGGCGTGCGAGCTGATCATCGCGTCGCCCGAGAGCGACTTGTCCCCGTCACGGCCGGAGGACAGGTGGACCTCCGACACGAACACGGCGGACTTGGCCGTCGCCCATTTGTCCTCACAGCCGTGGACGCGCAGCTTGACCTGCGCCCCCGGTTCGGCCTGGCGCGGATCGACCGAGACGCTGCCGCTTTTCTCCTCGCCGGCCGCCAGGGCGGCGGGCGAGGACACGGCGGTGAGCGCCGTCAGGGCGACGGCCACCCCGGTGACACGGAGTGCGATCAGAGCAGTGCGCATGGTGAACCTCCTCATCAAGGAGGTTCACGCGCGGCGCACCGCTCCGCATCCGGAGCGGTGTGCGCTTGACCCGTTCGGATCAGACGAGATCGACCAGGTCGGCGATCGAGTCGACGGTCTTGGTCGGCCGGTAGGGGAACTTCTCGGTGTCCGCGGCGGAGGTCAGTCCGGTCAGCACGAGGAAGGTCTGCATCCCGGCCTCCAGCCCGGCCAGCACGTCGGTGTCCATCCGGTCGCCGATCATCGCGCTGCTCTCGGAGTGCGCGCCGATGGCGTTCAGGCCGGTCCGCATCATCAGCGGGTTGGGCTTGCCGGCGAAGTACGGCTGCTTCCCGGTCGCCTTGGTGATCAGTGCGGCGACGGCGCCGGTGGCGGGCAGCGGGCCCTCGGTGGAGGGGCCGGTCTCGTCCGGATTGGTGCAGATGAAGCGGGCGCCCGCGTTGATCAGGCGGACCGCCTTCGTCATCGCCTCGAAGCTGTAGGTGCGGGTCTCGCCGAGGACCACGTAGTCGGGCTCGTGGTCGGTCAGGATGTAGCCGATGTCGTGCAGGGCGGTGGTCAGTCCGGCCTCGCCGATGACGTACGCGGTGCCGCCCGGGCGCTGGTCGTCGAGGAACTTGGCGGTGGCGAGCGCCGAGGTCCAGATGTTCTCCACGGGGACGTGGAGGCCCATGCGGGAGAGGCGCGCCTGGAGGTCGCGCGGGGTGTAGATGGAGTTGTTGGTCAGGACCAGGAAGGGCTTGCCGGATTCGCGCAGCCGCTTGATGAAGGCATCGGCGCCGGGGATCGGGGTGCCTTCGTGGATCAGGACCCCGTCCATGTCGGTGAGCCAGGATTCGATCGGCTTGCGCTCTGCCACTGGATTGTTCTCCGCTCTCGGTGGCCGGACCTCTGACCTGTGACCGCAGGCCTGTGACCTGTGGTCTCTACCACCCTATCGGGGCCGGGCCGCGGACGACGAGGGCGTCCACAGCCCGGACCCCGGACCGGTGTGCGCGGGTCAGCCGAGCTCGACGTCGTCGACGGTCCAGTACCAGTTGTTGGTGCCGGCGTAGCGGAAGCGGACCTGGACGTCGGTGGCGCCGGCCGGGACCTGGAGGGTCAGGGACTCCGCCTTGGCGACCGCGTCGGCGGTGTAGCTCTTGACGACCGTCGGAGCGCCGCCGTTGTAGGAGACCAGGACCTGGGCAGTCTGGCCGGCCTCGTGGTGGTAGTGGGTCTGGAAGGTGAGGTTCTTCGTGGTGCCGCCGGTCACCGCCCACTTGGGGGTGATCAGGGTGGAGTCGTAGGAACCGGTGTGGGACTTGTCGTCCCACTCGTCGGAGTCGGCGACGGCGAACACGTCACGGGAGCGGACGTTCAGCTCGCGCCACTGGTCGCGCTGGGACTGGCTCCAGAACTCGTCGGTCGCGAAGGCCCAGCCGGCCCACTCGGTGACACCGCCGGTGCCCATCTTGGAGTTGTCGATCGACCAGCCGGCCGGCGGGGTGTGCGTGAAGCCCTTCACGCCCGCCGGGATGCCCGTCTCGTCCACGCGGGCCTGGAGGTTGGGCCGCAGGGTGTCGAACGGGTCGTTGTCGTCAGGGGCGTTCAGGGGGATGCCGTCGATCGCCTGGCCGGGGTCGACGCCGACCTGCGCCATGGCGGTGGCCGCCACGTCCACGAGCTTGACGTCGCTGCGGACCGAACCGGCCGGGATGCCCGCGCCCTTGGCGATGACGAAGGTGCCGCGCTCCTGGATGGTGGAGCCGCCGTGGCCGCCCGCGTCGGTGTGCCCGTGGTCGGTGGTGACCAGGATCTTCCAGTTCTCCTGGGCGTACGTGGGCCGGTTCTGCACGGCGGTGAGCAGCCGGCCGACCATCGCGTCGACGCGGCCGATGGCGTCGAGGTACTGCTGGCTGGCGGCGCCGTACGAGTGTCCGGCGCCGTCGACCTGGCCGAAGTACACGAACGCGGCGTCCGGGTTCTGGCCCTGCAGTTCGGCGGAGGCCGCTGCGGCGATCTTCGGGTCCTCTGTGCCGTAGCCGTCGCGGTCGCCCTTGAGGGAGAGGCGCTTGTCGACCTTGGCGGAGAAGACCGGGCCGCCCGCGTCGGTGGAGGTGAGGGGCTCCCAGTCGGCGGCCGCGTAGGTGTTGAGCGCCGGCTTGGCGTTCTCGATGCGGGTCAGGAAGTCGGGGTAGGCCGTGTAGTTCTTGCCGGTGAAGGTGTTGTCCTTCACGCCGTGCTTGTCGGGCCAGACGCCGGTGGCGATGGTGGACCAGCCGGGGCCCGAGGAGGTGGCGGCCATCGGGTTCGCGTAGAGGGTGCTCTTCGCGGTGAGTCCCTGGGCCATCAGACCCTGCAGGTTGGGGGCGTTGGCGGCCTTGACGCGGTCCAGGACCGTGCCGTCGATGCCGATGACGAGGACCTTGTCGGTGGTGGTCGCCGCGGTGGCGGCCGTGCCGGCGGTGGCGGTGTGGGCGCCGAGGGCGGTGGCGAGCAGGGCCGTGGCGGTGGCGGTCACGGCGAGGGCGCGTCCTGACAGGACAGTGGGCACGTACTCCTCCGGGAGTAATCGTGGGGAAGGCGCGGGCGGGCTTGCGGGTGGAGGTGCGCGGGGTCCGGACCGAGGGTGCGGTCTTTGGTCCAGACCCGTTACGCAAGCGTCACTTTCCTGGTCGTGGGTGACCAGGAGGCGACCAATCAGCTGCCGGTTGCCGACTTCCACGCGTCGACGTAGCTCGCCAGGTTCTTGTCGATGTCCGCCCAGTCCGGCTCGAAGATCTCGACACCGGTCATCAGCTTGGTGAGTTCGACGGCGTTGGCGTCGGTCGGCTTGACGTCGGTGCGCGCCGGGAAGCCGCCGCCGACCTCGCTGACCAGCTTCTGGGCCTCCTCGCCGAGCATGAAGTCGAGGAGCTTCTTGCCGTTCTCGGTGTGCGGGGCCTTGTCCACCAGGCCGGCCGCGTACGGCAGGGCGAAGGTGGTCGGCTTGGCGCCGTCCTTGGCCGGGAACCAGATGCCCAGGTTCGGCATGGACTTGGACTGCGCGAAGTTCATCTGGACGTCGCCGTTGGCGACGAGCAGCTCGCCCTTGTCGGTCTTCGGCGCGAGCTTGCTGGTGGAGGAGGACGGGCCGACGTTGTTGGCCTGGAGCTTCTTCAGGTACTCCAGCGCCGGCTCCTTGCCGCCGAAGTCGTGCATCGCCTTGACAAGGACGGCGGTGCCGTCGCCCGCGACACCCGGGGTGGAGTACTGGAGCTTGCCCTTGTACTTGGAGTCCAGCAGCTCTTCCCAGGTCTCGGGCGCCTCGGCGAGCTCCTTCTTGTTGTGGATGAAGCCGAAGTAGTTGTTGACGATCGAGGTCCACTTGCCGTCGGCGGCCTTGTCGACGCCGTTGACCTTCTCGGAGCCCTGCGGCTTGTAGGCCTGGAGCAGGCCCTTGCCGTCCGCCTGCTGGATGAAGGGCGGCAGGGTGACGATCACGTCGGCCTGGGTGTTGGTCTTCTCGCGGACGGCGCGCTGCACCATCTCGCCCGAACCGCCCTCGACGTACTTGACCTGGATGCCGGTCTTCTTGGTGAACTCGGCGAAGACCCTGTCGTACCAGCCGTCGCCCTTCTCGCTCTTGAGGCCGTCGGCGCTGTAGACGGTGACGATCTTCTCGCCGCCCTTGGAGTCGGCGGGGGTGGTCGAGCCTCCGCATGCGGTGAGGCCGGCGGCCAGGGCCATGCTGCCGGTGACGGCGGCGGTGACACGGAGCGACGTGGCGTTTCTGGACATGGGGAAGAACTTCCTTACGGGGGAAAGGGAGTCAGCGGTAGGTGGCTCTGGTGCGAATGCGGGAGACGGCCAAGAGGACCAGCAGGGTGGCGGCCATCAGGACCACGGCGACGGCGGACCCGCCGAAGAGCGAACCGCGGTCGGTGGCGGTGAAGATCCGGACGGGGAGGGGCATCCAGTCCGGCGGGTAGAGCATCATCGTGGCGCTCAGCTCGCCCATGGACAGGGCGAAGCAGAGTCCGGCGGCCGCCGTCAGCGACGGCAGCAGGAGGGGGAGCTTGACCCGCCACAGCACGTACGCGGGACGGGCGCCCAGGGAGGCCGCCGCCTGTTCGTACGCGGGGTCGAGACGAACGATGGCGGCCGAAACCGACTGGTGGGCAAACGCCGTGACAAGAATCGTGTGCGCCAGGATCACGATTGAGCTGGTGCCGTTGAGCAGTACCGGGGGCTTGCTGAAGGCGACCAGGACGGCGAGGCCGACGACCACGGACGGCACGGCGACCGGCAGCATGAACAGGGCGTCCAGGGACCGCTTCCCGCGCCGCTTCAGCCGGGCGCCGGCCAGCGCGGCCCAGGTCCCGACGGTGAGCGCGAGCAGGCTCGCGACGAGGGCGGTCACCAGCGAGGTGGTCAGCGCCTGGAGGGATTCGCCCTGCACGGCGGAAGCGTAGTTCCCGGTGGTCGGACCGGAGGGGAAGGCCCCTGACCAGTGGGTGGAGAACGACGCGGTCACCACGACGAGCAGCGGCATGGCGAAGAGCGGCAGGAAGAGGAACCCGAACAGGCCCCAGGCGGCCCAGCGGCCGGTCTTGCTATGCACCAGCACGCTTGCTCACCACCCGGTAGAGGCCGAACAGGCCGACGGAAATCGCGATGTTGACGACGGCGACCACACAGGCGGCCGAGTAGTCGGACTCCAGGATCGCCTTGCCGTAGACGAGCATCGGGAGGGTGGTGACGTCCTTGGCCCCGGTGAACAGCACGATCCCGAACTCGTTGAGGCACATGACCAGGACCAGGCTGCCGCCGGCGGCGAGCGCCGGGAGGGCCTCGGGGAGGATCACCCGCCGGATGATCCGGGCGGGCCCGGCGCCGAGCGAGGAGGCCACCTCCAGCTGCGCGGTGTCCAGCTGGGAGAAGGCGGCGAGCAGCGGGCGCATCACGAACGGCGTGAAGTACGTGATCTCCGCGAGCAGTACGCCCCACGGGGTGGTGAGGAAGTGGAAGGGCCCCTCGGCGCCGCCGCTCACGTCGGTCCAGAGCCCGTTGGCCATGCCGACCGTGCCGTAGATGAAGAGGAGGGCGAGGGTGATGAGGAAGGAGGGGAAGGAGAGGAAGACGTCGATGAACTTCGAGACGGCCCTGGCCCTGGGGAAGGGGACGAAGGCGATGATCAGCGCGAGCACGAAGCCGAGGACGAGGCAGCCGACGGTGGCTCCGGCGGCCAGCCAGACCGTGGTCCCGAGCGCCTCGCGGAAGGAGTGCGAGCGGAAGACGGAGGCGTACGCGTCGAAGGCGCCACCGCCGTTCTCGGGGCTGAAGGACTGCTGGACGACCAGGGCGAGCGGGTAGAGGAAGACCAGGGCGAGCGCCGCCACGGGCGGCAGGGACCACAGCCAGCCGGGCACCTCGCGCGGTGCGCGCGCGGTGTGGGCGGCCGCGCCGCCGGAGGCTCCGGGCGGGCCCGCCGCCCCGCCCGGCGCGGAGCCCCGTACGGTCCGCTGCCCGGTCCGCACCGGGTGCGGGACGGCGGGGGCGGCGGCGGGTGCGGGTGCGGGTGCGGGGACCTCAGCCATCGGAGACCCCCGCCGACAGCAGCACGGCGTCCCGCGGCTCGAAGTGCAGGGTGACGCGGTCGCCGAGCGCAGGGGTCTCGCGCAGCTCCGGCAGGTCCGCCTTGATCCGGTGTCCCTCGACGTCCACGTACAGCCGGTGCGTGGAGCCGCGCCACTGGACCTCGGTGATCGTCCCGCTCAGCGCGTTGGGGCCGGCGCCGAGGCCGAGCAGGTGCGGCCGTACGCACAGGGTCGCGGTCGCGCCGGGGACGGCTCGCCCGCGGTCCAGCTCCAGGGCCCGCCCCGCGAAGAGCGCCCCGGACTCGGCGACGGTCACCGGCAGCAGGTTCGCGTTGCCGACGAAGGACGCGGTGAACTCGGTGCGCGGCGCCCGGTAGAGCTCCTGCGGGGTGCCGCAGTCCTGGAGCCGCGCCTTGTCCATGACCGCGATCCGGTCGGCGAGGGTCAGCGCCTCCACCTGGTCGTGGGTGACGTACAGGATCGATACGTCGGGCAGTTCGCGGTGGAGCCGGGCCAGTTCGGCGAGCATCCCCGAGCGCAGCTGGGCGTCGAGCGCGGACAGCGGCTCGTCGAGCAGGAGCACCCCGGGCCGGATCGCCAGCGCGCGGGCGATCGCCACGCGCTGCTGCTGCCCGCCGGAGAGCTCGCGCGGATAGCGCTTGGCGTACGCCGCCATGCCGGTCATCTCCAGCGCCTCGGCGACGCGCCCGGGTATCTCCGCCCTGGGGGCCTTCTGCGCCTTGAGGCCGAAGGCCACGTTGTCCTCGACCCGCATGTGCGGGAAGAGCGCGTACTGCTGGACGACCATGCCGATGCCGCGCTTGTGCGGCGGCAGCGCGGTGACGTCACGGCCGCCGATCAGCACCCGGCCCGCGGCCGGCCGTACGAAGCCGGCGACCGCCCGCAGCGCCGTGGTCTTGCCCGAGCCGGAGGGGCCGAGCAGCGCCATAACCTCGCCGGGCTCGACGGTCAGGTCGAGGCGGTCCAGCACGGTGCTGCCGCCGTACTCGACGCTGACCCCCTCGAAGCGGATGCCGCTCACGCCGACTCCGTCAGGGCCGCGGGCAGGTCGGCGATCGACTCGAGGACGTGGGTCGCGCCGTGCCCGGTGAGCGCCGCGCGGTCGTGGGCGCCGGTGAGGACGCCCGCCACGATCCCCGCTCCGGAGCGGCGGCCGCAGAGCATGTCGTACGCGGTGTCGCCCGCGACCACGACGTCCCGTACGTCGTCCGCGGCGCCGGTGCGCAGGAACGCGGCCAGCACCATGTCCGGGTGGGGGCGGCCGCGGCCGCCCGCGTCGGCGGGGCAGAGGGTGAGGTCGGCCAGGTCCTGCCAGCCGAGGGCGTCGAGGATGGCGTCCTGGGTGACGCGGGCGAAGCCGGTGGTCAGGACGACGGTGCGGCCGTCGGCGCGGAGCTTCTCGATGGTCCGGCGGGCGCCGGGGATCGGTGCGATGAGCCCGCCGTCGACGAGCTCGCCGTACGCCTCCTCGAAGGCGGAGTTGGCGCGCCGGGCCAGCTCCTCCGTGCCGAAGAGGTGGCGGAAGACGGAGATCTTCGACTCGCCCATCGTGTCGCGGACGTACTGGAGCTTCGCCTCGTGGTCGGCGGTGCCCGGCTCGACGCCGATGCGCTCGGCGGCGAGCTCGAAGGCGCGCTCGACGAGGCCGCCGTCGGCGACGGTGGTGCCGGCCATGTCGAGGACGATCAGGCCGTGGGACCTCTTGTCGGCGCTGCTCGGGTTGCTCACGGTGCTCATGTTCCCTACCAGCCCAGTTCGTTCGCGGTGGTTTCGGCCATGGCGGGCGAGCAGGTCATCCCGCGGCCGCCGGGTCCGGTCACCAGCCAGACGCCGTCCGCCACTTGCTGGCGGTGGACGACACGGGTGGTGTCGGTGCATTGCGCGTACACGCCCGCCCAGCGGTGCCGGATCTTCGGCAGCGGGCGGCCCAGGAAGGATTCGACCACCCCGGCGAGGTACTCATACGGGTCTTCGAGGGTGTCGAACGCGAAGGGGTGCTCGTACTCGTGGGTGTCGCCGATGGTCAGTCCGCCGTCCTGGCGCTGGACCATCAGCAGCTGCATCTTGTGCGCGGCGGCGACGGGCGCCTGGGCCTGTTCGGCGTTGAGGAGGTCGAGGGCCCCGCTCCGGTACGCGGGGTAGTAGCGGAAGCTGTCGGCGTCCGCGATGGAGGTGGTGAGCTTCTCGCCGAGCGGGGCGGTCTGCATCATCTGGAGCCGGACGCGGCGCACGGGCAGGTCGGGGACCAGCTCGCGGACCAGGCCGGAGAGCCAGGCGCCGGTGGCCAGGACGACGGCGTCGCCCCGGTGGACGTCACCGTGGTCGTCGCGGACGGCGCCGTCGCCGACGACCTCGCGCACCTCCCGTCCGGGCAGGAAGGTGTACCGGCCGCTCGCCCGGAGGGCCTCGCGCAGGTGGAGCTGGGCGGTGCGCGGCTCGACGGCCGCGTCCCGCTCGCACCACAGGGCGGCCTCGAAGGTCCCGCGCAGGGCGGGGTTGATCTCCCGGGCCCGTGCGGCGGTGACCAGTTCGTAGCCCCGGGCCGCGGCGTCGGGGCGGGCGGCGGCCGCCTCGGCGACCGCGTACTCGCGGGCGTTGCGTACCGGGGTGAGGGAGCCGATCGCGCGGAAGCCCAGGCCGGGCACCTCCGCGCCGATCCGCTCCCAGAGCTCGCGGGCCCGCAGGGCGGTTTCGAGCTCCTCGCCCCCGGCCCGCCCACTGACCCAGATCTGACCGAAGTTGCGCAGCGATGCGCCGCGGGCCTCGGCCTCCCGCTCGATCTGGACGACCTCGTGGCCGCGTTCGACTGCTTGCCAGGCGTGCATGGTGCCGACCACGCCGCCTCCGACGACTATGACTCTCACGTGCCCCACGGTGTCCGCGGCCCGTGGACCGGGAGGGTCGGGGCGGCAACGGGACGGTGAACAGGCCTCGACGCTTGGACTAGACCCGTTACCTTCTCGTGATCTCCATTCGCCCCTTTTCGCCGCCTTGGGTGGATCCGCGCGGGACTATTCGGGCCGCAGGTGGGTCGTGAAGCTGAACCGGTCGCCACGGTAGAGCGAACGGACCCGTTCCAGCGGGCGCCCGTCCTGGTCCCGCGAGAACCGGTGGATGAGCAGCATCGGCAGGGCCGGCGGGGTGCCGATCAGGAGGGCCTCGCGGGGGGTGGCGAGCACGGTCTCCAGCTTCTCGTCGGCGTCCCCGAAGGAGATCCCGAGCCTGTCGAGGAGGTATCCGTAGAAGGAGGAGTCCGGCTGGAACTCGCCGTCGAGGCGGGGCGCCCGCGCCACCCGGATGTACGTGCTCTCCAGGCCGACCCGCTCGTCGTCGGCGAGCAGCACGCGCTCCAGGTGCCAGACGGGCTCGCCGGGCTCGGCGCCGATGCCGGGGGCCAGCTCGGGCGGGCAGGGGAAGCGCTCCAGTCCGATGAGGTTGCGGCCCGGGCGGCGGCCCTGGCGGCGTACGCCCTCGGTGTAGCTCGCGAGGGAGAGGGGCTGTTCGAGCTTGGGACCGGCGACGACCGTGCCGCGGCCGGAGCGGCGGAGCCGGCCCTCCAGGAGCAGCTCGCGCAGGGCCTGCCGTACGGTCTCGCGGGACACCTCGTACCGCTCGGCGAGATCCCGCTCGGTGGGCAGCGGACCGCCCTCGCCGAGGTCGTCCAGAAGGTCCGCGATGAGGGCCTTCACCGCGTAGTACTTGGGGATGCGGCCGTGCTCCGGAATGCCGGACCGGACGGGCGAGCCGGGGCGGTGGTGCAGGTTCTGTTCTTCCACCCTGGGACTGTACGCGGGCCGGGTGTACCCAGATCAGCGCGCCGGGGTACCGGGGGTGCGGGGGGTGTCGGCGGCGGGCGGGCCCGTACGGGTGCGCAGGCGGCGGGCGGCCAGCAGGAGCCCGGCGCCGGCGACGAGGGAGGCCGCCCCGCCGATGCCGTACAGCCGGTTGCGGGGGCCGGTGTCCGCGAGGGACCCGGCGTCGCCCGTCTCGTTCTCGGGGCCCTCGACGGAGAACCGGTAGCCGCCCGCCTCGCCGACCCAGTCGCCGTCGTCGGCCTTGCGCTGCACGAGGGCGGCGTCGGCGAGGACCTCGCCGGCGGGGGTTCCGGGGGCGAACGCCAGGCTGACCTTGACGGTCAGAGAGCCGCCGGCCCGGACGGCGAAGCCGGAGAAGGCCTCGCCCCCGTCGAAGACGGCGATGACCTCGTCCCGGTCGCTGCGCTCCAGGCTGACGGGGAGCATCGCGCCCGGAGCCTCGAACTCCATCCGGAAGTGGGCGGGGAGCAGGGCGCGGGCCGTGTCCGTGAACACCACGACGGGGTGGATGGCGGTGCATTCGGAGTTGGTGGTGTTGGTGAGGTCCAGGTACCAGGTCTGCGGCCCGCCGCCGGCCCGGTACACGGCCGGCCCGCCGCGGATCCGCGCGCCGATGGGGAAGGCACTGCTCTTCCCGTCGCCGCAGGTGGCCTCGATCCGGGAGGGCAGCGCGGGCGCGGGCCGGGCGCCGCCGCCGTTGCCGACGTCCGCGGCCGCGTACGGGGTGGAGAGGGCGACGGCGGCCAGGACGGGGACGGCGGAGAGGGCAAGGGCTTTGCGCAGTCGCATGGAAGACCTTCGCTTCGCTGCTCGCCGGACGGGGGGTGGTGGGGTGGACCGTTCCGATGGTCGGACGAGGCGACAATCACCCCGGCCTCCCGGCACCCTCCCACGCCCTCACACCCGCCTCGCCCCGCCACGCCTGCCGGCCCGCGCCTTACGCCTGATCGGATCAGCCATCGGATCAGGCACCGGTTCAGGCACCGGTTCAGGCACCGGTTCAGACATCGGTTCAGGCACCGGATCGGCCATCGGATCAGCCGAGGACGAAGGGCAGCCGTACGGCGAGCGCGCCCAGCTCCTCCTGCTCCGACGGGGTCGGCGCCCGCCTGCCGGTGCCGACGAGGAGCGCGTCGCGGTCGGTGAACGACGCGGGGAAGGCGGCGCCGGCGATCCGTTCCAGCAGCGCACGGGACCGGGCCAGCCCTTCCGGGGGCGGTGGGGGCGTGCCGTCGGGGAGGTGCGCGATGAGGTCGAGGTGGTGGAGCGTCCACTCCAGGACGTACGCCGTGAGGTAGTCGGCCACGGTGAGGACCTTGTCCTGGGTCAGCACCCGCATGCCGGGGTCGGCGAGCCCGGCGGCGCGGCCGGCCGCGGTGCCGACGTCGTCGAGGTGGAACCTGAGCAGCCCCGGATCGCCGTACGCGGCGGCCAGCCGCACGGTCAGGGCGTCGAGCGGATCCTCGCCGTCGGGCGGCCGGTCGGCGACGTTCCAGTACGTGGCGGCGTCGGCGGTCGCCTCACCGGCGGCGGGGGTCACCAGGGTGATGAGGACGTCCTGGGCGTCGATGACGAGATGGCACACCAGATCCCGGACGAGCCAGCCGCGACACCCGGACTCCCGCCCGAAGTCCGCGTCCGCGATCGTGTCGACGGCCCCCAGCAAGGCTCCCCAAGAACACGAGAAAAGCTCCATCCGGCCACGCTATTACGCCCCGGCGGGCGGACGCCCGGCCGACGGCGCGCGGGGCCGACGGCGTGCCCGGCCCACACCCGGCGGGGCGCTCGGCGGGGCGCTCGGCGGGGTGCCCGGCGGGATGCCCGGCGGGGCGCTCAGCCCACGCGGCCGAAGAGCGGGGCCAGGGCCAGTTCAGCCGCTCCCTCGGCGACGCCGTCCTCGGACGCGGCGACCTCCGGGACCGGGCCGCCCAGCGTGCGGGCCTCCAGGACGCGGCGGACGCCCGTCGTGAAGACCTCCGGCGCGGAGTCCACCACCCGTCCCCCCAGCCACACCCGGTCCACGTCCAGGAGCGCGACCACGTTCGCGGCGCCCTCGCCCAGGATCCGCGCCGCCTCCGGGAGGTCCCCGCGGGCCACCGCGTCCAGGCACAGCACCTCCGCGCACCCGCGCCCTCCGCACCGGCAGGGCGGGCCGTCCAGCATCAGGACCTGGTGCCCGAACTCCCCCGCCGCGGAGCGCTCCCCGCGGAAGACCTCGCCGCGCAGCCGCAGCCCGGCCCCCAGGCCGGTGCCGAGGTGCAGGTAGAGGGAGGTTCCGACGGCCCGGCGGCCGGGGACCGCGACCCCCGCGTTGGTGTCCTTGTCCAGCAGTACCGGCGGGGCGTCGGGCCCGAGCCGGTCCGCCACCGCCTGCCGCAGCGGGAACCCCTCCCACTCGGGGTATCCCGTCACCCGGCCCAGCACGCCGGCCCGCCAGTCGAGCGGTCCGGGCGCGGCGACGCCCACGCCCAGCAGGGACCCCGCGCCCGCTTTCCCGCACAGCCGGTCCACGACCCGGGCGATCTCGTCCGCGACGGCGTCCGGTCCGGCCGCGAAGTCCAGGGGGCCGCGGAGCCGCTCGAGGACCGTGCCCAGCATGTCCACCCGTACCGCCCGCAGTTCGTCGCGGTCGGCGTGCACCCCGACGGCGTGCCGGGCGCCGGCGGCCAGCTGGAGCAGCGTCCGCGGCTTGCCCCCGGTGGACTGGCCGCGGCCGGCGTCGGCCACGAGTCCCTCCGCCCGCAGCCGGCCCGTGATCTTGCTGACGGCCTGCGGGGTGAGGCGCGTGAGGGCGGCGAGTTCGGTGCGGCCGAGGCCCTCGAGACCCGCCTCGCGGAGCAGGGCGAGTACGAGCGCGTCGTTGTGGCCCCTCAGCGCGGGTAGGTTCGCGCCGCTTCCATTGCTTCCGCTACGCCAGTCCACGTTCCCATTGTCCACCCTCCTTGCACTTAAGCAACAGTGTTGCCAAAGTGGACGCATGAACGCCTCCCCCTCCGCCGCCCCCACCGGCACCGCCACCCCCACGCGGTCGAACCACGCGCTGCGCGTCGGCCTCATCGGGTACGGGCTCGCCGGTTCCGTCTTCCACGCGCCGCTCGTCTCGGCCACCGACGGGCTCGTCCTCGACACGATCGTCACCTCCGACCCCGGCCGGCAGGCCCAGGCGCGCGAGGCGTACCCCGACGCCCGGATCGTCGGCACGGCGCAGGAGCTCTGGGAGCTCACCCCGGCACCCGACCTGGTCGTCATCGCCTCCCCCAACAAGACCCACGTCCCGCTCGCGACCGCCGCGCTGCACGCAGGCATCCCGGTCGTCGTGGACAAGCCGCTCGCCGCCACCGCGGCCGAGGCCCGCGAACTCGCCGCCCTCGCCGACAAGACCGGCACCTTCCTGTCCGTGTTCCAGAACCGCCGCTGGGACAACGACTTCCTCACCCTGCGCCGCCTCATCGCCGACGGCGAGCTCGGCGAGATCCAGCGCTTCGAGTCCCGCTTCGAGCGGTGGCGCCCGCAGCTCAAGGGCGGCTGGCGCGAGTCCGGCGCCCCGGAGGAGATCGGCGGCCTGCTGTACGACCTGGGCAGTCACGTCGTCGACCAGGCGCTGGTGCTGTTCGGCCCGGCCGTACGCGTGTACGCGGAGACCGACGTACGCCGCCCGGGCGCCGAGGCGGACGACGACACCTTCATCGCCGTCACGCACGCGAACGGGGTCCGCTCCCACTTCTACGTCAGCGCGACCACCGCGCAGCTCGGCCCGCGCTTGCGCGTCCTGGGCTCGCGCGCCGGCTACGTGAAGTACGGGCTCGACCCGCAGGAGGCCGCCCTGCGCGAGGGGCAGCGGCCGGGCGTCGGCGACACCCCGTGGGGCGAGGAGCCCGAGCACCTGTGGGGCCGGGTGGGCTCCGGCGAGTCCCCGCTGACCGGCGGCGGAGCGCCGGTGGCGACCGTACCGGGGGACTACCCGGCGTACTACGCGGCGGTGCGGGCGGCGCTGCGCGAGGGCGGGCCGGCGCCGGTCACCGCGCACGAGGCGGCGCGGTGCCTGGAGGTGCTGGAGGCGGCGCGGACCTCCTCGCGGGACGGGGTGACCGTCGAACTGGGTACGGCCATGTCCTGAAAATGGACAGTTTGCGGTTCAGGGGGCATCTATCCTGCACAGGTTGTAGATCATCACATGTGTGAAGAACGGAACCCGTCTGTGAAGCTGCCCCGGATCGCATCGGCCGTCGCCGCCGCCGCGATGGCCCCGGCCGTCCTGCTCGCATCTCCGGCCTTCGCCGCCGACACCTCGTCGCGGGCGGCCGCACCGGCCGCTCCGACCGTGCCGGACCGGGCGGCGGACGGGGCGGCGGGCGAGGCGGCGGGCAAGCTCGCGGACGAGCCGGAGGGCGGGAAGGCCGAGAAGCCGGCCGAGGACCCCCGGGCCGCGAAGGACCGGGCCGCCGTCGAGGCGATCCTGGCGGATCCGGCGAGCGGGCCGGGCGTGCGCGAAGCGGCCGAGAAGGCGCTCAAGGGATCGGCCGCGGACCTGCGGAAGTTCCTCGACGTGGAATGGGCCCGGGAGCAGCTCACCGACGACCGGGTACGGGTCTCGCAGATCATCAGCGCCGGCGGCCGGGCCGTGCAGAAGGCCGGCAAGGCCGCCCTGAAAGCGGACACGCAGGCCGCGCTGACCGAGTTCCTCGAGCACGGGCAGCACACCGCCCGCTACGAGGACGACTTGGTCGAGGTGGCCCGGATGCTCGACGGCGCGGGCCGGGGCATCACCGAAGCGGTCAACCGGCTGCTGGACAGCGGGACGCCCGAGGAGGTGCGCGAGTTCGTGGCGAACGGGCAGTACCGGATCCGGGCGGTGGACGACCGGGTGGCGCTGTTCGCGATGCTCGACGGCGCCGGCCCGGGCCTCAAGGAGGGCATCGTCAGCCTCCTGAAGGGGAACCCGACCCCGGCGGAGCTGCGCACCTTCGTGACGACCACGCAGCACGAGCTGCGCGACGACGACAACATGGTCCTGATCTGGGCGATGCTGAACAAGGCCGGCCCGGAGCTGAAGAAGGCCGCGATCATCGCGATCAACGGCACGCCGGCGGACCGCGCCGAGTTCCTGAAGACCGGGCAGTTCACGGCCCGCGACAAGGACAAGGCCGCGCCCGACGCGCAGACGGGCAAGCCGGACACGGGCAAGGACGGCTCCACCGGGACCACGGGTACGACCGGGACGGGGACCGGGACCGGGACGGCCATCACCGGCACCACCGGCACCACCGGCACCACCGGCACCACCGGCACCAAGGCGGCCGGCAACACCGGGGTGACCGCGGCGGGCGGTTCCGGCGGGGCCCTCGCGAGCACGGGCACCGAGACCGCCCTGATCGCGGGCGGCGGCGCCGCCCTGCTCGGTGCGGGAGCCGGCCTGGTCTTCGCCAACCGCCGCCGCCGGTCATCCGCGAAGGACTGACCCGCGGCCCGCGCGTCGCAGGCACACGTGGGTGAGGGGTGGGACGGCCGGTGCCGTCCCACCCCTCACCCACGTGTGGGCGAACGGCGCCTACGCGCCCTTGAACTCCTGGCGCTGGCGGCCGAGGCCCGCGATCTCCACCTCCACGACGTCACCGGCCCGCAGGTACGGCTTCGGCTCGGGCTGGCCCATGGCCACGCCCGCGGGGGTGCCGGTGACGATGACATCGCCCGGGTACAGCGTCATGAACCGGCTCAGGTACCGCACGACCTCGCCGACCGGGAAGATCTGGTCGGCGGTGTTGCCGTCCTGCTTGAGCTCCCCGTTGACCCAGAGCTTCACGTCCAGGTCCTGCGGGTCCGCGACCTCGTCGGCCGTGAGCAGCCAGGGGCCCAGCGGGGTGAACGTCTCGCAGTTCTTGCCCTTGTCCCAGGTGCCGCCGCGCTCGATCTGGAACTCGCGCTCCGATACGTCGTTGACCAGCGTGTATCCCCCCACGTGGGCCAGGCCCTCGGCGGCGGAGGACAGGTAGCGGGCGGTGCTGCCGATGACGACGCCGAGCTCGGCCTCCCAGTCGGTCTTCACGCTGCCGCGCGGGATCAGCACGGTGTCGTCCGGGCCGACCACGGTGTCCGCGGCCTTGAGGAAGAGGATGGGCTCGGCCGGCGGCTCCGCGCCGATCTCGGCGGCGTGCCCGAAGTAGTTCAGCCCGATGCCCACGATCTTGCCGATCCGGCCGACGGGGGCGCCGATCCGCAGGCCCTCCGCGTCCAGGGCCGGAAGTGCGCCGGACTCCGCCGCTTCCCGTACCCGGGACAGCACGGAGTCGTCGGCGAGCAGGGCGCCGTCCACATCCGTGATCAGGCCGGACAGGTCGCGCAGGGTCCCGTCCTGGTCGAGCAGCGCGGGGCGCTCGGCCCCGACCGGTCCGACACGCAGCAGCTTCATGGGCATTCTCCCGTGGTCGTGGGTGGTCGGCCCAGGGGCGAGCCGGGGCCTGCCGATGGGTTGCGGCCATCGGAGAATTGGTTGATCCTCCAAGATGGCCGCCCAATCCGCAAGACCCTGTTCACAGACTGGAACGCTTGCGGTGCTGGAGCCAGGCCCGCTCGGCCACGGACCACGCGGTGGTCGTCACCAGGTACAGCCCGGCGGCCAGCGGCACCACGGCCGCCGTGATCAGCGTCCCGAACGACAGCAGCGGCAGTACGCCGCCCAGCTTGCGCAGCGCCTCCTGCTGCTCGGCGCTCACGTTGGCGGCGGGTACCGGTACGGGTGCCTCGGCGGCGGCGCGCCGCCCCCGTACGGCACTCCAGGCGGCGACCACCGCGATGGCCGCGAACAGCCCCAGGAACACCAGCCCCTGCGCGCCGAGGAAGCCGCCCGCACCGAGGGCGTCGCTCCACCGGGCCCCTAGCGGCGCGGCGAGGAGCCGGTGGTCCAGCAGCTCGCCGGACGAGGAGAAGGCCTGGTACATGAGGAAGAACACCGGCAGCTGGAGCAGCACGGGCAGCAGGCCGGCCACCGGGGTGGCACCGCGGAACGCGGCCCGGTTCAGCGGATGCAGGGCGAGCCGTACGAGCACGGTGAACAGCACGATCGCGGCAGCGGTCGCGGACTCGGCCAGAACGGGCTCGAGGAGCCTGCCCAGCTCTTCAACAAGGCGGGTGAAAACGGACACGCGGGCCCTCCGAGGGGTCTCGTCAACGTCGAAAGAGGTGCATTTCGGCGCGACGACCACGAGGGGCACGACGACGAACAGAAGGGATGGGGGAAGAGAAGTGCCCCTACGCGGCCGTCAGGACGGGACGACCGGGCGCCCTGGGCCGCGACCGGCCCGAGGCATCGGGATCACGCTGCGGCAGGAACGCCGTGCGCTGCTCGCGATCACGTATCGCGGTACGTATGCGGTGGGGCGGAACGGGCCGTACGAGCCGGGCGGCGAGGGCCGCGGCGCCCACGGCGACGGTGGCGGCGAGGGCGACCACGACGGTGCCCAGCCCGCCTTCCCCGGCGAACAGCCCGAGGAGCCCGACGACCCCGGCGAACAGGAGCAGGGACATCAGCGGGGACATCGGCAGCCGCCGACGATCGAGCCGTGCCATGCCGAGCCCCCCTCCCGAGATCGGATCCGTACCCACCACAACCAAGAACGCGATCTAGCTCCGCAGGGTTCCCCAGACCACGAGCCGATATTTGGAGGTGTACTCGGGCGTGCAGGTGGTGAGCGTGATGTACGCGCCCGGCCCGTCGTACCCGTACTCGGGGTGGACCGTGCTGCGCGGCACGGGCGCGATCACCCCGGTGTCCCGCTCGCCGGTCTCCCCCAGGGTCTTGCCCACCACGTACGTGTACCGCTGCCCCCGGACGTCGACGATCAGCTCGTCCCCGGCCCGCAGCCGGTTGATGTACCGGAACGGCTCGCCGTGGGTGTTGCGGTGCCCGGCGAGCGCGAAGTTCCCCTGCGCCCCGGGCTGCGCCGTCCCCGGGTAGTGCCCGGCGTACCCCTTGTCCAGCACGGCCCGCTTGTCGACGCCCTGCGCGACGGGCACGACGACCCCGAGCCGCGGGATCCGCAGCACGCCGTACGCGGACTCCCCCGGCGGCGCGGGCGCCGGCCTCCGTGCCGGCGCCCCGGCCGCGGGAGCGGAAGGCGACCCGGGAGCGGGTGCGGAGGAGGACGCGGAAGGCGCCGGAACCACGGAGGGAGCGGAATCAGGAGGGGCGGGCGGGGAAGGAAGCGTCCACTGCTTCTCCAGCTCCCGGACTTCCGCCCGGGCGGCGGCCAGGGCCTGCCGGTTGGTCCACCACACCTGGTGCACCACCAGCAACAACACCACCACACCCACGGTGACGGTCAGTTCGGCGGCCGCCCACAGCACCCCGGCGAGACCGGCGCGCCGCCCCCGCCGGCCACCCCCTTGCACCACCACACGCATGTGATCCCGCACGGGCCGCACCTTAAGACCTCCCCCGCCAACAGACCAGGGCAGTACGGTGTGAACCATGCGCCCTGACACGCCTGCCGAGCACATCGCCGAAGCCGAGCGCCTCATCCGCACGGCGACCCGTTACCCCGAGGACCAGGAGCCCCTGCTGCTCCAGGCCGCGGCCCACCTCGAACTGGGTGACGCCCGGGACCGCGCCAGCGCGCTGTACGACCAACTCCTCGCCTCCTCACCCGCCGATCCGCACCTGATCAAGGCGCTCCAGGCGGCGAACCTGTGGGAGTACGGCCACGAGCCCGAGGCCCGCGCCCTCATCCAGGGCATCCGCGCGGCGGCACCCGCGGACGCGGCCCCGTGGGAGGTCATCGCGGAAACCCTCGAAGCGCACGACGAGTTGACCGCGTCGGAGGAGTGCTTCACCGAGGCCGCCGGCCTCCTCATCGAGGAGAACGCGCCCCTCACCCAGGCCACCACGGCCCTCCTGACGGGCCGGCACCGGGTCCGCCGCCTCCTCGGGCTCCCGCACGACGACTGGGACATGGTCGCCGACACCCGCCACATCGGCCCGATCCCGCTGGACGAGCTCCACGACCCCAAGCGCATCTGGGCCCTCGGCTCCGACGACCCGGCCGAGCTGCGCGCCGAGATCGCCCGCCTCCGCGCCGAACTGGGCGACCGCCGAGCCGCCCTCTCCCGCCCGTTCCCGGTGGCGATCCTGCACTGGCCGGCCCGCGAACTGGCCGAGCTGATCACGTCGTACCCGACCCTGGCGGCGGAGTACCCCTCGCACGAGGCGCACCTGACACACATCGAATCGTCCCTGCGCGCCCTGGCGGCCTCGGGCACGACGAACCTCGGCATCGTGACGGCGAGCGTCCCGTCCTACGAGGCCTTCGCGGCATCGGAGAAGACCTCCCCGGCCTCCCCCTCCCTCCTCCCGGAATACGCCACGACCCTGGCGGCCCGAGGCAAGGCCACCCCCTGGCCCCCGACCCCCAACACCCCCTGCTGGTGCACCTCGACGAAGCCCTACTCGGAGTGCCACGGCGCCTCGGTCTGATCCGGAACGAGCGCCAAGCCACCCGTTGAGCGGCCTTGCCCGCTCAACCTGCGGTGGCACCGCGCCGCTTGGCAGCCGGCTCCCGGCGGCGTGCCCGGACGATCCCGTCCACGCGCGCCGCCGCATCCTCGACCGTTTCGTGTTCCCAGACGCGGACCGCCAGCCAACCAGCGTCCGCGAGGCGCCGGTCCGTGTCGTGGTCGCGGGCGCGGTTGCCTTCGATCTTCGCGCGCCGGAACTCCGCGTGCAGCGCGCTGCGCAAGGCCATCTCGATGCCCGTGTTCCTGCTGTTCTGCCAGCTCGTGCGAGCGCGTACGTCGGCAGTGCTCTCCAGGGCTTCCACCCCCTCATTGTCACGCCACGGGAAGTTCCAACTGGAGGTGGCCGCGGGCTTGGGCCGTGGGTGGGGTGGGGCGGGTGCGGGTGAGGGTCAGGAGGGTGCGGAGCGCCCGGACGACCTCCGCGGGGGTGTCGCGGATCATCGACGGGGTCGCGCTGACCACCAGGATCCCGTGCGACTCAAGGCGCAGGCGGCGGTGGAGCGTGGCGTGCCAGGCGTCGCGCGTGTAGTGGTACTCCGCCGAGTCGATCTCCAGGGCCACGCCCTCGTCCGGCCAGTACGCGTCGGGGCTGGCCAGGAAGGTGCCGTCCGGGGTGTACAGGCGGGCGTTCCACAGCGGGGGCGGGAGGTCCGTCGCCGTCAGGGTGTCCCGGGCCAGGGCCTCGGCGATCGAGCGGACCCCCGCGACGAGCTCCGACGCGGCGGCGCGGACGGCCGGGCGGGTGAGGAGGCGGGCCGCGCGGAGCTCGGCGTGCAGGTCCTGCGGGTGGCACCAGCCGGCCTGGACCACGTGGGCCAGGGTCGAGCGGATGCGGTCGGGGTCTTCGGCGCGGGCGGCGAAGTCGGCCGCCGCGCGCACCGGTCGCGTGCTCGGGATGCCGGACACCGCGATGGTGCGCGGCCAGCGGGCGGTGGCCAGCGGGCGGACCTGCGGGGTGCCGGTGAGCCGGCGCGGGGCGCGGATCAGGACGTCGGCCGGGGTGTGCGGGGCGTCGCGGATGCCGAGGAGGGCCAGGGCGGCGGCGCCGGTGAGGACGGCCGTGTCGCCGCAGAGCGGGTCGGAGGCGGGCTCGGCGGCGTACAGGACGGCGGCGAGGGCGCGTTGGCGGTGGTCCGGGGGGCCGGTCTGGAGGAGGTAGACCCGGGGGAGCAGGCGCTGCCAGGGCCCGCCCGGGCGGGTGCGGGAGGTGATGGTGCCCTCCGGGATCCCGGATGCGGCGAGCTGGTGGCGGGTGGCCAGGTTGAGCTGCCTGCGCGGCAGCGGCTTCGGTGTGATCATGCCGCGGGTATGCCCGGCGGGATCGGCCGGCACCCCCGGCCGGCCCGCGCATCACGCCGGAGCGTGATGCGGCGGGGTCGGCGCGGTCGACTGGTTCGGCGCGGTCGGCGTGGCCCGCTCGGCGCCCGGGTGGTCCGGGGAGAGGAAGACGATCACGCCCGTCTGCGTGCCCGGGCGGGCCGTGACCTCGTGCCAGCCCAGGCGGCGGTACGTGGCGACCGTGTCGGTGGCCAGGCGGGAGGTCAGCAGCCAGGCCCGGCGGTCCGGGGCGTCGGCGGTGATCTCCGTGAGCAGGGTGCGGCCGGTGCCGTGGCCGCGCGCGTACGGGCGTACGGCGAGCTCGTCTATCTCCAGCGCGCCCGTCAGGAGTTCCCGCACCCGCGCCGGGCCGAGCTGCGCGGCGACCTGGGCGTACCCGCGGTCCTTGGGGAAGGTCGCCGGGGTGAGCCAGCCGGTGGCGAAGCCGTCGATGCCGGTCGCGGACTGGGCGAGGGCCGTACGGAAACCGCGGCGCCGGCTGTCGCTCTGGAGCCGGACCGCGAATTGGCGAATGGTTTCTGCGTCCTCGTTCCAGGGCGGGGCGGAGAAGGTGTCGGCATAGGCGTCGACCAGTTCGTCCGCGAGGTCGAGGACGGCCTGTCCGTAGCAGATCACGATGTCCGAGCTCCTCTTTTTCCCGTTCGGGATGGGAGAGTCAATTTATGCCGGATCGGTTCCCCGGGGCACGTATCGCACGGATCCGGCGAGTGTGCGACAAATCCCCTCCCCGTCTTCCGTGTCGGGGACCGCGCGGGCGCGTTGAGCAGCCCGTGGACAGACTGATTCGGGCGGCCGGCCGGTGCGTGCTCGCCTTCCTCCTCGTCCTGGGTGTGGTGGCGCTGCTGCCGCGCGCCGTCAAGGACGCCGTACCGGACGGCGTGATCGGCGGAGCGGTGCTCGTCCTCGGGGCGCTGGGCGCCCGCCGGGTGGTCAGGCCCCCGCGTTAGCCTCGTAGCCTCGCGGTATTACAAGTGAGATCAGACGATTTGAGGAGTTGGGCATGGCGCGCGTACCGAGTTCCGCAGTGGCGGCCGCCGGACTGGTCGGCGGGTACGCCGTCGCCCGGTGGACCAAGAAGCGCCCGCTGGGCGGTGTCGTCCTCGGCGCCGCCGGACTGGCCGCCGGACGGGAATGGCACCGCCGCGGCGGCACCCCCGCGGCGGCCGGGCTCGGAGCGCTGTACGTCGCCGGCTTCGCGGGCGCGCACCCGCTGGCCAAGAAGGTCGGGGCCTGGCCGGCCGTCCTCGGGGCCGCGGCCGTCGTGGCGACCGCCTCCTGGGTCGTGGCCGACCGCGGCTGAGCCGGAGCGCGGCCGAGCCTGAGCGGGGCCGAGCCGGAGCGGGGCCGAGCCGGAGCGCGGCCGACCCGGAGCTGGGCCGACCCGGAGCGGGCCCGCCCCGGGGCCGGCCCGCCCCGGGCCCGCCCCGCCCGCGGGCTACGCCCCCAGCGCCTGCGACACCGTGTAGATCAGCAGTCCGGCCAGGGCGCCGACCACCGTGCCGTTGATGCGGATGAACTGCAGGTCCCGGCCGATGTGGGCCTCGATCTTCCGCGACGTGTGCTCGGCGTCCCACCCGGCCACGGTGTCCGTGATCAGCGAGGTGATCTCGGTCCGGTACGTGGTCACCACGTACACCACCGCACCCTCGATCCAGCCCTCCACCTTGTCCTGGAGCCGGCCGTCCGTGGCCAGCCGCGCCCCCAGCGACAGCAGCGAGGACCGGACCCGCAGCCGCAGCTCGCTGTGCTCGTCCTCCGCCGCCGAGATGATCATCGCCCGGATCGCGGTCCAGGCGGAGGCGATCACGTCCTGCACCTCCCCGCGCTGGAGGATCTCGGACTTCAGGCGCTCCACGCGGGCCCGGGTGTCCGTGTCCGACTGGAGGTCGGCCGCGAAGTCCGTCAGGAACCGGTCCACCGCCCCGCGCGCCGGGTGCTCCGGCATGTCCCGCATCTCCGTCAGGAAGCGGAGCAGCTCCTTGTACACGCGCTCGCCGACCTTGCGGTCCACGAACCGCGGGGTCCAGCCGGGCGCCCCGCCCTGGACCGCGCCCATCACCGACTCCCCGTGCGTCACCAGCCAGTCGTGCGCCTTGACGCAGACGAGGTCGACGACGCGGCGGTGCCCGCCGTCCGCGACGACCCTCTCCAGGGTCTTGCCGATCCCGGGTGCGATCTCGGCGGTCTCGGCCCGCCGCGTGATGGCCTCGCCCACCACCGCCTGCACGTCGGAGTCGCGCAGTACGGTCAGGGCCCCGCGCAGCGCGGTGGCCAGCTCGGCCGTGACCCGGTCGGCGTGCGCGGGCTCGGCCAGCCAGGATCCGAGGCGGGCGCCGATGCCGAGGGCGTGCAGACGGGCGCGGACCACGTCCGGGGAGAGGAAGTTCTCGCCGACGAACTCCCCGAGGGAGACGCCGAGCTGATCCTTCTTGGTCGGGATGATCGCGGTGTGCGGGATCGGCAGGCCGAGCGGGTGCCGGAAGAGCGCGGTGACGGCGAACCAGTCCGCGAGCGCGCCGACCATGCCGGCCTCCGCGGCGGCCCGGACGTAGCCCGCCCAGGCGCCGGCGCCGGCGTGCTCCGCCCACGTGGTCAGTACGTAGACCAGCGCGACCAGGATCAGCAGGCCGGTCGCGGTGGTCTTCATGCGGCGGACGCCGCGGCGGCGCTCCTCGTCGGCCTCGTTGAACACGAACCCGCCGGTGCCGATGCCGGTACCCGTGCCCGCGCCGGTTCCGATGCCGGTACCCGTGCGGGTACCGGTACCTGCGGCCTTGGTGCGGTGGTCCACGTGTTCCTCCCTTCCCCCGGGCGCCGGTTTTGTCTGCATAGCATCCGACTCCCGGGACCCCTCAGGAGTTCCCGGCACGCCGATCCGCCGCTCGCCCTACAGCTCCTTGCGGAGGTTCGGGCCCCCGTCGAGACGCTTCGGGCGCTTCGGGGACTTCGGCGGCTTGACCTTGACCTCCACGCCGCCCCAGAAGGCCAGCCCCGTCACGACCACCCTAGGGGCGCCCGGCTCGGCCGCCCCCGGGGTGTCGCGCTGGTCGAAGGCGCCCATGAAGCCGAAGCCCCGTACGTCGACCTCCACGCCCGGCGGGACCGTGATCTGGATGCCGCCCATGATCGCGATGCAGTTGATCACCACCTCGCGCTCCGCGAAGTTCGCCTCGCGCAGGTCGAGGTCGCCGCTGCCCCAGAACGCCACCGCGTCCAGCCGGGGCGGCACCGTCCAGGCGCCCTTGCGCTGGAACGAGGACATCACCGCGACCGCCGCCGAGGCCGACACCGGTACGCCGCCACCACCGATCCGCGAGGCCAGTGAGCCGCCCGCCGCCGGGGCCGGGACCGGGGCCGCGGCCGCGAGCGGCATCGGGGGCCCGCCCGGCGCCGGCAGATCGCTGGTGATCGGTTCCAGCTCCGCGTACGTCTTCGACTTGTACGCGGCCTCCAGCCGCTCCTCGAACTCCTCCATGTCGATCCGGCCCTCGGCGACGGCGTCCCGCAGACGCTCCACCACCCGCTCGCGGTCGGCGTCCGACGCCCTCAGCTCCGGCAACGGCTTCTCCGGCCGCTCGTCAGTCATGGGGAACAGCCTATGTAGTCATACGGAAGAGTTGTATGGCCCAACCCCGGTACCAGCCCCCGCACATCCCTGATTCAACCCTGGCCCCGCTGGTACATCCTCGCGATCACGTCCTCGATGTCCGGCTCCCGCACCGACAGGTCCAGCAGCGGGTACCGCGCCGCCACCTGCGCCACCAGCGGCGCCGCCGAGGCCCCCGCCGGGAACGCCAGCCACTGCCGCGGCCCGTCCACCTTCACCACCCGCGCCCCCTCCACGGCGATCTCCGGAAGCTCCCGTTCCAGGTCCACCACCAGCGTGCGCTCGCCCCCGCCCTCCCCCATCGAGTGCAGGCCGGCCAGTGCCCCGTCGTACATCAGGCGCCCCTGGTCGATCACCATCACCCGCTCGCACAGCTGCTCGATGTCCTGGAGGTCGTGCGTCGTGAGCAGCACGGTCGTGCCGAGCTCCGCGTTGAGCTGCCGCAGGAAGGCCCGCACCTTCGCCTTGCTCACCACGTCGAGCCCGATCGTCGGCTCGTCCAGGTACAGCACGTCGGGGTCGTGCAGCAGCGCCGCCGCGATGTCCCCGCGCATCCGCTGCCCCAGCGACAGCTGCCGTACCGGCACGTCCAGCAGCTCGGCCAGGTCGAGGCGGTCCACGCACCGCTCCAGGTTCTCCTCGAACCGCGCCCGCGGGATCCGGTACATCCGCCGCATCAGCCCGTACGAGTCCCTCAGCGGCAGGTCCCACCACAGCGTGGTCCGCTGCCCGAACACCACCCCGATCCGGTGCGCCAGCCGCATCCGCTCCCGCGCCGGGTCGATGCCGGCGACCCGCAGCCGGCCGCCGCTCGGGGTGAGGATGCCGGTCAGCATCTTGATCGTCGTCGACTTCCCGGCGCCGTTGGGCCCGATGTAGCCGACCACCTCCCCCCGCGCCACCTCGAAGCTGATCCCGTCCACGGCCCTGACCTGCCGCTTCTCCCGGCGCATCAGACCCACCCGGCGCCGTACGTCGAAGACCTTCTCGACCCCGTCCAGCTCGATCAGCGCATCCCCGCTCACGCCGTGCACACCGCTCACCCTCAGCTCCCCGTACTCCGGTACGAACGAAGACCCGCGCGCCAGGCAAGCGACGCGGGTACGAACACCACCACCGCCACCAGCGGGCTCACGAACGCCACCCACCCCGGCAGCCCCAGCGGATACGGCCGCCCCAGCACGTACAGCGCCGGCAGCCAGTTCACGAAGGCCAGCGGCACGATGAACGTGACCCCGCGCAGCAGGTCCTTCGCGAACACCGTCGGCGGGTACTGGAGCATCGTGTTCCCGCCGTACGTGAAGGAGTTCTGCACCTCCGCCGCGTCCCCGGCGACGAACTGGAACGCCGCCCCGGCCACCATCACCGCCCCGAAGATCGCCGCTCCGGCCAGCACCATGAGGGGCACCAGCAGCGCCTTCCCGGCCGTCCACTCCACGTCCAGCTCCGAGACCGCCCAGACCAGCACCGCCAGTCCCTGCCCGATCCGCCCCACCCGGCGCAGCGCGAAGCGGTCGGCCGCGACCTGGGCGAGCACCGGGACCGGGCGCACCAGCATGGTGTCGAGCGAACCGTCGCGGATCCGGACGCCGATCCGGTCCGTATTGCCGAGGAGCAGGTCCGCCAGTCCCAGGGAGGCCGAGGAGGACCCGTACAGGAGGGCGATCTCGGGCAGCGTGAAGCCGCCCAGCACGTCCACGTGCGAGAACATGATCCAGATCGCGACGAAGTCGAGCAGCGTGATCGCCGCGTTCCCGAAGGTGGAGAGGAAGAACGACGTCCGGTACGCCATCGTCGACCGGACCCACATCGCCACGATCAGCCCGTAGCCGCGCAGCCCCTCGACGGCCCGGATCCGCACCGGCAGCGGGGGTGGTACCGGCAGTCCGGGTGGTACGGGTACGGGTGCGCACTTGGGCTCCCCGGACCGCGCCGGTGGCACCGCACCCTCGACCGCTTCCGCTTCCGCTTCCGCCTCAGCCACCCTGGACGACCACCTTCCGTGTCGCGGCCGACTGCAACAGCCGCCCCGCGCCCAGCAGTACGAGCACCCACGCCGACTGGAAGGCCAGCGCCCGCACCGCGCCCCCGGCGCCGGCGTGCACGCCCATCAGCACGTCCAGCGGCACCTGGATGATCGCCGACCACGGCAGGACGCGGACGAACTCCCCGAAGCCGCCCGGGAACACCGTCAGCGGCAGCAGCATCCCGGAGAAGAAGACCGTGGCGACGACGGCCACCAGATTGATCCCCGCCCCGTCCATCAGCCAGAACGCGGCCAGCCCCAGCAGGTAGCGCACCCCGAAGCTGACGAGCAGCGCGAGGACGACGGACACCAGGAACAGCAGCCAGCGCAGCGGGTCCGCCGGCAGGGCCAGTTGGAACGCCAGCGCCCCCGCGAGCAGCGGCGCCACCCCGCGCCCGAGCAGCTGGAAGCCGGCCCTCCCCAGATCGGCGGCGAGCCACCACATCTGGAGGTCGGCCGGCCGGTACAGGTCGACGGCGATGTCACCCGTACGGATGCGCTCCTGCATCTCCTCCTGGAAGCCGCCGCCGATGAGCGCGCCCGCGGCGAGCAGCGCCTGGCTCACCCAGACGAACGTCAGCGCCTGCGCCTGGTCGTAGCCGCCCAGCCCGGGCCGCTCGTCCCACAACGCGACGTAGGTGTACGCGAGGACGAAGCCGAAGACGGTGTTCGTGAAGACCCCGGCCGCCGTCGCCGTCCCGTAGGTGGCGTAGCGCCTGAACCCGCCGGCCGCGACGGCCGGGTAGAGCCGCGCTCCGCGCGCGGCCGCGCGCACGGCCGCGCGCACCGTTCCGCGAGGCGTTCCGTGCGGTATCCCGCGAGCCGTTCCCTGGCGCACCGTATCCCTCCGTTTTCCCGGTCGTTCCTACGTCGGCCAAAGCGCGCGAGCTTAGTGCGGAGGGGCGATCCACGCGACCGATTTACGCCCGTCCGACGCGGAATGAGCGGCCATCGGGTAGACAGCATGGGGTACAGACGTGGATATTTCGTACGGCGTCGAGGAGTCCTGGCGATGAGCGACCAGTCACCACCACCGGGCTGGACCCCTCGTGACCCGGACACCCCCGCAGGGCGGCAGCCGGCGGGAGGGCAGCGGGCGGGGCAACAGCCCGCAGGGCAGGGGCAGCCGTCACAGAACGCGGGGAAGCCGGCCGGCGACCGGCAGGCCCGCCGCGCCGCCAAGAGGGCCGAGCGGAAACGGAAGCGGACCGGGTGGCGCCGCCTCGTCCCCACCTGGCGCGTGGTCCTCGCCACCGTCGTGCTGCTCGGCCTGCTGGTCGTCGGCGCGTTCGTCGCCGGCTACCTGCTGGTCCACATCCCGCCCGCCAATTCCGCCGCGACCGCCCAGTCCAATCTCTACCTGTACGCCGACGGCTCCCAGCTCGCCCGCGACGGCGAGGTCAACCGCGTCAACGTCCCGCTCTCGCAGATCCCCCGCACGGTCCAGGAGGCCGTACTGGCAGCGGAGGACCGGGACTTCTACTCCGAGCGGGCCGTCGACCCCAAGGCCATGGTCCGCGCCGCCTGGAACACGGCGACCGGCAAGGGCACCCAGTCCGGCTCCACCATCACCCAGCAGTACGTCAAGAACTACTACCTGGGCCAGGAACAGACCATCAAGCGCAAGGTCAAGGAGTTCTTCATCGCGATCAAGCTCGGTCGCGAGAAGTCGAAGGACTACATCCTGGAGGGCTACCTCAACACCAGCTACTTCGGCCGCAACGCGTACGGCATCCAGGCCGCCGCCCAGGCCTACTACGGCAAGGACGTCGACAAACTCACCACCGCCGAGGGCGCGTACCTCGCCACCCTCCTCAACTCCCCCAGCGCCTTCGACGTCGTCGCCCACCCCCAGAGCCGCGAACGCGCGCTCGCCCGCTGGAACTACGTGCTCGACGGCATGGTCAAGAAGGAGTGGCTGCCCGCGGCCGAGCGGGCCGCCATCCGCTTCCCCGAGCCCGGCAAGGTCCGCCCGGCCGCCGGGCTCTCGGGCCAGCGCGGCTATCTCGTCGAGGCCGTGAAGGACTACATCGTCGATCACAAGATCCTCGACGAGAAGACCCTCGCCGAGGGCGGCTACCGCATCACCACCACCATCGACAAGCGCCGGCAGAACGCCTTCGTCGAGGCCGTCGACGAGACGATGGTCGGCAAGCTCGACCCGGAGAAGAACAAGGCCGACCGGGTCGTACGGGCCGGCGGGGTCTCCATCGACCCGGCCACCGGCAAGGTCGTCGCCATGTACGGGGGCATCGACTACACCAAGCAGTACGTCAACAACGCGACCCGGCACGACTACCAGGTGGCCTCCACCTTCAAGCCGTTCGTGTTCGCGTCCGCCGTCGAGAACGACTCCCGCACCCAGGACGGCCGCCTGATCACCCCCAACACCCTCTACAACGGCGACAACAAGCGCCGTGTGGTCGGCACCCGGACCCCGTACGCCCCCGAGAACGAGGGGCAGATCTCGTACGGGAACATCACCGTCAACACCGCCACCGACCTCTCCGTCAACGCCGTCTTCGCGCAGATGGTCGTCGACGTCGGCACCGCCAAGGTCAAGCAGACAGCGATCGGCCTCGGCATCCCCGAGAACACCCCGAACTTCGACGCCGGTCCGGCCATGGCGCTGGGCACCATGCAGGCCAGCGTCCTGGACATGACCCAGGCCTACGCGACCCTGGCCGACCACGGCCGGTACACCCCCTACACCCTCGTCGAGAAGATCGAGAAGGGCGACGACGACGTCCGCCTGCCCGACCGCACCCCGAAGCAGGCCATCAGCCGCGAAGCCGCCGACACCACCACGTCCATGCTGGTCAGCGTCGTCGACAACGGCACCGGCACGGCGGCCCTCGCCGCCGGGCACCCGGCCGCCGGCAAGACGGGCACGGGCGAACTGGACCGCTCCGCCTGGTTCGCGGCGTACACCCCGGACCTGGTCACGGTCGTCTCGATGATGGGCCAGGACCCCGATACGGGCACCCTGGAATCCCTGTACGGGGCGCTCGGCGAGGCCCGGATCGGGGGCGGCGGGTACCCGGCGCGGATCTGGGCGCAGTACACGAAGGCGGCCCTGGAGAACAGCGACCCCCTGGACTTCGACCTCGATCTCCAGCCGGGCGCGGCCGCGTCCCCGCCGCCGTTCGTCCCGAGCAGCCCGGAGCCGTCGGAGGACGAGAGCACCCCGCAGTCCCCGGCCCCGCCGAGCAGGCCGAACCGGCCGGGACGGCCGACGCCGCCCACCGGCGGCCAGGACCAGGGCGGCCGCAGCCAAGGGCAGAACCAGGGCCAGAACCAGGGGCAGAGCACGGGGGGCCAGACCCCGGAGGGCGACACCACCGGGGGCCAGGGCGACGCGGGCACCTCCGCCGGAACGAGCACGGGGACGACCGGCGGCGCCACGACGGGCTCGACGGCGGGCCTCCCGGGCGGCGCGACGGGCGGCCTGCGCAGCCGCCCGTCGTCGGAGTACCTGGAGTAGCCGCCCCGGAAGGGGGCGGGGATCAGTGACCGGAGGTCGCCTTCAGCCCCACCACGGCGACCAGCAGCAGGCAGATGAAGAAGATCCGGGCGGCGGTGACGGGCTCACCCAGCACCGCCATCCCGAGCACCGCGGCGCCGGCCGCACCGATGCCCACCCATACGCCGTACGCGGTACCGATGGGCAGGGTCTTGGCGGCGTACGAGAGCAGCACCATGCTGGCGACGATGCCGGCACCGGTGAACACGCTGGGCCACAGCCGGGTGAAGCCCTCCGTGAACTTCATACCGATCGACCAGCCGACTTCGAGCAGACCGGCGACGAGAAGCAGAACCCAGGCCATGACGGGCACCTCCGGAAACGAGAGCGAACGGGGTGCGTCGTCTTGTCGTCCAGCAACAGCTACCCGGTACGGCGCGTCTCGTCGGGGGTTCCCCACCACCGTAGCAAAGCCCGTGCGAAAGGGCCGGTGACACCGGTCACCGGCCCTCTCGACGCCTGCTCGCAGATCGCCCGCTTGCAGATCACTCGCTTGCAGATCACTCGCCTACAGATAGAGCCCGGTGGAGTCCTTGGACCCCTCCAGCCGCTCCGCGGCCACGGCGTGCAGGTCCCGCTCGCGCATCAGCACGTAGGTGGCACCCCGCACCTCAACCTCGGCCCGGTCCTCCGGGTCGTACAGCACGCGGTCGCCCGGCTCCACGCTGCGTACGTTCTGCCCGACCGCGACCACCTCGGCCCAGGCCAGCCGCTTGCCCACGGCAGCGGTCGCCGGGATCAGGATGCCGCCGCCCGAGCGCCGCTCGCCCTCCGGCGAGTCGGACTTCACGAGCACACGGTCGTGCAGCATGCGGATGGGCAGCTTGTCGTGGGTGGTGGTCTTGGTGTCGTCGCTCACGTCACGAACCTACCCGCCCGCGCCCGCCCCGTGTGCCGCAGGGTCATCAGCGCTTGCGCCGCGCCGACACCACGAGCAGGCCGATCACACCGGCCGCGAGCAGCGCGACGGGCGCGATCCGCTCGTAGCGCGGGGCGCCGTCCTCGTGGCGCAGGCCGTCCCGTACGTCCGTGAGGAGGCGGTTCACGGCGACGACGGCCCGCCCGGCGGTGTGGTCCACGGTCGAGACGACCCTGGCCTTCGCGTCCCCGATGATCGTCGTCGGGTGCAGGCGCACGCCGATCTCGTCGAGCGTCTCGGCGAGCTCCTCGCGGCGGCGGACGATGTCCGCCTCGATCTGTGCGGGGGTCCTGGCTTCGGGCACCGCGCTGCCTCCGTCGTCGTCGGGTCGGATAGGGGGCGTAGCCCACCATGAACAGTCTGTCAGCTTAGTCTCGGACCGTACCGATCCCCTCCCGAGGAGACTGTTGACATGAGCGAGCGACTCCAGCCGGGCGACACCGCCCCCGCCTTCACCCTGCCCGACGCGGACGGCAACGAGGTCTCGCTCGCCGACCACAAGGGCCGCAAGGTCATCGTGTACTTCTACCCGGCCGCGCTGACGCCGGGTTGCACGAAGCAGGCCTGCGATTTCACGGACAACCTGTCGGTGCTGGCCGAGGCCGGCTACGACGTGATCGGCGTGTCCCCGGACAAGCCGGAGAAGCTGGCGAAGTTCCGCGAGAAGGAGCACCTGAAGGTCACCCTGGTCGGCGACCCGGACAAGCAGGTCCTGGAGGCCTACGGCGCGTACGGCGAGAAGAAGCTGTACGGCAAGACGGTGACGGGCGTCATCCGCTCCACGGTGATCGTGGACGAGGAGGGCAAGGTCGAACGGGCCCTCTACAACGTCAAGGCCACGGGCCACGTAGCCAAGATCATCAAGGACCTGGGCATCTGACGCCCCCGCCCTTCCCGGCAGCGGCCCGCACCCTCCCAGCGCGGGCCGCTCCGCTTGGAGGCCGACCACGCCGACGGGGACCGGGGCGACGAGTGCCGGGGGAACCTCCGGCCGCCGCGCCCCAACTGCCATGCGGCGACGGACACGTGGCGTCGCGGAGGGCGGCGAGGGCCGGTCGCCGATCGAGGCGGCGCCGCCGTACACTGGGCGCGGCAAGCCGGGCCTGATGTCCGAATTGTCGACCATGTCGCGGTTGTGGTGGAATTGGCAGTCACGCTGGGTTTAGGTCCCAGTGGGGTAAAACCCGTGGGGGTTCGAGTCCCCCCAACCGCACCAGCGAGAAGGCCCCGTACGCGGACACCGCGTACGGGGCCTTCTCCGTGTCCGGACCCTCAGCCGACCAGGGCGCGGATGAAGGGGAGCAGGGCGCGGAAGGCCTGGCCCCGGTGGGAGATGGCGTTCTTTTCCGCCGGGGTGAGTTCCGCGCAGGTGCGGGTGTCGCCCTCGACCTGGAGGATCGGGTCGTAGCCGAAGCCGCCCGTGCCCGCCGGGGTGTGGCGGAGGGTGCCCAGGAGGCGGCCTTCGACCACGCGTTCGGTGCCGTCCGGGAGGGCGAGGGCGGCCGCGCACGCGAAGTGGGCTCCGCGGTGCTCGTCGGCGATGTCCCCGAGCTGGGCCAGCAGCAGGTCCAGGTTGGCCCGGTCGTCGCCGTGCCTGCCCGCCCACCGCGCCGAGAAGATGCCGGGGGCGCCGTTCAGGACGTCCACGCAGAGGCCGGAGTCGTCGGCGATCGCCGGCAGGCCGGTGGCCTGCGCCAGGGCGTGCGCCTTGAGGAGGGCGTTCTCGGCGAAGGAGATGCCGGTCTCCTTGACGTCCGGGATCTGCGGGTACGCGTCCGCGCCGACCAGCTCGTGCGGCAGGCCGGCGTCGGACAGGATGGCGTGGAGCTCGGCGATTTTGCCCGCGTTGCGGGTGGCGAGGATCAGGCGGCTGGTCATGCCGCCATTATCCCGTGCCCGCCGGTCCCGGTTCCGGCCGCCCGTCAGCCCGGGGTGCAGACCTTCGAGAGTTCCTTCGCAGCGTCGGCGACCGGCTGGATGTCCGGGGTGGCGTTGCCGTTCTCGATGGCCGTGCGGACGTTCTGCACCGCCGTGGTCATCGAGGAGACGGCCTTGCTCAGGTCGGCGTTGTCCGTCTGGTCGCCGACCTTCTTGAGGTTCGTCTCGATCTGGTTCAGCGCGTTCTGGGCGTCCTGCGGGCTGTTGCCGGCCTGCGAGACCGCCTGCTGGAGGTCGTTGGCGCCGTCCGTGATGGCCACGGCCGTGTTCGCGCAGTCCATCGCCGTCGAGATCGCGTCACAGGACGTCAGCGCCGGTACGGCGAGAGCCGCTGCGAGCACGACCGCCGCTATGCGGTGCTTCGGGTTCATGTTCGGGTCTCCCAGTGATCGACGCGGGTGTACGGATGTGCGGATGTACGGATACGAGGACGGGCGCACGGGTTCGACACCGTGCGCCCGTACCCGGGGGGACGCACCAGCGGCCCCTGCGGTTCTGTTCCTCGTTCTAGAGCTGGAGCGCGCCCAGCTGGATGGCCTCCAGGTCGGCGCAGCCGCCGGCGGCCAGGTCCAGGAGGGCGTTGAGCTCCTTGCGGTCGAACGGCTCGCCCTCGGCGGTGCCCTGGACCTCGACGAAGCGGCCGTCGCCGGTGCAGACCACGTTCATGTCGGTCTCGGCGCGCACGTCCTCCTCGTAGCAGAGGTCGAGCAGCGGGACGCCGTCCACGATGCCGACGCTGACGGCGGCGACGGTGCCGGTGAGCGGCTTGCGGCCGGCCTTGATCAGCTTCTTCTGCTGGCCCCAGGCGACGGCGTCGGCCAGGGCGACGTAGGCGCCGGTGATGGCGGCGGTACGGGTGCCGCCGTCGGCCTGGAGGACGTCGCAGTCCAGGACGATGGTGTTCTCGCCCAGCGCCTTGTAGTCGATCACGGCGCGCAGGGAGCGGCCGATGAGGCGGGAGATCTCGTGGGTGCGGCCGCCGATCTTGCCGCGTACGGATTCGCGGTCGCCGCGGGTGTTGGTGGAGCGGGGCAGCATCGAGTACTCGGAGGTGACCCAGCCTTCGCCGCTGCCCTTGCGCCAGCGCGGGACGCCTTCGGTGAAGGAGGCGGTGCAGAAGACCTTGGTGTCACCGAAGGAGATGAGGACGGAGCCCTCGGCGTGCTTGCTCCATCCGCGTTCGATGGTGACCGGGCGGAGCTGTTCGGGCGTACGGCCGTCGATGCGAGACATGCGTCCGAGCCTAGTCGGTGGCCGGGTGGGCGGGAGACGGGTACGCGAAGACCCCGTCCGGGTGGGTCCGGTACGGGGTCTGGCGGAGGTGCGAGCGGGAGCTCAGCTCACATCATGTCTTCGATGTCGGCGGCGATCGGGTCGGCGTCGGTGCCGATGACGACCTGGATCGCGGTGCCCATCTTGACGACGCCGTGGGCGCCGGCGGCCTTCAGTGCGGCCTCGTCGACCAGGCCGGGGTCCTTGACCTCGGTGCGCAGGCGGGTGATGCAGCCCTCGACCTCTTCGATGTTGTCGATGCCGCCGAGCCCGGCGACGATCTTCTCAGCCTTGGTGGCCATGTTTTCTCCCTGAGTTCTACGAAGAACGACCTGCGCAATCCGCTTTGTCACGGTAACGCACGGTTGGCCCATCTACGCGAGCGCATGACCGGGGTCTGCCGAATCATGACGATCAGCAGCAGCCTGCCCCGTAACTGGTCTACACCAGTGTGCCGCACGTGCTGCCCCTGCCAAAACGGGCCGTTCAGGGAGGACGCCGATGAGCGCGAGCAGCGCCGCACAAGCACCGCAGCGGAAGTGGTGGAGCGGCTTGTACCCGGGGCTGCAGAAGATGGGGCGGAGCCTGCAGCTGCCGATCGCGGTGCTGCCCGCGGCCGGGCTCCTCAACGGGCTCGGACAGCCCGGCGTCTTCGGCGAGGACGGCCTGGACTGGACCATCGTGTCCAAGGTGATGGTGGCCGCGGGCGGGGCCCTGCTGAACGCGGACCTCGGGCTGCCGCTCCTCTTCTGCATCGGCGTCGCGATCGGCATGGCCAAGAAGGCCGACGGTTCGACGGCCCTCGCGGCGGTGGCGGGCTTCCTCGTCTACCGGGGCGTGCTGCACGCCTTCCCCAACACCTGCCCGGTCGGCACCAGGAACATCGGCGGCGGCTGCCTGGGGCCGAACGACACCTTCGTGGAGTTCACGTACCAGAACCCGGGGGTGTTCGGCGGCATCATCATGGGCCTGCTCGCCGCCTGGTTCTGGCAGCGCTTCCACCGGGTCAAGCTGGTCGACTGGCTGGGCTTCTTCAACGGCCGCCGCCTGGTCCCGATCATCATGTCCTTCGTGGCGATCGGGTTCGCCGCGCTCTGCCTGTGGGTCTGGCCCCCGGTCGGCAGCGCGCTGGAGAGCTTCTCCGACTGGCTGGTGGGGCTGGGCTCCTGGGGTGCCGGGATCTTCGGCGTCGCCAACCGCGCGCTGCTGGTGATCGGCCTGCACCAGTTCCTGAACGTGCCGGTGTGGTTCCAGTTCGGCAGCTACACCAAGCCGGACGGGCAGACGGTGCACGGCGACATCAACATGTTCCTGGCGGGCGACCCGAACGCGGGGCAGTTCCTGAGCGGCTTCTTCCCGATCATGATGTTCGCGCTCCCGGCGGCGGCGCTGGCGATCACGCACTGCGCGAAGCCGGCCCGGCGCAAGGAGGTCGGCGGCCTGATGCTGTCGGTTGCCCTGACCTCCTTCGTCACCGGCATCACCGAGCCGCTGGAGTACTCGTTCCTCTTCGTGGCGCCGGTGCTGTACGCGATCCACGCGGTGCTGACGGGCGTGTCGATGGCGGTGACGTGGGCACTGGGCGTCCACGACGGCTTCAGCTTCTCGGCGGGCCTGATCGACTACGTCATCAACTTCGGCCTGGCGACGAAGCCGTTGTTGATCATTCCGATCGGCCTGTGCTTCGCGGCGGTGTACTACGCCGTCTTCCGCTTCGCGATCACCAGGTTCGACATCCCGACCCCGGGCCGGGAGTCGGACGAGGAGATCGCGGCGATGCAGGCGGAGAACACGAAGGCATAACGGACCCCGTACCGCGCGAGGCCCTCGGATCCACGGATCCGGGGGCCTTCCGCATGTGTGGCGTAGACCACAGGAAATCGAAGGTTCCTTATCTATCCCCGACCATGCTACAACTGGTCTACACCACCCATTGGTGTAGACCACGCAAGCCCGGTCCGGAGCTCGCGTACCCCCATTTTGAGACGCCGCCATCCCCCGTTGCACTCGCTGGGCGGCGCCTTGCCTTCTGGAGGAACCTCATGTCCACAGCCACCGCTGCGGAAAAGAAGAAGGGCGCGGGCGTGATGGCCGTCATGCAGCGCATCGGCCGGAGCCTCATGCTCCCCGTTGCGGTGCTCCCGGCCGCCGCGCTGCTCGTCCGCCTCGGCGACAAGGACATGCTCGGCGACCCCTCGCTGCCGACGTTCCTGACCAAGATAGCCGGATACATGTCCGCCGGCGGTGGCGCGATCCTCGACAACATGGCGCTGCTGTTCGCCGTGGGCATCGCGATCGGCTTCGCCAAGAAGTCCGACGGTTCGACCGCGCTCGCCGCGGTGACCGGCTACCTGGTCTTCAAGAACGTGCTCGCCACGTTCACCGACTCGAACCTGCCGAAGGTGGCCAAGGCGGTCGACGGCAAGGTCGTCATGATCGACGCCCCGGTCGACGCCAAGGTGCTCGGCGGTGTCGTCATGGGCATCGTGGTCGCCCTGATCTACCAGAAGTTCTACCGGACCAAGCTGCCCGAGTGGGCGGGCTTCTTCGGTGGCCGCCGTCTGGTCCCGATCCTCTCGGCCTTCGCCGGTCTGGTCATCGGCATCGTCTTCGGCCTGATCTGGCCGGTCCTCGGTACGGGTCTGCACAGCTTCGGTGAGTGGCTCGTCGGCTCCGGCGCCGTCGGCGCGGGCATCTTCGGTGTCGCCAACCGTGCGCTGATCCCGGTCGGCATGCACCACCTGCTGAACTCCTTCCCGTGGTTCCAGGCCGGCGAGTTCCAGGGCAAGAGCGGCGACATCTCCCGCTTCCTGGCCGGTGACCCGAGCGCCGGACAGTTCATGACCGGCTTCTTCCCGATCATGATGTTCGCCCTCCCGGCCGCCTGCCTCGCGATCGTGCACTGCGCCCGCCCCGAGCGCCGCAAGGTCGTCGGCGGCATGATGTTCTCCCTCGCGCTGACCTCCTTCGTCACCGGTGTCACCGAGCCGATCGAGTTCACGTTCATGTTCATCGCCCCGGTGCTGTACGCGATCCACGCGGTGCTGACCGGTGTCTCCATGGCCCTGACGTGGGGTCTGGGCATGAAGGACGGCTTCGGCTTCTCCGCCGGCGCCATCGACTACCTGCTGAACCTGGGCAAGGCCACCAACCCGCTGGGCCTGGCGGTCGTGGGCCTGTGCTTCGCGGCGGTCTACTACGTGGTCTTCCGCTTCGCGATCACGAAGTTCAACCTCCCCACGCCGGGCCGCGAGTCCGACGAGGAGCTCGCCGAGCTGCTCAAGGCCGAGGCCAAGTAGGCGCACCCGCGTACGGCGAAGCCCCCGCTCTCCCTTTCCGGGAGGGCGGGGGCTTCCTCGTACGCGGAGCCGGCGGGCCGGTCCGGCTCAGACCTCGTAGACGGCGCCCGCGTACGCCAGGTCCACCGGGCCCTCGTAGACGGCGCGGGCGTCGGCCAGGTTGCGGCGGGCGTCGGTCCACGGCGGGATGTGCGTGAGGACCAGCCGGCCGACCTGGCCGCCGCGCGCGAACTCCCCGGCCTGGCGGCCGTTGAGGTGGAGGCCCGGGACGTCCTCCTTGCCGTGCGTGAAGGAGGCCTCGCACAGGAAGAGGTCCGTGCCCTCGGCGAGCATCCCCAGCTCGGGGCAGACCCCCGTGTCGCCGGAGTACGTCAGGGAGCGGCCGCCGTGCTCGACGCGGATGCCGTAGGCCTCGACGGGGTGGCTGACCCGTTCGGTGCGGACCGTGAACGGGCCGATCTCGAAACTGCCGGACTTCAGGTTCCGGAAGTCGAAGACCTCGCTCATGGAGCGCTCGTCGGGGACGTCGTCGTACGCGGTCGTCAGGCGCTTCTCGGTGCCCTCGGGGCCGTAGACGGGGATCGCGGCGCACCGTCCGCCCTCGTGCCGGTAGAAACGGGCGACGAAGTACGCGCACATGTCGATGCAGTGGTCGGCGTGCAGATGGCTCAGGAAGATCGCGTCGAGGTCGTAGAGACCGACGTGGCGCTGCAGCTCGCCCAGGGCGCCGTTGCCCATGTCGAGGAGCAGCCGGAAGCCGTCGGCCTCGACGAGGTAGCTCGAGCAGGCCGATTCCGCGGACGGGAACGACCCCGAGCAGCCGACGACGGTGAGCTTCATGGAGCGAGAACCTCCGGGGACGGTCCGTGGACGGAATGCGGGCCGTGCGTGGGTCGAGCGTAAGGCGCGAAACGTCAGGTCGCTCCTCCGCGGCAGGCCGTTGTGGGGGGAATCACCTGTGCTGTCACCCGGGGGAGCGACGGTGGGCACGGGCGTGCCGGTGCCGTGCCGTGCCGGGGTGCGCGGGCACGGCTACCTTCGGAATATGGACACGTCCTGGTGGCCCGCGGCGGCCGCGGTGGTGGCCGTGGTGCTGGTGGTGCTGGTCGCGGGGCGGCGGCCGGGGCCCGCCCGGCGGGCCCCGCCGCCGCACGGTCCGGGCGCGGCGCCGCAGCCGCACGCCGGTGAGCTGTGGTCCCTCAAGGACGGGCGGCTGTGCCTGGTGCTGGCGGTGGCGTCCGTACGGGCCCACCGGGTGCGGGTCGCGTGGATCACCGGGAAGTACGACGACCGGCGGGCCGGGGTGATCCCGCTGCCGCCGGGGACGGTCGGGGCGCAGGGCCGGGCGGGTTTCCTGGAGGCGGACCGGCCGGCGGAGGTGTGGGTGTGGGAGCTCGCGGGCCGGCTGGGAGTCCTGGACCCCGCGGTGTGGGACGAGGTCAAGGGACTCGGAGGCGGGACGTGATCCGGTTGCGGCGTGTGTACGACCCCCCGGAGCCGGGGGCGGACGGCGTGCGGGTCCTCGTGGACCGGCTCTGGCCGCGGGGCCTGGCCAAGGCGGTGGCCGGGGTGGACGAGTGGCCGAAGGCGGTGACCCCGTCCGGGGAGCTGCGGAAGTGGTTCCACGGGGGCGGGGGCTCGGCGCAGGAGTTCCGGCAGCGGTACGAGGCGGAGCTCGCGGAGCCGGCCGCCGCCGCGGAGCTGGACCGGCTGCGCGGCTTGGCCAGGGCGGGCCCGCTGACCCTCCTGACCGCGGTCAAGGACCCCGCGTCGAGTCACGCCGCGGTGCTCGCGGAGCTGCTCTCCGGCTAGACACGGCCTGGGCCCCGGCCGCCACCGGGCGGGGGGCGGGCCGGCCGGGCGGGCGTGGCCGCTGCGCGGCGCGTTCGCCCCGCCCCGCCCTTCTCCCGTTCACCGGGCTCCGCCCGGACCCGGTCCGCCGGTGTGGTGCGGGGGACGCTGCCCCGCGCCCTCCCCTCGCCGCACCGGGGACCCCGCACCTCGAACGCGGGGTCAGGCCCAGAGCTGGCCCTGGAGGGTTTCGATCGCCTCTTCCGTCGTCTTCGCCGTGTAGACGCCCGTCGAGAGGTACTTCCAGCCGCCGTCGGCGACGACGAAGACGATGTCCGCGCTCTCCCCCGCCGCGACGGCCTTGCGGCCGACGCCGATCGCCGCGTGCAGGGCGGCGCCGGTGGAGACGCCCGCGAAGATGCCCTCCTGCTGGAGGAGTTCACGGGTGCGCGTCACCGCGTCCGCCGAGCCCACCGAGAAGCGGGTCGTCAGGACCGAGGCGTCGTACAGTTCCGGGACGAAGCCCTCGTCGAGGTTGCGCAGGCCGTAGACCAGGTCGTCGTACCGCGGCTCCGCCGCGACGATCCGTACGCCCGGCACGTGCTCGCGCAGGTAGCGGCCCACGCCCATCAGGGTGCCCGTCGTGCCCAGGCCCGCCACGAAGTGGGTGATCGAGGGGAGGTCCCGCAGGATCTCGGGGCCGGTCGTCGCGTAGTGGGCGCCCGCGTTGTCCGGGTTCCCGTACTGGTAGAGCATCACCCAGTCGGGGTGCTCGGCAGCGAGCTCCTTGGCCACCCGGACCGCGGTGTTCGACCCGCCCGCCGCCGGCGACGAGATGATCTCGGCTCCCCACATGGCCAGCAGGTCGCGCCGCTCCTGAGAGGTGTTCTCCGGCATGACGCACACGATCCGGTAGCCCTTGAGCTTGGCCGCCATCGCCAGCGAGATGCCGGTGTTGCCCGACGTCGGCTCCAGGATCGTGCAGCCGGGGGTCAGCCGGCCGTCCTGCTCGGCCTGTTCGACCATGTGGAGCGCGGGGCGGTCCTTGATCGAGCCGGTCGGGTTCCGGTCCTCCAGCTTGGCCCAGATGCGGACGTCGTCCGAGGGCGACAGCCGGGGCAGCCGGACGAGCGGCGTGTTGCCGACCGCGGCCAGCGGGGAGTCGTAGCGCATCAGACGGAGCCGCCGGCGACCGCCGGGAGGATGGTGACGCTGTCGCCGTCCTTGAGGGCGGTGGAGATGCCGTCCAGGAAGCGGACGTCCTCGTCGTTGAGGTAGACGTTCACGAAGCGGCGCAGCTTGCCGCCGGCAGCCTGGTCGATGATTCGCTCCTCGATGCCCTTGTGGCGCGTCTCCAGGTCCGCGAAGAGCTCGGACAGGGTGGCGCCCTCACCGCTGACGGCCTTCTCGCCGTCGGTGTAGGTGCGGAGGATGGTGGGGATGCGGACCTCGATGGCCATGGCAGGCTCCAGTGGTGAAGTAAGCGGGAGGGGCGGAAACGGCGCGCGGCGCTGGGCCCCCGCGCGAGGGGCTGTGGTGCTCAGGCGGCAGGACAGATGCTGCTGGCGAGACGGCACAGGTCGACGTGCAGCCGCGCCACGAGCAGCGGGCTGCCGGGCGTCTCGATGCTCACGTCGTGGGGAACCATGCGGTCATGTTAACGATTCCCGGTCCCCCGTTTGGAGTGTGATCCCGCATCGTGGACGCAAACCGCTCACATCGTGGTCAGTACCCCTCTACGACCTGCACTTCTTCCTCCGTGATGACGCCTTCGACGATCCGGTACGAGCGGAACTGGAACTCGCCGAGGCCGTCGGTGTCCGCCGTGGAGACCAGGACGTAGTGGGCGCCGGGCTCGTTCGCGTACGTGACGTCCGTACGGGAGGGGTAGGCCTCGGTCGCGGTGTGCGAGTGGTAGACGATCACGGGCTCCTCGTCCCGGTCGTCGAGCTCGCGGTAGAGCCGCAGCAGATCCTTCGAGTCGAACTCGTAGAACGTGGGCGAGCGGGCCGCGTTGAGCATGGGGACGAACCGCTCGGGGCGGTCGGTGCCGGCCGGTCCGGCCACGACGCCGCAGGCCTCGTCGGGGTGGTCCTTGCGGGCGTGCTCGACGATCCGGTCGTACAGCGCCTGGGTGAGGGTCAGCATGGTCGACAGGATAAGCAGACGGGCCCTCCCGTACCGAGGCGTGGTACGGGAGGGCCCGGATGCTGGACAGAGTCGGTCAGGCGACGGGCTCCGAGGCCCTGTCGGCCTTGTTGAACGCGGCTCCGGCCGGGTTGCGCTTCTTGAGCACCAGGTACGAGACGCCCAGGATCAGGCCCCACAGCGGCGCGCAGTACAGCGAGACGCGGGAGTCCTTGTCGATGCCCATCATCACGATGACCATGCCGATGAACAGCAGGGCGAACCAGCTGGTCCACGGGGCGCCGGGGGCCCGGAAGGCGGACTGCGGCAGCTCGCCGCGGTCGGCCTTGGCGCGGTAGCGGATCTGGCAGACCAGGATCATGATCCAGGCCCACATGCCGGAGATGGTGGCGAAGGAGACGACGTAGTCGAAGGCCTTGCCCGGGGCGACGTAGTTGATCCAGACGCCCACCAGCATCAGCGCGGCGGAGAAGGTGGTGCCCACGAGCGGGGTGCCGCTCTTGGTGAGCTTGGTGAAGAACTTCGGGCCCTGGCCGTTGAGCGCGAGGTCGCGCAGCATGCGGCCGGTGGAGTACATGCCCGAGTTGCAGGAGGAGAGCGCGGCGGTTAGCACGACGAAGTTGACGATCGCGGCGCCGACGCCGAGGCCCATCTTCTCGAAGGCCAGCACGAACGGGCTCTCGCCCGCCTTGAAGTTGGACCACGGGATGACCGACATGATCATGATGAGCGCGCCGACGTAGAAGACGGCGATGCGCCACGGCACGGTGTTGATGGCCTTGGGCAGGGTCTTCTCGGGGTCCTTGGACTCGCCGGCGGTGACGCCGACCAGCTCGACCGCCAGGAAGGCGAACATGACGATCTGGAGCGTCATCAGCGTCTCGCCGATGCCGTTCGGGAAGAAGCCGCGGTCGCTCCAGAGGTTGGAGACGGAGGCGGTCGCGGCGGCGTCGGAGAAGCCGACGGTGAGGATGCCGGCGCAGATCAGGATCATGCCGACGATGGCGGTGACCTTGACCATGGAGAACCAGAACTCGAGCTCGCCGAAGAGCTTCACCGAGATCAGGTTGGCGGCGTAGAGGATGACCGTGAAGATCAGCGCGTAGGCCCACTGCGGGAAGCTGTCGTGGGTCCAGTACGACATGTACTTGGCCGCCGCGGTCACCTCGGTGATGCCGGTGACCACCCAGAAGAGCCAGTACGTCCAGCCGGTCGCGTACCCCCAGAAGGGGCCGAGGAACTCCCGGGCGTAGTCCGAGAAGGAGCCCGAGACCGGGCGGTACATCAGCAGCTCGCCGAGGGCGCGCATGATGAAGAAGATGACCAGGCCCGCGATGGCGTAGGCCAGGATCAGGCTGGGGCCCGCCTTCGAGATCGCCTTGCCGGCGCCCAGGAAGAGGCCGGTGCCGATGGCTCCGCCGATCGCGATCATCTGGATCTGGCGGGCTCCGAGTGCGCGGTGGTATCCCTCGCCACCCTCGGCCGCGCCGCCCTCGCCGGGCGTCTTGTCGTGCTGCTCGACCTGCACAGAGGTCATGTCTTGGTGCGCCTTTCTCCACGCCGACCCGCGCCTTCGAAGGCAGCGGATCGGGTCCTCGATCCCCCCGGATACGGATGGAGTTGCACCCGGCGGTCAGCCGGTTCAAGCGGGCCGGGGACATGGGTGGCGCCCCGCGGCGGTCGTGAAGATTTATCACGGGCTTACGGGTGGCCGGGGCGTGGAAAAGTGATCTGGCGCACAATAAATTCGGGACATGAGCCCTGAAGCGCATCAGATCACCGCATCGCGGTGATCTGATCGTTATCCGGATTTGAGCGTCCGCTGAGCGAACAGCGTTCGCGTCGGCGGAAATTCTCAGAGCGTTTCGATGAGCGTCTCCTGGAGGCCGCCGAGCCACAGGTACGCCATCACCATCGGCTTGCGCGGATCGTCGTCCGGCAGCCGGAAGAGGACCGCGCTCTCGTCGTCCTCGGTGATGTCCAGACGCGCGGCGATCGTCAGGCGCAGGTCGTTGAGCGCGCCCAGCCAGCGCAGCGGGAGCTCCCCGGTGAGCTCCAGGACGGCGGCCCCGTCGTCGCCTTCGGGAGCGAGCGCGTCCAGGCTCCGAACGACGGCCAGCGCGTCCTCCCGCTTGCGGGTGCGCAGGTCGTTCTCGGTGAAGCGGCGGAACTCCGCCGACCGCGCGGCCAGCTCGGCCGGGTCCACCTCGCGATCCTCGGGGCCGGGGCCGCCGTAGGCGTCGGGGAAGAGCCGGATCAGCGCGGGGTCGGAGGGCCGCTCGGTGGGCCCCTCGTTGCCCTCGGCGAACAGCACGGCCAGCGGGTCGGCGTCCTCGTCGGGCTCGGGCGCGCCCGGTCCGATGAGCTCCAGCAGCTGGACGGCCAGCGAGCGCAGGATGGAGATCTCGATCCCGTCCAGCGCGATGGCGGCGCCGCCGCCCCCCAGGGCTTCGAACATGCCGGCGGAGCGCCCCATCAGATGCGGTCCTGGGAGAGGGTCGCCCACAGGCCGTAGCCGTGCATGGCCTGCACGTCGCGCTCCATTTCCTCACGGGTGCCGCTGGAGACGATCGCCCGCCCCTTGTGGTGGACGTCGAGCATCAGCTTGTGCGCCTTGTCCTTCGAATAGCCGAAGTACGCCTGGAACACGTACGTCACGTAGCTCATGAGGTTGACCGGGTCGTTGTGCACCAGGGTCACCCAGGGGACGTCGGGTTCGGGGACCGCGAAGGTCTGTTCGGCCGACTCGGTGCGTTCGATCTCAATGGGAGCAACACTCACTTGTCCCATGCTGCCACTGCGACCGGCCGGTCGCACAAACGGGTCCCGAGATCTCGTCACTTTGACGAAATGTGCGCTAGCATCCGTGCCATGAACCCTGCGGACCTGGGCCTGCCGGTGGACGTGCCGTCGACAGCGCTCTTCACGGATCATTACGAGCTCACGATGCTGCAGGCCGCCCTGGCGAACGGCACCGCCGACCGCCGGTCGGTCTTCGAGGTATTCACCCGTCGGCTGCCCGAGGGGCGCCGCTACGGGGTGGTGGCGGGCACCGGCCGCGTCCTGGACGCGGTGGAGAACTTCCGCTTCGACACGGCCGTCCTGGAGTTCCTGCGCGAGCGGGCCGTCGTCGACATGCGGACGCTGGACTGGCTGGCCTCGTACCGCTTCTCGGGCGACATCTGGGGCTACCCGGAGGGCGAGGTCTACTTCCCCGGCTCGCCGCTCCTGCGCGTCGAGGGCAGCTTCGCCGAGTGCGTGCTGCTGGAGACCGTGATCCTGTCGATCCTCAACCACGACTCGGCGATCGCGGCCGCGGCCTCCCGGATGGCCTCGGCGGCCGGCGGGCGGCCCCTGATCGAGATGGGCGCGCGGCGCACGCACGAGCTGGCCGCGGTGGCCGCCTCGCGGGCCGCGTACGTCGGCGGCTTCACCTCCACCTCGGACCTGGCGGCCGGCTTCCGGTACGGGATCCCGACGGTCGGGACCTCGGCGCACGCCTTCACGCTGGTGCACGACACCGAGCGGGACGCCTTCCAGGCCCAGGTGGCCTCCCTGGGCAGCGGGACCACGCTCCTGGTGGACACGTACGACGTGGCCGAGGCCGTACGGACGGCCGTCGAGGTCGCCGGCACGGGGCTGGGCGCGGTCCGGATCGACTCCGGCGACCTGCTGCTGGTCGCCCACCGGGTGCGCCAGCAGCTCGACGAGCTGGGGGCGACGGGGACGCGGATCGTGGTGACCTCGGACCTGGACGAGTACGCGATCGCCTCGCTGGCGGCCGCCCCGGTGGACGCCTACGGGGTCGGCACGCAGCTGGTGACGGGCAGCGGGCACCCCACGTGCTCGATGGTCTACAAGCTGGTGGCGCGGGCCGCTTCGGCGGACCCGAAGGCGCCGCTGGTACCGGTGGCGAAGAAGTCCTCGGGCGGGAAGACCTCGATCGGCGGCCGCAAGTGGGCGGCTCGGCGGACCGACGCGGAGGGCGTCGCGGAGGCGGAGGTCGTCGGGACCGGCGCGGTCCCGGCGCAGCTCGCGGACACCCAGCTCCTGATCCAGCTGGTGAAGGCCGGCGAGGTGGTGGCGCGGGAGTCCCTGGAGGCCGCCCGCGACCGGCACCGCGAGGCCCTCGCGAGCCTCCCGCTCTCCGCGACGCAGCTGTCCCGGGGCGAGGCCGTCATCCCGACGGAGTACGCGTAGCCCCGGACGGGACCCCGGACGGCCCCGGGAGGGGCCCCGGGGCCGGGGGCGGCGCCCCCGGTTTCGGGGAGGGGCGGGGCGGGGGAAGAGCCCGCGCAGCGGCACTCACGACAACCGAAGGACACGCGACATGCACCGCGCACTGATCGTCGTCGACGTACAGAACGACTTCTGCGAAGGCGGCAGCCTCGCGGTCACCGGCGGGGCCGACGTCGCCGCCGCGATCACCGAGCTGATCGGCCAGGCCACGGCCGGCTACCGGCACGTGGTCGCGACCCGCGACCACCACGTCGACCCCGGGTCGCACTTCGCGCACCCCCCGGCCGAGCCGGACTACGAGAACTCCTGGCCGGTCCACTGCGTCGCGGGCACCGAGGGCGTCGGGTTCCACCCGAACTTCGCCCCCGCCGTCGCCTCCGGCGCCGTCGCCGCCGTCTTCGACAAGGGCGCGTACGAGGCGGCGTACAGCGGTTTCGAGGGCGCCGACGAGAACGGCGCCGGGCTCGCGCAGTGGCTGCGCGAGCGGCAGGTCACCGAGGTAGACGTCGTCGGGATCGCCACCGACCACTGCGTACGGGCCACGGCCCTCGACGCCGCCCGCGAGGGCTTCGCCACCCGCGTGCTGCTGGACCTGACGGCCGCAGTGGCCCCTCACACGACCTCCCGGGCCGTGGAGGAGCTCCGCTCGGCCGGCGTCGAGCTGATCGGCGAGAGCCCCCGCCAGGCCCCGTAGGAAGCCCCTCGGGTCCGGCGGGGCCCGGCGGCTCTAGTGCCCCAGCAGGGCCCGGATCGGGTGCCAGAGCTCCTGGGCCCGGTCCGGGGCGCCGCGCCACAGCAGGCCGTCCGGATGGTGCAGGACGGCCGTGACCTCGTCCGGGGTCGGCGGCTGTGCGTTGCCGCGCAGGTACACCGCCCGCATCCCGAGGTTCCGCAGCCTGGTCAGGGCGCGGGCCCGGTTCGCGGCGTGGACCAGCACGCGGACGTTTCCGCCCTCGCCGCAGGGCCTCGGCAGCGTGAGCGCGACCACCACGCTGCCGCCTGGCAATCTGACGAAACCTCCACCGGGCATGATCTTCAGCTCCCCCGTCAATAAGAAAAACTCGCACCCGCATCTAAACGCGATCGGCCGCCGCCCGCTAGGGGGCGACGGCCGATCATGCTTTGACCTGCGGGTTTACCGAATTACTTGGCGGCGGGGCCGACCTCGACCGTCATCTGGAGACCGTCGTACGGCTCCTTCACGATCTTGATCTTGGTGTTGGTGTCAGCGACCTTCACCGAACCGGTCGGGTTCTCGTCGTAGTAGTACTTGCCCTTGTGGTCGTCGAAGACGAGGTTCGCGGGCTTCGGCTTCAGGAACAGCGACTCACCGTTCTTGTGCAGGGTGAACGCGTCCGTCGAGTACGCGCTGAACGTCGCGTCGTACGGCTGGATCTTGTTGCGCAGCAGGGTGCCGTCCGACCACTTCATCGGCTTGGCGTTGGCGTCGATCGGGAGGATCAGACCCGAGCCCGGGTGCTGGCTGGTGTTGTTGTCCTTCTGGGACTTGTCCCAGAGCCAGATCAGCAGGCCGTCCTGGTACGGGTAGTGCTCGACCCAGCCCGGCTTCGAGTTGGCCCAACCGAAGTTGTACGGGCCCACCTTGAGGGTGGAGTCGTACGAGACGTAGCGGCGGTTCTCCGCGATGTAGTACTGCGGGTACTCCTTGGTGAACCCGGAGCCCTGGCGGGAGAAGCCCTTGGCGGTCCAGCCGTTGTCGCCGTTCTCGGCGCCGTCGGTGAACAGGGTCTGGCCGTCCGCGGTGATCGCGAGGGCGTCGGCGGTGAAGCCCTTGCCGCCCGCGCCGCCGTCCGTCTGGTAGCGGAAGCGGAGGTCGATCTTCTTGCCGGCGTAGGCGTCGAGCGGGAACTTCAGGTCCTGCCAGCCGCCGGAGACGTCGGTCAGACCGGCATTGCCCGCGGCGTCGGCCGGGATGGCCTTGCCGTTGGCCGTGCCGTTCAGGACGGTCCAGGTGGCGCCGCCGTCGGTGGACACCTCGGTGTAGAGGTAGTCGTAGTCCTTCTCGATGTCCCACCAGCCCTTGAGGCCCAGTGCGGCGGAGGACTTGCCGGTCAGGTCGACCGTGCGGGTGAGGGTGTTCTTGAGGTCGTCACCCATGTTGCTCCACCACTGCGAGGAGCCCTCGGCGGGAGCGACGATGTCGGTCTTGACCTGCTTCTTCGGCAGCTCGACGACCAGCGCCTGCTTGTCCTTGGTGTTGTACTCCGACACACCCAGCTTGTGGGTGGACTTCGTCGCGGCCTTCGCCGTGTCGTAGTTCAGCCAGCCCAGCTGGAGCTTGTCCCAGGCGGTCATGTCGCCCGGCATGTCGCCTATGGAGTCCTTGCCCTCGCCGAGCCAGGAGCCGGCGGACATCAGGGACCAGAAGCCGACCGAGTTCTCGCCGCCACCGGAGGTGTCGTAGAGGTCCGGCAGACCGAGGTCGTGGCCGTACTCGTGCGCGAAGACGCCGAGGCCGCCGTTCTCCGGCTGCATCGTGTAGTCGCCGACCCAGATGCCGGTGTTGCCGATCTGGGTGCCGCCGGCCTTGTTGTTCGCCGGGCCGGTCTTGCCCGCGTCGGTGCCGTAGGCGTACCAGCGGTGCGCCCACAGGGCGTTGGTGCCCTGCACGCCGCCGCCGGCCGACTCGTCCTCGCCCGCGTGGACGATCTGGAAGTGGTCGATGTAGCCGTCGGGCTCGTTGAAGTTGCCGTCGCCGTCGAAGTCGTTGCGGTCCCACTGGTCGTACTGCGCCAGCGTGGCCTTGATCTCGGCGTCGGTCTTGCCGGCCTTCTTCTGGGCGTCGACCCACGCGTTGACACCGTCGCGGACGGTGTCCCACACGTTGGCGCAGTTGGTCTGGCCGCAGTAGTTGGAGCCGTAGCGGGCCTCGTTGTTCGGGATCTTGACCCAGTCGGCGACCTGGCCGTCGACCGAGTAGCGACCCGAGGAGGTCTTCTCGTAGTAGGTCTTCAGCGAGTCCTTGCCCTTGCCGGTACCGAAGTACAGGTCCTGGAAGTAGTCGCGGCTGAAGTCCTTGCGCCAGGCGGTGCTGTTGTTGTCCTTGCGGTCCGGCTGCGCGATGGTGTTGTGCAGCGGACCGGGGGTGCCGCCGTACTTCGGGACCGCCGGCTTGGGGCCGTCGGGACCGTCCGGGTCGAACATGGTCGTGTTGTCGACCTGGTCGCCGAACTCGACGAGGATCGTGAAGATCTTGTCGGTCTTCTCGCGGCCGAGCTCGACGTACTTCTTGTCGTCGAGCTTGACGACCTTGGAGGCGCCCCGCTGCTCCACGCTCTTCTTGCCGGACAGGACCTGGTCCAGGGCGGCTTCGCGGGCCTGCGCCTGCTGGTCGCTGAACGGGCCCTTCAGGTTGTGCTGGACCGCCTCCTTCGAGGCGGCGGTCGGGTCCTGCCGGTTCGAGGCGGGCGCGGTCGACGGCGCCTCGGAAGCCTGGGCAGTGACGAGGAAGGCGCCGGAAGCCGCGGTGGCGGCCAGGGTCACACCGACGGCTGCGGCGCGCAGCGCTCGTCTGCGAGCGGAATTGCTGGTCACTTGATGTCGTTCCCCTCCCGCGGCCGCGACACAGGTCGGAACATCTCCGTTGGAGTGGGGGGTTCCGCGCGGCGCGCGTCTCAAGTGACGACATTTGACCGGAGAGTCTCAGGAAAAGACAGACCTTGACTTGTTCCTTACAACTGCACTATGCGGTCAGCCAGTTCCGGTATACGGACGTTCCTCTGCCAGACGGGACGAAGGCCGCGTCCCGACCCCCGCCGTGTGACGCCGAATGATCCCGTACGCCCCCCGTGCGCCGGGCACCGTGGGTTAGGTCACGCTTACTGGCGGTTCCGCCCGGGAATCCACCGACGTAGAGTCCCTTGACGCGCGACCTAGTTGAGCAGACTCCCCCTCCCCGCCTTGAGGACGGATACCGCCATGCCGCGTCCGACTGCCGCCCAGTTGTTCTACGGGTCCGCCACCGTCGTCGTGTCCACCATCGCCATGCTGCTGCTCTCGCAGACGAGCACGGGACGCGGCATCGCCGTCATCGCCACCGCCGCCCTGGCCCTCGGACTGCTCGTCGCGCTCACCGCGGCCAGCCCCCGCCGGCGCGGCCGGCACGCGGCTCCGGCAGGGACGGCCCGGGCCACCGCCCGTACCCCCCTGGTTTCCCCCGGTGTTACCGAAATCACGCCCGCGAACGCCCCCCGGAGCGCGCCCGGGCCCGTCCCCGCGGACGCGGCGGCGGCCGCCCGGGTGCCTGAGCCCCGGACGGCCGCCGTCGAACAGCCGGTGCACCACTGAGCCGTACGCGGACCTGCCGCACGGGGCCGCGGCCCCTTCGTACGCCGGTGCGTCGCGTCGTTATGCGGTGACCACCACCGTCTTGCCGACCTTGTCGTGGAGACCCTGCTTGTACGGCTTGTCCACGAGGATCGACACGATCAGCACGATCTGCCACAGGCAGGGGCAGCAGATGAGCGCCGGCAGCCAGAGCATCGCGGCGCGGCCGAGCGCCGCGCCCGACGGCGGGACGCTGCCGTCGTTGAGCATGGCGACGCGCAGTCCGAGCGCCCTCTTGCCGAGGGTCCTGCCGTCCTTCCTGGCGAACCACCAGTCGTAGCCGACGAAGAACACGATCGAGATCAGCGTCATCGCCAGGCCGCTGCCGCTGTACGACTTCGTGAAGACCTCGCTGACGTCCTCGCCCTTGTTCGTCTCGACCGTGTACCGGTTCGTGCCGAAGGCCAGCTGGATGAGGAACAGCGGGATGAGCACGATGATCACGTCGATGATGCGGGCACCGAGCCGCTTGCCGAAGTCGGCCAGCGGGGGCATCCCGGCGAGCGGGTCGGGCATGCCGTAGCCGCCGCTCCCGCCGTACGGGCCTCCGGGCGGCGGGGGCGGCGGTGGGGGCGGGTATCCGCCGCCGCCCCCCGCACCGCCGTACGGGCCGCCCGGCGGCGGGGGCGGCGGGGGGCCGCCCGGGGGCCGGTCGTACGGCGAACCGCCCGACGGAGGCGTCGGTTCCTGGGGCTTCTTGAGGAACGGGTCGTCCTCGGGCGGCTGGCCCGGCGGCGGCTGATCGGTACTCATGGCCCGAGTCGAACCCGGCTCCGCGAACCCCGCAACGGGACGGCGTCCGTTCGGGGGAGGGCTCCCCCCGGCGGGCCGCGGGCCGGGCGTCAGCGGGCCACGTACGTCCTCGCCGCCCGGTCGTGCAGGCCCCGGCGGCGGCGCCCGTCCCCGAGGCACCAGAGGCTGCCGGGGAGTCCGAGGAACGCGTACACCAGCCAGCGGCGCAGGGCCGTGCCGAACGCGGGCGGGCGGAGGGTGGCGGCGGCCAGCACCCGGATCCCGAGGAGCTTCTTGCCGGGGGTGCGGCCCCAGCGGGCGGTGGGGAGCGCCTCGTAGAACACCCCGAAGAGCAGTACGGCGCCGAGGACGAGGCCGGCGTATCCGGCGATGGTCGTGTCGAACAGCCACACCGTGGTGGTGCGTCCGCTGCCCTTGGCGGCGTCGACCTTGGCCTCCAGGTGGGCGGTGGCCGCGGGGACGAGGGGCCAGGCGGTGCCCGCCGCGACCGCGCCGTACACGAGGGTGTCCAGCGCGCGGGCCACGAGCCGGCGCACGAGCCCGGCGGGGCGGGTGGCCCGCTCCGCCATCCGCTCGAACACGGCCCGCTCGGTGACCCGGGGCGCCGTACGGCCGACCACCGGGCCCGAAGCCGGGTCGGATGCCCGGTCGGAGGCCGGGCCGGATCCCGGGCGGCCCGCCGCCGGGGCGGGGGCGGGGGCGGGGGCGGCCGGCCGGGGACCGGGCGCGGAGCCGCGCGCCGCCGGGGCCCGCGCGGGCGACGGCGCCTCCGGCGCGAACCGGTCCTCCGGAGCCGCGGGCCCGGGGCGGAGCGGGGTCTCGGACCACGGGGCCCGGTCCGCCGGGCCCTCGGGCCGGGACCGCGCCGACCGGTCGCGCCGCACCGGCGCCTCGGGCTCGGGGCGGGCCCCGGGCTCCCAGCCGGCCGGGATCTCCGGCCCGGGGCGGACCACGGCGTCACGGCGGGGCGGGGCCTGCGGCCGGTCGGCACGGTCGGCCGGGTCCCATGCCGGCGGGGCCGCCGGTTCGCGGTGGAGGGGGGTTTCCGGCCAGGACGAGGTGAGGCCGGACGGAGCGGCGCTGTCGCCCGCGGAGGGCCACGCGGGCTCGGCGGGAGCCGCTGCCGGGGCGGCGGCCGGAGCCGCGGCCGGGGAGCGGGCCGACAGGATGCCCACGCTCTCGGCGGGGCCCCGCACGGCGGCCTGCGCGGGGAAGCGCTCCGCGGTCGCGGAGGGCGTACGGGCGAAGGACACCCCCGGCCCGCGCTCCGCGCGTTCGGCCGCCTCCAGCGGCTCCGGGCGCGGCCCGCGGCCCTGCGGGACCCCGTCCGGCGCCGGACGGGCGGGCCCGTGGCCCCCGTCGGGCTCCGGCCGCGCCGGGCTGCCCCAGGACACCCGGTCGTCGCGGGGCCCGCCGAAGCCGGACTGGTGCAGGGGATCGGCCTGCCACGAGGCGGCGGGGGCCCCGGAGGCCGCGGGAGCGACCGGCTCCGACTCCCGCAGCGCCTCCGACAGGCCTGTCCCGTCCAGGAACACCGGCCCCGTCTCGTCGGACCGGGCGGGGACGGCGGCGGCAGGGGCGGCGGCGGCAGGGCGGCTCGTACCCGGAACCCAGTTCAGGCCGTTCCAGTACCGGACGAACCCGGGGATGGACGGATCGGGGTAGTAGCCCTCGCGGGCCGCGTGCTCGCCGTCACCAGGGGAGGCCGTCAATGTCCCCAACTCCGATCGTGGCTTGAGGCTTGTGCAAGGGGAGGACCATAGCCAAGAACCGTGCCCCGACAGGTCCGGTAACGGGAGAATCCAAGCCTTTGAGCGAACGTCGCCCGCCACGACTGTTTTCGGTCACCCGACAGGATCCGGCCAATCGGCGATCCGGGGCACGAAGTCGCGTCATACCCGGGCACATCGGCGCTCTCCCCGGGTGTGGGGCGCGCACACCGGCCCCACGACACCACCGGAGAACCGAAGAACCGAAGTGAGGCCGCCATGCACCACCCCGTCGTCGAACGCGAGCTGGAACTCAAGCTGGTCCTGTCCCCCGAGCGCAGCGTCGCCGTCCCGGCCCGGCTGGTCTACCTGACGGACGACCCGTACGCCGTGCACATCACCTTCCACACCGGCTCCAGCACCCCCGTCAACTGGACCTTCGCCCGCGAGCTGCTGGTCGAGGGGGTGTTCCGCCCGAGCGGCCACGGAGACGTCCGGATCTGGCCCACCAAGGTCGACAACAGGGCCGTCCTCTGCATGGCGCTCACCTCCCCCGACGGCGACGCCCTGCTGGAGGCCCCGGCCGCCGCCGTGTCGGCGTGGCTGGAGCGCACGCTGCGCGTGGTCCCGCCCGGCACCGAGGCCGACCGGCTGGGCCTGGACGCCGCACTGGCGGAGCTGCTCACGCCCACTCCGGCCGACGACCTGTGGATGCGGGACCCCTGGCCGTCGGACGAGTCGGCGGACGGGGACCTGTGATCATGCGGATCCGCCACCTGCGCCTCGTCCACTCCACGCGGCAGCGGTCCATACCCGGCGTACGGTCAGAAGAGCTTTCCCGGGTTGAGCAGGCCGAGCGGGTCGAAGGCCTGCTTGACCGCGCGCTGCATCTCCATCCCGACCGGCCCCAGTTCGCGCGCGAGCCACTCCTTCTTGAGGACCCCGACCCCGTGCTCGCCGGTGATGGTCCCGCCGAGGGCCAGTCCGAGCGCCATGATCTCGTCGAAGGACTCGCGGGCCCGCCGCGTCTCGTCCCCGTCGGCCGGGTCGAAGCAGACCACCGGGTGCGTGTTGCCGTCGCCGGCGTGCGCGCAGACCCCGATGAGCAGGTCGTACGCGCGGGCGATGGCGGCCGTCCCGTCCAGCATCTCGGCGAGCCGCGAGCGCGGTACGCAGACGTCGTCGATCATCGTGGCCGGGCGCAGGGCGTCCAGGGCGGTCAGCGACATCCGGCGGGCCTGGAGGAGCAGTTCGGACTCCGCCTCGTCCTCGGCGGGGACGACGGCACTGGCTCCGGCGGCCCGGCACAGCTCCCCCACGGCGGCGAGGTCCTCGGGCGCGTGCGGGGTGTCGAAGGCGGCCAGCAGCAGGGCCTCGGTGGTCTCGGGCAGACCCATCTTGCCCAGGGCGTTGACGGCGCGGACGGTCGTACGGTCCATCAGCTCCAGCAGCGAGGGCGTGAGGCCGGCCTCCATGACGGCGCAGACGGCCGCGCAGGCGGCCGCGGCCGAGGGGAACTCGGCGGCGAGCGCGAGCTGCCGGGGCGGCGCCGGGCGCAGGGCGAGCACGGCCTGGACGACGACGCCGAGGCTGCCCTCGGAGCCGACGAAGAGCCGGGTGAGGTCGTAGCCGGCGACGCCCTTGGCGGTGCGCCGGCCCGTGCGCAGCAGCCGTCCGTCGGAGAGGACCACGTCGAGGCCGAGCACGTACTCGGCGGTGACCCCGTACTTGACGCAGCACAGGCCGCCGGACGCGGTGCCGATGTTGCCGCCGATCGTGCACTGCTCCCAGCTGGAGGGGTCGGGCGGGTAGAACAGGCCCCGGTCGGCGACGGCCCGTGAGAGCACCGCGTTCACGACACCGGGCTCGACGACGGCGACGCGGTCGACGGTGTTGATCTCCAGGATCCGGTCCATCTTGACGAGGGAGAGCAGGATGCAGCCGTCGGAGGCGTTGGCCGCGCCCGACAGGCCGGTGCGGGCGCCCTGGGGGACGACGGGGACCCGCAGGGCGGTGGCGGTGCGCAGCACGTGCTGCACCTGTTCGACGGTGCGGGGCAGGACCACGGCCGCGGGGGTGCCGGCGGCGCAGAACGTGGCCATGTCGGTGGCGTAGGAGGCCGTCACCTCGGGGTCGGTGAGGAGGGCCTCGGCCGGGAGCCCTTCCAGGAGGCTCGCGTGCAGCCGGAGCGAGAGATCGTCTTTCCCGGCATCGTCCATGACATCCGTGACATCCATGAGCCCAGCGTGGCACCGGGGGCCATCGGTGTGAACACGGCCGCGACGGGCTTCGGACACCTCGGCGAACTCTTCATATTGACGCACAGTGACCCCATGGACCGTGCCACCCGTACCGCGCGTATCGCCCGTATCGCCCGTACTGCTCGTGCTGCTCGCGCCGCCCGCGTCGCCCGCGTCGACGAGGAAGCGCAGCAGCCGGCGCCGCCCGTGACCTTCACCGGCCGCAAGACGCTCGTGGCGGCCGGGGTCGCGGTGGTGCTGATCGCCGGGGCCCTGCTGATCCGGCCGGCCCGCCAGGGCGACGACGCCCGCCCGCCGGGACCCACCGAGCGGGCCGCGTCGGCGGTCGGCATGGGTGCGCCGGCGGCGGCGGTGGACCTGACGGCTCTGGTCGCGGACCGGGAGAAGTGGGTCGCGGGGCACGAGAAGGACGACGCGTCCTGGGCGGTGCTCGGGGCGGCGTACCTGGAGCAGGCGCGCCGGACGACGGAGCCGGCCTGGTACCCGAAGGCCGAGAGGGCGCTGAAGCGGTCGCTGGAGATCCGCCCGGCCGAGAAGGGCAACTTCGACGCGATGACCGGCATGGGCACGCTGGCCAATGCCCGGGGCGACTTCGGGACGGGCAAGAAGTGGGGCGAGCTCGTACGGGCGCAGGCGCCGAAGCGGTGGGCGGCGTACCCGGTGCTGGTGGACGCGTACACGGGCCTGGGCGACTACAAGGCCGCCGAGCGGTCGATGGAACTGCTGCTGGACCTGCGGCCGGGGCTGGCCGCGTTCGTCCGGGCCTCGCAGGTCTACCGGGACCGCGGCTGGCGCGAGGACGCGACGATGGCGATGGAGCACGCGGGGGGCGCGGCGAAGGCGCCGGCGGAGAAGGCGTACGTCCTGTTCCGGCTCGGGGAGCTGTCCTGGGAGCGGGGCGACGCGGCGGAGGCGCTGCGCCAGTACGAGGGCGCGCTGCGCGCCGATCCGGCGCAGGCCCAGGCGCTGGGCGGCCGGGCCAGGGCGCTGGCCGGGCTGGGCCGGGGCGGGGAGGCCGTCCGGGACTACCGGATGGCGCTGGGCCGGGCGCAGGTGCCGAGGCTGGCGCTGGAGCTGGGAGAGCTGCTGGACGCGCTGGGGCGCTCGGACGAGGCGAAGGTCCCGTACGACATGCTGCGCACGGCCGCTGCGCGGGGCGCGGCGGACGGGGTGAACGAGGCGGTGGTCCTCGGCCTGTTCGAGGCGGACCACGGGGATCCGGCGGCGGCCGTGCGGCGGCTGACGCAGGAGTGGTCGCGCCACAAGAGCATGGAGGTGGCGGACGCGCTGGCGTGGGCGCTGCACAAGACGGGCGACGACACGGCGGCGCTGGAGTACGCGAAGAAGTCCACGGACCGGGGGATGCGCAGTGCGGACTTCGCGTTCCACCGGGCGATGATCGAGCGGGGTCTGGGCGATGACGCCGGGGCCCGGCGGTACCTGCAGGAGGCGCTGCGCACCAATCCGCGCTTCTCGCCGGCCCGCGTTCCGCTGGCCAAGGCGGCCCTGGCGTCGATCGGCCAGCCGCCGGCGGGCGGCCCGGAGAACATGCAGCCGGCCAGACCGTGGGTGGCCCCGGAGCTCCCGAAGGCGGCGAAGCCGAAGCCTGCGGCGAAGGCGGAGAAGCCGGAGAAGGCGGCGAAGGCGGACAAGGCCGAGAAGGGCGACAAGGCCCAGAAGGCCGAGAAGACGGAGAAGCCCCGCTCCGCCGGCGCTTGAGTGGCCGGGGGGCGGGGGCGGCGGGGTCCCCGAGGCAGCGCCCCGGAGACCCCGACCCGTGGCCTAGAGGTTGCCCCGCTTCTCCTGCTCCCGCTCGATGGCCTCGAACAGCGCCTTGAAGTTGCCCTTGCCGAAGCCCATCGAGCCGTGGCGCTCGATGATCTCGAAGAACACGGTCGGACGGTCCTGCACCGGCTTGGTGAAGATCTGCAGCAGGTAGCCGTCCTCGTCGCGGTCGACGAGGATCTTCAGCTCGCGCAGGGTCTCCACCGGAACCCGCGTCTCGCCGGCCCACTCGCCGAGCGTGTCGTAGTACGAGTCCGGGGTGTCCAGGAAGGAGACGCCGGCCGCGCGCATCGACCGTACGGTCGCCACGATGTCGTTCGAGGCGAGCGCGATGTGCTGGACGCCGGCGCCGCCGTAGAACTCCAGGTACTCGTCGATCTGCGACTTCTTCTTCGCGATCGCCGGCTCGTTGATCGGGAACTTCACCTTGAGGGTGCCGTCCGCGACCACCTTCGACATCAGCGCCGAGTACTCGGTCGCGATGTCGTCGCCCACGAACTCCTTCATGTTCGTGAAGCCCATGACCTTGTTGTAGAACCCGACCCACTCGTTCATCCGGCCGAGCTCGACGTTGCCCACGCAGTGGTCGATGGCCTGGAAGGTGCGCTTGGCGGGACCCTCGACCAGCGGGGCGACGGAGACGTAGCCCGGCAGGTAGGGGCCGGTGTAGTCCTTGCGCTCGACCAGCGTGTGGCGGGTCTGGCCGTACGTGGCGATGGCGGCGAGGACGACGGTGCCGTGCTCGTCCTTCACCTCGTACGGCTCGTCCAGGCCGCGCGCGCCGTGCTCGACGGCGAACGCGTACGCGGCCCGCGCGTCCGGAACCTCGATCGCGAGGTCGACGACGCCGTCGCCGTGGGCGGCGACGTGCTCGGCGAGGAAGCGGCCGCGGTCCGTCGTCGCCTTGATGACCGAGGTCAGGACGAAGCGCGCGGCGCCGTTGGTCAGGACGTAGCTGGCCGTCTCGCGGACGCCGTTCTCCGGTCCGGAGTAGGCGACGAGCTTCATGCCGAACGCGGTGGAGTAGTAGTGCGCGGCCTGCTTGGCGTTGCCCACGGCGAAGACGACCGCGTCCATTCCCTTCACCGGGAAGGGGTCGGCCTCACGCGCGGTGTGCGGGGCGGTCTCGAGGTTCACCAAAGACTCAGTCATGAGCGCAGAGTCCCGCCCTTCCACAAGCTGCGCAATAGTTTCCGTTTCTGCTGTACAGAGTGCCCAGCCCAGGCGCAGGATGACTGAGAGATCTGTGCAGTATGACCAGCCGATCGAGGGAAGGTTTCCATGGGCATCGACGAACTCGACGGCCGGCTCATCGTCCTGCTGGCGCGCGAGCCCCGGATCGGGGTCCTGGAGGCCTCGCGCCGCCTCGGCGTGGCCCGCGGCACCGTGCAGGCCCGCCTCGACCGGCTCCAGTCGAACGGGGTGATCCGCGGCTTCGGCCCCCAGGTGGACCCGGCGGCGCTCGGGTACCCGGTGACGGCGTTCGCGACGCTGGAGATCAAGCAGGGCCAGGGGGCCGACGTACGGGCGCACTTGAACGGGGTGCCGGAGGTGCTGGAGCTGCACACCACGACCGGCCAGGGGGACATGCTGTGCCGGCTCGTGGCGCGGTCCAACGCCGACCTGCAGCGGGTCATCGACCGGGTCGTCGGCTTCGAGGGGATCGTGCGCGCCTCGACGGCGATCGTCATGGAGAACCCGGTGCCGCTGCGGGTGATCCCGCTGGTGGAGCAGGCGGCCCAGGAGGGCTGACCCCCCCCCGGGGCGCTTTCCAAAGAAAACGTTGCAAAGAAATCCTTGCATAGAAGTCTTTGCAACTCTACGGTTGAGCCATGCCCGAAGCACCGAACCCCGAAGACCTGGACCCGGCAGACCTGGACCCGGCAGACCTGGACCCCAGGGAGCCGGACCCCGAAGAGCCCAAGGTCCGCACCCTCGACGCCCGCTCCCTGCGCGGCCTCGCCCACCCGCTGCGCATCCGCATGCTGGCCACCCTGCGCCACGACGGACCGGCCACGGCCTCCCAACTGGCCGAGCGGCTCGGCGAGTCCAGCGGATCCACCAGCTACCACCTGCGCCAGCTCGCGGCGCACGGCTTCGTCGAGGACGCGCCGGAGCACGGCAAGGGCCGCGAGCGCTGGTGGCGGGCGGCCCACGACGGCACCCGGTTCGACGAGAAGCTGCTGTACGACGAGGACCCCGCGACCCGCGGGGCGGCGGACCTCTTCCTGCACGAGATCGCCACGATCCACACGCAGGAGATGAGCACCTGGCTCGGCACGGCCCACAGCTGGTCCCAGGAGTGGCGGCGCGGCTCGGACATCAGCGACTTCACGCTGCGCCTGACCCCCGCGCAGAGCCTCGAACTCATCCACAAGATCCATGAGTTGATCGACAGCTACCGCGACCTGCCGCCCGCCGAGGGCACCGCGACGGTCCGCTTCCACACGCACGCGCTCCCGCGCACCGACGAGTAGTACCGCCCCTTCCGCCCGCTCGCCCCACTCGCATTCCGAAGAAGGAGTCCTGCCGTGCACGCCTTCACTTCCGCCGAGATCCACCCCGGGGCGCACGCCGCCCGTACCGCCGAACTGGCCGCCGAGGCCGCCGCCTGGCGCCTGGCCCGCCACCTCGCCCCGGCCGCCGCCGCCAGCCACGCCGTGCCCGCCGTCCCCGCCCTGCGCAACCGGCTCGGCGAAGCCCTGGTCGGAGCCGGGATCCGGCTGATGCAGCCCGCGCACCTCCAGGCCCGGATCGCGCACGCCCTGCACGCCCCGCGCCTCCCGCACGCCGCATGAGCCGGCGGCCCTTCGCGGCGGTACTGGCCGCCAACACCATCTCCATAGCCGGCAGTTCCGTCACCCTGATCGGCGTGCCGTGGTTCGTGCTCCAGACCACGGGCAGCGCCGGCCGGGCCGGGGTCGTCGCCTTCTGCGCCACCCTGCCCGTCGTCATCGCCGCGCTCGTCGGCGGCCCGGTCATCGACCGGATCGGCCGCCGCCGGGTGTCGGCCCTCTCCGACCTCGTGTGCGCCGTCTCGGTCGGCTCGATCCCGCTGCTGCACTACGCGGGCGTGCTGGAGTTCTGGATGCTCTGCGCGCTGATGGCCGTCGGGGGCCTCGTCCACACCCCGGGCCTCACCGCCCGCGGCGTCCTGCTCCCGAACCTCGCCGAGCACGCCGGCACCCCGCTGACCCGGGCGGCGAGCCTGTACGACGCGGTCTCGCGCGGAGCGCGGATGATCGGGGCCGCGCTGGCCGGCGTACTGATCGCCTTCTTCGGCGCCGAGTCCGCCCTGCTGCTCGACGCGGCCACCTTCGCCGTCTCGGCGCTGCTGGTCAGCGCCTTCCTGCGCGGCGTCCCCGCCGCCGAGCCGCAGCCGGCCGCCGGGAAGATCTCCTTCGCCGGATACCGGGCCGAACTGGCCGAGGGCTGGACCTTCCTGACCCGCGCCCCGCTGCTGATGGGCATCACCCTCATGGTGATGATGACCAACGGCCTGGACCAGGGCTGGTCCGCCGTACTGCTCCCCGTACACGGCCGCGAGGCCCTCGGCGGCGCCACGGCCGTCGGCCTGCTCGTCTCCGTCTTCGGCGGCTCCGCCCTGCTGGGCGCCCTGCTCTACGGGGTGTGGGGCGAGCGGTTCCCCCGCAGGGCGGTGTTCACGGCGGCCTTCGTGCTGTGCGGCGCTCCCCGGTACGCGGTCGCCGCCTTCACCGACACCCCGCTGCCGCTCGCGGTGACGATGGCCCTGTCCGGGCTGGGCGCGGGCATGCTCAACCCGATCCTGACCACCGTGGTCTACGAGCGGATCCCGGAGGAGCTGCGCAGCCGCGTCTCGGGCGTGACCACCGCGGGCTGCGAGCTGACCATGCCGCTGGGCGGGCTCGCGGCGGGCCTGCTGGTCGACGGACTCGGGGCGACGCGGACGCTGCTGCTGTTCGGCGGCACGTACCTGCTGGTCACGCTCTCCCCGCTGGTCTTCCCGGCCTGGCGCACGATGGAGCGCGCGGTGGAGGGCCCGGTGGAGAGCGGCTCCGCCGAGGTCAGCAGGACGGAACCGGCTCCCCGCGGGTCAGCGCACGCAGCGCCTGGACCGCGCCCGTCAGCGAACTGACGGGGACCAGCCGGAGCCCCTCGGGGAGTTCGGACTGCGCGTCGGAGCACTCCGCCTCCGGCACGAGGAACACGCTCGCCCCGTCGCGCCGCGCGGCCTGGGTCTTCAGGGCCACGCCGCCGACGGCGCCGACCTTGCCGTCCGCGCTGATGGTGCCCGTACCGGCGATGGTGCGGCCGCCGGTGAGGTCGCCGCCGCTGCCGTCACCGTCGAGCTTGTCGACGATGCCGAGGGAGAAGAGCAGACCGGCGCTGGGGCCGCCCACGTCGGCGAGGTTCAGCTGGACCTTCACGTCCTTCGGGTCCTTGTGGAGGAAGCCGAGGGCGGCCTGGGTGGCCGTGGACTGCGACGCGGCCATTTGCTCCAGGTTGTGCGCCTCGATCTCCTTGTCGCTTCCGCCGGAGGGGTAGACCGCCTCCTTGGGCATGACCGCCCGGGTGCTGTCGAACCAGTCGTCGACGAGCTCGGGCAGGGTCACGGTGGTGGAGGGGCCGGTGGCCTGGATGGTGGTCATCCGCAGCTGGCCGGTGGTCTGCCGGGTCGGGGCACCCGTCACGGTGATGACCGGCTTGCCGTCGCGGTCGCCGAGCACGTCGGCCGTGAGGCCCGGCTGGGCGATCACGAAGGGCAGCGGCGCGAAGGCGGCGACGGCGAACAGCCCGAGCACGGGCACGGCGCAGACGGCCAGGGCGGCGGGACGCGGCAGACGTGTGAGGCGAGAGAGCACCCGGCCAATGTATCGGGCGCCCCCGCCGCCCCCGCGCCCCACCGTGCGGGACGCGGCGCGGCAGCCGCCCTCCCGCACGGCGGGACGCGGCGCGCCGACCGCCCCCACGCCTCCGGGACGCCCCGCGGGCACGCGCAGGAGCACCCGGTCCGGAAGTCCGGCCGGGTGTTCGGCTCACGTCCCGTACGCGGGGCTCAGCGCAGGGCGTCGGCCACCTCTCGGGCCGCGTCCACGACGCGCGGGCCGACCCGCTCCGGGACGGCGTCGGCCAGCATCACGACGCCCACGCTGCCCTCCAGCCCCGTGATGCCCACGAGCGGCGCTGCCGCCCCGCTGGCGCCCGCTTCGAGCTCCCCGTGGGTCAGCGTGTACCCGGGCTCGGTGAGCGTGCCCTGACGGGCGGCCAGGATGGCCCGCCCGGCCGCGCCCCGGTCCAGCGGGTGGCGGAAGCCGGCCCGGTAGGCCACGTGGTAGTCGGTCCAGGTGGGCTCGACGACGGCGACGGCGAGCGCCTCGGAACCGTCGACGAGGGTCAGGTGCGCGGTGGCGCCTATGTCCTCGGCGAGCGACCGCAGCGCGGGCAGGGCCGCCTCGCGGACGAGCGGATGCACCTGCCGTCCGAGCCGCAGTACGCCGAGCCCGACGCGGGCCCGGCCGCCGAGGTCGCGGCGGACCAGGGCGTGCTGCTCGAGGGTGGCCAGCAGGCGGTAGACCACGGTGCGGTTCACACCGAGGCGGTTGGAGAGCTCGGTGACGGTCAGACCGTGGTCGGTGTCGGCGAGCAGTTTGAGGACTCTGAGTCCTCGGTCCAGAGTCTGGGAGGTTTCCGCGGTCACGACGCCTCTCCCTCTCTCGGTGAGCGGCGGTGACTCTCGGGGTGTATGCGGCGCCGGTCCCACGGCGACGCACGAGAGGCCGCCGGTAGCGGCCATGGCACCGGCTGCGCTCCCGCGGCGGCTCTGCCACGGGGCGTTCGATGCGGGGACATTAGCGAGCGGGTCCGCTCAGCGGAAGGGCTCGTCCAGAATCCGGGCGCCAACTACCCCTTTGTGCCGGTTAACGATCGCCGGCGGAGTCGTTTCGTTACCTCGGCCGACCGGTGGAGCCTGTGCGATCCGCCGACGCGGACCGGGGGTCGGGAGCCCCGGCGCCGCCGGACCGGCCCCCGGATCCGGACACGGAACGTGACGGCGCCCCCGTACGAAACTCCGCACTGCCCCCGTCCCCCGGTCCGTACGAACGGTGGCCGGGGGCGCGGGAAGCGGTGGACGGAGACACGGGGCGACAAGGGGGTGGAGCAATGGAGCTATGGAGCAATGGAGGTGTGGAGGAGCGGCCGGAGGAACGGGGTCACCGCATCCGGGTGGCCCACTCCTGCACCTTCTTGATCCGCTCCCGCAGCTGCCCCGCCGTCGCCTCCGCGCTCGGCGGCCCGCCGCACACGCGCCGCAGCTCGGTGTGGATCACACCGTGCGGCTTGCCGCTCTGGTGGACGTACGCGCCCACCATCGTGTTGAGCGATTTCCGCAGCTCCAGCAGCTCCTTGTGCGAGACCACCGGGCGCCGCTCGGCCGGCAGCTCCAGCAGGTCCGCCTCGGCGTCCGGCTTGCGACGGCTGTGCGCGATCTGCCGCGACTGCCGCTTCTGGAGCAGCATCTGCACCTGGTCCGGCTCCAGCAGTCCCGGGATGCCGAGGTAGTCCTGCTCCTCCTCGCTGCCCGGGTGCGCCTGCATGCCGAACTCGGCGCCGTCGTAGAGCACCCGGTCGAAGACGGCGTCGGACTCCAGCGCCTCGAAGGACATCTGCTCGTCCTCGCCGGTGTCCTCGTCCTCCTGCCGGTTCGCCTCGTCCATCTCCTTCTCGGACTCGGCGTACGGGTCCTCCTCGCCCTTCTTCTTGGGCTTGTCGAGGACGTGGTCGCGTTCGACCTCCATCTCGTTGGCGAAGCCGAGGAGATAGGGAATGGTCGGGAGGAACACGGAAGCCGTCTCGCCGCGCCTGCGCGACCGCACGAAACGTCCGACGGCCTGGGCGAAGAACAGCGGGGTGGAGATCGTCGTCGCGTACACGCCCACCGCGAGGCGCGGTACGTCGACGCCCTCGGACACCATCCGGACGGCGACCATCCAGCGGTCGTCGTTCGCGCTGAAGGTGTCGATGTTCTTCGAGGCGCCGGTGTCGTCGGAGAGGACGAGGGTGGCCTTGGTGCCGGTGATCTCGCGGATCAGCTTGGCGTACGCGCGCGCCGAGTCCTGGTCGGAGGCGATGACGAGCCCGCCCGCGTCCGGGATGCCCTTGCGGACCTCGGTCAGCCGCTGGTCGGCGGCGCGCAGGACGTTCGGCATCCAGTCGCCCCGTGCGTCCAGCGCGGTGCGCCAGGCCTGGGAGATGGCGTCCTTGGTCATCGGCTCGCCGAGGCGGGCGGCGATCTCGTCGCCGGCCTTGGTGCGCCAGCGCATGTTGCCGCTGTAGGACAGGAAGATCACGGGCCGGACGACGCCGTCGCCCAGCGCGTTCCCGTACCCGTAGGTGTAGTCGGCGGAAGACCGCCGGATCCCGTCGTTCCCCTCCTCGTACGTGACGAAGGGGATGGGGTTGGTGTCGGACCGGAAGGGCGTACCGGTCAGCGCGAGCCGCCGGGTCGCCGGGTCGAAGGCCTCCAGGCAGGCCTCGCCCCAGGACTTCGAGTCACCGGCGTGGTGGATCTCGTCGAGGATGACCAGCGTCTTGCGCTGCTCGCAGCGGTTGCGGTGCAGCATCGGGCGCACGCCCACGCCCGCGTACGTGACGGCGACCCCGTGGTAGTCCTTGCTGAGCGGTCCGGCGGAGTACTCCGGGTCCAGCCGGATTCCTATCCGGGCGGCGGCCTCGGCCCACTGCTTCTTCAGGTGCTCGGTCGGCGCGACGACGGTCACCTGCTGCACGACGTGGTGGTGCAGCAGCCAGGACGCCAGCGTCAGCGCGAAGGTGGTCTTGCCTGCGCCGGGCGTGGCGACCGCGAGGAAGTCGCGGGGCTGGGTCTGGATGTACCGGTCCAGTGCACCCTGCTGCCAGGCGCGCAGCTTGCTGGCGGTACCCCAGGGGGCACGGCCGGGGAAGGCGGGTGAGAGGTGGTGGGAGGCGGTAGTAGTCACGGTCTCCGGTTCGGCTCTCGGCGGCGGTCGTACGTAGGACAACCGGGCCACCTTACCGGGGCGGGCCGGCCCCTCGGGGAGGGACAGGCCCGTGACCTCGGCGGGTGCGGCGAGCGTCACATCCGGCGCAACCGCTCGGCGATGCGGGCGACATCGGACTCGTGGCCGGCGGCGACATCGATGACCAGGTCGTACGCGGTGTCCTGGTCGACGTCGGCGAGGTCGATGCCGTTCACGGCGAGGAAGGTCGCGGCGGCGAGCCAGGCCGTCCGCTTGTTCCCGTCGACGAGGGGGTGGTTGGCCGCGATCCCGTGCAGCAGGGCGGCGGCCTGCTCGTACGGGTCCTCGTACGCGGGCGTCCCGAACATGCGCGCCCGCGGCCGGTGGACGGCGGACTCGAGCAGCCCGGGGGCGCGCAGCTCGACGCTCTGCTCCAGGCAGGCGAGCCGGGCCAGGTCGAGCACCTCGGTGAGGGTCAGATGCCGCGCGCCGGCCCCGGCGCTCGGACTCGGGCTCGGGCTCGGGCTCGGGCCTCCGGGCGTGCTCTCGCTGCTGCTCTCGCGCTCGCTTCGGCTCACTGGCCGAGCCGCTTCAGCAGCGCGTCGTGCCGGTGCGCCAACCGCGCGGCCTCGCCCGCGACCCGCGCCCGCTCGTCCCGCAGGTACCGCAGCACGGCTTCCCGCGCCAGGTCCTCGGGGGCCCGCCCGCTCGCGTCGGCGAGGTCGGAGAGCGCGGCCCGGTCGCCGCCCTCAAGCTGAATGATCAAGCTGTCCATCCCCGCAGCGTAGGCAGCGGCTCCCCCGCCCGTCACCGCCTTTTCGGGCCCGGGCAGGAGCCCGGCCCCGCCCGGCCCGGGGCCCGGACGCCGGGCGGCTCACGCCTGCGCGGCCACCGGCTCCGGCCCGATCGCGTACAGCCGGGTCGCCACCCACGCCCCCACCAGGGCCACACAGGCCATCGGCAGGAAGACGACGACGAAGGCGGCGGGGTGCGAACCGGCGGCCGCGCCCTCCGCGGCGACGGCGTGCGCGGCGCCCACCGCTCCCCCGCCCAGCGCGGCGAACGCCGCGCCCCCGGCCGCCAGCAGCACCACGTTGGCCAGCGCGTCCGAGATCTGCAGCGCGGCCGAATTGGCCCCCGCCTCCTCCGGCGCCGACAGCTCCAGCAGCAGCACGCTCGTCGAAGCGGTCACCAGCCCCATCCCCAGGCAGCCCACGGCCCAGGCGGCGGCCAGCGTCCACACCGGCACGGACTCGACCAGCACCGCCGGGGCCGCCGCGATGGCGAAGGCCACCAGCACCATCCCCGCCACCATGAGCCGCTCCCGGTACGGCGCCATCCGCCCCTTCGACTGCAGCCAGGAGCCGGCCGCCCAGGTCGCCCCGCCCGCCGCCAGCGAGAAGCCGGCCAGGGTCGGGCTCAGCCCCCGCTGGGTGACCAGCATCAGCGGCACGAAGCTCTCCGCCGCGATGAACGACCCCGCCGCCACCCCGCGCAGCAGCACCACCGAAGGCAGCCCGCGCCGGGCGAGGTAGGTACCGCGCGGAAGCAGCCCCCGTACGGCCGGCACCAGCAGCGCCGCCCCCGCGGCGGCCGGCAGCAGCGACAGCCACCTCAGGTCCTGGGCGGCGTACTGCAACAGCCCCGCCCCGGCGGAGATCCCGAACGCCAGCCGGATCCGCCGCCGGTCGAGGGCGGCGGGCGGCGCGCCGGGGTCTACGGGCCCGGACGCGGTGCGCCGTATGGCGGGCAGCGCGACGACGAGGGGTACGACCACGAGCACCGGTATCCCGACGAACACCCAGCGCCAGCCGAGGTGCTCGGTCACGGCCCCCGAGACCAGCGGCCCGACGACGGACGGCACCACCCAGCTCGCCGCGAAGGCGGCCATGATCGCGGGCCGCAGCCGCTCCTCGTAGGCCCGGCTCACCACCACGTACAGCGCGACGATGACCAGCCCGCCCCCGAACCCCTGCACGGCCCGCCCGAGGACGAACACCCACATGGCTCCGGCGGTCCCGGCGAGCAGGAGCCCGGCGGCGAAGGCGGCGATCCCGACGGCCAGGGGCCAGAGCGGCCCCTTCCTGTCGGCCCACTGCCCGGACAGCACCATGCCGAAGAGGCTGGTGGTGAAGTAGGCGGAGAAGGCGAAGGCGTAGAGCCCGATCCCGTCGAGCTCGCGAGCGGCGACGGGCATGGCCGTCCCGACGGCGGTCGCCTCGAAGGCGATGAGGAAGACGACGGAGATGATCCCCAGGCTGAGCGCCCGGTAGGCGGACCCCAGGATCCCGCCGTCCGGCTCGGCCGGGACCGGCTCACTGCGCTGCGACACACGGGGTTCAAGGGCACTCATCGCCCCAGAGTAAGCCCCGCTACCCGGTTACGCCCCTGTCAATTGGACCTATCCCGCCTGGTCCCCCAGACCTAGTCCCCGCACCTTGTGAACGCAGCATGGCATTCACATTGCACCCCCCGCGCCCACCTTCCCCACCCCGACCGTCAGCCCGTACGGTCACATCAACAACCACCCCACAGCCGTGTGCCCAAGTGGTTGAGGGACTCGCCTGCAAAGCGAGGCACGCGGGTTCAATTCCCGCCACGGCTTCTCCCGAAGGCCGCTCAGAACCACTCTGAGCGGCCTTCTGCCTGCCGTCCGGCAGCACCACGTCAAGACGACGGGAGGGCAGAGGCCCCGTCGGGCAGTCCGCCGCCGTCCCCACACCCCAGTTCCTTGGCGATCGCGACCGCGGCGGAGTGGGCGAGGACGACGTAGTCCTCACCCAGCACGGCATCTCCTCTGCTGCTTCGGGACTTGTCCGTATAGGAGGCCGTGATGCGCAGCGGCACGTCGCGTGTGGAGCCGACCCGGGTACTCGCGCAGTCGAAGGCCACGCCTCGCTCCTTGTCGGCGCGCGTCACCCGGACACCCGTCCGGTCGCTTCCCGGGGCGTCGGCGTTCCCGCGCTCGGCCACGAGGCGAATCTCGCCGACCCGCTTCCCCCCGCCCACGGTTGCGGTGACCGTGCACGCGGGAGCGGCGGCCTCCCCCTCCTTCGGCCCCGCGCGGTAGAACTCCTCCAGAGCCTTGCCCATGGCCGTGACGCCGACGGTCTGCGCGTTGTCGTTGACCAGGTGCGAGGACTGCAGCACCTCTGTGAGGGCCTTGCCGGCGGCATCCGTGATCAACCCCGGGCACGCCTGGGCCGGATCCACTTCCGGTGGCTTCGCCGAGAGCGACGCCTTGGGCTCGGGATCCGAGGTGGTACATCCCGCGACCAGGGTCACGAGCACCGCGAGTACCGCAACGGGGGCGGCGGAAGCCGTCAGAGCGCGCACTTCAGCTCCTCGTGAGGGAACTCCTGGTCGTCCTTGGTCAGCCGAACGTACACGGACATCACGATGTGCCCTTCGAGCTGTCCACCAAGTCACGGCCGACCGAATGGCCGACGGCTGATTCCTTGGACGCGACACCCGCGAGGGTGTCGATCTCCTTCGCGGACAGACCCGAGCCGGCGGCCGCGTGCAGCACGGCTCTCCTGGCGGCATCGCTCGTGTGGCCTTCGGCATCCGCGTACATCTTCGACACGGCCGCCTCGGTGTTGCCGGTCCTCTCCTTTCCCTTCTCCTTGGCGTCCTCGACGAAGATCTCGGTGACGTCCTCCTGGACCCATTCCACGACGTCACCGGCGACCGGCACCATCTCGAGGTACTTGCCGCCGACAGCCGAGACACCGCGGTTGATCCATTTGGCGCCGTCCTCCACGCCCTTCACGTACTCCTCGTTCGTGTGGGCGGTCTCGGCGTGCATGTTCTGGGCGCGCGCTTCCGTCAGCATGCCCGCGATCTGGCCACCGGGCTGCACCGCGTTCTCCACGGCCGCGTCCAAGAGGTCGTTGTCGCCTCGATGCTGGACCACGTCGGTGATGAGGACCCCCGTGAACGCCTGGTTGGCGTTCGTGATGGCACCGTAGGCGCCGGGATCCTGGCCGACCGCCCCGAGGAAGCGGGACATCGTCGCCTTGTTGAACTCGGCCATGTCCCCCGTGACCTTGATCTGGTTCCCGCCGTTCTCGGCGGACGCCTGGAGGTCCGGGATGTATTCCGCCGCCATGTTGCCGAAGTGCCCCGCCAGGGGACCCAGCCTCGGCTTCTTGTCCTCGTTGTCCGGGTCCTGCGCCACAAGGGACGGGTCGTCGCCGATCTTCTCGACGACGCGTTCCATGATCGACGTCATGTCCTTGGTGTGCGGGACCGGCTTCGCGTCCTCGTCGCCCGGTACGCGGCCCAAGACGGCCGCTTCCAGGGCGCCGCCGAGGGCCTCCTGGGCCGGGCCCGCTTCGCCGTAGGGGTGGCTGGGCGTCCGGTCGAAGGCGTCCGCCCACGACTCCTTGTCGAGCATGTAGTCGACCATGCCCTGGGCCTTGCCGTGCCGGCCGTCCACGACCTTGTCGGCCGTCGTGACGATGCCGTCGCCGTTGCTGTCCTGGCGGACCGGCTCGTTGAAGAAGGCCGTCGCCGCGTCCGGGTTGTGGGCCATCGCGTCCATCAGACCCGTCAGCGGGTAGAAGCCGCGGCTGCCGTCCTTGCCCTGGCTGAGCACCGTCTTCGGGTCGTACGGAGCGCCGTGCTCCCAGGCCTTCGGGTTCTCGCGGTCGAACGCGACCATGTCCCGGCCGACCGAGGTCAGGAACTCCTTGTCGTACTTGCCCTCGTGGAGCAGCGCGCCCAGCGCCTGGTATCCGTAGATCTTGCTGGTCAGGTCGCCGGTGACCTGCATCTCCTTGCGGCCTGCCTTCATCAGGCCGGTCGTCCACGCCGCGTCCAGATGGTGGGGCGAGCTCTTCTGCGTGGCGAGCCCCAGCATCGCGCCCATGTCGTTCTGGATGTTGCCGACCATCGCCAGGCGGTCCTTGCCGGCCTCGCCCAGGGTCGAGGCGTCGATGGACAGCTTCGCGTACGCCTCGAGCGTGCCGTCGGGGCCGAGCTTGCGGTAGAAGTCCGTCGAGAAGTCGGCCTCGTCGCGGTTGTCGTCGAGCAGGTCCTCCAGCTCGCGCAAGGCCTCCGGGTTGCGGGCCACGCCGCCCTGCTCCTTGCCGAGCTTCTTCATCAGCTCGGCCGCCCGGTCGGCCTGTTCGCCGTCCAGGGTGGTGTACTTCGGCGCCGTGAAGTCGTGGTCGTCCGGGACGTTCGCGCGCAGGGCGCGGACCAGGGAGTCGTCGGCGTCCGCGCAGTCCTCGACGAGCCGGTCCACCCGCGCCTGCCAGGCCTTGCGGTTCTCCTCCTGCTTGCGCTTGAACTCGGGGTAGTCCGGATCGTGCCGGGCCGCGTACTCGGTCTTCGCGTCCATCGGAACGATCGAGACCTTGCCGGCCGCGTCCACGCGGAACCCGGCGGCCGGGATCTCCTCGTCGGCGGCCTTCTTGAGTGCGTCCCGGGCCGTCTTGAGGGTGGTGTGGCCGTCGCTGAGGAGCTGGTGGACGCCCTTGGCCTCCTTGGCCGCGTCCTCGAACTCCTTGGCCGTCTTGTCGACGAACGCCCGCCCGACGCCCGCGGTGACCCCGCTCCATTCGGCCTTGTCGGCCTTGGCCTTCATGCCGTTGCGAGCGGCCTCGGCCATCTCGTCCAGCTTGTCGGCCATGGCCTTCCAGTCGGTGACCGCCGTCTGGAGCTTGTCCAGGGGTGCGTTCATCACGTTCTCGTACGTCAGCATGGGAGCGCCCGCCTACTTGAGGTACTTGTCGATCGCGGACGCGGTGAAGTCGGCGTGCAACTGCTGCTCGTCCATGGCGTGCGACTTGACCGAGTAGTTCAGGCCGTTCGAGATGTTCGCGCAGGCGGCCACGAGGGTCTTCACCTGGCTCTCCCACGTGGAGTTGAGCTTCAGCAGCGCCGCGCCGCTGGCGAAGCCCTCCTTCGTGAGCGCTCCGGCGGCCTCGCCGGTGGCGGTGGCGGCGTGCTTGCCGTCCGTCTGGAGGCGCGAGTGCAGCTTGTACGCCTCGGTGCCGATGGCGCCGATGTGGTCCTGGTTGAGCTCCAGGTCCCCGCCGCCACCGCCGCCGGGCTCGACCGGCACGTGGTTGAGCCGCATGGCGACATTGGCAGTGGCCGTGGCGCGCGCCGCCGACCATTCCTCGTCGAACGACATCGCGTCCATTCCTCCTTGTGTCACATCAGCCTCTAACACGCTGATGTGCGCATGTGGTTACGGCCCCGGCCACGAGCAGGCAGACTCCCATCCCGAGAACGGCCCAGGGAAGGAGCCGGTCGCCGCCCGTCGTGTTCTGTACGTGCGACGCGGGTACCGGGGCCGGTACGGGTCCGGACCGGCCCGGGGCTGGAGATGGTAGCCCGTAGGCCGCGGCGAGGTCGGGGAGCGGGTAGACGTCCGCGGGGCCGGGGTCACCGGGGCTGGTCAGCGCGATGACGGGGCTGACCACTCCGTGGCCGAGCCGGTCGTTGCGCCGGATGCCGTGGACGGGGGCCGGCTTCTCGGCCGTGCTCAGCAGGACGCGGAGTATCTGGTTGCCGGTCCAGTCGGGGTGGGCGGACCAGAGCAGGGCGGCGGAGGCGGAGACGAGGGCGGTGGCGTCGCTGGTGCCGTGGCTGACGCAGAGACCGGGGGCGGGGTCGGAGTCGGGGGCGGTGTCGGCGTCGGAGTCGGGGGCGGTGTCCGACCCGGCACCTGACTCGGCACCGGACTCGGCTCCGGTCTCGGCTCCGATCTCGGCTCCGATCTCGGCTTCATCGGCGCAGCCGGTGGCGATGTCGACACCGGGGGCGGACAGGTCCACCTGAGGGCCGTGCTGGGACTCCTGGGTCGCGACACCGTCCGGGCCGACGGCGGAGACGCCGACCACTCCGGGTGAGCCCGAGGGATACATGACCTCGTTGGGCCCGTCCCCGTCGTTGCCGACGGAGGAGAAGACGAGCTTGCCGTGGTCCACGGCGTACCGGACGGCGGCGTCGAGTTCGGCGCTCCTGCCGGGTCCGCCGAAGGAGATGTTCAAGACCTTGGCTTCCGAGTCCGCGGCGAAGCGGATCGCCTCGGCGATCGACTGATGGAGGCGGAGGTTCCCGCCGCCCTCGGAGACCCGGAGCGGAAGGATCTTGGCCCCGGGGGCCAGCCCGAACGCCCCGCCACCCGACGGACGCTTGCCCGTGCCGGCGATCAGGGCGGCGATGCCGGTGCCGTGATCGCCGTAGTCGGTGCGTTCGTCGCCCTCGTAGCCGTGGGAGAAGTCCTTGCCCCGGACGACTTGGCCGTCGAGCTCGGGGATCCTGGCGACGCCGGTGTCGATGACGGCGACGGTGACGCCCTGGCCGGTACCGAGGCTCCAGATGTCCCGGGCTTTCATGGCATCGAGATGCCACTGCTCCGGCCGAGCCGTGTCGGCGTGGGCGGCCGGGGCAGCGGCGACCCCGGCCAGCACGAGGCCGACCAGGGCCGAGGTCGTCCGACGCGGCGGCACGGACCGCCGTCAGGCGTTCCTGCGCCGCACGACGACTGCCGTGACGGCTCCGCCGATGAGCACGCAGGCACCGAGCCCGAGCCCGATCCAGAGAAGACTGCTGCCGCTCTTCTTCTCCTCGGCCTGCGGCGCCGGCTTCGGAGCCGCCGAGTCGGGGGCCTTGCCGTCGCTGGAAGGCGAGGCGTTCTTGGCCGCGGCGGCCAGGTCGGGCAGCGGGAAGACATCCGCCGGGCCGGGGTCACCCGGCGTCGGCAGAGCGATCTTGGGTCGGACCACGCCGTAGCCGACGTAGTCGTTGCGCTCGACGCCGTCGACCGGCTTACCGGCAGTGTTCAGCAGAACGCGGAGCACCTGGTTGTTCGTCCAGTCGGGGTGAGCCGACCAGAGGAGCGCAGCGGACGCGGAGGCGAGGGCAGTGGCGTCACTGGTCCCGTGGCTATTGCACAGGCCCGTGCCTCCACTGCATCCGGTGACAATGTTGACCCCTGGAGCGGACATGTCCACGTAGGCGTTGTGCTGCGACTCCTTGGTAGCAGCGCCGTCCGAGTCGACAGCAGCGACACCCACCACTCCAGGCGTTGCGGCAGGGTAATAGGCGTCACTGCCCCCATCGTTACCCGCACCCGCGAAGATCAATTTCCCCTTGCTTAGCGCATAGCTCACCGCATTCGAAAGCTCGTCACTCTTACCTCCACCAACCATGGAGATATTGATGACCTTTGCATCCGAATCCGCTGCGTAGCGGATGGCTTGGATCATAGATTTGAAGAGTGGACCGCCATCGCCGCCGACATCGACTCGCAGCGGCAAGATCTTCGCCCCCGGCGCCAGACCAAACGCACTGTCCACGCCGCCAGGGCCCTTGCCATTGCCCGCAATGATTGCGGCCATGCCGGTTCCGTGATTGTCATAGTCCGTGCGCTCGTCGCCCTTGTACGACTCCGAAGCGAAGTTCTTGCCCGGGAGAACCTGGCCTTCGAGTTCCGGAATGCGGGCGACACCGGTGTCGATCACCGCAACGGTGACGCCCTTGCCGGTGCTGATCTTCCAGATGTCGTCGGCCTTCATGGCGTCGAGATGCCATTGCTTGGAACGAACCGTCTCCGCCTGAGCCGGGGTCGCGGCGACCCCGGCCAGCAGGAGGCCAACCAGGGCCGAGGTCGCCTTACGCATGCGCATCTCGTCGAAATTTCCGTTCTACTCAGTCGATCACCGGCGGAACAACGCGACCGTTGCTCTGCCAGGTCTCTTCGTCTTCGGCCAGGTAGTCGGGACGCTCGCCACCCTGCTGGTCACGCCGATTGCCCGGAGAGTGCATTCCTGCACCCCCGTGTCCCATCGCACCGCGAGCCGAACCGGCACCGGAACCGTTGCGCACGAGGCCCGAGCCGCCCTGCGTGAACGGCTGTGCTCCCGTGGTCGGACGACCGATCGCGCCGGCCTGACGCCCACCGACGACACCGCCGGGCTCCATGGCCAGCCGTCGACCCATCGCCGAACCGCCCTGACCAGGGCCGTGGGGGCCGCCCGCACCGGGGTGCATGCCGCCGCCCATGCCGCGGCCTGCGGCCTGCTGGCCGCCTTCGTGCCCGATGACCGTGCCGCGCGGGATGCCCGACGTGGGGCCGTTGGTGGTAACCGGCCGACCGCCCATGATCCCCGTGTCACGCGGGAGCAGGCCGCCAGGCCCGCCAACCTTGCTGGAGGGAGGCAACGTCACCGGGAACTTGCTGCCGGGTCCGCCACCGCCCTGGATCGGCGTACCGATGGGCGGGAGTGCGATCGGCGGAACAGGTCCGGGAGGAGTACCGCCGCCCTGGCCCGGGACGGGTCCCGGACCACCCGGCAGGCCCGTGACCGGAGGAAGCGTCTTGTCGGGAAGAGTCGCGACGTGGTCGAGGTCCACATCCACATCCCGATCCGGGAGCACGGGTACCGGTGTCTGCCCCGTCGTCGGAGGCAAGGTGGCGTCGGGCAGCGACTGGTGACCAGCCATCCGCCCCTGCCCATTCGAACCGTCCGGTGTCGAAGGCGCGTACGAAGAACCACCAGTCGCGGGACCTCCACCGGAGCCCCCGCTCTCCCTCCCCATGCTCTCCATTCCACCGACTGAGCGCTGAGGTTCGAACACCGGCGGCGGCTTCGGGAACGTCGGGATCTCGACCTTGCCCATCTGCGTCGTCGACTGGTCGTACGATCCGGCCAGCTTCGTCATGGCGTCAACGGCCTTTTGGTGGTCGCCGTTCAGCTTGGAGTTCGCCTCTTGCCTGATCTGCTGCGAATCCGGGTCGTTGTGGAATTGCTGGGCGGCCTTGAGGTTGTCAGCAGCCGACGTGTCGTACGCCGGCATGTTGATCTTGACCTCGTGCATGGTCTGGGCGGCCTCGGCCATCCACTTGCCGCCCGCGGCGCTGTATTCGCCAAGGAGCAACGTCGCGCTGCCCGCCCGGCTCACCCAGTCCGCGAAGGCGTGGGCAGCTTCGCCCTCCCACCCCTTGACCTGGTGCTTCTTGAGGCTCTCCCCGATCTCCTTGATCGTTGAGGCGGCCTCGTTCAGCTGTGCGCTTCGCGTCTCCACCGTCTTGGGGTCGATCGAGGCGATCATGGCGAGCAGCTGCTGGTGGGTGTAGCCCTCGAAGTTCGTTGCCATCAGACCTTGCCCTTCGCCGTGCTGCCGTGGCCGTTCGCGCCACCCTGGGTGTCCGCCTGCTGCTTCGCCAGCGGGTCCCGCTCCGCGACATAGTCCTTCTTCGCCTGCGCGACGATGGAACGCATACGCGCCTGCGTGTCCTCGTCCACGCCCCCGTACCCCTTGCCCGCCGTCATGATTGCGATGCCCAGGGCCTCGATCTGCCCCGCCAGGCCCGCCGACAGGTTCTGAAGCTGTGTGTGGACGGTCGTGTACGTCTTGAACAAGGCGTCCGCCTCGGCGAAGCCCTTGCCCAGAGCTCCGTCCGGGAGCGTGACATGGGCCAGCTTCTTCTGGTCAGCGCCCGAGCCGTCGAGCTTCTTCAAGAGGTCGTCGACGAGCTTCTTGTAGTTCGTCATCGACTCGAACTCGACCTCGAGCGCCCTCGCCTGCGCCATGATCGCGTCCGCCATGCCCGCACCGATACCGCCCAGCCCCAACAGGCCAGGCGCCGACTCCTCTGCCACGATGGCCTCCCCGACTCCCCGTTGTTCCCGGGGTCGCAGCTGATTCCGCTGCTTCCCCGGCCCCGTTCACGCCCGTTCGCACGCGCGCGTACTACGTCTTACCCGTCTTCCCGATCACTCTAGCGACCGGTACCGACAGTCCCAACCTCGGGGTTGCACGTGCAATGCGGGTCACACGGTCACGAGTTGGGCGCCGCGACCGCCGCCGATGGCCGGATCGGGAGCCTGTTCACCGGGCGGCCCGTGGCCGCGCGTACCGCCGAGGCTACCGCCGCCGGGGCCGTCACCACAGGGATCGCGCTCGCCGCCTTCGCCCCGAACGGGGCCACCACGTCCCGCTCTTCGACCAGTTTGACGATCCGGACCACCGGCGCGTCCAGCGACGTCGGCAGCGCGTAGCCCGTCAGGTCGGGGTGGCGGACCAGGCCCGACACCGAGCGGAGGTTCTCGCTCAGCGCCGCGCCCACGCCCTGCGTGACGCCCGCTTCGATACGGGCCTCCAGCTGGCGGGGGTTGAGGATGCGGCCCACGTCCTGGGCGACCGCCAGTTCGACCACCCGCACCGAGCCGAGCTCGATGTCCACGTCCACCACCGCGCGGATCGCGCAGAACGCGAGGCCCACGAAGGCGTCGCCCTGGCCGTCGCCGTCCAGGGGCTCCGTCGGGTGGGGGCGGCACTGGGCCGTCGCCCAGAGTTCCTTGCCCGCCATCGCCTCCGCGACCGTCGTCGAGAACGCGCCGTCGTACGAGGTGATCCGGCCGTCCTGGACCTGCAGGAGCTCCGTCGACATGCCCAGCTTGTGGGCCATCGGCTGGAGGAGCTGGGTGCGGACCATCTTCGCCGCGCGCTCCACCGCACCGCCCGACACCCACGTGTGGCGGCCGTGCGCGGCCGGGCCCGCCGGCGGCTGGTCCGTGTCGACCGGGGCCGTCACCACCTCGTCCACGCCCAGGATCTCCTGGACGATCTGGCGGGCGAGCGTGGAGAAGCCCTGGCCGGTGTCGACGGCGGCGCAGATCACCGTCGCCACCCCGTCGACGACCTTGACCGTCGCCGTCGAGACCTCGTCGGTGCCCTCCGCGCCGAGCATGTGGACCATGCCCACGCCGTACCCGACCCCGCGCCGCACCGCGCCCGGCTCGCCCGCGCCCTCCGGGCCGCCCGGCAGCAGCCACTCCTCCTCCGGGGTGTCCTTGGGGAGGGAGGGCAGCTCGAAGTCCCGGACCGAGCGCAGCAGTTCCGCCACCGGCGCCGGGCACGTCACCGTTTGGCCCGTGGGCAGCAGGTCGCCCGTCGCCAGTACGTTGCGCAGGCGCAGCTCCGCGCCGTCGATGCCGAGGGCGGCCGCGAGCTTGTCCATCTGGCCCTCGTACGCGGCGCAGACCTGCATCGCGCCCTCGCCGCGCACGTGGCCGGACGGCGGGTTGTTCGTACGGACCGCCCAGCCCTCGACGAAGGCGTGCGGGACCACGTACGGGCCGCACGCGAACGCCACGGCCGCCGCCAGGGACTCGGAGGACGAGTCGGCGTACGCGCCCGCGTCCATCAGGATCTGGGCCTCGACCTTGACCAGCCGGCCCTCCGCGTCCGCGTGGTGGCGGTAGCGCAGCAGCGTCGGGTGGCGGTGGGTGTGGCCGAGGAAGGACTCCTCGCGGGTGGCGGCCAGCTTGACCGGGTAGCCGGTGCGCAGGGCCAGGAGGCCGAGGGGCAGCTGGAAGGCGGCGTCCTCGCGGTCGGCCGTCGCGCCCGGGACGCCGGTGACCACGACCCGCACCCGGTCGGGCTCCAGGCCGAAGCAGGCGGCCGCCAGGTCGCGGTCCAGGTGCGGGTCGGTGGAGGCGGTGTAGATCTCGACGCCGCCGTCGGGCCGCGGCACGGCCAGCCCGGCCTCGGCGCCGATGGGCGCGGGGTCCTGGCGGCCGATCCGGTACAGGCCCTCGACGACGACCTCGCCGGTGGCCTCCGGGTCGCCGTAGCGGAGCGGGATGTGCCGGATCAGGTTGCCGTCGGGGTGCAGGGCGGGGGCGCCGAAGGACTGCTCGGGGTCCGTCACCGCGTCGAGCAGCTCGTACTCGACGGCGATCGCGGCGGCGGCGAGGCGGGCGGTGTCCGGGTGGTCGGCGGCTACGGCGGCGATGGGCTCGCCGTGGTGGCGCACGACGTCGTGGGCGAAGACGGGCCGGTCGGCGATGCGGCGGCCGTGCGTGGTGGCGCCGGGGACGTCGGCGTGGGTGACGACGGCGCGCACGCCCGGCATGGCGGCGGCCGCGGAGGTGTCGATGGAGAGGATCCGGGCGTGCGCGTGCGGGGAGCGCAGGACGGCGGCCCACAGGAGGCCCTCGGCCCACAGGTCGGCGGCGTACGGGAAGGTGCCCTCGCTCTTGGCGCGGGTGTCGGCCGCGGGCACGGAGGCCCCGATGCCGCGCGGCACCTCCTGCTCGCCCGCCTCGGGCGCCGCGGCGGCCGAGGCGCCCGCGGAGACCGATACCGTCGTCGTGGCCGTGGCCGCGTCGTGCCCGCTCACGCCATGCCTCCGTTGTGGTGGATCCCGCCCTCGCCGGGCGGCGCCTGGTGCGGAATGCGCGCCTCCGCGCCGGAGCCGCTCCCGGCCCCGGCACCGTTTCCGGCCCCGGTCCCGGGCGCGTCGGCCGCGGCCGACGCCTCGCGCTCGGCGACGACCTCGCTCACGGCCTCGATGACGCCCTTGTACCCGGAGCAGCGGCACAGGTTCCCGCACAGGGCCTGTCGCGTCTCCAGCTCGCTGGGGGCGTGGTTGCCCTCCAGCAGGTCGTGGATGGTCATGGCCATGCCGGGCACGCAGAACCCGCACTGCACCGCACCCGACCTGCACAACGCCTGCTGCACGTCGGAGAGTTCCCCGCCCGCGGCGAGCCCCTCCACGGTCCGCACCTCGCTGCTCGCCGCGGTCGCGGCCGGGACCAGGCAGGAGGCGACGAGCCGGCCGTCGACCTGCACCGCGCACGCCCCGCACTCGCCCTGCGAGCAGCCGTCCTTGGCGCCGGCGAGGCCGAGGCGCTCGCGCAGCACGTAGAGCAGGGACTCGCCGATCCACGCGCCGGTGACGGGCCGGTCGGCGCCGTTGACGCGCAGGACGTAGGAAGCCAGCGGGTGCTCGTGATGGGCGACGGCCTCGGCTGTCGCGTTTTCTTCGTACGCCGTCACCTCGGCCGGGAAACCTTCGGGGGTTCCCCCGTCCGGCGTCGCCACGGCGATGTCCGCGGTGCCCGCACCCGGCGCAGGCGCACCCGCGTCTTCGCCCGCCCCGAAGCCCGCCTCGAACCCGCGCCCGTCCGTCCCGAACCCGCGCCCGTCCGCCTCGAACCCGCGCCCGTCCGTCCCGAACCCGCGCCCGTCCGCCTCGAACCCGCGCCCGTCCGTCCCGAACCCGCGCCCGTCCGTCCCGGCGGGCTCCGCGGCCGGCTCGGCCGTGAACCCGTGCTCGCCGCCCGGCCCGGGCTCCGCCCCGGCACCGCCGTGGCCGGATGCCGTGAACCCGTGCCCGTCGGTGTCCCCGTGCTCCGCGAAGCCGCCGCCACCGCCACCGACCCCGCCATCGGCGACGCCGCCGACCCCGGGACCGCCCGACAGCACATACTCGGCGGCCGCGACGGGTGTCGCCTCGCGCTCCGCAACCCGCTCCGCGTCCACGTCGGCCGGGGCCGCCGTCTCGGCGGCCTCCGCCCCGGGATGCGGCCGTTCCGCCGTGACCGGGGCCGACGCCGGACCATGAGCGGCCTCGACGTCGTGCGGGGCCGGCCGGAGCTGCTCCGGCTCCGCCGTCTCCGGGAGGGGGGTGCCCACGCCGGGCCCGCCCAGGACGCGGGGGCCGCGCCCGGAACCGCCGACGCCGGGTCCGCCGAGCCTGCGCAGGCCCGCGCCCGAGGTGGAGCCGTCGGCCGCGTCGGGGCGCGCCTCGGGCAGCACACCGGAGCTCATGACGGCACCCGGGCCCGCGTCCGCGACCGGGAGCGAGGGCGCCGCGGCCTCGAAGCCGGGGTGGGTGGCCCACGGGGCCGCCGCGCCGCCGGGCAGCGTCGCCGGAGCCTGGCTCCAGTCGGCCGCCGGGGCGCCGTGGCGGAACTCGCCCGTCTCCTCGGGGAGTTCCGGGAGGGTCCACTGGCCGGTGGTCACGGGCTCGGAGTCCTGGACCGCCTCCGGGAACCGCCACTCGGCGGTGGCGCCGGGATCGTGCCCGCCCTCGGCCGAAGCCGCCGCGGGGCCCGCGGCCGGGCCGGCCGTCCGGCCCGGGACCCGAACGGAATCCTGCCCCGCACGCTCGAACGCCGCGGCCACCGACGCCGGGAGCGGGATCGAGGCCGGAATCGGCCCCCCGACCGGCGCGGGAGCGGGCGCGGCCGCGGGGGCGGCCGCCCCCGCCTCGGGCCACTGCGCCGGCATCGTCCACGTCCCCGTGGCCGCCGGATCCGCGCTCGCGGAACCCAGCGGCACGATCATCGGCGGCGGCACGTAGCCGTGGCCGGGCGCCGCGAGCGGCTCACCGGTGCCGAGCGCGTCCAGCATGTCCTGCGGCAGCTTCACGAAGGCCGTCGCGTCGGAGTCGTACTCGCCGCCCTGCGGGACCGGCTCCCAGCCCCAGCTCGCGCCGGTGTGGCCCGCGGGACCCGCGTCCCCCGTCGTTCCGCTCACGTTCTCGTTCCCACTCATGAGCTCAGTGCCCTCCCCAGGGCCCTCCGTGCCAGCACGGCGACCGTCCGCCGCAGATGCAGTACCCCGGGTGCCACGGGCTCCCCCTGGTCGGGGACGCAGGCGGCGGCGACGTACTCGCCGAAGGCCTCCAGGGCCTCGGGGGCCAGGGTCCGCCCCCCGTCCCAGTCGATCAGCGAGGCCACCCACTGCTCGGCCTCCAGCGGCCGCAGCGGCATGGGCGCGACCGCACCGATCGCACAGCGCACACCGCGGCGCGCGGGATCCAGTACGAGCCCCACGGACGCCACCGCGCGCCCCGGTCCCGTACGCCCCGTGGCCTTCAGGAAGACCTGCGGCGCGTGCAGCAGCGGCACCCGTACGAAGCCGATCAGCTCGCCGGGCCGCAGCATCTCGCGGCCGGCCAGCAGGTGCGAGACCGGGATCTCCCGGCGCGAGCCGCCCGGGCCGTGGATGACGAGGACGGCCTCCAGCGCGGCCAGCACGGGCAGCGCGTCGCCCGTCGGCGCCGCGGTGGCGATGTTGCCGCCGAGGGTGCCCGCGTTGCGGATCTGCGGGGGCCCGGCGGCCCGCGCGGCCGCCGCCAGCGCGGGGATCAGAGCGGCGAAATCCGGCCGTCCCATCCGCGCGTGGGTGAGACCGGCGCCGAGCAGCGCGTGCCCGTCCTGGTACTGCCAGCCGCGGATCTCGTTGATCCGGCCCAGGCCGACGAGCGCGGCGGGCCGCAGCAGCCCGGCGTTGACGGAGGCCATGAGGTCGGTGCCGCCGGCGACGGGCACGGCGGCGGGCATGGCGGCGAGTGCCGCCACGGCCTCGTCGAGCGAGGCCGGCAGCGTCACGGACTGCGCCGCCTGCGGCCCCTGAGATGAATGCAGTGCATGCGGTGCGTGCGTGGTCAACCCAGCTGCCCCTTCCCGATGTCCCGGTCCCGGCGCTCACGCCTGTCCGCCGTACGGTACGTGCTCACCGCCGGGACGTGGCAACTCTGGCACATCTTCCCCACCGCCCGGCGCGAGGGTCCGCCGGGCGCCCCTCGGCGCTTCCGGACGTCCGGTTTCCCCCGTATTCACCGAATCGACCGAATCAACTCGGATCCGCCGAATCCCCCGGAATCGAGCAAGAGTTCCAGACCGTCCCAAGAACGAAGGACGTCCTGGAACCCTCGGGAGTTCCACAGAAGTCCGAAGCGTTCCGATCGGTACCGATCGGTCCGCAGGGCCGTCGGAGGACTGCCGAAGGCCCGCCGGAGCGCGCGGAACGGTTCCGGCCAAATCCCCGCCGGGCCTCCCCCGCCGTCCCCCGCCGTGCCCCCGCCATCCGGCCGCCCCACGGGCGGCGCCCCGGTCCGCGTCACACGTTCGGGGGCTCCCCCTCGATCGGACGCCCGAGCACCCCCGGCCGCCGCTGCCACGGCAACGGCCCACCCGGCGGCCGGTAGTCCACGCCGAGCGCGTCAAGCCGCCGGTAGTGCGCGCCCATCCGGGCCTCGAAGCCCGCGTGGTCCCGCTCGCCCGGCTCCGGCAGCCGCGACCACACCACCTCGGCGAAGGCCGCCAGCCGCGGGAACACCTGGTAGTCGACCCGGCCCTGGTTCTCCATCACCTCGGTCCACACGTTGGCCTGCGCGCCCAGCACGTGGGACGCCGCCTCCGCCGAGAGCTTCGGCGGCACCGGCTCGAAGCGGTACACGTCCTCCAGCGAGCGCACGTACCCGATCGGCATCGGCTCGTCCGGGCCGCCCGCCTGACGGTGGTCCAGGTACACCTGCTGCTCGGGGCACATCACCACGTCGTGCCCGGCCTCGGCGGCGGCGATCCCGCCCGCGTACCCGCGCCACGAGGAGACCGCGGCCCCCGGTGCGAGCCCGCCCTCCAGGATCTCGTCCCACCCGATCAGCCGCCGCCCGCGCTCCGCGAGCCAGCCGTCGAAGTGCCGGATGAACCAGGACTGCAGCCCGTCCTCCCCGTCCACCCCCAGCTCCCGGATCCGCTCCTGCGCGAGCGCCGACGCACGCCACTGCTCCTTGGGGCACTCGTCGCCGCCCACGTGCACGAACGGCGAGACCTCCGCCGGGAACAGCTCCAGCAGCTCCTCGAAGACCCCCTCGTAGAAGCGCAGTACGGCCTCGGTCGGCGCGAGCACGTTCTCGTTGATCCCCCAGTCGTCCCACACCCCCAGCGCGCCGGTGTCCACGACGTCGGTGTTGCCGAGCTCCGGGTACGCGGCGATCGCGGCCTGCGAATGCCCCGGCACGTCGATCTCCGGGACCACCCGCACGTGCCGCTCGGCGGCGTACGCGACGATCTCGCGGATGTCGTCCTGCGTGTAGAAGCCGCCGTGCGGGGTCTCGTTCCACAGCGGCGACGCCCGGTGCCCCCAGCGGCTGCGCGGCCGCCACGCGCCGACCTCGGTGAGCCGCGGGTGCCGCTTGATCTCCACCCGCCAGCCCTGGTCGTCCGTCAGGTGCAGGTGCAGCACGTTGAGCTTGTGCGCGGCGAGCAGGTCGACGTACCGCAGCACCCCGTCCTTCGGCATGAAGTGCCGGGCCACGTCGAGCATCATCCCGCGCCACCCGAACCGGGGGGCGTCCTGGACGCCCCCCACCGGCAGCCGCCACGCGCGGCCCGGCGCCGCGGGCGCGCGCCGGTACGCCTCGGGCCCGAGCAGCTGACGCAGCGTCTGCGCGGCGTAGAAGAGCCCCGCCGGGTCGGCGCCCTCCAGCAGCACCCGCCCCTGCGTGACGTGCAGCTCGTACGACTCCGCTCCGGCCCCGCGCGCGAGCTCGGGGCGGAGCACCAGCCGGATCACCGCGCGCTCGCCGTACGTCCGCCCCGGCGCCGGCGCGGGCAGCTCCCAGCCGGTGGCCGCGCCGAGCTCCCGGCGCAGCCAGCGCGCGGTGCCCCCGGTGCCGGGGCCGGCGTCGAGCAGCGGATCGTCCAGCACGCACTCGCCGCCGTCGCGGGCGAATCGCGCGTACCGCGGCTCCGGAATCAACTCGGGCATGGCCTCGACCCCTCCACCGTCCAGCCGTTGCGCGACGCGCAACGCGCGTTCCACAGGGCGCCCGGCGCCCGTGCGGCCGACCCTAGTCCGCCCTCCGCGCACGGCAAAGGCCCCCGGACGCGCATCAGCGCGCCAGAGGGCCTCGGGCCTGCCGTGAAGGGGGCGAAGGGACCGCGAACGGACTACTTGTCGCCCTTGCCGCCCTTGTCCTTGTCCCCGCCGGGGCCCATGGACTCGTAGATCTCCTTGCACATGGGGCAGACCGGGTACTTCTTCGGGTCGCGGCCCGGTACCCACACCTTGCCGCACAGCGCGACGACGGGGGTCCCGCCGAGCGCGCTCTCCATGATCTTGTCCTTCTGGACGTAGTGGGCGAAGCGCTCGTGGTCGCCGTCGCCGTGGGACACCTGCGGCGTCGGCTCTACGAGGGTCCCCGTACCAGTCCCGCGCTCGGGCTCAAGAGTGCTCATGAAAACCAGGGTACCGACCCGTGCGCGGCTCAGTTGAGCGACGGGTCGTCGGGATACGTGGCGACCATCGCGAGCTCGCTGCGCTGGCGGCGCAGCACCGCCCGCCACAGCCTTTCGGGGTCCGGGTACGACACGTCCCCGGGCTCCGACTCCACGACGTACCAGGCGCCGTCGCCGACCTCGGCCTCCAGCTGGCCCGGGCCCCAGCCCGAGTACCCGGCGAAGATCCGCAAGCTGCCGAGGGCCGCGGCCAGCAGCTCCGGCGGGGCCTCCAGGTCGACCAGGCCGATCGCCCCGTACACGCGGCGCCACCCGAGCGGCCCCTCCTCTCCGGGGATGACCGCCACGCCGAGCGCCGAGTCCAGGCCCACCGGCCCGCCCTGGAAGACGACCCCGGGATCGCCGGCCAGGGTCGCCCAGGGCAGCAGGATGTCACCGACCCCCACGGGGGTGGGCCGGTTGAGGACCACGCCGAGCGAGCCCTGCTCGTCGTGGTCGAGCAGGAGCACCACCGCGCGGTCGAAGTTCGGGTCCGCGAGGGCGGGGGTGGCCACGAGCAGCCGCCCTGTGAGGGAGGACACCTCGGTCATGCCGACATGATCTCGCACATTCGCCCTCCGGGGGGAGCGGGCGGACGCCTCGGACCGCCCGCAGCTCAGGGCGCACGGCAGCAGGGAGGAGCGCGTGCCGGGGAAGCGGGCGGAACGCAACACTCCGCCATGCGGTGGATACGGAGGGTGTTGTGCCGAATTCATGACAGTCCTACGGCCACGTCGGCCTTACGAACAAGGGGGTGGTGGCCCTTACCCTTTTCCCTGGCCCCCTGCCCACCCCTCTCCGGAACGCGAGATTCATGACCGGCATCAGTGACGATGTACTGCTTGTCCACGGCGGCACCCCGCTCGAGGGCGAGATCCGTGTCCGCGGTGCGAAGAACCTCGTGCCCAAGGCCATGGTCGCCGCTCTGCTCGGCAGCGGACCCAGCCGGCTGCGCAACGTCCCGGACATCCGTGACGTGCGCGTCGTCCGCGGGCTGCTCCAGCTGCACGGGGTGACGGTCCGCCCCGGCGAGGAGCCGGGCGAGCTGGTGCTCGACCCGACGCACGTCGAGAGCGCGAACGTCGCCGACATCGACGCCCACGCGGGCTCTTCGCGCATCCCGATCCTCTTCTGCGGCCCGCTGCTGCACCGCCTCGGCCACGCCTTCATCCCGGGCCTGGGCGGCTGCGACATCGGCGGCCGGCCGATCGACTTCCACTTCGACGTGCTCCGCCAGTTCGGCGCGACCATCGAGAAGCGCGAGGGCGGCCAGTACCTGGAGGCCCCGCAGCGCCTTCGCGGTTGCAAGATCCGCCTGCCCTACCCCTCGGTCGGCTCGACCGAACAGGTGCTGCTGACGGCCGTCCTGGCCGAGGGCGTCACCGAACTGAGCAACGCCGCGGTGGAGCCGGAGATCGAGGACCTCATCTGCGTGCTGCAGAAGATGGGCGCCATCATCTCCATGGACACCGACCGGACGATCCGGATCACCGGTGTCGACCGCCTCGGCGGCTACAACCACAAGGCGCTCCCGGACCGCCTGGAGGCCGCCTCCTGGGCTTCCGCGGCGCTGGCGACCGGCGGCAACATCTACGTCCGCGGGGCGCAGCAGCGCTCGATGATGACGTTCCTGAACACGTACCGCCGCGTCGGCGGCGCGTTCGAGATCGACGACGAGGGCATCCGCTTCTGGCACCCGGGCGGCCCGCTCAACGCGATCGCGCTCGAGACGGACGTGCACCCCGGTTTCCAGACCGACTGGCAGCAGCCGCTGGTGGTCGCCCTGACCCAGGCCACGGGCCTGTCGATCGTCCACGAGACGGTCTACGAGTCCCGTCTGGGATTCACCTCGGCGCTCAACCAGATGGGTGCACACATCCAGCTGTACCGGGAGTGCCTGGGCGGCAGCGCCTGCCGGTTCGGGCAGCGCAACTTCCTGCACTCGGCGGTCGTCTCGGGCCCGACGAAGCTGCAGGGCGCCGACCTGGTCATCCCCGACCTGCGCGGCGGGTTCTCGTACCTGATCGCGGCGCTGGCGGCCGAGGGCACCTCGCGGGTCCACGGCATCGACCTCATCAACCGCGGCTACGAGAACTTCATGGAGAAGCTCGTGGAGCTGGGAGCCAAGGTCGAGCTCCCCGGCGGCGACCTCGTCTGAGCCGTACGGCCGACCGAGAGCCCCCCGGATCCCGCAAGGGCCCGGGGGGCTCTCGCATGTGCCCACCGGCCCGCACACGGCCGCCCAACGGCCGTACGGGGCCCTCCCGCCGGCCCGTGCGGCCGTACGCGGGGCCCTCACCGGCCCGTGACGGCCCGGGCAGGCCTCGGCGGGCCCAGGGTCGGCCGGGGACCCCGGACAGCCCGAAGGGCGGCCACCCCGCCCGGGGGTGGCCGCCCTTCGCCAGTACTGCGTACTGCTCTGCCGGTCCGAAGGCCCGTACGGGCCCCGGTACGGGCAGGACTTACTTGCCCTTGGCGGCTTCCTTGAGCTTGGAGCCCGCGGAGACCTTGACGCTGAAGCCGGCCGGGATCTGGATGGGGTCGCCGGTCTGCGGGTTGCGCGCGGTGCGAGCGGCACGGTGGGTGCGCTCGAAGGTCAGGAAGCCGGGGATGGTGACCTTCTCGTCGCCCTTGGCGACAATCTCGCCGACGGTCTCGGCGAGCGCGGCCAGAACGGCGTCGGCGTCCTTGCGGGTCACCTCGGCGCGCTCGGACAGAGCGGCCACCAGCTCACTGCGGTTCATGTTGTACTCCCGTGTTCAACTTGCCTTAGAGGCGTGAGATCGAAGCCGATGCTGCCAGGGCCCTCGGACAGTCCCCGGACCCGGGTCTGAACGTCAGACCCTCTCGCCCGGTTACGCATCCTGCCCCCACCAGCGGCGGGAAAGCCAATCCGGCACCCGCCAGGGTCACACGAAAAGCGCCACAGTCACGCCGCGGTGACGCTCCGTCCGCACTTGGTGGATGCGGACCGCGGACCTCGCGGGCATCCCCGCAACCCTAGAGGCGGCCCGCCGGGCCCGCATCTCGCGACGCGCCGGGAACGGCGAGCCGTGAGGGCCGTCACAGCGGCGGCCGGACCCGGTGCGGAGCCGCCCGATCCGGCGTCAGATCGCCGAGGCGGCCTTGCGGACGGCTCCGGCGACCGCGCCGGCCACCTTGTCGTTGAACACCGACGGGATGATGTAGTTGGCGTTGAGCTCGTCCTCGCCGACGACGTCCGCGAGCGCGGTCGCGGCGGCCAGCATCATGTCCGTGTTCACCGTGCGGGACTGGGCGTCCAGCAGACCGCGGAAGACACCCGGGAAGACCAGGACGTTGTTGATCTGGTTGGGGAAGTCGGAGCGGCCGGTGGCGACGACGGCGGCGGTCTGGCGGGCGACGGCCGGGTCCACCTCGGGGTCCGGGTTCGCGAGCGCGAACACGATCGCGCCCTCGGCCATGGCCGCGACGTCCTCGCCGGACAGCACGTTGGGGGCGGAGACGCCGATGAAGACGTCGGCGCCGACCACGGCCTCCTTCAGAGTGCCGGTGTAGCCCTCGGGGTTGGTGTTGTCGGCGATCCAGCGCAGCGGGGAGTCGGCGGCCGCGTCGACCAGGTCGGGGCGGCCCGCGTGCACGACACCGTGGATGTCGGCGCTGACCACGTTCTTCACGCCGGCCGCGAGGAGCAGCTTGAGGATGGCCGTACCGGCCGCGCCGGCGCCCGACATGACGACCTTGACGTCGCCAACTGCCTTGCCCACCACGCGAAGTGCGTTGGTGAGGGCGGCGAGGACGACGATGGCGGTGCCGTGCTGGTCGTCGTGGAAGACGGGGATGTCGAGGGCCTCGCGCAGCCGGGCCTCGATCTCGAAGCAGCGCGGCGCGGAGATGTCCTCGAGGTTGATGCCGGCGAAGCCCGGGGCGATGGCCTTGACGATGGCGACGATTTCGTCGGAGTCCTGGGTGTCGAGGCAGATCGGCCAGGCGTCGATGCCGGCGAAGCGCTTGAAGAGGGCGGCCTTGCCCTCCATGACGGGCAGCGCGGCCATCGGGCCGATGTTGCCGAGGCCCAGTACCGCGGAGCCGTCCGTCACGACTGCGACGGAGTTGCGCTTGATGGTGAGGCGGCGCGCGTCCTCGGGGTTCTCGGCGATGGCCATGCACACGCGGGCGACGCCCGGGGTGTAGATCATCGAGAGGTCGTCACGGTTGCGGATGGGGTGCTTGGACGCCATCTCGATCTTGCCGCCGAGGTGCATCAGGAAGGTTCGGTCGGAGACCTTGCCGAGGCTGACGCCCTCGATGCCGCGCAGCTTGCCGACGATCTCGTCGGCGTGCGCGGTGGAGGTCGCGGCGATGGTGACGTCGATACGGAGCTTCTCGTGACCGGAGGCGGTCACGTCGAGGCCGGTGACCGACCCACCGGAAGACTCCACGGCGGTGGTCAGCTGGGAGACCGCGGTTCCGCTCGCGGGCACTTCCAGGCGGACCGTCATCGAGTACGAGACGCTGGGCGCCGTTGCCATGGCCGTGTTCCTCTTCTGTCCCTGGTTTTTTGTACACACACAGGGCCCCGCTGCACGGCAGGTGCGGCAGGACCTGTTGTCCGATCGTCCCACCTACCAGCCAGTACAAGGTAACCAGCTACAAATTTCGGAAAGACACTTCCACCATACGAGATAGATCAGGCGTTCGGAAGCGTAGGCCCGTACGAAAAAGGTCCGCGCCCCTCGGTATCCGAGGGGCGCGGACCTGTATGAACGTCTATGACACCGACCCGCCATGCTCGCCTCGCGGCAAGTGGTCGCTCTAAGCGACGAAGGTTGGGCCCGGGGGCTTGGATCGAGTCGGTGCCGTACCCAGGCTAACAAAGGATCGCCGGAAGCGATCCCCCTCCAGGGGGTTGACCTCGTCTCACCACGCGTGTGGCCGCGAGCCATCCGTGCCGCGCGCTCCCACCGGGCACGGACCCGCGCGGCCCTACGGCTTCAGCAGCGCCGGCACCCCGTCCGCGTCGGGCTCGTCGCGGCCGGCGGAGACCACCGTCAGCTGCTGCGTCGCGCGCGTCAGGGCCACGTACAGGACCCGCAGGCCCGCCGGGGACTCCTCGGCGATCTCCGCCGGGGAGACGACCACCGTGGCGTCGTACTCCAGCCCCTTGGCCTCCAGGCTGCCGAGCGCCACCGCCCGCTCCCCCAGGTCCGCCAGCCAGCCCGCGGCCTCCGCGCGCCGGTCCATGGCCACGACCACACCGACCGTGCCGTCGACCTGCTCCAGCAGCCTGCGCGTCTCCTCGCGGACCGCGGCGCCCAGATCACCGCCCGCGGCCGTGAAGCGGGGCTCCAGCCCCGTGGAGCGGACCGCCGTCGGCGGTTCCATGCCCGGCATCGCCAGCCGCAGCACCCGGGCCGCGACCTCCGCGACCTCGGCCGGGTTGCGGTAGTTCACGGTGAGGGTGAAGCGGCGGCGCGGCCGCGATCCCAGGGCCTCGTCCCGCGCGGCGGCCGCCTCCTCCGGATCCGTCCACGAGGACTGCGCCGGGTCTCCGACCACCGTCCAGGTGCCCATCCGGCCCCGGCGGCCGACCATCCGCCACTGCATCGGCGTCAGGTCCTGCGCCTCGTCGACGATCACGTGCGCGTACTCGGTGCGCTCCGCCGCGATCCGCTCCGCCCGCTCCCACTGGGTCTCCTCGCGGGTCGGCATGAGCTCCTCCAGCCCGCTGAGCTGGTCGAGCGGGTCGAGCTGCCGCTTGCGCTTGGGCCGCGCCGGGGCGCCGAGCAGCAGCTGGAGCTCGTCCAGCAGCGCCACGTCGTGCACCGACAGCGGCCCCTTGCCGTCCGGGCCCACCCGGCGCAGCGAGCGCGCCAGCTGGCGGGTCTCGCGCGGGTTCAGGACCCGCCGCGACCAGCGGCCGAGACGGCGCTCGTCGGCCATCGCGGCGAGCACCGCGCGCGGGGTCAGCTCGGGCCACCAGGCGCCCAGGAAGTCGATGAACGCGTCCTCGGTGGAGATGTCCTCGTCGAACGCGGAGCGCAGCTCGGCCGCCAGCTCCGGATCGCTGTGCCGGCCCGCCCCGCCGGACCTCGAGTACAGGGCGTCGAGCAGCAGCTTGCGGGCGCGCGGGCGCAGCAGGTTCACGGGCGCGGTGCCGCTGAGCACGTTCTGCCGGATCCGGTTCAGCTCGTCGGCCTCCAGCTCCTGGCGCCGCCCGAAGGCCACGACGCGCAGCCGCTCGGGGGCGTCACCGAGTTCGAGTGCGCCCCGTACGGCCTTGTGGAGCACCTTGCGCATGCGCGAGGAACCCTTGACGCGGGCCACGGCCGGTTCGTCGTACGTGGTCGCCTCGGCGCCGTCGACCAGCGAGCCGAGCGCCCGGATGGCGACCTGGCCCTCCTCGCCGAGCGAGGGCAGCACGCCCTCGGTGTACGCGACGAGCAGCGGGGTCGGCGAGACGATCAGGATGCCGCCGGAGTAGCGGCGCCGGTCCTGGTAGAGCAGGTAGGCGGCGCGGTGCAGGGCGACGGCGGTCTTGCCGGTGCCGGGCCCGCCCGCGACCTCGGCGACCGAGGCGGCGGGGGCCCGGATCACCATGTCCTGCTCGGCCTGGATGGAGGAGACGATGTCCCGCATCGAGTGCGTACGCGCCCGCCCGAGCGCGGCCATCAGGGCGCCGTCACCGATGGCGGGCAGCTCCCGGCCGTCGAGCGAGGCGGTGATCTCCGGGCGCATCAGGTCGTCCTCGACGCCGAGCACCTTGCGGCCCTTGGAGCGGATGACGCGGCGCCGTACGACACGGCCCGGGTCCTTGGGCGTGGAGCGGTAGAACGGCGCGGCGGCCGGCGCGCGCCAGTCGATGACCAGCGGCGCGTAGTCGGCGTCGAGCACGCCGATGCGTCCGATGTGGAGCGTCTCGGCGATGTCGGCGGTGAGGTCCTCGCGGATCGCGTCGTCGGCCGGCTCGACGGAGGTGTACGCGCCGTCGGGCCCGCGCTCCCCGTCCTTGCCGAGGACCAGGTCGATCCGGCCGAAGAGGAAGTCCTCGAACTCGTTGTTCAGCCGGTTCAGGTGGATGCCCGCCCGGAAGACCTGCGCGTCGCGTTCCGCGAGCGCGCCGGGCGTGCCGACCTGACCGCGTTTGGCCGCGTCGTTCATCAGGAACTCGGCCTCGTCGATCTTCTCCTCGAGGCGGCGGTACACCTGGTCCAGATGCGTCTGCTCGACCGCGATCTCCCGATCGCGGACGGAATCCGCCGTGCTGTCGACAGCGGCATTCTGCGCGGCCACCAAGGCCCCCTTCTGACGTGCATGGGCGACCGTCAACCGTACGCGAAGCTGCGCCCGGTCCGCACGCCCGTTCCGGTGACCGGGCGAAGATCACTGTCCGGACGCCGTCCGGCCGCCACCCGGTACCTACCCGGGACGGGCCGCGAGCACCCTGCGCCGGTGCCGGGCGACCCGCTCGCGGTTGCCGCACAGCTCGCTGGAGCACCAGCGCCGCCGGTGCCCGCGCGAAGTGTCCAGGTAGACGCGGGTGCAGCCGTCCCCTTCGCAGGAGCGCAGCAGGTCCCGTTCGCCGGGATCGGTGAGCAGTTCCACGGCGTCGCGGGCCACGGCGGCGAGCAGCGCACCGCATTCCACACCGCCGCACAACTCCCGTACGAGGTGACCCTCTTGGTCTTGTACGGCACACAGTCCCGGGGGTGGACCGGCGGCCAGCGCGTTGACCCGGGCCAGCGCGCCCTCGTCGGGACCGGCCCCGGCGAGCTCGGCCCGTACGAGGCTCCCCACGTCGCGGCGCAGCGCCCGGAAGGCCTCCACCCAGTCGGGGCCCACCCGGGCGATCGGCGTCCGGTCGGGCACGAGCCCGGCTCCGGCCAGCCACAACCTCAGCTCGTCGCCGTCTCGGATCTCCTCGGCGCCCGCGGGGGCGGCGAAGGTGGCCACCAGGTCCAGGCACACCCGCCCGGAGTCGAACCACATGCCCGTCACCGCCTCTTGTCTGGGGGTGCGCGTGCCTCTCAGAGTGCCGGGCGCCGGGGCGATGCGGAACCCCCCGTACGGGGGCTCCCCCGGAAGACGCCCCCTAGAGCGGCGGGTCGTCGTGCAGGAGGCGCTGGAAGAGGCGGTGGTCGCGCCAGGCGCCGTTGATGTGCAGGTAGCGGGGGGCGAGTCCGTACTGCTCGAACCCGGCCTTGGCCAGGACCCGCTGGGAGGCCAGGTTGTCGACCAGGGTTCCGGCCTCGACGCGGTGCAGCCCGTACGTGTCGCGGGCGATCCGGCAGACCTCCAGGGCGGCGGCGGTGGCCAGCCCCTTGCCGTGCCAGGCCCGGTCGACCCAGTAGCCGATGCCGCCGCTGCGGAAGGGGCCGAGGACGATGCTGCCGAGGTTGATCATCCCGACGGGCGTACCGGAGCCGGCCTCGACGAGCACGTACGAGGCGGCGCGCCCGGCGTCGCGCTCGGCGAGCAGCGCCTCGATCCGTGCGGCCTGCCCCGCCTCGGTGAAGAACACCTCGGACCGCCACGGCTCGAAGGGCGCCATGAAGTCCCGGTTCCGCGCCAGCGTGTCGGCCAGCCCGGCGGCGTCCCCGGCCTCGACGCCCCGCATCCGCACCCCGTCAATGATCACCAGGGCACGCTAGCCAACCCCGGCCGTCACATCCAGCCCCGCCGGCGGGCGGTCATTCCACCGGCGCGCACTCACCCGCGTCCAGCGCCAGCCGGTACCCCCTCTTCACCACCGTCTGGATCAGGTTCGGCACCCCCAGCGCGCCCCGCAGCCGGGCCATCGCCGTCTCCACGGCGTGCTCGTCCCGCCCCGCCCCCGGCAGCGCCCGCAGCAGGTCCGCCCGCCCCACGACCCACCCCGGCCGCCGGGCCAGCGCCCGCAGCAGCGCCATCCCCGCGGGCGGCACCGTCCGCAGCTCCGCGTCCAGCAGCACCGCGTGGCCCCGGATCTCCACCCGGTGCCCCGCGACCGGCAGCACCCGCGCCCGCCCCGGCAGCTCCTGGCACAGCAGCTGCACCAGCGGCCCCAGCCGGAACCGCTCCGGCTGCACCGTGTCCACCCCGTGCGCCTGGAGCGGCAGCGCCGTCACCGGCCCCACGCACGCCGACAGCACGTCCCCCCGCAGCGCCGCGAGCACCGCGCCGTCCACCCCCCGCTCCCGCGCCCGCGCCAGCAGCGACGCCGCCGCCGGAGCCGAGGTGAAGCTCACCGCGTCGATCGCGCCGGCGCCGGCGGCCACCGCGTCCAGCAGCCGGTCCATCGGCGCGAGGTCCTCCGGCGCCATCCAGCGGTACACCGGGACCACGACCACCTCGGCCCCTCCGGCCCGCAGCGCCTCGACGAACCCGGGCAGCGGCTCCCCGTGCAGCTGCAGCGCGATGCGCCGCCCGGCGACTCCGGCGGCCAGCATGCGGTCGAGCACCTCCGCGAGGGATTCCGACTGCGGGGACCACGTCTCCACCAGAGCGGCGGCCCGGACGGCCCCCTTCACCTTCGGTCCGCGCGCCAGCAGTTCGGTGGCCCGCAGCCGCGCCAGCAGCTCCTCGCCGATCCCCCACCCGTCGGCGGCCTCGATCCACCCGCGGAATCCGATCGCGGTGGTGGCGACGACCGTGTCCGGCGGGCAGGCGATCAATTCCTTCGTGGCGGCGAGCAGTTCGCTGTCGTCGGCCAGCGGCACGATCCGCAGGGCCGGGGCGTGCACGACGGTGGCCCCCCGCCGGCGCAGCAGCGCGATCAGCTCGTCCGCCCGCCGGGCCGCGGTGACCCCCACGGTGAATCCCGCGAGCGGGCCCGCCGCGGGGGCGGGCGTCGGGGTGGCGACTGTGCGGGTGTCGTCCATGGTGACCTGCCTTGCCCAGTGGGTCGTCATCACGTCGCGCGATCACATGTCGCGGGAACGGAACCGAGCTTGTCAACGCGGCGTGTCAGGCTCGGTTCCGCCGTATTTCGTGTCCGTAAACCGCCGTTACACCGATGTGAGCTGCGGCTTCGCCTCGGCCCCGGCCGCCGGGAGCACCGCGGGGGCGGGCCGGCGAAGGTATACCGCCCACGTCACCGCGCAGCACGCCGCGTAGAAGCCGAGGAAGGTGACGAAGGCGGCCGTCCCGGACCCGGAGGTCGAGAACGCCTCCCGGAAGGCCAGGTTGATGCCGAGGCCGCCGAGTGCGCCGACCGCGCCGATGAGTCCCATGGCGGCCCCGGACAGCCGGCGCCCGTACGCGGCCGCCGCCTCGGCGCCCATGCCCCGCGCCAGTGCCTTGGCCCGGAAGATGCCCGGGATCATCTTGTACGTGGAGCCGTTCCCGAGCCCGCTGAGCACGAACAGCGCCACGAACCCTACGAGGAAGACGGGCAGCGACTCCTCGCCCGAGGCGTAGACGACGATCCCCGTCGCGGCGGCCATGGCGACGAACGTCGCGAGGGTGATCCGGGCGCCCCCGAACCGGTCGGCGAGGGCGCCGCCCACGGGCCGGATCAGCGAGCCGAGCAGCGGCCCGACGAAGGTGAGCGAGGCGGCCTGCAGCGGGGTACGGCCGAACTGCGTCTGGAGGACGAGCCCGAAGGCGAAGCTGTAGCCGATGAAGGACCCGAAGGTGCCGATGTAGAGGAAGGCCATGATCCAGGTGTGGGCGTCCCGGACCGCCTCGCGGACGGCCCCCGTGTCGCTCCGCACGGGCGCCAGGTTGTCCATCCGCAGCAGGGCCAGCGCCGCCGCGGCCACGATCAGCGGCAGGTAGACGGCCAGCAGCAGCCTCGGGTGCCCGGCCCCGGCGGTCCCGATGACCAGCAGGGCGACGAGCTGCACCACGGGCACGCCGATGTTCCCGCCGCCCGCGTTCAGGCCGAGCGCCCAGCCCTTCTTGCGCAGCGGGAAGAAGGCGTTGATGTTGGTCATGGAGGAGGCGAAGTTGCCGCCGCCCACGCCGGTCAGCGCGGCGACCGCCAGGAAGGTCCCGTACGAGGTCCCCGGCTCCATGACGACCAGCGCGGCCCCGGTCGGGGCGAGCAGCAGCAGGGCGCTGACGACGGTCCAGTTGCGGCCGCCGAAGCGGGCGACGGCGAAGGTGTACGGCACCCGGACGAGGGCGCCCACGAAGGTGGCCGTCCCGATGAGGAAGAACTTCCCGGCCGGGTCGATCCCGTAGGCGGGGCCCATGAAGAGCACCATCACCGACCACAGGGTCCAGATGGAGAACCCGATGTGCTCGGAGAGCACCGAGTAGAGCAGGTTCCGGCGGGCGATGCGCTCCCCGGACTCCTTCCAGAAGGTCTCGTCCTCGGGTTCCCACCGCTCGATCCAGCGGCCCCCCTTGCGCGGTGCGGTCGTACCGGTCATCACACGCCTCCACAGCTCTCGCGTCCGTGGTGACGACCGTAGGAACGGCGCGTTTCGGCCCCGGTCCCCGCGGGATGACCGGTGGGAAACCTTGCACTCACCCGCCGCCGGAGCCGCCTGTGAGCGCGGCGGGGCGCCAGCTCGCCGGGGGCACCTCCAGCCAGCCGTGTCCGGCGGCGAGGAGGTCCGCGGCCCGGTGCAGCGCGTCGAGCCCGGGGTGGCTGAAACCCTTGCGCCACACCATCGACAGCGGGGACAGCGGTACCGGGTCGACCAGCGGCCGCTTCACGGACCCGGGCAGGTCGAGGAAGTCCACGGTGACCAGGACCGGGTTGCGCGTCTTGGCCATGACCCGGCCGAACTCGTCCTTCCCCATGGCCACGGGCGCGGGCGGCGCGAGCGCGATCCCGCGCCCCTCCAGCAGCTCGCGGGCGAGCCCGGTCCACTCCAGGGTCCGCGGATTGCCGGCCCCGGCGTACACGCTCTCCCCGGCCAGCGCGTCCAGCGGTACGTCGGCCCGCGCGGCCAGCGGGTGCCCGTCGGGGAGCAGCACCGCGAGCGGCTCGTACCGCACGGGCCGGTGCGCGAGGCGGGCCCGCAGCCCCGGATCCAGGCCGTCGGCGTACCCGAAGGACACGTCGAGGCGCCCGGCGGCGACCTCGGCCGCGGCGTACGTCAGCCCGCTCTCGAAGCGGGCCATCAGCTCGCAGTCCGGGGCCAGTTCGCGGGCCCGCTCCAGGACGGTGCGGGCGGTGCTCGGCCCGTCGGTGTTGAGGTCGACGAGCAGCGCCCTGGGGCCGGCGAAGGCGGCGGCGAGCGCCTCGTGCGCGGCCAGCACCCGCCGGGCCAGGGGCAGCAGCCGCTCCCCGTCGGCGGTCAGCTCGACGGCGCGGGTGGTCCGTACGAACAGTGCCGCGCCCAGGGCGGTTTCCAGCCGCCGCACGTCGCGGCTCAGTGCCTGCTGGGCGACGTACAGGCGGGCGGCGGCGCGGGTGAAGTGCAACTCCTCGGCCACGGCGACGAACCCGCGCAGCAGCCGGGGTTCCACATCACGGGGTATCACGCAGGGAGACTAACAACGGAACCGGGTGAATGACTCCTGAACAGGTGTTGGACGCCCGGGGGCGGCGCGCCGGAGCCTTGGACCATGCCGCCGCTGATGACCGTGACGGGCTCGACGCTCGTGATAGCCCCCGCCCCGCACCACCACCGCCGCCCCCGCGCACAGGGCCCGTACGCCCGCCTCTTCTCGCATCCCGGGACCCGGGCCTTCACGGCCGGGAACCTGCTGGCGCGCCTCCCCATGGGCATGTTCGGCATCAGTGCGGTCATGATGATCGCCGGCCAGCGCGGCTCGTACGCCCTCGCCGGCGCCGTCACCGCCACCGGGATGGCCGCCACCGCACTGGTCGCGCCGTGGACCGCCCGCCTCGTCGACCGGTACGGCCAGGCCCGGATCGCCGTCCCGGCGACGCTGGTCGCGGTGCTCGGCTCGGTGGCGCTGGTCGTCTCCGTCCGCGCGCACGCCCCCGCCTGGACCCTGTTCGCCTCGTACGCCGCCACCGCGACCACTCCCAACATCGGCGGCATGTCGCGGGCCCGCTGGACCCACCTGCTGCGCGACTCCCCCGCCGCGCACCACACGGCGATGTCGTTCGAGCAGGCGGCCGACGAGCTCTGCTACATGCTCGGGCCGGTGGTGGCGGCGTTCCTCTGCTCGGCCGCCTTCCCGGAGGCGGGCACCCTCACGGCGGCCGCCCTGCTCCTGACGGGCATGCTCCTCTTCACCTCCCAGCGCAGCACGCAGCCCCCGGCATCGCCGCCGCGCGCCGGCGGGTCACCGCTGCGCACCCTGATGCCCGTACTGGCCCTCTTCGCCCCCCTGGGCCTGCTGTTCGGCTCGATGGAGGTGACGTCGATCGCCCACCTCGACGCCCGCGGCCTGGGCGCCGCCACCGGCCTGGTCCTGGCCCTCCAGGCGGCGGGCTCCTGCGCGGCCGGCCTGCTCTACGGCACCCTGCGCCCCCGGTCCCTGCGGACCTGCCTGATCACCCTGACCGCGGCCCTGACCCTCCCGTGGGCGGCGGCGGCCACCGGCTCCCTCCCCCTGCTGGCCGCCGCCCTCCTGCTGGCCGGCATGGCCACGGCCCCGACGATGGTCACGGCGATGTCCCGGGTGCACGCCCTCGCCCCCGAGGGCCGCCTCAACGAGTCGATGACCCTGGCGGTGACGGCCATCCTGACGGGCATAGCCCTGGGCGCGGCCGCGGCCGGCTCCCTGGTGGACCACCTGGGCCCCACGACCCCCTACGCCCTCCCGGCCGCGGCGGCCGCCCTGACGCTCCTGATCCACCGGACGGTACGACTTTCCGGTACGAGTCAGGTACCGTGAAGTGGTACCAAGACCGGAGGAGCGGACCATGTCCATAAGTGCCAGCGAAGCCAGGGCGACCCTGTTCCCGCTGATCGAGCGCGTCAACACCGACCACGCCCCGGTGCGCATCACCTCCAAGAACGGTGACGCCGTTCTGATGTCCGCCGACGACTACGACTCCTGGCAGGAGACCGTCTACCTGCTGCGCTCCCCCGCCAACGCCCAGCGGCTGATGGAAGCCGTCGCGCGCGACCGCGAGGGCGCGCCGTCGGTCGCCAAGAGCATGGACGAGCTGCGGCAACTGGCCGGAGGGGAGGAGTGAGGAGCGTCCACTTCGACCCGGCCGGGTGGGAGGACTTCCTGTTCTGGCTCTCCTCCGACCTGAAGACGGCCCGCCGGATCACCCGTCTGATCGGCGAGATCCAGCGCGACCCGTTCACCGGCATCGGCAAGCCCGAACCGCTGAAGGGCGGACTGTCCGGCTACTGGTCCCGCCGCATCGACGACGAACACCGCCTCGTGTACCGGGCGGACGAGAAGGAAGTGAAGGTGCTCAAGGCGCGCTACCGCTACTGACGCCGCGGACGCCCCGGGCATGACGAAGGCCCCGCAGCCTGGCGGCTGCGGGGCCTTCGCCCACATGGGATGAGTGGAGATGGCGGGAATCGAACCCGCGTCCAACGGTGCAGAAGCAGGGCTTCTCCGAGCGCAGTCCGCTGCGCTTTTCTCGGCCCCGGAGATCACACGGACAAGTCTCCGACGGGCTCAGTCACTGTTTGGTTTCCCTCCAACCCCCGTGACCGGGGCTAGAGGTTTAGATCCCTAATTGACGCCAGGATCCGGACCGGGACCACTTCCGGGCTGACGCTCCTCACAGAGGCTTCAGCTCACTGTTATTAGGCAGCGAGGGTGAAGCGGGAGTTATCGCTCTTGGAGTTGGCGATTATTTTTTGCGACATGTGGTTAGCGAGATCATTGCCGCTTCCTCGGCTCGCTTCCCCTGCATCGACATCCGCTGTCGAAACCGATCATCCCCATGTTTTGTTTACAAGCTGCTCCGACCCCGGAGGGGCGGTGCTGACGCCATGGTACGCGAAGTGGACCACGGGATGCCAGGAGATTACAGCTGACCGCGTTCCTTGCGCTTCACGGCCGAGATCACCCGGTTCGTCTCGCGCGTGTCCTGCTTCTCGCGCAGCGCCTGGCGCTTGTCGTACTCCTTCTTGCCCTTCGCCAGCGCGATCTCGACCTTCGCCCGGCCGTCCTTGAAGTACAGGGAGAGCGGCACGATCGTGTTGCCCGTCTCGCCGGTCTTCGAGTCCAGCTTGTCGATCTCCTCGCGGTGCAGCAGGAGCTTGCGCTTGCGGCGGGCGCTGTGGTTGGTCCAGGTGCCCTGGCTGTACTCCGGCACGTGCACGTTGTAGAGCCAGGCCTCGCCGCTCTCCACCGACACGAACCCGTCCACCAGCGAGGCCCGGCCCTGGCGCAGGGACTTGACCTCGGTACCCGTGAGCACGAGGCCGCACTCGTAGGTGTCGATGATCGTGTAGTCGTGCCGCGCCTTCTTGTTCTGGGCGATCAGCTTGCGCCCTGTTTCCTTAGCCATAGTGCGGTCATTTTCGCACTACGGACCCACCCCGAGGCCACCCAATACCGTGCGGGCCCGCTCCTCGGCCCCGTCGCCCGCCGCCAGGTCGGGGGTGATGCCGCTGCCGTCGAGGCTGCGGCCCGCCGGGGTGCGGTACGTGCCCACCGTCAGCTCCGCCACCGAGCCGTCCGGGAGCGGCGTCGGCATCTGCACCGAGCCCTTGCCGAAGGTCCTGCTGCCCACCGCCACCGCGCGGCCGCGGTCCTGGAGGGCGCCCGTCACCAGCTCCGCCGCGCTCATCGTGCCGCCGTCGACCAGCGCCACCAGGGGCCTCGCGGTGTCCCCGCCCGGGCTCGCGTACAGGGCGCGCTGGGCCCCCCGTACGTCGTACGTGGCCACCAGCCCGCCGTCCAGGAAGGCCGAGGCGGCCGTCACGGCCTCGGTGACCAGGCCGCCCGGGTTGCCGCGCAGGTCGAGCATGAAGCCCGCGCCCGGTTTGGCCGCACGGACGGCGGCCCGGACCTGTTCGCCCGAGCCCCGGCTGAAGGAGGCGACCTTGATGACGGTGATCCCGCCCGGGAGCTCCCGTACGGTCACGGGCTCGGTGTGCAGCTGCTCGCGGCGCAGGGTCTCGGTGAGGTCGGCGCCGTCCCGGGTGAGGTGCAGGACGACCGGGGTGCCGGCGCCGCCGCGCAGCAGGGCGACCACGTCGCAGACGCGCAGTCCGGTGACGGCGTGGCCGTCGACGCTCAGCAGCCGGTCCCCGGCGCGCAGGCCGGACCGGTCCGCGGGACTGCCGGGCTGGACCTTCTCGACGGCGATGCGGTCGTCGCGGCGGCTCTCGATCCAGAGGCCGACACCGGTCCAGCGGCCGTCGAGGTCGTCGGTGAAGGCGGCGTACTCGCCCTGGTCGTAGACCATGCCCCAGCGGTCGCCGCTGCGGCTGACCACCTCCTCGGCGGCCTTCTTGCCGGATTTGCCCTCGGCGGCGGCTTCGGCCGCGGCGCGGGCGACGGCCTCGCGGTCGGCCGTTGCGGTTCCGGTCCCGCCCTCCCGGGGAGTCTCGGGTCCGGCCGCGGGGTTCTGCGTACCGGCGGCCGCTAACCCGGCGCCCGCGGCGCCGACGGCGTCCGCGCGGTCCCAGCAGCCGGTGCCCGCGGCCGCGCCCACGGCTGCGATGAAGGCCAACGTCAGAGCGGCCCCGCGACGCAGGTCGCGGGGCCGGAGACAGAAGGCGGGCAGTCCCGGCATGGCGCCGAGTCTAGGACAAGCCCCGTGGAGGCACGGCGGGTTGGGCGGACCTCACACGGGGCGCTTGTCACACCTTCAGGTACTTGCGCAATGCGATGAAGGCGGCCAGAGAGGGCATCAGCACCCCGATGACCAGCACCAACGGCAGCTTCGTCAACACGGAGTCCCAGCCGATGAAGTTGATCAGCTCCATCTTCGTGCGCAGCGAGGCGCCGTGGTCGATCACGAAGTACTGGCCGGCGCCGAGCATGGCGCAGGCGAACACGGCGCCGATGAGCCCCGCGAAGGCGGCCTCCATGATGAACGGCACCTGGATGTAGAAGCTGGAGGCGCCCACGAGCCGCATGATCCCCGTCTCCCGCCGCCGGCTGAAGGCGGAGACGCGCACGGTGTTGACGATCAGCAGCAGGGCCACGATCAGCATGATGAGCATGATGCCGAGGGCGGCCCAGTTGAGGTAGCCGAGCATCGTGAAGAGGTTGTCGAGCTCGGTGTGCTGGTCGGCGACGGACTGGACGCCGTCGCGGCCGGCGAAGGCGGTCGTGATGACCTTGTACTTCTCGGGCTGCTTGAGCTTCACCCGGAAGGAGTCGGGCATCTGGTCCGGGGTGATCACCGAGGCGAGCGCGGTGTGCCCGAAGCGCTCCTTGTAGTGCTTGTAGGCCTCGTCGGAGGACTCGTAGTGGACCGTCTCGACGAGGTCCATCTTCTTCAGGTCGGTCTCGATCTGCTGCTTCTGCTCGGGAGTGACCGCACCCTTGGCGCAGGCCTTGCTCCCGCTCTCGCCGTTGTCCTCCGCGTCGCTCTTGTTGCAGAGGTAGATCGAGACGTTGACCTTGTCGTACCAGTAGCCCTTCATCTTGCTCACCTGGTCGCGCATGAGCAGGGAACCGCCGAACAGGGCCAGCGACAGGGCCACGGAGATGATGACCGCGAAGGTCATGGTGAGATTGCGGCGGAGGCCGACGCCGATCTCCGACATGACGAACTGGGCGCGCATGACGTCTCAAGGGCCTTTCAGTGCTGGTAGCCGTAGACGCCGCGCGACTGGTCGCGCACGAGTCGGCCCTGTTCGAGTTCGATGACGCGCTTGCGCATCTGGTCCACGATCTGCTGGTCGTGCGTGGCCATGATCACGGTGGTGCCGGTCCGGTTGATCCGGTCCAGCAGCTTCATGATGCCGACCGAGGTCTGCGGGTCGAGGTTGCCGGTGGGCTCGTCCGCGATGAGGAGGGCCGGGCGGTTGACGAAGGCGCGGGCGATGGCCACGCGCTGCTGCTCACCGCCGGAGAGCTCGCCGGGCATGCGGTCCTCCTTGCCGCCGAGGCCCACGAGCTCCAAGACCTGCGGGACGGCCTTGCGGATCTCACCCCTCGGCTTGCCGATGACCTCTTGGGCGAAGGCGACGTTCTCGGCCACCGTCTTGTTGGGGAGCAGGCGGAAGTCCTGGAACACGGTCCCCAGCTGGCGCCGCATCTGCGGGACCTTCCAGTTGGAGAGCTTGGCGAGGTCCTTGCCGAGGACGTGGACCTGGCCGTGGCTCGCCCGCTCCTCGCGCAGCACCAGCCGCAGGAAGGTGGACTTGCCGGAGCCGGAGGAGCCGACCAGGAAGACGAACTCGCCCTTCGCGATGTCCAGGGAGACATCTCTGAGTGCGGGGCGGTTCTGCTTCGGGTAGGACTTGGAGACGTTGTCGAATCGGATCACGGGTGCACCACGGTCGCCGGGAGTAGGTGTGCGGAGTCGGTGTGCGTGACCATACGCGAACGGGCGGGGGGTGGGGGCCCGGCGTCCGGAGTTGCCCGATATATCCCCTGGTCCGGGAGGGATCGGCCCGGGACGGTCCGTGATTGCCCGGACGGGCCGCGCCGAATGTCGCCGGAGCTGGCACAGTGGTAGGGGAACGGAGTCGTTCCTTCAGGCGTTGTTCACGTTGTTCGTTGTTCAAGGGGACGAGAGGAGGAGAGCGCATGACGTATGACCGGCTCGTGTGCGCGAACTGCGCCGCACCCGTCAGCCAGGGACGCTGCCCGGTGTGCCGGGCGAACCGGGAGCGCCTCCAGCAGCAGGAGGGCCCCTTCGGCGGCCTGAACCCGATGACGCTCATCGTGCTCCTGGTGGTCCTCGTCGCGGCCCTGGCCCTCGTGGCCCAGCAGACGGTCTAGCACGGCGCAGCCCCCTCGCCGCGTCCCGATCACCGACGCGGACGGCAGACGGCAGAAGGGCCCGGACACCTCAGGTGTCCGGGCCCTTCGCGCGCGTCCGGTTCTCGCTACGCGGTCTGCTCCTGCTGCTTGCGCCAGCGGATGCCGGCCTCGAGGAAGCCGTCGATCTCGCCGTCGAGCACCGCCTGCGGGTTGCCGACCTCGAACTCCGTCCGCAGGTCCTTGACCATCTGGTACGGGTGCAGGACGTACGAGCGCATCTGGTTGCCCCAGGAGCTTCCGCCGTCCTTGAGGGCGTCCATCTTGTCCTTCTCCTCCTGGCGGCGCCGCTCCAGCAGCTTGGCCTGGAGCACGTTCATCGCGCTGGCCTTGTTCTGGATCTGCGAGCGCTCGTTCTGGCAGGAGACGACGATGCCGGTCGGGATGTGCGTGATGCGCACCGCCGAGTCGGTCGTGTTGACGCCCTGACCGCCGGGGCCGGAGGCGCGGTACACGTCCACGCGCAGCTCGGCCTCGTCGATCTCGACGTGGTCGCTGGTCTCGACGACCGGCAGCACCTCGACGCCCGCGAAGGACGTCTGGCGGCGGCCCTGGTTGTCGAAGGGCGAGATGCGCACGAGGCGGTGGGTGCCCTGCTCGACCGAGAGGGTGCCGTAGGCGTACGGGGCCTTGACGACGAAGGTGGTCGACTTGATGCCGGCCTCTTCCGCGTACGAGGTCTCGTAGATCTCGGTGGGGTAGCCGTGGCGCTCGGCCCAGCGCAGGTACATGCGCTGCAGGCGCTCGGCGAAGTCGGAGGCGTCGACGCCGCCGGCCTCGGCGCGGATGTTGACCAGCGCCTCGCGCTCGGCGTACTCGCCGGAGAGCAGGGTGCGGACCTCCATCTCGTCCAGCGCCTTGCGCACGGAGACCAGCTCGGTCTCCGCCTCCGCGAGGGTGTCCGCGTCGTCCATCTCCTGGGCGAGGTCGAACAGCACCGCGAGGTCGTCGATGCGGCCGCGAAGGGTCTCGGTCTTGCGGACCTCGGCCTGGAGGTGCGAAAGCTTGCTCGTGATCTTCTGAGCGGCCTCCGGGTCGTCCCACAGGGACGGCGCGGCGGCCTGCTCCTCGAGCACGGCGATTTCTGCCCTCAGCTTGTCGAGGTCCAGGACGGCCTCGATCGACCCCATGGTCGAGGAGAGGGACTTCAGCTCTTCGGAAACATCGACGACTGCCACGGGTCCAGCGTAGCCGGTCCGCGGACGGCGCTGTCCGGCCAGGCCGGATCACCCGTTCTGATGAACGCGGGAACGGGCGTACGCTCACGGTATGAATCTGCTCCTCGTCAAGCGCCGCCATGTGGACCACATGCGTGTCACGACGACGAGCTGTCTGCCGCCGGACCATCCCCAAGCCTGATCCACCCCGATCCGACTTGGTCCTGTACGCGGCCCAAGCGGCTCCGGCTCCATCCCTGCCGGCGGCCCTCCCCATCCGCTGCCCCGACACCTCTGGGGAACAGGACCCCGTGACATCCGAAACGGAGACGTCATGCCGTCCGCGCACACCGATCTTCCCGCCGATTCCGCAGTTCCGGCCCTCCCCGTCATCGACCTGTCCCAGGCCGACGACCCGGCCCAGCGGCCCGACTTCCTGAAGAAGCTGCACGCCGTGGCCCGGGACACCGGCTTCCTGTACCTCACCGGGCACGGGATCACCCCGTCGGAAACCGCCCGCATCCTCGAGCTGACCAGGGCTTTCTTCGCACTTCCGGAAGCCGACCGGCTCGCCGTGAGCAATCTGAACTCGCCGCACTTCCGCGGGTACACCCGCATCGGGCACGAGCTGACCGGCGGGGCCTCCGACTGGCGCGACCAGCTGGACGTCGGCGCCGAGCGGCCGGCGCCGGAGCTGGGGCCGGACGACCCGGCGTACCTGTGGCTGGAGGGGCCGAACCAGTGGCCGCAGGCGCTGCCGGAGCTGCGGCCGGTGGTGCTGGAGTGGCAGGCCCGGCTGGCGGCGGTGGCGCACCGGCTGCTGCGGGAGCTGCTGACCGCGATCGGGGCGCCGTCCGACTTCTTCGACGAGGCGTTCGCGGACCGGCCGCACCTGCACACGAAGCTGATCCGCTACCCGGGATCCGCCCCGTCCGGGGCCGGGCAGGGGGTCGGGGCCCACAAGGACTACGGGTTCCTGACGCTGCTGCTGCAGGACGGCGTGGGCGGGCTGCAGGTACGGCAGGGCGACGGGTTCCTGGACATCCCGCCGCTGCCGGGGGCGTTCGTGGTCAACCTGGGCGAGCTGCTGGAGATCGCGACGGAGGGGTACCTGGTGGCCACGGACCACCGGGTGGTCAGCCCGCCCGGGGCGGTGGAGCGGTACTCGGTGCCGTTCTTCTACAACCCGCGGCTGGACGCGGTGATCGAGACGGTGCCGGGCGAGTACCTGCGGTCGGCGCCGGGCGTCGCGCACGACGCGACGAACCCGCTGCACGCGGAGTACGGCCGCAACGAGCTCAAGGGCTGGACCCGGGCCCACCCGGCGGTGGCCCGCCGCTGGCACCCGGAACTCATCGACGCGTAACCGGCCGGCCCCCGGGCCCCGCACCCGGCTCCCGCCCGCACCCGGCTCCGGCTACGGCCGGGCCGGGGTGGAGTGCTTCGTGTCCCGCGGCGGCGGCTCGTCGCCGGAGGCGGCCAGCCAGGTGCCCACGCCGAGCGCGGCGGCCAGCGCCACGGCCCCGGCCGTCAGGGCCAGGCGCCGCTTGCGGGCCGTCTCCGCCCGGTGGCGGGCCGATCCCGGGCGGTGGCCGCCCGCGGGGCGCGGGACCCGCGCCGTGCCCAGCGCGCCCCCTGCCAGCTCGTCCGGTCCCGGAACCCGCATCGAGGTGTGCGTGTCCCGGTTCGAGTCGGTCGCCGACCCGGGCACCAGCGGGACCACGCCCCGCCGGCGGACCGGCCCGTCGGCTTCCATCGGCTCCGCCGGCTCCGGATCCGGGTCGGGTTCGTACGGCTCGTCCACGTCCAGCGGCGGCATCCCCGCCAGGAGGGGGAGCAGGTCGCGCAGCCGGAGCGAGAGCTCCGAGGCCCTCAGCCGCGAGGCCGGCGCCTTCGCCAGGCACTGCACGATCAGCTGCCACAGCTCGTCCGGGATCCCGGGGAGCGGGACCACCGTCTCCGTCACGTGCCGGCGCAGAACCGCGCCCGGGTGGCCCCCGCCGAACGGGGTGAAGCCCGCCAGCAGCTCGTACAAGACCGTGGCCAGGGCGTATATGTCCACGGCCGCCCTGGGCGGCAGGCCCTCCACGATCTCCGGAGCGAGGTAGTCCGGCGTGCCGATGATCCGGGTGGTCGGGGCCGAGGCCCGCGTACCCGGCGCCCCGGACGCCGCCCGCCGCGGCGAGTCGATCAGCTTGGCCACGCCGAAGTCGGTCAGCAGCGCCGGATGCGAGCCGCCGGGACCCAGCGGCCCCTGCATGTCCAGCAGGACGTTCTCGGGCTTCACGTCCCGGTGCACGACCCCCGCCGCGTGCGCCGCCGCCAGCGCGTCGGCGACGTCCGCGACGATCGCCACGGCCGCCTCGGGGGCGAGCCGCCGCTCCCGGTCCAGGCGCGTGCGCAGGTCCGTACCGCGTACGAGGTCCATGACCAGGGCGAGGTCGTTGCCGTCGACGACGAGGTCGCGGACGGAGACGATGTGCGGGTGGTCCAGGCCGAGCAGCGCACTGCGCTCCTGGACGAAGCGTCCGACGAGCTCCTGGTCGGACGCGAGGTCCTCGCGCAGCAGTTTGACGGCGACGGGCCCGTCAGGCCCCTCGCCCAGCCACACCGTGCCCGCGCTGCCGCGCCCCAGGATCTGGTGCGCGGTGTACCGGCTGCCGATCTTCCGTGCCACGACTGCTCCCTCAGCGGCTGGCGTACGCACCAAAGCTACGCGGCCGGATGGGGGTTGAACGCCCCGGAACACGGCGACCTTCACTTCTGGGGGCGAAATCACGTCCCGGAAGTCGACAAATCCACAACCCAGTCCCCGAAGTCGGCGCTACGGGGCTCCGGTTCAGGGCGTACCGCCGCCCGAACCGCTGCTTCCGGCCGAATCGCCGAGCGCCGTGACCCAGTCGACGATGTCGGAGCCCCAGGTCCACAGCTGGTCCCACCAGCCCTTGCCGGTGCCCACCCACTCCTGGAGCGGGGTGAGCTCCCAGACCAGCCAGCCCGCCACCACGAACAGCAGGATCATCACCAGACAGCCCTTGAGGCAGCCCAGGCCCGGGATCTTGACCGGGTTGGCGCTGCGGGGGCGCGGCTCGCGCGGCTCCCGGGGCGCGCGCGGCGGCGGAGCCTGCGGGGGCTGCTGCTGCGGCGGCGCCTGCCGCTGCGGCTGGGGCTGCCGCTGGGGCTGCTGCTGGTACGGGGCCTGCTGCGGCTGCTGGTACTGCTGGGGCGGCGGCTGCTGCTGGTAGTACGGCTGCTGCGGGGGCTGCTGGTACTGCGGCTGCTGCTGGTACTGCTGAGGCGGCGGGCCCTGGCGGTACTGCGGGGGCTGCTGGGGCCGCTGCTGCGGCGGCGGGGGCGCCTGCCGCTGCGGGCGCCGGCGCAGGGGGTCCTCGCTCGGGTCGAGGTACTGCATCTGCGTCTGCTCGTTGCGGTCGCGCACGGCCCGCATCTGCGACTGCCACGGGTGCGGTGCGTCCGGCTGCTGCACCGGCGGCATCACCGAGGTCGGGTCCGCGCCGGGACCGCCCGGACCGCCCGTGGCGGGCAGCACCGAGGTGGCGTCGGCCGCGCCGACCGGCGGGAGCACGCTGGTCATGCCGTTCGGGTCGTACGCGCCCATCGGCGGAGCGGCGGCGGCACGGCTCGGCAGCACCTGGGTCGGGTCGGCGGCGCCGCCGGCTCCCGGCGTCTCGGGGACCGGCGCCGGCGAGGGGTCGGGCGCGAGCAGCGCGCCGACGCCGAGGGCGGCCTCCACCTCGGAGGGGGCGCTGTGCACGCCGATGCCGGAGGCGACCACGCGCAGCCCGCGGGCCAGGTTCTCGGCGCTGGGGCGCTCGTTCGGCTCCTTGCGCAGGCAGCGCTCGATGACGATCCAGAGCGGCTCGGGCACGTTCGGCGGCCGCTGCGGGTCCTCGCTGAGGTGGCGGTGGAGGACTTCGAGGGCGGTGCCGCCGGCGAACGGCGGGCGCCCGGTGACCAGTTCGTAGAGCAGGATGCCGGCGCCGTAGATGTCGACGGCGGAGGTCTGCGGGCGGCCCTCGGCGGACTCGGGCGCGACGTACGCCGGGGTGCCGACGAACTCGTGCGTGCGCGTCAGGCCCGGGGAGTCGGCGAGGCGCGCGATGCCGAAGTCGGTGAGCATCGGCTTCATCTGGCCGCCGCGCTCGTCGAGCAGGACGTTGGCCGGCTTCAGGTCGCGGTGGACCACGCCGTCGGCGTGGCTGGCGGCGAGCGCGTCCGCGATCTGGGCGGTCAGCAGGCTCGCGGCGACCGGCGTGAAGGGCCCGTTCTGCCGGATGTACTTGTGCAGGTCCGGACCGTCGATCAGGTCCATGACCAGGGCGAGCAGATCGCCCTCGACGACGAGGTCGCGGGTGCGCACGATGTTGGGGTGCGTCAGGCGCAGCAGGACCGAGCGCTCGCGCAGGAAGCGCATCACGATGTCCGCGTCCTGGGCCAGCTCCTCCTTGAGGACCTTGATGGCCACGGTCTCGCCGGGCTGCCCGGCGACGGCTGCCTCCGCGCCGGCGGTCTCCCGCTGGCGGGCACGCCAGACGGTGCCCGTGGCGCCGCGTCCGAGCGGCTCCTCGAGCAGGTACTTGCTGCCGACTGGCCGCACGTCTCGCGCTCCCTGCTGTCGTCCTGCTGTGGTTCGTTTTCGTGCTTCTTTTTCCGGCCCACTCTAGGGGGTGTCGCCGGGGAAGACGCGGGCTGCCGGAGGATGGTTGCCGCACATTTGTACGAAGGGTGAGGTTTGAGGGGTATGCCAGGGGCGATTTTCCCCGGCCCGCCTCCGCTTTTCGGCCAGGCCCCACGCGCGGGCGTGTACGCGACACGCGCAGAGGTGTGATCATTCAAGATCATTTATTGCCGGGTGCCGGGCGTGTTGTCGGCGACAGGTGCGAGGATGCACCCGTACGGAACGGCCGGGACGGGAGCCCGCGTTCCGGGCAGACCTGACCGGACGACGCGCCGTGCCGGGTGGGGGGTTGATCGGGCAGCCGTGCCCGTCGTACCCCTGCCGGGCGCACGCACCGCGCACCGCGCAGAAGGGACCGCTGACGGCGATGCAGATCCGGCTGACCGTCCTTGGGTCGCGCAGCGGCCACCAGACCGCGCCCGCCGGCTGTGACGTGCTCGTCACCGCGCCCGTGGGCACCGCGCTCGCCGCCGTGGCCTCCGGGCTGGCGGCGACCGTCGGCGGGCCCGACACCGGCGGCACGGTCGTGCTGTACGCCGGTACGGAGCGGCTCGACCTCCAGCGGCGGGTGCTCGGGGAGCCGCCGCTGGTGGACGGGGCGGTGCTGGGGCTGCACGCCCCGGTGCCGGGTGTCCTGCCGGACGGGGACGTCCTGCCGGGCGGGACGGACGGCGCGCAGCTGCACGTGGTGGCGGGGCCGGACGCGGGCGGGGTGCACCTGCTGCACCCGGGGGCCATCCGGATCGGCCGCTCGGCCGACGCCGACGTCCCGCTGGACGATCCGGACGTGTCGCGGCTGCACTGCGCCGTGACGGTGATGCCCGGCGGCCGGGTGGCCGTGGCCGACCTGGACTCGACGAACGGCACGACCGTGGACGGCGCGGCGGTCGGCGCCCGGCCTGTGTCGCTGGCGCCGGGCGCGCTGCTGCGCATCGGGGAATCGACGCTCCGCCTGGCCGCCGACACCCCGGCCGCGCTCGAGGTGGTCGCGGACCTGGAGGGCCACCTGTCCCTCCCGGCCGGTCCGGCCGCGCCCGACGCCGCACCCGACGCCTCCGGCGCGGGGTGGAGCGGCTCAGGCGGCTCCGGCCGTGCGCCCGACGCGCCGCCCGGCGACGCGTGGACCGGCGCGGAGCACGGCTCCGACGGGCCCGGCCGGGGCGGCGGGGCCGGCAGCGGGCCCGGTGCGGCCGGCCCGCGGGGACCGTTCCCCCACCCCGACCACGACCGGGGCGAGCACCGCCCCGGGCTGCGCCCCGACCAGGCTCCGCCGTCCCGCCCCGGCGCCCCCGGCTCCGGGTGGGGCGGCGACGCCGCGTCCTCCCCGGGCCCGGTCCCCGCAGGCATGCGCATCGGGACGCCCGGCACCGGCCGCGCCACGGCCGAGCCCGGCTCCTCCGGCGGGACCTGGGGCGGCGCGGCCGGCGTCGGACAGCGGTCGCGGAAGCGGGGGCTCGGGGCCTGGGCCCGCAAGTGGGTCCGCGGAGAGGACCTCGACGAGGCCGGGGGCGTGGACGAAGCCGTCGCGGCCGCCGTGCCCGACGCCGACGATCCGGCCGCCCTGCTGCTCGCCGCGCTGGGGCCCACCCGGCGCCTGTGGTCCCGCGGCCGGGGCCGGCTCGACGTCGGACTCGGGGCCGGGAGCCGCGTCGCGCTCCAGGATGCCGGCGCGCTCGGCATCGCCGGGCCCCGCGCCCGGCTGACCGGGGTGGCCCGCTCCGTCGTCGCCCAGCTCGCCGCCCTGCACGGGCCCGCCGAGCTGGAGATCGTGCTCCTCGCCGCCGACCGCGCCCGCGGCCTTCCCGAGCGGCGCGCCGACTGGGGCTGGCTCGGCTGGCTGCCGCACGTACGGCCCGCGCACGGCCAGGACTGCCGGCTGCTCCTCGCGTACGACCGCGACCAGGCCGCCGCCCGCACCGCCGAGCTGACCCGCCGCCTCGACGAGAGCCCCCTCGGCCAGGCCCACCAGGGCCCGTACACGCTCCTCGTCGTCGACGGCGACCCCGGCGCCGCCGCACTGCGCGACATCACGGCCCGGCTCGCCCCGCACGGCCCGGCCGCCGGGATCCACCTCCTCGCGCTCGCCGAGACCCCGGCCGCCACCCCGGCCTCCCCGCTCACGGAGACGTACGAGGCCGCCTGCGCGAGCAGCCCCGCGTTCCGGACCTGCGGCGCCGCCGCCGTGCTCTGCGGCGATGTGGCCACCACCGTACGGACGTTCACGGTGACCGGCGGCAAGCCCTGGCCGCCCGGGACCACCGCCACCGCCGACGCCGTCTCCGCCGCCTGGGCCGAGCGCTTCGCCCGCGCCCTGGCCCCGCTGCGCGCCGAGCCCTCCCCCGCCGGGCCCCGCCCGGCCGTCGCCGCCGCGCTCCCGAACACCGCCCGGCTGCTCGACGAGTTGGGCCTGGCCCGGGCCACCCCGGCCTCCCTGATGGCCCGTTGGGCCGCCGCCACCGATCAGGGACAGGGCGTCGGCGGCCGCGCCGAGCTCGTGCTCGGCAGCGGCCGGCGCGGGCCGGTCGGCGCCGAACTGGTCCAGGACGGCCCGCACCTGCTCATCGAGGGGCCCGCGGGCAGCGGCCGTACGGAGCTGCTGCGCTCGGTGGCCGCCTCGCTCGCCGCGGCCGCCCGGCCCGACCGGCTCGGGCTGGTCCTCCTCGACGGGGCCGGCGGCGAGCGCGGCGACGGGCTCCAGCCCTGCACCGAGCTCCCCCACGTCTGCGCGCACCTGGTCGCCTCCGACCCCGTCCGCATGCGGGAGTTCGCCCAGGCCATCGGCGCCGAGCTGAAACGCCGGGCCGAGCTCCTGGACGGGGTCCCGTTCGCCGAGTGGCACGCCCGGCGGGAGGTCTCCGACCGGATGGTCACGCCCCGCCAGCCCAGCCCCGGAGAGCTCCTCGGCGACCTCGATCCCCAGCGCACCGGCACGCTCCGGCTGCGCGCCTCCGCCGTGCGCACCGACCCGGCCGGGCCGAGCCCGCTGCCCCGCCTGGTGGTACTGGTGGACGACTTCGACGCGCTGGTCGCGCCGGGGCTCGGCAGTACGGGCCGTCCCTCCGCCGGATCCGTCGTACGGGCGCTGGACGCGGTGGCCCGCGACGGCGCCCTGCTCGGGGTGCACCTGGTGGCCACCAGCGCCCGCCCCGACCGTACGGCCGACACCGAGCTGGCCCGGACGAATCCGCTCCGGATCGATCTGGACGCCCCCGACCAGCCGGGCCCCGGCCGCGGACGGCTGCGCTACGCGGACGGGCGCACGGTCCCCTTCCAGGGCGGCCGGGTGACCGGCCGGATCCCGCGGACGGCGACGCAGCGCCCGACGGTGGTGCCGGTGGAGTGGGAGCGGATGGGTGACCCCCCGGCCCGCCGGCCCGTGCGCGAGCTGGGCAACGGCCCCACCGACCTGGCCCTGCTGGCGAGCGCCCTGGACCGCGCCTCGCACCTGGTCTCGGCGATACCCGTGCTGTTCCCGCCCGCGCCCTGAGCCGTCCCGGAGCGCCGCCGCGCGGTTCGACGCGGTATTGCGGGGGTACGCGGCTCGGCGTAGACCTTGTGGGACGAGTCACACCGAGCACACCACGGGCATCGGGGGCAGAGCCATGCGAAGGCACGGAACGAGCCGTACGGGCAACCCGAGAGGGCGCGCGCGGCACGCAGCCGCCTGGACGGCACTCGCGGCCGCGGGCGCGCTGGTCCTCGGCGCGTGCGGGGGCGGGGACGGCAAGGAGACCCCGCCGCAGGGCGGGGAGGCCTCCGCGCCGGCGGGGCAGACGGTGCAGTTACCGAAGCTGCCCGGCGAGAAGCTGGAGGTCGCCGCGGTCTGGACGGGTCCGGAGCAGGCGAACTTCACGAAGGTCCTGAAGGAGTTCGAGAAGCGGACGGGTGCCACGGTCACCTTCGTCCCGGCGCAGGACCCGATCGTCACCTTCCTCGGTACGAAGATCGCGGGCGGCCAGCCGCCGGACGTGGCGCTGCTCCCGCAGGTCGGAGCGCTGACCGCCGCCGTGCAGAACAAGTGGGCGCAGCCGGTCGGCCCCGAGGCCAAGGCACAGCTCGACAAGAACTACTCCGACGGCTGGAAGAAGCTGGGCGCGGTCGACGGGACCCAGTACGGCGTGTACTACAAGGCGGCCAACAAGTCGCTGGTCTGGTACAACGCGAAGGCCTTCGAGGCGGCGGGCGTCCAGCCCCCGAAGACCTGGAAGGAGCTGCTGACGGCGGCCGACACCCTCTCCGCCTCCGGCACCCCGGCCGTCTCGGTGGCCGGCGCGGACGGCTGGACCCTCACCGACTGGTTCGAGAACGTCTACCTCTCCCAGGCGGGTCCGCAGAAGTACGACCAGCTGGCCAAGCACGAGATCAAGTGGACGGACGACAGCGTCAAGCAGGCGCTGACCACGCTCGGCGAGCTGTTCGGCCGCAAGGACTTCCTGGCGGGCGGGGCGAGCGGGGCGCTGGCCACCGAGTTCCCGAAGTCGGTGACGCAGACCTTCACCGGCGGCGACCGGCCGGCGGCGGCGATGGTCTTCGAGGGTGACTTCGTCGCGGTGAACATCGGGCAGACCGAGGCGAAGGTGGGCAAGGACGCGCTCGTGTTCCCGTTCCCGGCGGTCGGCGCCAAGGCGCCGGTGGTCTCGGGCGGCGACGTGGCGGTCGCGCTGAAGCCGTCGAAGGGCGCGCAGGCGCTGCTGACCTTCCTGGCCTCCCCCGACGCGGCGGAGATCCAGGCCCGCGAGGGCGGCTTCGTCTCCCCGAACAAGTCGGTGGACCCGAAGGCCTATCCGAACGACATCCAGCGGAACATCGCCAAGGCCCTGATCGCGGCGGGCGACGACTTCCGCTTCGACATGTCGGACCAGGCCCCGGCGGCCTTCGGCGGCACCCCGGGGGCCGGCGAGTGGAAGGCGCTCCAGGACTTCCTGGCGAACCCGTCGGACGTGGCGGGCACCCAGGCCAGACTGGAGGCGGACGCGGCCAAGGCCTACGGGAACTGATCCCGTGGCAGCCAAGGCCGCCACGCCCGTGAAGGCCGGCGGGCCCACCGGGGCCAAGGCCACCGCCACGGGGCGCTCCGCGGAGACCCGGCGCCGCCGCCTCGTGGCGGCGGCGTTCCTCCTGCCCTCCCTGGTGCTGCTCGGAGCCCTCGTCGTCCATCCGATCGGCTACTCCCTCTACCGCAGCTTCTTCGACCGCTCCGGTGACACCTTCGTGGGCGGCGGCAACTACGGCGAGATACTGCACGACGACACGATCCGCACGGCGTTGAAGAACACGGCGCTGTGGGTGGTGCTGGCGCCGACCACGGCCACCGCCCTCGGCCTGATCTTCGCGGTGCTCACCGAACGCGTGCGCTGGGGCACGGCGTTCAAGCTGCTCGTCTTCATGCCGATGGCCATCTCGATGCTGGCGGCCGGCATCATCTTCCGGCTCGTGTACGACCACGACCCCGACCGGGGCATCGCCAACGCGGTCTGGGTCGGGGTGCACGACACCTTCGCGGAGTCCTCGGCCTTCCCGAAGGCGCGCCCGGGCCGCGACTCCCCGCTGCTCCCGGCGGCCGGGGCCGACGCGGGCGGCTACACGACCCGTGATCCCGTACGGGCGGGCGTGCCCGTGCTGCTCCCGCTGGTCGGCGTGGCCCCGGAGGACCTGCCCGGGGGGACCCGTACGGCCAGGGCCGCGCCCGCCGAGCCCGGCAAGGTCACCGGGACGGCCTGGCAGGACTTCACCCGGGGCGGCGGCGGCCGTACGAACGCGGTCGACCCGAGCGAGTCGGGGCTGGCCGGGATCCGGGTCGAGGCGGTCAAGGACGGCCGCGTGGTCGACTCGGCGACGGCCCGCGCCGACGGCACCTTCACCCTGTCCGCGAAGGCCGACGGGGCACGGCTGCGGCTGCCCGCCTCGAACTTCCGCGAGGCGTACGCGGGTGTGGAGTGGCTCGGCCCGACGCTGGTGACCCCGGCGGTCATCGGGGCGTACGTGTGGATGTGGGCCGGGTTCGCGATGGTGCTGATCGGGGCCGGGCTGGCCGCCGTACCGCGGGAGCTGCTGGAGGCGGCGCGGGTGGACGGGGCGAACGAGTGGCAGGTGTTCCGCCGGGTCACCGTGCCGCTGCTGGCGCCCCTGCTGGTGGTGGTCCTCGTCACCCTCGTCATCAACGTGATGAAGATCTTCGACCTGGTCTTCGTGATCGCGCCGGGCTCGGTGCAGGACGACGCCAACGTCCTGGCCCTCCAGCTGTACCGGACCTCCTTCGGCACCGACGCCGATCCGGGGCTGGGCAGCGCCATCGCGGTGCTGCTGCTGGTGCTGGTCCTCCCGGTCATGCTCTACAACATCCGCAGGCTGCGGAAGGAGGGGACCCGATGAGCGCCGCCGCGCAGACCCGCCCGGAGGCCCGCAACGGTGCCCGCCCCGCCGCGCGCGCCGGTTCCCGGGCCGGGCGGCTCGCCGCCGGGGCCGCGGCCGGGGCGCTGCGCGTGTTCCTGGTCCTGGCCGCGCTGTTCTGGCTGATGCCCACGCTCGGGCTGCTGATCTCCTCCTTCCTCTCCCCCACCGACCTCAACAGGGGCGGCTGGTGGCAGGCACTGACCGCCCCGACCCGGCTGACGGCCGACAACTACGAGCGGCTGCTGGCCAACGACACCATCACCGGCGCCCTGCTCAGCACGGTGGCCATCGCGGTCCCGGCGACCCTGCTCGTGGTCGGCCTGGGCTCGCTCGCCGGATACGCCTTCGCCTGGCTGGAGTTCCCGGGCCGGGACTGGCTGTTCCTGATCGTGGTCGGGCTGCTCGTGGTCCCCGTACAGGTGGCGCTGATCCCCGTCTCGGAACTCTTCGGCGCCATCGGGCTGTTCGAGACGACGGCCGGGGTGGTCCTGTTCCACACCGCGTTCGGGCTGCCGTTCGCCGTGTTCCTGCTGCGGAACTTCTTCGCGGAGATCCCGCGCGAGCTGCTGGAGGCGGCCCGACTCGACGGGGCGGGTGAACTGCGGCTGTTCGCCCGGGTGGTGCTGCCGCTGGGCGGGCCGGCGATCGCCTCGCTCGCCATCTTCCAGTTCCTGTGGGTGTGGAACGACATGCTGGTCGCGCTGGTGTTCGCGGACTCGGCGAACCCGCCCATCACGGTCGCCCTCCAGCAGCAGGTACGGCAGTTCGGCAACAACATCGACGTGCTGGCGCCCGGCGCGTTCCTGTCGATGGTCGTCCCGCTGCTCGTCTTCTTCGCCTTCCAGCGGCAGTTCGTCTCGGGGGTGATGGCGGGAGCGGTCAAGTAGCGCACGACCGGCCGCCGCACGCCGTTGACGTGCGGTGTTGACACTGAGTAACCCGAATGCCACACGCTGCGTAACCCGATCGCCACGCCGGGGGTTGCTGGGTGATATGCCCGCGCCGACCCATGGATGTGCCGTGCCCCGGTTCAGCGTCATCGTGCCCGCGTACAAGGTCCAGGCGTACCTCCAGGAGAGTCTGGACTCGGTCCTGTCCCAGTCGTTCACGGATCTGGAACTGATCGCGGTCGACGACGCCTCCCCGGACGCCTGCGGTTCGATCATCGACGAGTACGCGGCCCGGGACCCCCGGGTGACCGCCGTGCACCTGGCGCACAACCTCGGCCTGGGCCCGGCCCGCAACGCGGGTCTGGCCCGGGCCGCGGGCGACTACCTGATCTTCCTCGACGGCGACGACACCCTCGCCCCCGGCGCCCTCCAGGCCGTCACCGACCGGCTCAAGGACACCGGCTCCCCGGACGTCCTCGTCTACGACTACGCGCGCACCTTCTGGACCGGGGAGCTCGTGCGCAACCGCCTCGCGCACCGGCTGTCGCAGGAGGGTCCGGCCAGCTTCCGGCTCGCCGACCGCCCGGCCCTGCTCGGGATGCTGATGGTCGTGTGGAACAAGGCGTACCGCCGCGAGTACGTGGAGCGCGAGGGCCTCCGGTTCCCGCCCGGCTTCTACGAGGACGCCCCCTGGACCTACCCGGCGCTGCTGGCCGCCGAGTCCGTCGCCGTACTGGACCGGGTCTGCGTGCACTACCGCCAGCGGCGCACCGGCTCGATCCTGACCACCACCACCCGCCGCCACCTGGACGTCTTCGACCAGTACGACCGGGTCTTCGGCCACCTGGCCGCCCGCCCCGAGCTGGAGCGCTGGCGGCCCGCCGTGCACCGGCGGATGGCCGAGCACTTCTGCGCCCTGTACGCCGACCCGCGCCGCCTCCCGCGCGCCTGCCGGGCCGAGTTCTTCCGGCGGGCCTCCGCGCTGCTGCGCCGCTACCGGGCCGCCGGCCCGCCGCCGCTGTCGCTGTCGCGCACCGACCGGATCCGGCACCTGCTGATGCGGCTCGGCGCGCGCCGCGCGTACCGCACGCTGTCGGTGCTGCGCTCGGCCGGGCTGGCGGCCGGGCGCACGGGGGCGTCGCTGTGGCGGGGCCTGCGCGAGAGCGCGCTGCGGCTGCACTACCGCGGCCAGCGGCTGCTGCCGCTCCGCCCGGAGCTGGCGGTCTTCTCCGCGTACTGGCACGGCGGTTACGCCTGCAACCCGGCGGCCATCGAGGCCAAGCTGCGCGAGCTCGCGCCCCGGATGCGGACGGCGTGGATCTGCGACCCGCGGCACGCGGCCACGCTCCCGGCGGAGACGGCCGTGCTCCGCCCGGGCTCGGCGGCGTACTGGACGGCGCTGGCCAGGGCCACGTACCTCACCACGAACGTCAACTTCGAGCGCGCCCTGGTCAAGCGGCCGGGCCAGGTCCTGCTGCAGACCCAGCACGGCACCCCGCTCAAGCGGGTCGGCCTGGACCTCCAGGACCGGCCGGCGGCCACCCCGACCACGGACTTCGCGGGCCTGCTGCGCGGCGCCGACCAGTGGGACTACCTGCTGTCCGCCAACCGCCACTCCACCCTGGTGTGGGAGAAGGCGGTCCCGTCCTCGTACACGACGCTGGAGTACGGCTACCCGCGCAACGACGCCTTCCACCGGGCCACCCCGGAGGAGGTGGTGGCGCTGCGCGAGCGCCTCGGCGTCCCGCCCGGCTCGACGGCGATCCTGTACGCGCCGACCCACCGCGACTACCGGCGCAGCCGGCCCGAACACCTGGACTTCGAGCGGGTGCTGCGCGATCTGGGCCCGCGCTTCACGATCCTTTCGCGTGCGCACCTGACGTACGCGGACGCGCCCGCCGAGCCGCTCCGCCACCCGCGCCTGGTCGACGTCTCCGCGTACCCGTCGGTGGAGGAACTCTGCCTGGCGTCCGACGCGTTGGTGACCGACTACTCGTCACTGATGTTCGACTACGCGGCGCTGGACCGGCCGATCGTGATCCACGCGGACGACTGGGAGGCGTACGAGGCCGCCCGCGGCACCTACTTCGACCTGCGGGCCTGCCCGCCGGGGGCGATCGCCCGCACGCAGGACGAGCTGGTCGACATCTTCACGACGGGCCACTGGAAGGGCTCGCGCTCGGCGCAGCTGCGCGCGGCCTTCCGCGCGCGCTTCTGTTCGTACGACGACGGGCACGCGGCGGAGCGCGTGGTCCGCCGGGTCTTCCTGAACCAGCCGGCGGCGATCCCGCCGATCACCCCGCTGGAAGACCGCCGCCCGACCCCCGCGGCCCCGTCCCCGGTCCGGGAACCCACCCTGACCGCGAGTCTCCGGCCGTAGCGGCGCGGCCACCCGGTCAGGCGGACGTGGCGGTCAGCCCCGCCACCACCGACCTGGCCAGGTCGTCGAGGTACGCGCCCGGGACGGCGTCCCGTACGACCACCTGCCGCCAGTAGAGCGGCCCGATCGCCAGGTCCAGCGCGCGGCCCGGGTCCGTCCCCTCGGCCAGCTCCCCCCGCGCCACGGCCTCCGAGACGATCCCCTCGGCCATCCGCCGCTCCCCCTCCAGCAGCGCGCCGCGCACGGCATCCGCGATCTCCGGATTGCGCGCCGCCTCGACCAGCAGGTCCGGGATCACCGCCGAGGCCACCGGGTGCCGCAGCACGTGCGACATCACCTCCAGCAGGGCCCGTACGTCCCCGTACAGCGAGCCCGTCGCCGGCACCGGCAGGCCGTCCACGGCGAAGGCCCCCACCAGGTCCAGCACCAGGTGCAGCTTCGACTTCCAGCGCCGGTACACGGCCGTCTTGCCCACCCCGGCCCGTCGCGCGATCCCCTCGATCGACATCCGCGAGAACCCGACCGCGGCCAGTTCCTCCAGTACCGCGGCCCGGATCGCCTCCGTCACGTCCTCGCGCAGGACGGCGGCCCCGGCGGGGGCACGGCGGGCGGCGGCGGGAGCGGCGGAGTCAGAGGTCATGCACCGAGCATAGCCGCGCACGCCGTCACCCACTCGTCACGACGATACGGTTGCGTTCCGTCGTATCGACCCCTAACCTCGCCGTAGCGACGATACGGACCCGTCCCATCGCCAGCCGACGCCCCGACCCCGTCGAAAGCGACTCTTGTGACCACCGTGACCCCCGTGCCCGCAGACACGCATCCGGCCTCGCTCGCCGACCTGGCGGCGGCCCACGGCCTGACCGTCAGCGGCGCCCGCCCCTCGCTCCCGAGCTACGTGCGCCAGCTCTGGGGCCGCCGCCACTTCGTGACCGCGTACGCCACCGCACGGATGCACGCCACCTACAGCACGGCCAGACTGGGCCAGGTCTGGCACCTGGTGACCCCGCTGCTCAACGCGGCCGTCTACTACTTCATCTTCGGCATGATCATGAACGCCAGCCACGGCGTGACGGACTACATCCCGTTCCTGATCACCGGCGTCTTCGTCTGGGACTTCATCGGCAGCTCCATCAACGCCTCCACCCGCGCCATCCACAGCAATCTCGGCCTGGTCCGCGCCCTGCACTTCCCGCGCGCCAGCCTGCCCCTGTCCACGGTCGTCCAGCTGTTCCAGCAGCTGCTCGTCACCATGGGCGCGCTCGTCCTGCTGCTGTTCGCCTGCGGCCAGACGCCGACCGTGAAGTGGCTGCTGGCCGCCCCCGCGCTGGCCCTGATGGCCGTCTTCTGCGCCGGCGTCGCCATGGTCATGGCCCGCATCGGCAGCAAGAGCCCGGACATCAGCCAGCTGATGCCCTTCATCCTGCGCACCTGGATGTACTCGTCCGGGGTCATGTGGTCCATCGACTCGATGCTGAAGAAGGACCACCTCGCGTACTGGGTCACCGTCGTGCTCAAGACCAACCCGGCGGCCGTCTACATCGACCTCATGCGCTACGCGCTGATCGACAGCTTCAACGCACACGCGCTCCCGCACCACGTGTGGGCGATCGCCGTCGGCTGGGCCCTGCTGGCGGGCGTCGGCGGATTCATCTACTTCTGGAAGGCTGAGGAGGAGTACGGCCGTGGCTGACACCAAGACCGCACCCGCAGGCACCCCCGCACCCGCGACCGCACCGGCCTCGGCGGTCTTCGACCCCCGCGAGACCCGCGTCCCCACCGTCATCGCCGACGGGGTCCACGTCGTCTACAAGGTGAACGGCGCGGGCGGCCGCAAGGGCGGCGCCACCGCCGCCCTCAGCCGGATCTTCTCGCGCAAGCCCGCCCCCGGCATGCGCGAGGTGCACGCCGTCAAGGGCGTCACCTTCGTCGCGTACAAGGGCGAGGCCATCGGCCTGATCGGCTCCAACGGCTCCGGCAAGTCCACCCTGCTCGCCGCGATCGCCGGCCTCCAGCCCGTGGCCCGCGGCCGGATCTACTCGCACGGCCAGCCCTCGCTCCTCGGGGTGAACGCGGCCCTCATGAACGACCTCACCGGCGAGCGCAACGTGGTCCTCGGCGGCCTCGCGATGGGCATGTCCAAGGAACAGGTCCGCGAGCGCTACCAGGACATCGTCGACTTCTCCGGCATCAACCAGAAGGGCGACTTCATCTCCCTTCCCATGCGCACGTACTCCTCCGGCATGGGCGCCCGGCTGCGCTTCTCCATCGCCGCCGCCAAGGACCACGACGTACTCATGATCGACGAGGCCCTGGCCACCGGCGACGCCGACTTCCAGCGCCGCAGCCAGGCCCGCATCGAGGAGCTGCGCGAGCGGGCCGGCACCGTCTTCCTCGTCAGCCACGGCATCGGCACGGTCCGCGAGACCTGCGACCGGGCGATCTGGCTGGAGTCCGGCGTGCTGCGCATGGACGGCCCGGCCGGCGAGGTCTGCGACGCGTACGAGCGGTTCACCTCGGGCCGCTGACGGGCGGAATCCACGGGGGACGCGCAAGGGCGGCCCGGGCAAAAGCCCGGGCCGCCCTCATGTCACCGCTCCGCGAGGGCTAGACGTGCGCCCTCAGCAGCGAACGCATCGTCCGCATCGCGACCGACAGGTTCGCCAGGTCGAAGTCGTCCGACCCGCGGATCTCGTCCAGGGTCGTCCGGGCCCGGCTGATGATCGCCGCGTTCTTGTCCTCCCACGCCTTGAAGCGGTCCTCGGGAGACGAATCGCCGTTGCCCACCGCCAGCACGTCGGCGGTCAGCGCCGCGTGCGCCGCGAACAGGTCCTCGCGGATGGAGGCGCGGGCCATCGACTGCCAGCGGTCGGCCCGCGGCAGCTCGATGATCCGGTCCATCAGCTGGGTGATGTCCAGGCGGTCGGCGAGGTCGTAGTACACCTCGGCGACGTCCAGCGGGTTCACGCCGGTGCGGTCCGAGATCGCCACGATGTCGAGCGTCGGGAAGGCCGAGGAGAACCCGGCGACCTTGGCCGCCAGCTCCTCCGGAACGCCCTCGCCGATCAGCTCGTCCATGATCGACTGGTACCACTCCAGGTCCGCGCCGCGCACCAGCTTCGGCAGCTCGGCCCAGACCTCGCTCACCCGGTCGGAGAACAGCTCGATCGTCTCGGTGATCTGGAGCGGCTGCGGCCGGTTGTTCAGCAGCCAGCGGGTGGCGCGCTCGACCAGGCGCCGCGAGTGCAGCCGCACCCGGGTCTGGACGTCGGCCGCGACCTTGTTGTCCAGCGACTCGACCGCGTCCCACACCGCGGCCAGGCCGAAGATCTCGCGGGCCGCGAGCTGCGCCCGGACGATCTCCTCCGTGGAGGCTCCGGACTCCTCGCGCAGACGGTGCAGGAAGGTCGAACCACCGGTGTTGACCGTGTCGTTGACCAGCAGCGTCGTGATGATCTCGCGGTGCAGCGCGTGTGCGTCGATCTGCTCCGGGAACTTCGCGCGCAGGGCGCCCGGGAAGTACGCGTGCAGCAGCCGGCGCAGGTACGGGTCGTCCGGCAGCTCCGTGGCGATGAGCTCGTCCGCCACCGTGATCTTGGTGTAGGCGAACAGGACGGCCAGCTCCGGCTGGGTCAGGCCCTTGCCCGCGCCCAGCAGCTCGCGGATCTGCCGGTCGGTGGGCAGGAACTCGATGTTCCGGTCCAGCCGTCCGGCCGCCTCCAGGCGGCGCATGAAGCGCTGCTGGGCGTGGAGCAGGCTGGGGGCCTGGGCGATGCCGTTGGCGAGGGCCACGTTCTGCGCGTAGTTGTTGCGCAGGACCAGGTGGCCGACCTCGTCGGTCATCTCCGCCAGCAGCTTGTTGCGCTGCTTGACGGTCATGTCCCCGTCCGCGACGACCGCGTTCAGCAGGATCTTGATGTTCACCTCGTGGTCGGAGGTGTCCACGCCCGCGCTGTTGTCGATGGCGTCGGTGTTGACCTTGCCGCCCTCGCCGCCTGCGCCGATCCGGGCGAACTCGATGCGGCCGAGCTGGGTCAGGCCCAGGTTGCCGCCCTCGCCGATGACCTTGGCCCGGACGTCCCCGCCGTTGACGCGGATCGCGTCGTTGGCCTTGTCGCCGACGTCGGTGTGCGTCTCGGTCGACGCCTTGACGTACGTGCCGATGCCACCGTTCCACAGCAGGTCCACGGGGGCCTGGAGGATGGTCTGCATCAGCTCGGCGGGGGTCATCTTGGTGACGCCCGCCTCGATGCCGAGGGCCGCGCGCATCTGCGCGTTGACCGGGATGGCCTTCGCCGTGCGCGGGTGCACGCCACCGCCGGCGGAGAGCAGTTCGGCGCTGTAGTCGGCCCACGAGGAGCGCGGCAGGTCGAACAGGCGCCGGCGCTCGGCGTACGAGGTCGCCGCGTCCGGGGTCGGGTCGATGAAGATGTGCCGGTGGTCGAAGGCGGCGACCAGGCGGATGTGCTCGGAGAGCAGCATGCCGTTGCCGAACACGTCGCCGGACATGTCGCCCACGCCGACGACCGTGAAGTCCTCGGTCTGGGTGTCGTGCCCCAGCTCGCGGAAGTGCCGCTTGACGGACTCCCACGCACCGCGGGCGGTGATGCCCATGCCCTTGTGGTCGTAGCCGGCCGAACCGCCCGAGGCGAACGCGTCGCCCAGCCAGAAGCCGTACGACTCGGCGACGCCGTTGGCGATGTCGGAGAAGGTCGCGGTGCCCTTGTCGGCGGCGACGACGAGGTAGGTGTCGTCCTCGTCGTGGCGGACCACGCCGTTCGGCGGCACGACCTCGCCGCCGACCATGTTGTCGGTGATGTCGAGCAGCGCCGAGATGAAGATCTTGTACGAGGCGATGCCCTCGGCGAGCCAGGCGTCGCGGTCCACCGACGGGTCCGGCAGGTTCTTGGCGACGAAGCCGCCCTTGGCGCCGACCGGCACGATGACGGTGTTCTTGACCATCTGCGCCTTGACCAGGCCGAGGATCTCCGTACGGAAGTCCTCACGGCGGTCGGACCAGCGCAGGCCGCCTCGGGCGACCTTGCCGAAGCGCAGGTGGACGCCCTCGACGCGCGGGGAGTACACCCAGATCTCGTACGCCGGGCGCGGCGCCGGAAGCTCCGGGATGGCCTGCGGGTCGAACTTCATCGACACGTAGGCGTGCTGCTCGCCCGCGTCGCTCAGCTGGAAGAAGTTGGTCCGCAGGGTGGCCTTGATCAGCGTGAGGAAGGACCGCAGGATCCGGTCCTCGTCCAGCGAGGCGACCTGGTCCAGGGCCCCGTCCAGCTCCTCCAGCATGGCGTCGATGAGCTCGGTGCCGGCGGACTGGCGGCCGGGCGACATCCGGGCCTCGAACAGCGAGACCAGCAGCCGGGTGGTGTGGACGTTGTTGCGGAGGGTGTCCTCCATGTAGTCCTGGCTGAAGTTCACGCCGGCCTGGCGCAGGTACTTCGCGTACGCGCGCAGCACCACGGCCTGGCGCCAGGTGAGCCCGGCGGACAGCACCAGGGTGTTGAAGTTGTCGTTCTCGGCGTCGCCCTGCCAGACCGCGGCGAAGGCGTCCTGGAAGCGCTCGCGGGCGTCGTCCCCGAGGTACGCGTCGCCGTTGCCCGCGGGCAGCGGCATCCGCAGGCCGAAGTCGTAGATCCACGCGTTGGTGCGGTCGCTGCAGCGCAGCTCGTACGGGCGCTCGTCGGTGACCTCGACGCCCAGGCGCTGGAGCACGGGCAGGACCGCGGAGAGCGAGACCTGCTCACCGGTGCGGTAGATCTTGAACCGGCGCTCGCCGGGCCCCGCGCCGACCGGCTCGTACAGCGAGAGCGCGAACTCGCGGTCGCTGGCGGAGAGCCGTTCCAGGTGGCAGAGGTCGGCCACGGCCGCGCGCGGCTTGTGGTCGGCCTTGTAGCCCTCGGGGAAGGAGGTGCCGTACTTGCGCAGCAGCTCGGCGGCGCGCTCCTCGCCCACCTCGGCGACCAGGGCGTCGGCGAAGCCGTCGGCCCAGGAGCGGGCGGCCTCGACGAGGCGGGCCTCGATGCGTTCGACGTCGCCGTCCGTCAGGACGGGCAGCTCCTTGCCCTGGGGGACGCGGATGACGAAGTGGATGCGGGCCAGGATCGACTCGGTGTTCCACGCGGTGAAGTCGACGCTGCTGCCGTCGAGCTCCTCCTGGAGGATCGCGATCAGGCGCAGCCGCACGCCGGTGGTGTAGCGGTCGCGCGGCAGGTAGACGAGCGCCGAGTAGTAGCGCCCGTACTCGTCCTGGCGCAGGTACAGCCGCAGCCGGCGGCGCTCCTGGAGGTACAGGACGGAGGTGGCGATCTCGCGGAGCTTGTCGACCGGGGTCTGGAACAGCTCGTCGCGCGGGTAGGTCTCCAGGATCTGGAGCAGGTCGCGGCCGTCGTGGCTGTGCGGCGAGAAGCCGGCGCCGTCGAGGACCTCGGCGACCTTGCGGCGGATGACCGGGACGCGGCGCACCGACTCGGTGTACGCGGCGGAGGAGAACAGGCCGAGGAAGCGGCGCTCGCCGACGACGTTGCCCTCGGCGTCGAACTTCTTGACGCCGACGTAGTCGAGGTACGAGGGGCGGTGCACGGTGGCGCGGCTGTTGGCCTTGGTCAGCACCAGCAGGCGGTGCTCGCGGGCCTTGGCGCGGGCGTCGGCCGGCAGCCGGTTGAAGGACGGCGAGACGGGGTGGGCGTCCTCCTGGCCGCTGTGGTGCGGGTCGGAGCGCAGGATGCCGAGGCCGGTGCCGGGCACGGCGGCCAGGGCGTCGCCGTCGACGAGGTTGTACTCGCGGTAGCCGAGGAAGGTGAAGTGGTCGTCGGCGAGCCAGCGCAGCAGCTCGCGGGCCTCTTCGAGCTCGTACTCGCGCAGGTCGGGGGCGGTCGGCTCGTCCGGGAGGTCGTCGGCGATGCGCAGCGCGGCGTCGCGCATCTTCTCCCAGTCCTCGACGGACTCGCGGACGTCGGACAGGACGCGGCGCAGGTCGTCGGTGATCTGCTTGAGGTCGGCGCGGTCGGTCTCGCGGTCGGTCTCGACGTGGATCCAGGACTCCACGAGGGAGTCGTGGGGGCGCGCGGTCTTGGGGCCGTGCGCGTCGCAGTCGGGACCGAGGATCTCGATCAGCTTGCCGGTGACGTCACGGCGGACGACGACCTGCGGGTGGATCACGACGTGGATGCCGCGGTTCTGGCGGGACAGCTCGTTCGTCACGGAGTCCACGAGGAACGGCATGTCGTCGGTGACGACCTCGACGACCGAGTGGCTGGAGGTCCAGCCGTTCTCCTCGACCGTCGGGGTGTGCACGCGCACGTTCGCGGTGCCCTGCGGCCGGGTCTCGGCGAGCCGGTAGTGGGAGAGAGCGGCCCCGAACACGTCGACCGGGTCCCGGTCCAGGAGGTCCTCTGGGGCGGTGTGCAGGTAGTAGCGCTGGAGGTAGGCGAGAGTGGTGTCCCGGTCGGGACGCTCCGCCTGCTCGGACCCAGTCGGAAGTAGCCCCCCGGCCGGGCTGTGCTCAGCTACCCGGGCCGCCCGCGCGAGCAGCTCGGCCTTTGCTTCGTCCAGCTTGGTCTGCATGTCCTCTGGCTCCTGTCGCGCGCCATTGCGTGACGTAGGTGAAGGAAGGAATGGCATGGCGCCGCGACGCGGGGTGACCGCTGGGGATCGGCGCTGTGCCGTGGTGAGAGCCGGCCGGGAGGGAACTGGCCATGATCGGCTGGGGCTCCCGGCGGCAGGGATCAGCGAAGGCCCGGGCACGGTCGTGCGCCGGGCGCAGGCCGGAGGCTGCGGCGCCCCCGATGACTATCGCGCTGATCACGGGTACCAGGCTATCTCGCCGGACCCCCTGTCCGTCACGGGCCGGATCTGTACAAAAGGAGGTCGCGAACTTTGACGATGTGCGCAGTGACGTGGGCATTTTCTGGGCGTACTTATCCGGCCATGCGGCGAGCAGCGGATACGGCCTCTGCCAGGGTGTCGACGACTTCGACCCCTGCCGATTCCAGACTGCGTCGGCTGTGCGAACCACCCGTGTAGAGGACGGCTCTCGCACCCACGTGCTGCGCGGCGAGGGCATCGTCCACGGCATCCCCCACCAGAACCGTACGGGCAGCGGTGACGCCCGTCTGTTCCAGGGCCGCCATATGGCGTACGAGATGTCCGGCCTTGCTCGTGTGCGAGGGGCCGATCCGCCCGTCGACGCGCAGGAAGTGGCGGTCGATCCCGTGTGCCTGCACGAGGGGTACGAGCTTCTCGTGGGGCGCGAGGGAGAGCAGCGACTGCGTGAGCCCGTCCGCCTGCCAGTCGCGCAGCAGCTCGCGGGCCCCGGCGGTCAGCCCGGCGGTGTCGGCCGCGGCCCAGTAGTGGCGGTGGAAGGTCTCGTCCATGACCTCCCACTCGGCGTCGGTGGGCAGCCGGCCCATCAGACGCTCGTAGAACTTCGGCACCGGTACGACGTACAGCTCGCGGTAGCGCTCCAGCGTGATCGGCGCGAAGCCGAACTCGGCGAAGGAGGCGTTGGTGGCGGCGATGACGGCGTCGATGTCGTGCAGGAGTGTGCCGTTCCAGTCCCACACTATGTGCACGGGGGCGGCGGCGGGCGTGCCGGGGACGAGGGCAGTGCTCACTTCAGCAGCCCCGGGATCTCCTGGACGCCGAACCACAGCAGCTCGTGGTCCTCGGCGCCGTCCACGGTGAACTGCGCGTCGTCGTCCCCGGCGTCGGCGGCCTCCAGGGCGGCGGCGGCCGCCGTCACGTCCTGCAGGGCGTCTTCGGCGTCCACGTGCACCGCGGCGGCCACGGACAGCCGCACGGCCGCGGCGAGGGTCACCAGGCCGAGCGTGGCCTCGTCGACCCCGGGGGTCGCGGCGGCGGCCTTGTCGTCCACGTCCACGGCCACGACCACGCGCTTGCGCGGGGCGCCCGCGTCGGCGGCGAGCATCCGCAGGGAGGCGGCCGCGGCCCGCCCGAGGGCGGCGTACTCCAGCTCCTCCAGGTCGTCCGACACGTACCACTCCCGCAGCCCGGGGGTGACGGCGTACGCCCGCAGCGGGGCGGGGCCCAGCTCACCCGCCTTGTGCGCCTCGGCGAGCCCGGGGAGGGTCAGGGGGACGTACACGCGCATGGCCGGCTGCTTTCGGTAGTCGGAAACGCCCCCAGGATACGACCGACCCCGTGCACTGCGGCGACCTCCCCGCAGCGCCGGCCCCTTCCCGGCTCCGGAAGGGCGTACCGGACTCCGGTGGGTGACGGACGGCGTCCCCCTTCGGGGTGCCGGGCCGCGGCCGGGCTCCGTCCACCGCACGCCCGCGCCGGCTCCCGGACCGGCTCGGGGCCGCACGGCACCCACCCGGATAGGTGAACCGGCCCGGCCCGTCAGGGCCGCGCGGGCGCCGTTGCGAAGGGTGGTCACGGACCGTAGAAGTCCCCTACCAAGTTACCGCCCGGTACCGCTCCGGGCCCGGACTTCTCGGGGACGACCGCCATGACCAGGACCAGGAACGCCACCCGGCCCCCCGGCCGCCACGACCAGCGCCGCCCCCACCCCGCCCGCGCCCCGCGCGGCCCGCACGACTGGTTCGCGGAGCGGCTGCTCGCGGTGGTCAGCGGCCAGCGCCCCGTCCACTCGCTGCTGGGCCACACGGTCGGCCCGGCCTACGACCAGCTGGTCACGCTGGCCCCGGCGGGCCCGCTGCGCGACCGCCTGCGCCCGGTCCTGCGCCGGTGCGGCCGCTTCCACCCCGGTCCGGGCGTCATCGAAGCCTTCGCCCGCATCACGACGGGCGACCGCGTCTCGGCGATGGCCTTCCGCCTGGAACAGGGCCCGGACCTCCGCTGGCGCTGCGCGGCCATCGAAATGGACCCCCTCGCGTGAGCGGGCCTACCGGCCCGTCCACCAGGCAGCGGCCCCGGAGCCGGCGGCCGTGGTCACCAGCGTGACGAGCCAGACGGGCACACGGTGGATGATCACGTGCAGCCCGCCCCACCGCAGCTCGAACTGCGGCTGCTGCCGCCTGCTCTCAACTCGCTTGTCCATGGCCCCAGTTAAACACCGGCGACCCCCCGCTCGTCACAAGCCGCATGTGTACAAAAGCGGGGGATGAACTTTGCCGATCCGGCACAGCCACGACGTCCGGGAGCCGGTCCGCCGGGCCGGCCCGTGCGGCCCCGCACAACGGCGCCGGGGCCGGACACCGTGTGGTGTCCGGCCCCGGCGGGGGTGCCCGTACGGGCGGAGGTCACTTCTTGCGGCGACGGCCGCCGGCGGCCTTCTGCGCCTTGCGGCGCTCGGCACGGGTCATGCCGTCACCCGCCTCGTCGGCGTCGAAGTCGCCCTCGACGACCCCGCCCTCCCCGTCCACCGACGGGGCCGAGAAGTGCAGCCGGTCCGGCCGCTGCGGGGCGTCCAGGCCCTTGGCCCGGATCTCCGGACGCGCGCCCGCCGGCTCCTTGGTCAGCGAAGGCGCCGCGTCCTGCACCGGAACCTCCTCGACCTGCTGCTCGACCTGGACCTCCAGGTTGAACAGGTAGCCGACGGACTCCTCCTTGATGCCCTCCATCATGGCGTTGAACATGTCGAAGCCCTCGCGCTGGTACTCGACCAGCGGGTCCTTCTGGGCCATCGCCCGCAGGCCGATGCCCTCCTGCAGGTAGTCCATCTCGTACAGGTGCTCGCGCCACTTGCGGTCCAGCACCGACAGGACCACGCGCCGCTCCAGCTCGCGCATGATGTCGGAGCCGAGCGCCTTCTCGCGCGCCTCGTACTGCTCGTGGATGTCGTCCTTGACGGACTCCGCGATGAACTCGGCGGTGATGCCCGCGCGGTCGCCCGCCGCGTCCTCCAGCTCGGCGACGGTGACCTTGATCGGGTAGAGCTGCTTGAAGGCGCCCCACAGCCGGTCCAGGTCCCACTCCTCGGCGAAGCCCTCGACCGTCTCGGCCGCGATGTACGCGTCGATCGTGTCGTCCATGAAGAAGCGCACCTGCTCGTGCAGATCCTCGCCCTCCAGGACGCGGCGGCGCTCGCCGTAGATGACCTCGCGCTGGCTGTTGAGGACCTCGTCGTACTTCAGGACGTTCTTGCGCGTCTCGAAGTTCTGGGTCTCGACCTGCGACTGGGCCGACGCGATCGCGCGCGTCACCATCTTGTTCTCGATCGGCACGTCGTCCGGCACGTTCGCCATCGACATGACGCGCTCCACCATCTGCGCCTTGAACAGGCGCATCAGGTCGTCGCCCAGCGACAGGTAGAACCGGGACTCGCCCGGGTCGCCCTGACGGCCGGAGCGGCCGCGCAGCTGGTTGTCGATACGGCGCGACTCGTGCCGCTCGGTGCCCAGCACGTACAGCCCGCCGAGGGACTTGACCTCTTCGAACTCGGCCTTCACGGCCGCCTCGGCGCGCTCGAGCGCGGAGGGCAGCGCGTGCGCCCACTGCTCGATGTGCTCTTCCGGGTCCAGGCCCTGCTGGCGCAGCTCGGCCTCGGCCAGGTCGTCCGGGTTGCCGCCGAGCTTGATGTCGGTACCGCGGCCGGCCATGTTCGTGGCGACCGTGACGGCGCCGCGGCGGCCGGCCTGGGCGACGATCGAGGCCTCGCGCTCGTGCTGCTTCGCGTTGAGCACCTCGTGCGGGATGCCCCGCTTGGAGAGCTGCTGCGAGAGGTACTCGGACTTCTCGACCGAGGTGGTGCCGACGAGGATCGGCTGGCCCTTCTCGTGCTTCTCCGCGATGTCGTCGACGACGGCGGCGAACTTCGCGACCTCGGTCCGGTAGATCAGGTCCGGCTGGTCCTTGCGGACCATGTCGCGGTTGGTCGGGATCGGGACGACGCCGAGCTTGTAGATCTGGTGGAACTCCGCGGCCTCGGTCATGGCCGTACCGGTCATGCCCGACAGCTTGGAGTAGAGGCGGAAGAAGTTCTGGAGGGTGATCGTGGCGAGGGTCTGGTTCTCGTCCTTGATGTCCACCCCTTCCTTCGCCTCGATCGCCTGGTGCATGCCCTCGTTGTAGCGGCGGCCGGCGAGGATGCGGCCGGTGTGCTCGTCGACGATCATGACTTCGCCGTCGATGACGACGTAGTCCTTGTCCTTCTTGAACAGTTCCTTCGCCTTGATGGCGTTGTTCAGGTAGCCGACGAGCGGGGTGTTCACCGACTCGTAGAGGTTCTCGATGCCGAGCCAGTCCTCGACCTTGGCGACGCCGGCCTCGTGGATGGCGACGGTGCGCTTCTTCTCGTCGACCTCGTAGTCGCCGGTCTCCTCGATGCCCTTCAGGGGCTCGCCGGGCTCGCCCTTCTTCAGGCGGGTGACCAGCTTCGCGAAGTCGGCGTACCACTTCGTGGCCTGGTCGGCCGGGCCGGAGATGATCAGCGGGGTGCGGGCCTCGTCGACGAGGATCGAGTCGACCTCGTCGACCACGGCGAAGTTGTGGCCGCGCTGGACGAGCTCGTCCTGCGACCACGCCATGTTGTCGCGCAGGTAGTCGAAGCCGAACTCGTTGTTCGTGCCGTACGTGATGTCGCTGCCGTACTGCTCCCGGCGCTGGGCCGGGGACATGTTCGCCAGGATGCAGCCGACCTCGAGACCGAGGAACTTGTGCACCCGGCCCATCATCTCGGAGTCGCGCTCGGCCAGGTAGTCGTTCACCGTGATCAGGTGGACGCCCTTGCCGGACAGCGCGTTCAGGTATGCGGGGAGCGTGCCGACGAGGGTCTTGCCCTCACCGGTCTTCATCTCGGCGACGTAGCCGAGGTGCAGCGCGGCACCGCCCATGATCTGGACGTCGTAGTGCCGCTGGCCGAGGACGCGCTTGGCGGCCTCGCGGACGGTCGCGAACGCCTCGGGCAGCAGGTCGTCCAGGCTCTCGCCGTCCTGGTAGCGCTGCTTGTACTCGTCCGTGAGCGCCCGCAACTCGGCGTCGGAGAGGTTGACGAAGTCCTCTTCGATGGAGTTGACCTGGTCCGCGATGCGGTGCAGTTTGCGCAGGATCTTGCCTTCGCCTGCACGCATGAGCTTGTTGAAGACGGACACCGAGGTTTGTCTCCTTGCCGGTCGGGCCTGGGCACTGGTTCGTACACGGGCACGGAGGGTGGGCCCCACCGCAACGGCCATCGTAAGCGAGGACGCGGCCGCGCCGGGAGGCCCGCCGCATCCCTCAGGACACGGGCGCCCAGAAGGAGAACGTACGAGGTACCCGGAAGGTGCCGGTGTCCCCGACACGTCTTGCCCGAAAACTGCTCGCCCGGCCCGCCCCGGCCCCGCAGAATCCGTACATGGAGCCCACGACACTGAACACGGCCCGGCTGCATTTGCGCCCCTTCGTCCCCGCGGACGAGGAGGAGGTGTACACCGCGGTGCAGGACCCGGAGATCCAGCGCTGGACGATGGTCCCCTCCCCCTACTCGCGCGAGCACGCGCGCGGCTTCGTCCTGGAGACCGTCCCCGCCGGCTGGCGCGAGGACACCGCGTACAGCTTCGCGGTCCGCCTCGGGGCGGACGGCCCGCTGGTCGCGGCCGTCGGCGTGCACGTGCGCGGGCAGGGCTCGTACGAGATCGGCTACTGGGCGGCGAAGGAGCACCGGGGCCGCGGCTACATGGCCGAGGCCGTCGCCGCCGTCTCCCGCTGGGCCTTCACCGAGGTGGGCGCCGTACGGCTGGAATGGCGCGCCGAGGTCGGCAACACCGGCTCCCGGGCCGTGGCGGAGAAGACCGGCTTCCGCTTCGAGGGCGTACTGCGGGCCGCGGTGCTGCGCGGCGGCACCGCCCGGGACTCCTGGGTCGGCGCCCTGCTCCCCGCGGACCTGGGCCTGGCCCCCTCACTGCCGTACCTGCCCGCTGTCAGTGGCCGCCCCTAGGCTGGCCGGCATGACGCTCGCAGCCTCCGTGTCCCTGTCCGCCGACGAAGCGCGCCGGATCGCCCTGCGCGCGCAGGGCTTCCTCGGGGCGCCCGACCGCCGGGGCGGGGTGCGGGGAGTCCTGCGCCACCTGGGCGCCGTCCAGCTGGACACCATCTCCGTACTCGCCCGCTCGCACGAGCTGATCCCGTACGCGCGCCTGGGCGCGGTGGGCCGGCCGGCGGTCGAGTCGGCGTACTGGTCGGGCGGCCACGCCTTCGAGTACTGGTCGCACGCGGCCTGCATCCTGCCGATCGAGGAGTGGCCGCACTTCGCGTTCCGGCGCCGCTCCCGCCGGGCCCGCGGCCACCGCTGGCACATCCTGCAGGACAAGGAGCGCTCGACGCGGGCGGTCCTGGACCGCCTCAAGGCGGACGGCCCGCTGACCTCGACCGAACTGGGCGGCGCCAAGAACGGCGGCGAGTGGTTCGAGTGGTCCGAGACCAAGATCGCGGTGGAGTGGCTGCTGGACACCGGCGAGGTGGTCTGCGCCGAGCGCCGCGGCTGGAAGCGCGTCTACGACCTGCCCGAGCGGGCGGTGCCGGACGCGCTGCTCCACGACGACCTGGACGACCGCGAGTGCCTGCGCCGCCTGGTGACGCTGGCCGGGCAGAGCCTGGGCGTGGGCACCCGCGCCGACATCGCGGACTACCACCGCCTCAAGGGCGAGCAGGTCGACGCGGTGATCGCCGACTCGGGGCTGGTCCCCGTCGAGGTCGAGGGCTGGGCCAAGCCGGCCTGGGCCGACCCGGCCGCACTGGCGACGGCCCCCCGCGGCCGCCACCGCACCACCCTGCTCTCCCCGTTCGACTCCCTGGTCTGGGACCGGCCGCGCACGGAGAGGATCTTCGGCTTCACGCACCGGCTGGAGGCGTACGTCCCCAAGCCCAAGCGGATACACGGGTACTTCGCGATGCCGCTGCTGGCGGGCGGGCGCCTGCAGGGCCGGGTCGACCCGGCCCGCGAGGGCACGACGCTGGTGGCCCGGCAGCTCTCCCTGACCACCCCCGGGGCGGCCCGCCCGATGGCGCAGGCGCTGCGCGAGGCGGCGCAGTGGGTGGGCTGCGACGCCGTCCGCGTCGAGCGCGCGGGCTCCCCCGAGGAGGCCGCCGCGGTCACGGCGGCGCTGGCGCTCCTCTGACCTCAGCGGATCTCGAGGATCTTCTCCCGCATCGCGTAGACCACGGCCTCCATCCTGGAGTGCAGCTGGAGCTTCTCCAGGATGTTGCGGACGTGGTTTTTCACGGTGTTCTCGGAGATGAACAACTGCTTGGCGATGTCGCGGTTGTTCATCCCGGTCGCCACCAGCTTGAGGACTTCCAGCTCGCGGTCCGTCAGACGCGGCGCCGGCACCAGCCGCCGCTCGTCCGTGCGCTGGATCATCGACTTGAACTCGGTCAGGAGTTTCGACGCCATCGACGGGCTGATCTGCGACTGTCCGTCGGCCACCGCGCGGATCGCCGTCGCCACCTCGTCGGTCGAGATCTCCTTCAGGAGGTACCCGGTGGCGCCCGCCTTGATCGCGTCGTAGAGGTCCGCCTCCTCGTCGCTGATCGTCAGCATGATGATCTTCGCGGAGGGGGCCACCTCCTTGATCGAGGTGCACGCCTCGATCCCGCCGCGCCGGGGCATCCGCACGTCCATGAGCACGATGTCCGGCAGCAGGTCCGCCGCCTTGTCCACCGCCTCCGCGCCGTCCCCCGCCTCACCGACGACCTGGATGTCCTCCTCCTGCGCGAGGACGATCTCCAGCCCGCGCCGGAACAGGGCGTGGTCGTCGACGACGAGCACCCGGATCGGCTCGCCGCCGTCATCACCGCGCACCGGCCCGAAGCTGTCCGCCATCGTTCCTCCCCCTGCATGTACCGAGCTGCCGGGTCAACCGGACGGGAACTCCGGCCGGTTGACTGCCCGCCATGATTCCATGCCCGAGCCACCCGCCGGGGAGCCCTCGACGGCCACCTGGCGCATACGAGTCATACAGGGGCCCCCGGGGACGCCGCGGCGTCCCCGGGGGCACTTCACCGAAAATCAGGATGCGGCGTCAGCCGCCGAGCGCCCCGCCCGCGCCCGCACCGGGCTCGGCCGAGCTGGAGGCCTCGTCGGAATTGAGGTGGATCACGCCGTAGTCATAGCCGTGGCGCCGGTAGACGACGCTCGGCATCTTGGTGTCGGAGTCGACGAACAGGTAGAAGTCATGACCGACCAGTTCCATTTCGTACAGTGCCTGGTCGAGCGGCATGGGTGCCGCGGAGTGCGTCTTCTCGCGGACGATGAGCGGGCCTTCGCCCTGTACTTCCAGCGACCCGATCCGAGTGGTCGGGATCGCGTCCCCCGGCTCCTCCGTGACGGGCTGGCCGCTGCCGTTGAGCCGGGCCACGCCGGGGACCGTGTCGGCGACCTCGGCCGCCGAGAGCCGGCCGCTGCCGCGGCGGGTGTAGCGCTTGTCGTGCTGCTTGCGCAGCTGCGCCTCCAGCTTCTCCTGTGCCAGGTCGAGCGCCGCGTACGGGTCGGTGGCGGCGGCTTCGGCGCGGACCACGGGGCCCCGCGAACGCAGGGTGATCTCCACGCGGTCGGAACGGTCGGCCTGGCGCGGGTTGTGCTCCTTGGACACCTCGACGTCCAAGCTGATCACCTTGGCGTCGAGCTTCTGGATCCGCTCGGGATTCAGCTTCTCGGCCACGTGCTTGCGGAACCGCTCGGGCACCTCGGTCTTGCGGCCCTTGACGACGATGTCCACGCAGAACTCCGTTCCCGGATAGCTCCGCCTCATACGGCGAAGCGTCTCCCTTTCGCACCAGGCCCCGGTGAACACCGGAGCCACGGACTTGGCGACATTCACCTCTCGATCCGGTGCGTGTGACCAGGACTCGCCAGTTCCTTACAACCGAACATATCCCTCCATGCCGGTTGTCGGCACCCGCTACCGGACCGTACCTCCGTTCAGGTGGCTGTTCTCTCTTACTACCTGCAACGATGCGCCTTCCCCAACAGTTCCAAATCTATTCACAAGAGCGTTGCTCTGTACGGGTTGTCGACCGATTTCCTACGAAGGATCCTGCCGGAGCGGCCACCACGGCCGCCCCCGCCACCGGCCCCACCGACGCCGCCCGCAGCGCCCGGGCCGCCTCCGCGAGCGTGGCCCCGGTGGTGATCAGGTCGTCCACCAGCACGATCCGCGCGGTGGCGGGAAACGACCGCCCGCCCCCGCCGCGCACCCCCAGCGCCCCCGTCAGGTTCTCCCGGCGCTCCCGGGCCCCCAGGCCCGCCTGGTCGGCCACCGGCCGGAGCTGGCGCAGTACGGACGCCACCCGCGCGGGAACACCGGCCCGCCGCAGCCGCGCCGCGGCCGCCAGAGCCGTTCTGCGCGCCGGATCGTGCCCGCGCGCCCGCACCTGCCGGCGCGCCGAGGGCACGGGGACGAGGACCAGCTCCTCCCCCGCCGCCACGGCACCCGCGCCCGCACCCCCGCCGGCGGCCCTGTCGACGGCCACCGCCAAGGCGGCGCCGAGCGGCCCGGCCAGCGGCAGCGCCCCGCGCTCCTTGTGCGCCAGTACGACCTCCCGTACCGCCCCCTCGTACGCGGCGGCCGCATACACCGCGGGCAGCCCCGCGGGCCGCGGAGAGGGCCGTACACGGCCCGCCGCGGCCCCGCTCAGCGCCCGCGCGCAGCCGGGGCACAGCAGCACCCGGGCCGCCCCGCAGCCGCCGCAGCCGGCCGGCAGGACCAGCCCGGCGAGCTCCTGCCACCACCCCCGCATCCGTCCACTGTGCCGGGCCGCCCCAGCACCCCGCCACCCCTGTGGACAACGTGCGGCGCACCGCGAAAGCGGCGACGAAAAGGGCAGGTCAGCCCGGGTAGACCGGGGCCCGGCCACCCGGCGCCACCGTGCGCCACTGCGCCCCCGGCGGCAGCCACACGATCCCGTCCTCGTCCGAGTGCGCCACCACCGGCTTCTTCTCGTCCTCCGTCGCCGCGACCGCGTCCAGCCCCGTCGCCCCGGGCAGGCTCGCCGCGACCATCGAGCCGTCGGCCAGCATGTACCGGGCCTGCACGACCCCGCCGTTCTCCCGGCCCACCACCAGCAGCCGCCCGCGCGGCGCCCAGCTCAGCGCCGTCACGCTCGCCATCTGCGGGGCCGCCGGGCGCAGCTCGCGCACCGACACCGGCGCCGCGTCGCCCTTGCCCTCGGGCCGCTCGATCCGCCCGATGTACAGGTTCTTGCTGTTCCCCGACTGCACCAGCAGCGCGATCCGCACCCCGTCCGGCGAAGCCTTCAGCGCGGTGATCCGCCCGCCGTCCAGCCCGGCCACGTCGATCTTCTGCGGGGTCCCGGTCCCGCCCGGCACCCGGTACAGCGCCGGATTCGCCGGATCCTGGTCCGCGACCCACGCGTCGCCCGCCGCGTCCCAGCTCGGCGTGCCCAGCCCGTTCGGCTTGGCGCCCTTGCCCGTCAGCACCGGCTGCGGCATGGGCCCGGCCGTCGTCAGGTTCACCAGGTACAGCCCGTGCCCGTCCTCGGAGACCACGGCCGCGCGCTTCTCGTCGTAGGAGACGGCCGCGGAGCCCACCTTGAACCCGGGGTTCCCCGCGCTCGGCGACAGCGGCCCCGGCACCGGCTCCGGCCGGTACTGCTGGTCCTCACTGGTGACGTCGAGCTTCATCCGGACGAACCGGCCCTCGCCGTCGACGTAGTACTGGTACTCCGGCCCCTGCGGCCGGTGGGCGATGCCCGCCGCGGTCGGCTCGGTCACCGAGCACAGCGAGGAACGGTCCGAGCGCAGCAGCTCGACCCGCGCCATCCGGGAGGACGTCAGGTCCTGCACGGTGTACATGAGTTGCGCGGCCATCTTCTCGCACTGCGGCTGCGCGACGTTGTCGACCTTGTCGTTGAGCGGCACCTTCAGCACGTTCTGGCCGTCGTACGTGAGGGACTTGGTGCCCTCCCGCAGCTCGGTGCCGGTGGGGAAGCTCGAAGTGACCACGGGCCCAAGCCACTTGGACGGCCCGGCCAGCAGCGACTGCACCGTCTGCGTGGTCGGGTCCATCCGCGAGTCGGGGTCGCTGCGCTGGCGCACGTACACCGGGTCGGCGACGAGCGCGCCGCCCGCGAAGTAGTACTTGTTGACCGGCATGTAGATGCGCTGGAAGTCGGACTCGCTGAGCACGAGGCCGCTCGGCGGCGTCGCGATCCGCCACTGCTTGTTCTCCTGGACCAGCTGGAGGTACTCCTCGTAGCGGCGGCCCGCCGGTTCCGGCTGGTAGGCGCTGCGCTCGTCCACCGTCGCGAGCTTCTTGCCGGTCATCTTCCAGCGGGGGCCCGGCGCGTCCTTCTCGTTGCCCACGGAGAACCGGTCGATGCCCGCGGAGAGCACGGTGACGGCGGAACCGGGCTTCCAGTTCTTCGCCGCCTCCTCGGTGAGGTACTTGCGGGCGGTCTGCAGCTGCGGGTCGTCGCTGGTCATGGCCTCCAGGAAGCCGTCGACGATGTCGGCCGGACCGGCCTTGTCGGCCGGCGGCACCCCGAACACCCGCACCTGCGAATCGACGCCCTGCGAGGCCTTCACCTCGCGGATCTCGCCGTGGTCGGGCATGGAGGCGCAGCCCGCCAGCAGCAGCCCGGCCGCGCCGAAGGCGTACGCCCGCACCGTCCGCCACCTGCGGCGGCCGTCCCTGCGCACCCGTGCGGGCTCAGCGTCCACCTGCGCCATCCTCCCGTGCTGCTGCTGACTGCTCGGCGCCGGCGGCGCGCTCGGCCGCCACCCGGTCCGTCGCCCGGTCCGACTGCGCCTGCTCCGACGGCGCCTGCTCCGACGCCTGATCGGGATCGGCCGGGCGGGCCACCACCCGGGCCCCGCTGCCCGGCAGGGCCGTCGGGTCCGCGGGCACCGGCAGCGCACCGGCGACCGCCGAGCGGGGCGGTATCGGCGACCGGTCACCGCGGCCCGGGACCTGCTGCGCCTTCGGGGACCCCTGCGAGCCCGCCGCCTCGGCCGCGGCCCTGGCCCGGTTGGACCGGGAGTCCTCCGGCTCCAGCGGGATCGGGGACCCGCGCAGCGGCTCGTCGGCGGTCCGCGGCAGGGTCAGCCGGAACTGCGAACCGCCGCCCGGCTCGCCCCACGCCTGCAGCCAGCCGCCGTGCAGCCGCGCGTCCTCGACGGCGATGGACAGGCCCAGGCCCGTACCGCCCGTCGTCCGCGCCCGCGCCGGGTCGGCCCGCCAGAAGCGGTTGAAGACGCGGGTGGCCTCGCCGGGCTTGAGCCCGACCCCGTAGTCCCGTACGGCCACGGCCACGGCCCCGCCAGCCGAAGCGAGCCGGACCACCACGTCCCGGCCCTCGCCGTGCTCCACCGCGTTGACGACGAGGTTGCGCAGCACCCGCTCCACCCGCCGGGAGTCGGCCTCCGCTATGACGGGCTGGGTGTCGCCCAGCACCCGGATCCGGGTGCCCTTGTGCTCGGCGAGCGGCTCGGCGCCGTCGATGACCCGGCGCACGACGTCCCGCAGGTCGATCGGCTCCGCCTCCAGGGCCGCGGCGCCCGCGTCGAACCGGCTGATCTCCAGCAGGTCCGCGAGCAGCGACTCGAAGCGGTCGAGCTGGCCCGCGAGGAGCTCGGCGGAGCGGGCGGTGATCGGGTCGAAGTCGACCCGGGCGTCGTGGATGACATCGGCTGCCATCCGTACGGTCGTCAGCGGCGTGCGCAGCTCGTGCGAGACGTCGGAGACGAACCGGCGCTGCATCCGCGACAGGTCCTCCAGCTGCTGGATCTTCAGCTGGAGGTTCTGCGCCATCTTGTTGAAGGCCTCGCCCAGACGGGCGATGTCGTCCTCGCCGGTGACCTTCATCCGCTCCTGGAGCCGCCCGGCCGAGAGCCGCTCGGCGATCCCGGCGGCCATCCGCACGGGCGTCACGACCTGCCGCACCACGAGCCAGGCGATCGCGCCGAGCAGCACGACCACGAACACGCCCGCCGTGGCGATGGTGACCTTGATGAGGTTGAGGGACTCCTCCTCCTGCGTGAGCGGGAAGAGGTAGTACAGGTCGTACGGGTCCCCGTTGATGTCGGTGAGCCGCTTGCCCACGACCAGCGCGGGCTCGGGCGCCTTGTCCCCGGACCCGGCGGTGTAGCGGATCTGCGAGAAGGTCTTGAAGGTGCCGGTCGCGTGGTTGACGTCCCGGCGCAGCGCCGCGGGGACGCTCGCCGTCGGGTCCACGTTCCCGGAGGCACGGGCACCCTTGACGCCCGAGACGAACGGCCCGCTCGGCTGCCCGCCCGCGTCGGGGCCGGCACCGAGCGCGACCACCTCGAAGGCGGTCTGGCCGCCACTGGCGAGCTGTTTGACCAGCGAGTTCATCCAGGTACTGGCGTCCCGGCCGACCTTGTTGTCGGTGGCGTCGGGCCCGTCCACCGCCGAGGGCGTGTTGGCCTTCTCCTGCGCGACGGCGAAACCGCCCGCCGCCTGGCTCTGCGCGGCCTCCTCCTTGGCGTCGAGGAGCCCCTTGCTGACCTGCGCGATCACCACGAAGCCCAGCGCGAGGACCACCGCCAGCGACATCAGCAGCGTCGCCGCGACCACGCGCAGCTGGATGTTGCGCCGCCACAGCCGGACAGCCGGAAGCAGCGGTCGTCGTACGAGGCGTACGAACAACCGCAGCACCGGTCCGCCCGGCGCTCCGTCGGCCATCTGACGGAGCTGCCGGCCTCCCCTCAGGACTCCTCGGCGGGAGCCGCTGCGGGGCTTGCCGGGCGGCACGTCAGCTCGGTCCGGCCTTGTAGCCGACACCGCGCACCGTCACGACGATCTCGGGGCGCTCCGGGTCCTTCTCGACCTTGGAGCGCAGCCGCTGCACATGCACGTTCACGAGGCGGGTGTCCGCCGCGTGCCGGTAGCCCCAGACCTGCTCCAGCAGCACCTCGCGGGTGAACACCTGCCAGGGCTTGCGCGCGAGGGCGACCAGCAGGTCGAACTCGAGCGGGGTCAGGGCGATCGAGGCGCCGTCACGCTTGACCGAGTGCCCGGCCACGTCGATGACCAGGTCACCGATGGCCAGCTGCTCGGGCGCGGGCTCCTCCGACCGGCGCAGGCGGGCCCGGATGCGGGCCACCAGCTCCTTCGGCTTGAACGGCTTGACGATGTAGTCGTCGGCCCCGGACTCCAGGCCCACGACCACGTCCACCGTGTCGCTCTTCGCGGTGAGCATGACGATCGGCACGCCTGATTCGGCCCGGATCAGTCTGCAGACCTCTATGCCGTCCCGACCGGGAAGCATGAGGTCGAGCAGCACGAGATCCGGCTTCGCCTCGCGGAAGGCAGCCAGCGCCTTGTCACCGTCAGCTACGAACGACGGCTCAAAACCTTCTCCACGCAGCACAATGCCGAGCATCTCGGCCAGCGCGGTGTCGTCGTCGACGACAAGGACTCGTCCCTTCATGCTTGACATCATCCCATTAGCCAATCGTTACCCGGCGGTGAGCTGTCCCACAGCCAAAAGGGCTGGAAATCGCCCCTCGGACCTGCGTGGACATCAGCGCGACCAGTCTGCCCCGCATCCGGGCGACAATTGAAGGCGCGGGCTGCCGGAGATCCGGGGGGACGGCCGGTCCGCTCAACGTTCCCACGTGGCACGATGGCAGCCGAACGGCCCCCGCCCCCGCAGTGCACGTGTAAGGAGCGACGATGAACGACTCCCCGGGCTGGGCCGCGCCCGGACCCTCCCCGTCCGACGGCGAGCAGCCGGGCACGCCCGACGGCCAGGGCGCCGCCGACGGCGCACAGCCGCCCGCGCAGCAGCCCCCCGCCGGCGGACCGAAGTGGTCCGCCGAGCAGCCGCCGCCCGGCGAGTGGTCCAGCCCCGGCAGCCCCCAGGCACCCCCGACCCCGCCCCAGCAGCCGCAGCCGGGCACGGGCTGGGGATCGTACGGCGGCCCACAGGGCCCCCAGGGAGGCCGCTACGGCCACCCCGGCGCCCCCGGCCAGTGGGGCAAGCCCCCGGCCGCCAAGCCCGGCGTGATCCCCCTGCGCCCCCTGGACCTGGGCGAGATCCTCGACGGCGCCGTCGCCACCATGCGCAGCCACTGGCGCTCGGTCCTGCCGATCACCCTGGTCGTGGCCACCGTCGTCCAGGTCATCACCGTTGTCGTGCAGAAGTACACGCTCTCCGACCTGCCCGTCACCTCCGGCGACGAGGCGAGCCTGCGCGAACTGGTCGACGCCCTCGGCGGCAGCATGCTCGCCCTGATCGCGAACGGGTTCATCCAGCTCATCGGCACCATCGTGGCCACCGCCATGCTCACGATGATCTTCAGCCGGGCCGTCCTCGGCCACGGCTCCACGATCGGCACCGCCTGGCGCGAGGCCCGCCCCCAGCTCCTGCGCCTGCTCGGCCTGACCCTCCTGCTCGGCATCGGCGGCGCCGCCCTCGTCGGCGTCCTGCTCCTGCCCGGCATCGCCCTGGGCAGCCTCGGCCTCGGCCTCCTCGGCGGCTTCGCCGCCCTGCCGCTCATCCTCTGGCTCGGGATCAAGTTCAGCCTGGCCTCGCCCGCCCTGATGCTGGAGAAGAGCAGCGTGGCCACCTCGCTGCGCCGCTCCTCGCGGCTCGTCCAGGGCTCCTGGTGGCGCATCTTCGGCATCACCGCCCTGACCGGCCTCATCACCACCTTCGTCTCCGCCATCATCGTCTGGCCTCTGACGGCCGTCGGGCTCGCGATCGGCCTCGCCGACGGCGGAGTGTCCGGCCTGGAGGACGGCACCGCCGCCACCGGCTGGGCCGCCCTCATCCTCTCGGCGGTCGGCGCTGTCATCGCGCAGACCATCACCATGCCGATCCAGTCGGGCGTCACCGTCCTCCTCTACGTCGACCAGCGCATCCGCCGCGAAGCCCTCGACCTGGAACTCGCCCGGGCGGCGGGCCTGGAGAACTACGGCTCGCACCCGGCCGCACCGCCGACCGGAGGCTGATGCGCCGATGATGAGTACGGGGGGCCTCATCACACGCTCCGCGGCGCTCCTGCTGACCGCGGAGAAACCACCGGTCACGACACCGCGCGGTCCCGCCCGCGAGGCGGCCGAACGCGAGCTGTCCAAGCCGCTGTACCACCAGGACGACCCGGGACTGCTCCAGCGCGCCCTGGACCGCTTCTGGGAGTGGGTCGGCAACCTCTTCGACCACGCCTCGGGCGCCACCCCCGGCGGCACCCTGGGCCTGGTCGCGATCGCCGCCCTGGCCGCCCTCGGCATCGCCGCCCTGTGGTGGCGGCTCGGCTCCCCCCGCCGGACCGCCACCGCCTCGGCCGCCCTCTTCGGCGACGGCCTGCGCAGCGCCGCCGACCACCGCACCGCCGCCGAGGCCTACGCCGCCGAGAGCCGCTGGACCGCCGCCGTCCAGGAACGCATGCGGGCCGTCGTCCGCTCCCTGGAGGAGCGCACCGTGCTCGACCCGCGCCCCGGCCGCACCGCCGACGAGGCCGCCGCCGAAGCCGCCGCCTCCCTCCCGGACCACGCCGAAGCCCTCCGCGCGGCGGCCCGCGCCTTCGACGACGTCACCTACGGCGGCCGCACCGCCAACGCCGAGACGTACGCCCACCTGCGCACCCTGGACCTCGCCCTGACCCGGACGAAGCCCCTCCTGACGGGCACCCCCTCATGACGGCCCCCCACCCGGGCACCCCCGGCACCGCCGACCCCGCCGACCCCGCGCCCGGCCCGGCCGCGCACACCCCCGGACCGCCCGGCACCCGCCACGGCGCGACCCCGGCCGACGCCACGGCGGCGGGCGCGGCCCCCGGCGGCGCCACCCGCACGGCAGCCCCCGGCACCACACCCGCCACCCTCTGGCGCCGCGGCCGCGGCTTCCTGATCTGCCTCGGCATCCTGCTCGTCGCCGCCGTCACCCTCGCCGCCCTCACATCCGGCAGCCGCCACGGCCGACTCGACCCGCGCTCCGCCGACCCCGACGGCAGCAGGGCCGTGGCCGAGCTCCTCCAGGCCCGCGGAGTCACCACCCGCGTCGTCACCACCGCCCGCGAAGCCGCCGCCGCGGCCGGCCCCGGCACCACCCTGCTGGTCACCGACCCCGACCGGCTCGGCGAGAGCCAGCTGCGCGCCATCCGCTCCGCCATCGACCTCTCCGGCGGCCGCACCGTCCTGCTCGCCCCCGGCAGCCCCAGCCTCCCCGACCTGGCCCCCGCCGCCCGCACCAAGGGCATCGCCTTCGACCAGGACCTCGACCCCGGCTGCGCCCTGCCCGCCGCCCTCTCGGCCGGCCGCGCGGCCACCGGCGGCGACCACCGCTACACCACCGACGGAGCCACCGGCACCGCCTGCTACCCCAGCGGCGGCCACCCCACCCTCCTCGTCCTCCCCACCGGCACCACCGGCGGCGACACCGTCCTCCTCGGCTCCGAGACGATCCTCCTCAACAAGGAGCTCGCCTCCGAGGGCAACGCCTCCCTCGCCCTCCAACTCCTCGGCTCCCGCCCCGACCTCGTCTGGTACCTGCCCTCCCTCGCCGACGCCCAGGACGAAGGCCCCGCCCAGGAGCGGAGCTTCCTCGATCTCCTCCCCCGCGGCTGGAGCTGGGCCTTCCTCCAGCTCTTCGTCGCCGCCGCCCTCGCCGCCCTCTGGCGCGCCCGCCGGCTCGGCCCCCTCGTCACCGAGAAGCTGCCCGTCGCCATCCGCGCCTCCGAGACCACCGAGGGCCGCGCCCGCCTCTACCGCAAGGCCGACGCCCGCGACCGAGCCGCCACCGTGCTGCGCGCCGCCGCCCGTGAACGCCTGGCCGCCCTGGTCGGCGTACCACCCGCCCAGGCCCACGACCCCGCGGCCCTGCTCCCCGCCGTATCCGGACGCCTGACGGAGCGCCGGCAAGACCTGACCGCCCTCCTCTTCGGCACCACACCCGCCACCGACGCGGCGCTCGTCGCGCTCGCCGACCACCTCGACGCCCTCGAAAGAGAGGTCCGCACCTCATGACGGCCACCACGGACAGCGCCCGCTCCTCCCTGGAAGCGATCCGCACCGAGATCGGAAAGGCCGTCGTCGGCCAGGACTCGGCCGTCACCGGTCTCGTCGTCGCCCTCCTGTGCCGCGGCCACGTCCTCCTCGAAGGCGTACCCGGCGTCGCGAAGACCCTCCTCGTGCGGGCCCTCGCCGCCTCCCTCGAACTCGACACCAAACGCGTCCAGTTCACCCCGGACCTGATGCCCAGCGACGTCACCGGCTCGCTCGTCTACGACGCCCGCACCGCCGAGTTCTCCTTCCAGAACGGCCCGGTCTTCACCAACCTCCTCCTCGCGGACGAGATCAACCGGACCCCGCCCAAGACCCAGTCCTCCCTCCTCGAGGCCATGGAGGAGCGCCAGGTCACCGTCGACGGCACCCCGCGCGCGCTGCCCGAGCCCTTCCTCGTCGCCGCCACGATGAACCCCGTCGAGTACGAGGGCACTTACCCCCTCCCCGAGGCCCAGCTCGACCGCTTCCTCCTCAAGCTCACGGTGCCCCTCCCCTCCCGCGAGGACGAGATCGGCGTACTGACCCGGCACGCGGCCGGCTTCAACCCCCGCGACCTCCACGCCGCGGGCCTGCGCGCCGTCGCGGGCCCGGCCGAGCTCGAAGCCGCCCGCGAGGCCGTCGCCAAGGTGTCCGTCTCCCCCGAGATCGCCGGGTACGTCGTCGACGTCTGCCGCGCCACCCGCGAATCGCCTTCCCTCACCCTCGGCGTCTCCCCTCGCGGCGCGACCGCCCTGCTGGCCACCGCCCGCGCCTGGGCCTGGCTCACCGGCCGCGACTACGTCACCCCCGACGACGTCAAGGCCCTCGCCCTGCCGACCCTGCGCCACCGCGTCCAGCTCCGCCCCGAGGCCGAGATGGAAGGGGTCACGGCCGATGCCGTCATCACCGCGATCCTGTCCCACGTCCCCGTCCCGCGCTGATGGCCCTCACCGGACGCGCCGCCCTGCTGGCGGCCCTCGGCAGCCTCCCCGTCGGCATCCTCGAACCGAGCTGGACGGGGATGCTCGCCGTCAACGGCACCCTCGCCCTGGCCTGCGCCGTCGACTACGCCCTCGCGGCCCCGGTCCGAAGCCTCACCTTCACCCGCTCGGGTGACACCTCCGTCCGCCTCGGCGAGCCCGCCGAGGTCCACCTCACCGTCACCAACCCGGGAACCCGCCCGCTGCGCGCCCGGATCCGCGACGCCTGGCCGCCCAGCAGCTGGCTCCCGGGCACCGAGACGGACGCCTCCCGGCACACCCTCGCGATCCCGGCCGGGGAACGCCGCCGGATCACCACCCGGCTGCTCCCCACCCGCCGCGGAGACCGGCGCGCCGACCGCGTGACGGTCCGCTCGTACGGACCGCTCGGCCTGCTCGCCCGCCAGGGCACCCACACCGTCCCCTGGACGGTCCGGGTCCTGCCGCCCTTCACCAGCCGCAAGCACCTCCCCTCGCGCCTGGCCCGCCTGCGCGAACTGGACGGCCGTACGAGCGTCCTGACCCGCGGCGAGGGCACCGAGTTCGACAGCCTCCGCGACTACGTCCCCGGCGACGACACCCGCTCCATCGACTGGCGGGCCACCGCCCGCCAGCACAAGGTCGCCGTCCGCACCTGGCGTCCGGAACGCGACCGGCACATCCTGATCTGCCTGGACACCGGCCGTACGTCGGCGGGCCGCGTCGGCGACGCCCCCCGCCTGGACTCGGCCATGGACGCGGCCCTGCTGCTGGCCGCCCTCGCCTCCCGCGCCGGTGACCGCGTCGACCTGCTGGCCCACGACCGCCGCACCCGCGCGCAGGTCGCCGGCCGCGCGGCCGGCGACGTCCTGCCCGCCTTCGTCAACGCCATGGCCACGCTGGAACCGGAACTCGTCGAAACCGACGCCCGCACCCTGGTCTCCACCATCCTCCGCAACGCCCCGCGCCGGTCCCTGGTGGTCCTCCTGACGAGCCTGGACGCCGCCCCGGTAGAGGAAGGCCTGCTCCCGCTCCTCCCCCGCCTCACCCAGCGCCACACGGTCCTGCTGGCCTCGGTGGCGGACCCCCGGGTCGAGGAGATGTCCCGCTCCCGCGGCACGCTCGAAGCGGTCTACGAGGCCGCGGCCGGCACCCAGTCCCAGGCCACCCGCCGCCGCACCGCGGACCAGCTGTCCCGCCACGGAGTCCACGTCGTCGACGCCACCCCGGACACCCTGGCCCCGGCCCTGGCCGATGCCTACCTGGCCCTGAAATCCGCAGGCCGCCTCTAGCGGGTGCCCACTGGATACGCTGGTCGGGCACCCACCAGGAGGAGCACCATGGCCGACCTCACCCCTGAGCAGATCCGCCGCATGCACGACTTCGCGGAGCAGCTCGCGGAGCTGGCCGAGCATCAGGAAGACCAGTGAAAGGTGCAGACCACCGACGGTCAGATCTTCCTCACGATGATGAGCCCACCGCTCCCCATGGGCTTAACGTGGTGCGGCTACGCCGCCAGATCGAGGCTCAGACACCCGAGGTCATGGCCGTCAACGACACGAACATGGGCGATCCACTCACCGGTCTGACCAAAGTCCCCAACCTCATGGTCATCGCCGAAGAGGACACGGACGACACGGCGAAGGTCGTCAATTCGCGCGATGTCCTGATGGTGGTGGAGGTCGTCTCCCGTACGAATTCCCTCACCGACATCCGCGACAAGCTGCACGACTACCCCCGCATGAGTGTCCCGCTGTACGTCGTGGTGGATCCCCGCAAGGACAAGAAGTCCGTCACGGTGCACAGCGACCCCTCGGAGGGACCCGACGGCATCCGCTACCGCAAGAAGGTCCCGTACGCGTTCGGGGACACCGTCACCGCCGGCCGCTGGACGCTCGACACCGCCAGCCTCAAGAGCTACCCCGCCGACTGGTAAGGAAAGCGGAACCGGATTGCTCACGGGCCAAACGGGCCCAGAACGCAGAAAAGCCCCGCACCATAAGGTGCGGGGCTTCCCCACAATGATTGTTCGGCGGCGTCCTACTCTCCCACAGGGTCCCCCCTGCAGTACCATCGGCGCTGAAAGGCTTAGCTTCCGGGTTCGGAATGT